>CAZJCM010000006.1:0-87779 GCA_964544655.1 uncultured Sedimenticola sp. | reverse complement strand
TCCCTGTAGGCTGACTTCGCCATCTGTGCGCGGGTTTTGGGAGCCATTTACAATTCCTAGTGCTCAGACATGAGAGGCGTGAAGTTATCCACTTCAATGTTACCGAACATCCGATTGTCCTCATGGTCTCACATCTAGCACACAAGCCATTTATGCGCCTCTTTCGATCAGCCTAATACCCTACTCGCTGACATATCTATTTTGCTAATCTCCACATTGCGCGGATCAGTTTCCCAATACTGTCATCGGATTAGGTTATTGGCAGGAACAGGTTCCTGGTACGCTTGAGTAGAAATTCCCTTCGTAATCACAGACCATAAGGCCTCAAATGACGCAGAATTCATCGAATCACGCCATCGAGACTACGATCTCCGCAGAATTTCAGCTGGATGAATCGCTGATCTACCTGAATCACGCAGCTGTTTCACCCTGGCCTCAGCGTACTGCGCGTGCAATTGAAGCGTTTGCTGAAACTAATACGAGACGTGGCGCGGCAGATTATCCGCAATGGATCGAAACCGAACAGCTGTTGCGTACACAGTTGGCCGACCTGATCAATGCAGCATCTGCGGACGATATTGCATTGATGAAGAATACCTCAGAGGCGCTTTCAGCCATCGCCTATGGAATCGACTGGAAAGCCGGCGACAATGTCGTTCTCTTTAGGCAGGAGTTCCCCTCCAATCGCGTGGTATGGCAATCACTGCAGCGATTTGGGGTTGAGACCAGACTGGTGGACCTGGACCTGACGACAGATGAGAGTCCGGAACAGTCGCTTTTTGCCCAATGCGATGAAAATACGCGTCTCATCACTACCAGCTCAGTACAGTATGCCAACGGTCTGCGTATCGATCTGGAACAGATCGGCCGCTTCTGTCAGCGACATGACATTCTCTTTTGTGTCGATGCCATACAAAGCCTTGGCGCGTTGAATTTTGACGTAGAGAGCTGCCAAGCCGATTTTGTGGTGGCGGATGGCCATAAATGGTTGATGGCACCCGAAGGACTGGCGCTCTTCTACAGCCGCCCGTCAATTCGTGATGATCTCCGGCTGCATGAGTATGGCTGGCATATGCTGGCCGATCCCAGTGCGTACGATAGTCTCGAATGGACACCGGCAGCCAGTGCAAGACGCTTTGAGTGTGGCAGCCCGAATATGCTCGGTATACATGCATTGAGCGCAAGTCTGTCATTGATTCAGTATGTTGGGATTCATCTCATCGAAAATATGGTGCTGGATAACACGCGATATTTCATAGAATTATGTAATATACATGATAATTTACTGGAGATAATGACCGAAACCAGCGAGCATCGCCGGTCCGGGATCGTTACTTTTCGTCCACGCCGTATGGCGGCGGAAGAGGCTTATCAGCGGCTGATGGCTAGAGGTGTAATCTGCGCATGCCGTGGTGGAGGGGTCCGTTTTTCACCCCATTTCTACACTTCCAGAGAAAAGATAGATGAGGCATTTTCTATTCTGATATCTGTTGTGTCATGACTATTCAGCAAAATAAAATCCCTGCCGAAGCAGGGATAATGACTGCACAGCTTTATCATTTTATTTCGTGATTTTTCGCCACCGCTGATGGTATGACGGGGGTACAGAATTGAAGTATCAAGCCCAGCCGAACATGACCATTCGATAGGCATAGGGGTCTATCTCTTCCAACGGAGTGAGGGTAGCATCATAGCTGTCGGCTTCTTGCAGACGGGTATTGGTATTGGCGGCAGTTTCCATCCCAAGCGCCTGCTGAGGGGCTTGCCATGTCTGCCCACCATGCTTCGAATCATGCTTCAATGCCATGAAATCGGACATCATTTATCATACCTCCGCAAAAAAGCCCTGTTGGATTTCGGTGATTTTCCTGCTGGTGCTCAAAGCAGTGGGTCCGGCGCTGGCTCCGGACTGGGTGAACGATCTGGCCACGACTGAGTTTTCATCCCTTATGTCCTCTGCAATTCGACAGTACACAATTAACTTTTAGCAATTTCTATTCCATATATTGATTATCTTTGATATTCAATGCATTAGGAATTCAGAAGTCGTCTCTCGCCGACAGCAGAGTAAAAAAAATTGACACATCCACCTCCCCATCCTGTGCACGATCGTCAAAAAAGCCACCTGCATGATACGGCCGCGGTAATTCAAAGAACAAAATGGTATTTTTTGCACCTGTGGTCACCTATGGTCGGCGCAACGCAGGAACTACTGCTGCCTTCGCTCGTTGATCAAGCGCTGGATGGATTCATACAAATCATTGGGGTTGACCGGCTTATGCAGAAGTGGCAACCCGCTATCCTCGACTTCCCGCAGTTTCTTCGCTGCCGTGTCTCCAGTTACCAGGATGGTTTGAAGTTCATACCCGGCTCGTTTGCACATCTCCTGGTGTAAGGAGACCCCGTTCCAGCCCTCTGGCAGGCGGTAATCGAGCAGAACGCAACGGATCTCAGTTGCAGTGTTACGCTCGATCAGTTGCAACGCTGTCTCTGCCCTGCCTGTACTCAATACCTTGAATCCCCACAGATGGAGCAGGCGCTCCATGGCATACAGTACGCTCTCGTCATCATCCACAACCAATATCGTGCCCTGCCCTTGTTTCTTTTGCGGTATTGGTTGCTCTGAACCGGCGTCGTGTTGCAGTGGCTGGGCCCGCTCACCACAAGGCACATCGACGCTGAATACGACGCCTTTCCCCACTATCGACCGAACGCCGAGATCGAGTCCCAGCAGGTCTGCCATCCGTTTTGCTATTGCCAGTCCCAATCCCAACCCCTGATTGCGATTTCGTGCCGGATTACCCAATTGGTAAAACTCTTCGAAGATGCGCTCCTGTTCGTCATCGGGAATACCCTCTCCCGCGTTCCATACCTCGAAGCGCCGATGCTTGCCCGCCGGACGACAGCCGATGATGATGCGGTCACCACGGGCGTGCCGGATCGCATTGGATATGTAATTTTGCAGAATGCGGCCCAGCAACACGGGGTCCGTATAAAGTATGGTGTTGACCGACACGACACGCAGATCAAGATTACGCTCCCCTGCCTGCCCCTTGAACTGGGTCTGCAGATGCTGCAAAAACGGTTGAGCGGCAAAATGGACCTTATCGGGTATGATGGTGCCCGCCTCCAGTTTGCTGATATCAAGGAGTGAATTCAGCAGTGACTCCATAACCAACAGGGTGCTCTTCATGTCCTTGACGACCCTCTGGGCCTGGTCATCCATGTCGTAGTAGGCTATAGCGCTCAGCAGCAAAGAGAGTGCCTGAAGTGGCTGTCTAAGGTCATGATTTGCCGCTGCCAAAAAGCGGGTTTTGGCCCGGTTTGCCCGCTCCGCATCCTCCTTGGCTTTTTCGAAGGCCTGCTCGATAAGTTTGCGGTGCGTGATGTCCCTGGCGAACATGGCCATGGCCTGGGAGCCCCCTTCCGGCCCGGGCACAGGACAGAGATTGATGTCATACCAATGATCGCCCAGCCGCTTCTCGATACGCTTCGACTCTCCCTTGGCAAGCACTTCTGACAGCCGCTGCCCACATTCATCCCTGCTCTCTTCGGCCACGAGTTCGAGAAAATCTGCGCCAATGAGTTCCGGCGTGGCACGGTCAAAGGTACGGGCCGAACGCTCGTTGGCGATGACAACCCGGCGCTCATGATCGAACAACATCACCAAGTCGTTCTCTGTGGCATTGATCAGGCTGCGCAGTCTGCCCTCACTGATGCGCAGCGCTTCCTCCGCTTCTATCCTCGCCTTGATATCATGCTGCAGATGCCGGTTGGCCAGCCGGAGTTTTTCTGTTTGTTCCGATACCCGCTCCTGCAAGTGCTTGCGGTGATCTTCCAGCCGTCTCTGTACCGCCTTGAGATTGGAGACATCCATCAAGGTGCCGACCGAGGCAGGACGGCCGTTATAGGTGATGCCCTTGCCCCACACCATAGCGTCAAAGGTAGTGCCGTCTTTGCGCAGGCAGACAATCTCATAGGGACGTCCCTCCTCTCCATGCGCACGGCGCTGCAGGTTCTTCCCGACCTGATCACGCTGTTCTGGAATCAGCATATCCAGCGGTCCCAGGCGATCAACCATCTCTTCAGGTCGAAAGCCAAAGAATCCAGCCATGGTCGGATTGACATATTTGAACTGCAAATCCTGTATGACATAGATCCCCACCAGGGCAGATTCCATGGTGCTGTGGTATTTTTCCTCGCACTCAGCCAGTGCCTTGTCACTTTCGTGACGAGCTGCGGCAGCACGTTCCAGTTGTGCCACCTGCCGTCTCAGGGACAACACCTCATTCTCGAGAGAACGACGGCTCATCTGCTTGATATCGGTATCCATCCTGCTCTTGCTCCCTCTGAACGGCAATACGGGCCGGAATGGAAATAGGAATTTGTTCCATTTTCACTTATATTGATAGAGAGGGAAAGTTGTCTCTTTACAATCAACAGGAGGTAAGCGATGAGTAAGACCTGGATTGTTGTCGCAGACACGAGTCGAGCCAGAGTTTTTTTTGCTGATACCCCTGCTGCAGCACTTACTGAGAAGACGACATTGACACACCCTGCCTCCCGGTTGCATGAAGGGGACCTGATTTCTGACCGGGCCGGACGGGACCGTGATCCGGGCGGGTCCCGGCATTCGAAGGAAGGGAAAGTGGACGCCAAGCATGAAGAGGCGAATCGCTTTGCCGATGAGATATGCAACCTGCTTGAATCCGCCAGGTCTACTGGAGAACTGGAAAAACTCTATATCATCGCCGCGCCGGAGTTCCTGGGATTGTTACGAAAACATCTTCCCGGCCCCCTGCAAAAGCTGGTTACCGGGGCGATCCCGAAGAACCTGTCCACGCATGATCCTGCTGAAATAAGGAAGAGCTTACCCAGATTTCTCTAACATGGACATCGCCCTTGTGCAAATTCAGTGAAGCGTATCGATCGCACCCGGGCGGCCCCACTTCAACGGTACCGCGAGCGTTGGAATTGACGTAGAATCCACGCCTGGAGCGGGGGCCGCTGGCTAGTGACGACTCATCTGCAGGTCTGACTACGCTCGCCATACCGGCCACTGGTGCCCCACCCTCATCGAGTTTTGGCCGACGCTTGCAATAACTCTGAGGGTTTATATCTTTGAAGTTATTATGGAGAAACAGGGTGGAGATTGCATGCCTTGACCTGGAAGGGGTCCTGATCCCGGAGATATGGCTCAATTTTGCCGAGCGCACCGGTATCGATGAACTACGTGCCACGACGCGTGATATCCCCGATTATGACGTATTGATGCGCCAACGGCTGCGTATCCTGGCAGAACACGAGCTTGGGCTGCCCGATATCCAGGAAGTGATCGACGACATGGGACCTCTGGAGGGTGCCCGGGAATTCCTGGACTGGCTGCGAGAGCGCTTTCAGGTGGTGATCCTCTCCGATACCTTCTATGAATTCGCTGCCCCAATGATGCGTCAGTTGGGCTACCCTACCCTGTTGTGCCATAAACTGAGTGTCGATGAGACCGGCTTCGTCACTGACTACCACATCCGTCAGAAGGATCCAAAGCGCCAATCGGTGAAGGCCTTCCATGGCCTCAACTTCCGTGTCATCGCCGCGGGTGACTCTTACAATGACACCAGCATGCTGAAAGAGGCCGACCGTGGCATTCTATTTCGTCCGCCACAAAATGTGATCGACGAATTCCCGCAGTTCCCGGTGGTGACGGACTATGACGCCTTTCGTCAGGCCTTCATCGAGGCTAGCGACCGGGATATCCAGTGACGAGCCTACTGAACTCAGAATTATCACGTTGATCGAGCCCTAGCCCCATTGTTGCACCCGGGAACGCGATGATCGTGCCGAGATGATCGTTCTCAGGCGGATTTTACGAATGACATCCCTGTCATTCGCCCTGCGGGCCAGCCTTCGACTGTACGGCATCGCTCCATGCGATGCCGTACGAATGGGTCAATAGCCTAACCTATTGACGATTGAGGAAATACCGCCTGAGGGTGGCCAGATTGGTGCGAGGGCGCGTTCAACAGTAGGTAGTTACATTTCGTTACCACCTAATATTCGTAAAATTCATTTATATATCATAATAATATGGCGTTTTTCGTGTAACCGGGTGTAACATTGGCGGCTAGCGCTCGCTTCCCGTTTTCAATGGCGCCTCCGGGGTTCTCGACCATTCACTCATGGATCCGTCGTACATCCTGACATTGTCAAACCCCAGCCGGCGCAGGGTAAGATAGGCGCGCGAAGCCCGGTGCCCGGTCTGGCAATAGGTGATCACCGGCAGATCCTTGGTTACGCCTGCTTTTTTCAGACTCGCTGCCAACAGGTCGGCATCCTTGGCGGTAAAACCGTTACCAAAATCAACGGCCTGCTGCCAAGGCCACAAGATGGCGCCAGGTATGTGTCCGCTACGTTTCATCCGGGGATTACCCGTATACTCCTGCTCCGTCCGCACGTCCAACAACAATGCACCACCGCCGGACACTACCCGCATCACCTGTTGAATATCCGCCTCATTTTGTCGTCCCGGCCCCATTGGGCGATAACTCACGCGCACAGGCTTTGCCGGCTTGTTGACCACTTTTCTGCCATCCAGCACCCACTTGACCAACCCGCCATCCAGCACTGAAACCGCCTGATGGCCAATTCGTTCCAACTCCCAGAACAGCCGCGCCGCCTGCAATCCCCCCATGTCATCATAGATCACGACGTGGCTGTTCGCCTGGATCCCCAGGATACCCAGAATGGCAAACAGACGCTGATCATCGATACGAACGCTGACACCGTCTCGGCGCTTTTGCACCAGTGCCTGATACGGCAACCGCACTGCCCCTGGCAGATGAAAGCGTTGATACTGGGTGTCATCCGAAGTCATATCGACCAATACCAGGCCGGGATCGTTCAGATGCGCCTTCAACCAGGCACCATCCACCATGACCGGGGCCGCCTGCGCCTGCATGCCGGTAACGAATAGAAAAAGCATCAACACAACGGCAAATTTTTTGTTCTTCATGGGATAAAATTTCTCCATATCGGGCTTGTGGGACCTGATTATACAACCGTGGGCATGGGTGAAGGATTCTCTGATCGGTTCCGGCTCAGGCGGATTGGGCAGTTTTCTACCATGAGATGCAGTTCAATGGGTCGATCAGAAATCCCTTAAAGTCTGACACCTTCCTGCCGACCATATGGGGACCAGCGCAGGACGGATTGGTTCCCCACATCCATCCTTCGTTTCCTGCGGACTGCAGACCGAAAGTTTAATGATGGCTCTAGCAAATGTCGCCTATCATTATGTTTTTAAATGAATTATACTTAATTATATTAGATAATTCGGAATTAAAGGACGACCGGATCACACGATAAGCAAGAGCAGGGGTGCTGGCATTTACACGGGGAGCGACATATGTCGACCGTTTTGATCCTTGATGATCAATCGATCAGTCGGATGATCCTTGAGGAGTTGATACACTCCATTGACGATGCGTTGCATGTGGTGAGTTTTTCCAACCCCATCGAAGCATTGGAATGGGCCAAAAAGAATAGCCATGACCTGGTGATAACGGACTACAAGATGCCCAATATGGACGGCGTCGAGTTTACCCATTGGTTTCGGCAAATTCCCTCATGCACGGATATTCCTGTAGTCATCATCACCTGTGTCGATGACAAGACAGTGCGTTATCGTGCCCTGGAGGCCGGGGCCACTGATTTCCTGTCGAAGCCCATCGACCACTATGAGTGCCGGGCCCGCTGCCGTAATCTGCTGCAGCTGCATCAACAACAGCAGATCATCAAGGACCGCGCCCACTGGTTGGAACAGGAGGTGTTCGCCAAGACCCATGAGCTGCAGCAGCGGGAAAAGGAGACATTGCTGCGCCTGGCCAAGGCCGGCGAGTATCGGGATGAAGACACCGGCAATCACGTCATCAGAATGGCGGAGTATGCCTGCCAAATCGGAGAGGAGCTGGGGCTCGATCAGGAAACGTGCGAAATCATCCGCCACGCTGCCCCCATGCATGACATCGGAAAAATCGGAATTCCTGATCAGATTCTTCTGAAACGGGGGAAACTGACGAATCAGGAGTGGATCACCATGAAGACGCATACCAAAATCGGCCATGACATCCTGCATGGCAGCCCTTCCCACTTCCTGAAGTCCGGTGCAATCATCGCACTGGGTCATCATGAACGGTTCGACGGCAACGGTTATCCGTATGGTGTCGCTGGAACCGAGATCCCCGTCGAGGCCCGTGTGGCAGCAGTGGCAGATGTTTTCGATGCGCTGCAATCGGAACGTCCGTACAAGAAGCCATGGTCCATCGAGAGGACGTTGGAATATATGCGACAGGAGCGTGGCAAACACTTCGACCCCGAGTGTATTGATGCCTTTTTCAACCGCCTGGATCAGATATTATCGATTAGAAATCAATTCTCGGATGAAACGAGCCATACGACCATATGAGCGAAGGAACTGCAAATGACAGATTTCCACCCCAACGGGCATGAACTCCATGATACCCGCATCCTGCTTATCTCCAGCGATATCAGTGATCGACACCGGGTCAAAGAATACCTGAAGTCCTGGGGAGCGAGTGTCGTCTTGGCCAATAGTGCTGCCCGTGCATTTTATGAATTGATAGCAGCCGCTGACCAGGAGACCCCTTTCCGGGTGGTCATCGTCGACCAGGGTAGATTGGGGATGAGCAGTGAAGTCCTGGCACGTACCATCAAGTCCGATGCAGCACTGCAACACTGCCATCTGATTCATATCGGTGCCAACGTCCAGGAAAAAATGAAAAAACAGCTTTATCTGGCTGGCTATTCGGAGTTGCTCACCTCCCCTTTGGACAAAACACTCCTGTTCAATGCACTGCATCGCATCGACAATCCGGACCCGACCTGCGAGCGGGTGATCAGATTGGTCGATCGCTATCACAGCAAAAGCAACAACCAGCCACTCAGCATCCTGCTGGCGGAAAAAGATGCCAGGGAAAAACAGCGGATCAGCCGTTCACTGCAACAAGCGGGACATCAGGTGTTTCTGGTCGACAACGGCGCCAGAGTTCTCGGTGCTTTGGACAACCACCGCTTCGACCTGGCAATCGTTACTTTTCAACTGGGAGAGATTTCCGGCCTGGATGCCTTCAAGCTTCACCGCTTCGCCCATCCGAACCGACCATCGATACCCTTTGTCATTCTGCTGGATGAGGATGCGGACACAATGATCCAGGCTTGTCTGAGAGCCGGCATCGGGGCTATTCTGACCAAACCTGTTGCCGTCGACGATCTGCACAAGGCGATAGAGCTGAGTCTGCAGAGCCGTCATCGCTCCATGCTGGACAAGGACCCCGGACAAGGCAACACGCAGTCGGATCGATCCAGAATCCTTGAGGTAAATGGTCTTTCTCTCGATAGACAGCGACTGCAGGAGCTTGCCGACCTGGGCAAAGGTGAACGCTTCCTGAACCGTTTGCTGGAAAATTTCGAGCGTGATACACGCGCTACTCTGGAAAAGCTGCAACTGGCACTGGAAACGGACGATTACTCCAAGTTCCGTGACCTGGGCCATGTCCTGAAGGACAGCGCAGGCTGCCTGGGGGCGCTGGACCTCTACCAAATGGGTAGCAGGGTCACCCGGATACAGGCGGAAGATTTTGCTGAGAGTGCCCCCGGATTGTTGGAACAGTTGGAACAGTGCAGCAAAGATTCCTATCATGCATTGCAGCAATACCTCACCAATCATGCTAAATTCATCGTCTATCGGGAATAAGCGGAATACGATGTATCGATGCCAACATCTGCAATAGAGCGTTTACACGCACAAGGTATCTTCTGTTATGGCTCTGACGAGCTGAAGAAGTATGAATCTCACCTCACACGTTACTTCTCCCGCGAATATGCGAGCCTGCAACCCCATTCTGCCGATCTTCACGTAAGCGCTGATCAGGGACCGATGGTGCTGCAGAACGATGCGCTCATGGATGAGCACTACGATCAGGATTTCCCACTCTTCCGCAGTTTTCTGGATGACCATTACATGGCCTATACCATGGCTTATTATGGGGAGGATGCGGATGCTGTGCTAAACGAGGAACGCTCACTGGAGCAGGCGCAGAGAGAGAAGTTTCGACTGATCTGCGAACGCGCAGAACTCAACGGAGATGAACACATCCTCAATCTGGGTTGTGGTTTTGGTTCTTTTGAGACCTATCTGTTCGAGACTTATCCAAACATCCGGGTCACCAGCGTCACTTCCAGCAGTGTGCAGGCGGAATACATCAGAGAGTGTATGGCAGATCCGTCCCACGCCATCGATGGAGGGGGGCGTTGCCGGCTTATTCAGGGTGTGTTCGGTGCCGAGGAAAATCCTGTCGATATCGACGGTCACTTCGACGCGGTGTTCGCCATCGGCCTGTTCGAGCATATCAACAATATGCACAAGGCGTTCGAGCAGATCGCCCGACTGCTCAAGGATGATGGGATCTGCTACCTCCACCTCATTGTCTCGATCCCGGAATTCCCCCAGTATCAGGATTCGAACAACACCCTGATTGGAAAATATTTCCCTGGCGGCCGCATCTGGTCTCACCGGACCATGCAGCAACAAACGGACTTTTTCCACTTGTCAGGCAGCTGGTATCTTAACGGAATGAACTACTGGCGAACCCTGGACCAGTGGCACCGGCGTTTCTGGTCCAATATGGAACAGCTGTACGGAAAGATTCTGGACAGCGAACAGGTACGGCACTGGAACGATTACTTCACTCTCTGCAAAGTGGTGCTGTTCGCCCCCCTGGACGGCACCATTTACGGCAACGGCCATTACCTCTATCGCAAGAAAAAATGATGGTTCAAGCAACAGAGAGCTGGTCATGCACAGGCCAAGGATTGCCTACACTACAATTGGCGTACCACCAGCACGGCATTGAGGCCGCCAAAGGCAAATGAATTACTGATCGCCGCACGCACCGTCATGCGCCTTGCCTCGTTGGGGACATAGTCGAGGTCACAACCCTCCCCGGGGCGGGTAAAATTCGCCGTCGGCGGGACCACGCCCTCCTTCAGGGCAAGCACAGTGGCAACGAACTCCAGGCCACCGGCAGCACCCAGTGCATGACCATGCATGGATTTGGTGGATGAAACGGCCAGTTTTTCGGCATGACCGGCAAACACGTTGCGTAATGCACGCGTCTCGGCCACGTCATTGGCCTGGGTTCCGGTACCGTGGGCATTCACGTAATCGATTTCAGCGGCCGACATGCCTGCATCCTGCAGGGCGGCCGTCATTGCCTTCTCTGCACCTTCCACGGACGGGTCGGTGATATGACCGGCATCGGCTGACATGCCCAGACCAGCCAGTTCAGCATGGATATTCGCACCGCGTCTTTCTGCGTGCGCCATTGACTCCAGCACCACCATGCCGGCCCCTTCACCCAAAACCAGCCCCTGGCGGTCAACACAAAACGGTCGGCAGGTGTCGGTGGCCAACACCCTCATCGCCTCCCACGCCTTCAACAGGCCAAAGGTGAATGGTGCGTCGGTGCCTCCGGCGATGGCTACATCCACCATGCCGGAACGTATCAGCGCGGCCGCCTGCGCTATGGCGTGGTTGGCCGAGGCGCAGGCACTGGAAAGCGCGAACACCGGGCCGGCGATGCCCAGTTGCATACTCACCTGGCTGGCTGCCGCGCTGGGCATTCCCCTGGGAATGGTCAGGGGATGTGCACGACGCTTGCCTTCCCGATAGAGACGCTGATAGGTTTCCTCATCCGTTTCCTTGCCACCGCATCCGGTGCCGATCACTGCGGCACTGCGATGCAGCTGAAGCGCATCCAAACCGGCATCAGCGGCTGCTTCCCGAGCTGCCAGTAGCGCGAACTGAGAATAGCGATCGAGCAATGGCAGCAGGCTGTTGGAAAAGTGCTGCTCTGGATTAAAGTTCTGCACTTGAGCGCCGATGCTGACTTTCAGGGTTTCGGCCGGAAAACCGGCAAGATCGGCAATGGCTGATTTTCCGGAGCTGAGTGCGGACCAGAAGTGATGACGGTCAGGACCCAGGGCTGAGATTACACCAAGCCCGGTGACCACCACTTTATGGGACACGATGCCTAAACCTTGGTCGGGAGCAGTGAGGAAATGCCATCGACGATATCCTTGACGCTACGTAGGCTTTCCAGCTTCTCGTTTGGCACCTCGATATCGAATAGCTCCTCGATGTCATAAACAATGGTGATTGCGTCCAGCGATGAGATCCCCAATTCCTCGAGAGATGAATCCAGACTGATGTCAACCGGATCCAGGTGCTTCTGCTGGGCAATGACCTTGATGATGGAATTTTCGATATTCTGTGTCATGTCGTAGGATTACCTGCTAGTGTTGTCTTAATGCTGGAAAAAAGCGGCCTGGATCATTGATTAACAAGTTATTGTTCTAAGATCGGATATAAATACACTACTCTTGCCATGCCACTCCATTCCATAATCCGGAACTTCCTGTTCCGTCATATCAACAGCCGGCCCGGCCCGGAACTCGAACAGCTGTTTCTCCGTATTCTGATCGCATCAGGCGTGTTGATTTATCTGCTCGCTCTCCGCCTGAGCGACCCTGGGAGTATACCAGAATGGCCTCTTGGTATCACTTTCGGTATCTTTTTTCTCTTCTCCATGGCGCTCCTGGTATCCACCCTGTTACGGCCCGGAAAATCCGTGCCACGCCGGGTGCTCGGGATTGCTGCGGACATCTCGATATCCAGCTATTTACTGGCTATTACAGATGCCCTCGGGACCCCCTGGTATCCGGTCTATCTGTGGATAATCCTTGGCAATGGATTTCGTTTTGGTGAACGTTATCTCTATGTCGCCACGGCCTTTTCGGTGGCGGGTTTCGGCTACGTCATTCTTACCACCCCGTTCTGGATCGAGAATCGTGGCTTGTCCATCGGCCTGTTGATCGCTCTGATACTGATTCCTGCCTACACTGCGCTTCTGATCAAACGCATTACCAATGAACGGCTGAAGGCGGAACAGGCGAATCGGGCGAAGAGTGAATTCCTGGCCCGCATGAGTCATGAAATCCGCACGCCGCTGAACGGCATCATCGGCACCGGAGAGCTGTTGGAGTCGGCCAACCTGGGTGCGGAAGAGCGCGAGTATGTCGAGACCATCAATGCCTCTGGCCATACCCTGCTCAAACTGATCGAGGACATCCTGGACATTTCCAAGATCGAGGCCGGCAAAGTGGTGATCGAAAAGGTTGATTTCGATCTCCATAATCTGATTGGAACCACCATCCGTATGTTTATGCCGGAAGCGGAAAAGAAACAGTTGCGCCTCACTTCGCACATCGGCCTGGAAACCCCCTATCGTCTCATCGGCGATCCTCATCGGCTGCGCCAGATACTGATCAATCTCGTCGGCAACGCAATAAAATTCACCGACCAGGGTTCAGTGGAAGTACGCTGTCATACGATTCGGGGCGATGACACCCATTCGTTGGTCCGATTCGAGATCATCGATACCGGCATCGGCATGTCGGACGAAGCACGCGACCGGATATTCGAAAACTTTGCCCAGGCCGATGAAAGCACCACCCGCCGTTTTGGCGGTACCGGACTGGGCACCTCGATAGCCAAGAACCTGGTGGAACTGATGGGGGGACGCATAGGCCTGCAAAGTACGCCCGGCATTGGCACCACCTTCTGGTTCGATGTTGAGTTTCCCCATCAGGAGGAACTGGTGGACGAGAGGGAGATGGAACAGGTCAAGGAGTGCCGGGTGCTCAGGATTTGCCGGCAGCAGGGGATCCATACCGACATCTCCCACACCTTGCTGGGCTGGGGAGTACCATACAGTGACGTCTGCGGCCCACGTGAGGCATTACGGACACTGATGCAAAACCCGGGCAACACACCCTACGAAGTGATCATTATCGATGGCGTGCCCATCGATCAGGAGATGCAGCGTTTCCTCATCTCTCTGGGGAGCGAGCTGACGCTGCCGGATATCAGCATTTTATTGGTGCAGGAAGCAGACAACCCGATCGTGATAGCCGATGCGGAGCAGATCACCAATCAAATCTATCGAATCACGGCGCCATTCGACAAGGCGCTGCTGTTCAACGCCCTCCATGCGTCCAAATCAAACCACTATGATACTGAAGGCATCATCAATCTCTCCGATCACTTTACCCAAAAGCAACAGGCCGGGCAGGCACTGCGCATTCTGGTGGCCGAAGACAACAGTATCAATAGAATGGTGATTGGCCGGATCCTCGAGCGCGCCGGCCATCAACACACATTGGTGGAAAATGGCCAACAGGTACTGGAGGAGCTGGAACGACAATCATACAACCTGGTGATCGTCGATATGCACATGCCCGAACTGGGCGGCCTGGACGCCTATCGGATGTATCGTTTCGCCCATGCCAGCGATGATCATCCTCTGCCCTTCATCATGCTCACTGCAAATGCCACTCTCGATGCACGCCGGGCCTGTGAAGAGGTGGGGATACGACATTTTCTGACCAAGCCCATTTCCGCCGCCAGGCTGCTTGAAACCATCGCCAGGGCCGTTCCAAGCTCATCAGCATCCGGGACAGCCGAACAGTTACCCACTGAGGAGAGCGCGCACGAATTGCCCCCGCCAATTCTCGATACCCAGGTACTGCACGAGGTCATGACATTGGCACCCGACACGGCCTTTCTATATACCCTGCAGGAAAAACTCGAACTGGAGGGAGGGCAGTTGCTGCAGGGAATGACAGAGGCATTGGCGGTTCGTGACCACACCCACTTCAAGGAACTGGCGCACGCTCTGAAAGGCTCAGCGCTCAACCTGGGATTGAGTGAGCTGGCGGGAATCGCTCAGGAAATGGAGCAGATGTCGCCCAGCCAGTTGACCCTCGAGGGGAAGGAGCGGCTGCAGCAACTAGCAGCCGCCCTGAAGCGAGGGGTGTCAGCTCTCGCATCTTTCATCGAGGAGCGTAAGCCAGTGGTGAACTGAAGACGCGCCCTCCCCCCATCCCTTCCTGATCATGGGGGAGGTGGATGTCTCAGCCGGCGAGGGAGTGCGACGCGGCTTGTTCCGGGTTACACCAGCGTTTCTCCTGAGCAGCAACCAGATATTCCATCAAGCGCAGATTTTTATTGGAAAGCTGCATCCCTGTATCCACCCACACCGTCACCACGTCCAGCAGTTCTTGGTATGAAAGGGGATTGTACTGCTCGACGATCCGCTCCAGTCCGTGAAAACCGGTACTGCGGCTGCGTTGATGCTGAATGTAATCGTAGACCGCTTCCTTGCCCGTTCCATCCGGGACCAGCACATCAACCACACCCATCTCATACAGTTCTTCTGCAGTGTAGACCTTGCCGCTGGCAATTATTCGCTTGGCCAGTGCCGGATTCAGCCGTCGGGCGAGAAAACTGAAGGCCCCCATGCCGGGAAACATGCCAAACACAGTCTCAGGGAAACCAAAGCGGGCGCCGCGCTCGGCAATCATCACATTGGCTGAAAGCGCTGCTTCAAATCCGCCGCCAAGGGCCTCTCCCCGCACCAGCGCGATGGTAGTAAAAGGAAGGTTATAGCTGCTGGCTGACTTGTACAGGATATCGATGCACTGCTTTGCATAGCTGAACAGGGCCTTTCTGTCGCGGTTCCTGATCAGCTGTATGAAATGAGCGAGATCACCACCCAGGTTGAACACGCCGGGCAACTCAGACGACAGGACCTGGTACATCAGACGGCTCTCATCCCCCTGCCGGTAACCATTCCCGGCGTGCTCGGCAATCACCGTCTGCGCCCGGTTCAGGTCATTCAACAAACCTTCACTCATGCAGGGACGCCCCGTATAGTGAAGATTGGCCCAAACCATCTGGTGCGCTGGTTCAAACAGCAACTCCAGGTGTTCGAAAGCAACCATCGTTGTCTCATTTGCTTCACTCATCGTTTCTCTCCCTCCCGCTTAAAACCGTAAACACGCGCATCGCACGCACCAAGCCTTCTATACCGTTCAGGAATCCATCACCCTTTAACCCCCTCTTCATTCCTGAAAGAGGCTATAATTCACGACTCTTCTTTTTTTCCCATCTGTTTTCGTCTTCGACAGGAGGTGGCATTGTCCCAGGCCCATCCCCCCATCAGTGGCATCATCCTTGCTGGTGGTCTGGCCCGCCGGATGCAAGGTCAGGACAAAGGCCTGACTCTACTCGATGGCAAACCCATGATCGAGTACGTCATCGCTGCGATGCGTTCGCAGGTCGACGAACTGATGATCAATGCCAACCGCAATCTGGAAACCTACTCGCAATATGGATTCCAGGTCTGTCCCGATCAGATACCGGGTTACGCCGGCCCACTGGCTGGTATTGCCGCAGGTATGGAGTCGGCCTCCCACGAGCTGTTGCTTACAGCCCCCTGTGATGGTCCCTGGCTACCTCCTGACCTTGGCAAACGCCTGCTGTCGCAGTTGCAGGCCGAGGATGCCGACCTCTGCATCGTCCACGATGGCACCCGGCTACAGCCGGTATATGGCCTGTTCAGATGCGACCTGCATGATGGTATCAGAAATTTTCTAGCCACTGGCGAGCGCAAGCTCAAACGCTGGTTGGATCAGCAAAAACTGGCGGTGGCGGATTTCTCCGATCATCCACAGGCCTTCACCAACGTGAACACTCCTGAAGAGCGGGAACGGCTGGAACAATCGATGAGTCAGCGCTAGGAGTCTGATGCATTTCAGCGATGGCCTGGCGGCCGCACCCGCGCAGTCGCTTCCGCCGCCCAGGGATTCTCCGGCCAATAGTGCTTTGGATACCGCCCTTTGAGCTCTTTCCGCACTTCTTTGTAGGTGCGTTCCCAGAATCCGCGAAGGTCTTGCGTCACCTGAATGGGCCTTTGCGCAGGAGAAAGCAGATGCAATACGACGGGCACCTGGTGATTGCATATTCTTGGCGTCTCACCAAGACCGAACATCTCCTGTAACCTGACCTGTAACACAGGTGCTTCACCTGGTCGGTATTGCAGACGTTTGCGGGATCCGCTTGGCACCATGATGTGGGTTGGCGCCAGCGACTCCATCTGTTGCTGTCGCCCCCAATCCAACCGCGCCCTGAGTATAGTCTGCAGGTCCAGTTTCTTCAGATGCTGCTGCCTGCTCATCCCCTCCAGCCAGGGTGCCAGCCACTCGTCCAGGGTGGCGAGCAGTTCCTGGTCGGAAAGATCCGGCCACCCGGCTTCAGGCTGCCAATGGCGAAGAGAAAGGATCCTCGCCCGCCATTCCGTTGCAGTACGGCTCCACGGCAGTGAGTCCAGGCCCATTTCCTTAATGCCAACCAACATGGCCTCCCGGACGGGGTTTGGGTCCGGGTTGGTCACCGGTCTGCTTGCAAGCACAATTGCTCCCAAACGATCTTCTTCTCTGACGATCACAGACCGGGAACTCGAATCCCACTCTACCCTAGTCCGGCTTTTAATTCCCGTCTTTTTTGCTTTCCGTATCAGAGCCTCATCCAGGGCTGCCGCGAGATAGACCCGCCCTTCATTTCGTCCGGCATCCAGATCAGCGGCCACCAGGTAGGGCTGCCCGGCAAGCGCGTCCCCCTCGGGCAGGCAGACACCACGCCCAGACGCGAGCAAATAGCGCCCAAAGCCCCCTTTACGGCGCTGGGCGATGCGTTCGGGGTAAGCTAATGACAACAGTTCACCGGTGGTTACCGGGTTGCCACTTGCAGACTTGCCGGCTATACGAAGCAGTTGCCGGCTGACCCGGTCCACCCGGGCACAGGCATCGATATCGGCACCTGCAGATGCCGCCGCCTGCCCCCCCTTCCGGCGCCAGATGTGGAGCAGTTGCAACCGCTGCTCGATATCGACGGTGCGGGCAATTGCCGCCCCTGGATTGCGCCGAAAGATGTCCCGCTCACTGAGCAGGGCAGCGATATCTGCGGCAATGGGCACCGCCTTCCAGTTTTTTGCCTGGACCAGCATATGGGCCAACCGTGGATGCACCGGAAGGTCGAGCATACGCTTGCCCATTGCGGTGATGCGCCCCTTCTCATCCAGCGCGTCCAGTTCAC
Source organism: uncultured Sedimenticola sp. (assembly GCA_964544655.1). Classification (GTDB taxonomy): domain Bacteria; phylum Pseudomonadota; class Gammaproteobacteria; order Chromatiales; family Chromatiaceae; genus HyVt-443. The sequence goes on along the minus strand of CAZJCM010000006.1, from coordinate 69,709 downwards.
GCAGCAGTCCCTGGGCCTGGGCGTAACTTCCGTCAGGCGGCGCTGTCAGCCAACGCAGATCCTGTATCCTCTTGACCCCCCAGTGGGCCAGCTCAAGCACCAGGGATGAGAGATCCGCCTGGCGGATTTCAGCTGTGGCATGATCGGGTAGTGAGGCATGAGTGGCGCGGGTCCAGAGTCGGTAACAGTAGCCAGGCCCCAGCCGCCCGGCCCGGCCGCTACGCTGTGCTGCCGCCGCTTTGGAAACACGCACTGTCTCCAACCGGGAGAGACCGCTGTTTGGGTCAAAGCGGGAGATGCGCGACCAGCCGCTATCCACCACGGTGTCGATGCCTTCTATGGTCAAACTGGTTTCAGCAATCGATGTGGCCAACACTATACGCCGCCGCCCTGCAGGGTCTGGCAGGATAGCCCGGTCTTGTGCCGCCTTGTCCAGGTCACCATAGAGAGGCACCAACAGAATCTCTTTGTCGATGGCGCTGGCGAGACGCCGTTGGCTATCACGGATTTCACGGGTCCCGGGAAGAAAGACCAGAATGTCACCATCTCTCTCCTTCAGGGCACGTAAGGTGGCAGCAGCCACGGTTCGGGCGATATCCTTTCTGTCCTGTTCCCGCTCCAGGTAATGCACGTCGACCGGATGACAACTGCCCTCTCCAGTGATCACAGGCGCATCGCCCATCAGGCCGGAAACCGCATTGGTGTCCAGGGTAGCGGACATAACCAGCAGCCGCAGGTCCTCCCGCAGTCCGGTTGCCACATCCAGACAGAGAGCCAGCCCGAGATCCACCTGCAGGCTACGCTCATGAAATTCATCGAAGATGACCAGCCCTACCCCATTCAGTTCGGGGTCCTGCTGCAGACGACGGGTGAGGATACCCTCGGTGACGACCTCGATGCGGGTCCGGGACGATACCCGGCTGTCCAGACGCACGCGATAACCCACCTGTTCACCCACCGGCTCGCCAAGAGAGTCGGCCATGCGTGCTGCTGCAGCGCGGGCAGCCAACCGTCGGGGTTCCAATAACAGGATACGCTGCCCATCCAGCCATGGCTGATCCAACAGTGCCAGTGGGACGATGGTCGTCTTACCCGAGCCCGGTGGCGCGGTCAGCACCGCACAGCTCGACTGCGCCAGGACCTGCTTGAGTGCAGGAAGGGATGCATGGATGGGAAGAGTTGTGTTCGATGTCACGCTTGGGACCCTGGCACTTTGATCATTGCCGAAGCAGGATAAAAGGATACCTGATTACCCATAAACCTCAGCTTGTCTTATAGCCTGCGATTTTTACCGCAAATTTTCGCGGCTGATTCACTTTTTGCTGAAACATAATTGTCCCAACCATCAGGGTAACACCCATATGGCCAGAGAAAAGCTTCCGGTAACCCAGGCGGTCCGCCTGTTGCGCAGCAAACGGATTCCATTCAACCATCACCCGTACCATTACCAGGCCAATGGAGGGACGGCCCTGTTTGCCGCTGAGATGGGTGTGGACGAGCATCAGGTGATCAAGACTCTGATCATGGAAAACCAGTCGAAGGCGCCGCTCATCGTGCTGATGCATGGTGACCAGGATGTCTCCACCCGCGTCCTCGCCCGCTCGACCGGTCAGCGCTCCATACGCCCCTGCGATCCTGCGGTGGCCGAGCGCCATTCCGGCTATCAGGTGGGCGGCACCTCCCCGTTCGGCACCCGGCGGCCGATGCCGGTCTACTGCCAGGCATCGATCCTCCAGCTGCCCCATATCTACATCAATGGCGGCAAGCGCGGCTATATCATTTCCCTGGACCCACAGGATATGGGCAAAGTGCTGGATCTGATCCCTGTCGACATAGCCAGATAGACACCACCCGTCCGTAGCCGGGTTAGCTCCGGCGTTTGCGGCTGACCCAGAGTACCGCCCCAAGGGCGCCGAAAAAGGCGGCGATGATGGCGTTCCCCCGCTCCATCCCCAGGCTCAGGGCACCATAGCCGACCACACCACCACCGATGGCACTGAAGGCCAGGCTGCGCATGAAGCGGCAGACGGCACAGCTGTTGTACGGGCTGCCGCTCATCCCTCTTCGACGGATGCCGACGATTGAGCGACGGCCGACTCCCCCAGGATTGCAGGAAGCTGATCTGAATCACGGGTGCAGGCAATGGGAACGTCGAAAGTCTGCTCCAGCGGAAACTCCTGGGCCACGATCCAGATCTGGGTCAACTCATCGCTGAAACCGGGCAGCACGCTGATGGCGCTTCGGGTCCGCTCCTGGTCGAAAAAAGCGAAGGGTTCATCCAAGAACAGGAACTGCTTCCCTTCCACGGTGTTGTTGACCAGTTTCTGGGCCAGGGCCAGACGCACCGCCAGCATGATCTGGCGCTGGGTGCCGCTGGATATCTCTTCCAGATCCATGAAATCCCGTTTTTCATTGGAAAACACCCGCACTGTCAGATCCCCATCGATCTGAAGATGTTGATATCTCCCTTCGGTGAACAGAGGCAGGGTACGCCCGACCAATGCACGCAGATCCTGATTGAAACGGTGTGACAACTCGCGGACACAGCCCGCAAGCAGTTCCTGGGCCAGCTCACGGCGCCGGATTCGCTGCTCATGCTGCAGCCGCTTCTGTTCCAGGCTCTCCTGTTCCAGGGTCAACTCGTTGGCCTCCGCCACCCGCGCCGCCTCCAGCTGGATCTGCTGTTCAAGGGCACCGGTCATCTCCCGATAACGCTGCATCTCATCGCGCATCCAGGAGAGTTCCGCACTGACTGCATCACGTACCTCGGCAGCGTCGGCCCCGGCCTCCGCAATACGCGCGCTGAGCATCATCACCCGGTTGAAATCGGGGCGTGGAGGCAACTCTGCAGCATCGTTGCCGCTTGCCTCCGCGGAACCGCCCCCTTCTTCGCTGCTTTCCGCTGCCTGGGCAGCAGGTACATCAGCGGCGGGTGGCGGGTTTTTATGCAGATCGGAAAGTTGCTCGGACAGCTGCCTGGCGCTCACCAGCTGCTGTTGCAAGCGGCCGTTCAATGCGGCGATGCGTAGCCAGAACAGGATAAAAATCACCACAAAGGCGATTCCGGCGTAGAGCAGCCAGGATACATAACCGCTCCCCCATTGAGGAATCCATCCGGCCAGCAGGCCATTCAATGTCTCAGCGTAGCTGCTGCCCGACATCCTGGTAAGCAGACCCCAACTGCCCAGAAACGCCAGCGAAAGCAGCAACGAAAGCAGGCGGAAAAAGCGGTTGCGTCGCTGCGCGGCAGAGAGCGACCTGATTAGGGGCAGGCTGTTCTGGTACTCGTTGGAAGCCGTCTCCAGCTTCTCCACACGTTGCTGTAAATCCGCTTCTGCAGCCTGTTTCCGGTCCCGCTCCGCCTGCAGGGAAGGCAGTAGTTCGGGGTCCAGTGCCAGACTCTGCAGCGCCTGGGTCACCTCCTCCAACTGCTGCTTGGTAGCAGCCAGCTTCTCCTGCTCCTGCTCTATCTCCTCGGCATACTCATAGTTGACATACTCCAGGGTGGAGAGGCCAGCCATGGTCTTCACCGCATAGCTGTGGGGATGGGGCGTGGTGATCTCGCGCTGGGCCAGGTAGAAGGACTCGATGAACTCGTCATAGCCATAGCCGAGAAGACTGTAGATTGCGTTTTCCACCGCTTCCACGCCCCGGGCCATCGGCTTCTCCTCTTCGCCGACCAGGTTTAGCCGGGCGCCCTGATTGCCATCCCGATCAAGGAAGCGGGCAATCTCGTAATGATTGCCATCGCCGGTATAAAACCGCAGCTGGGCGGAACAGTGCCCCTCTCCCCAGCGAATCAGCTTTTCCAGTTCGTCAGCCGGCAGGGAAAAGGTACGGCCGAACAATGCGAAGCAGATCGTTTCACCAATGGAACTCTTGCCGGATTCGTTTGGGCCATCGATGGCAATGACGCCATTTTCAGGCAGATCGTGCAGTTCGAGAGAGGCATACTTGAGTATGTGCTGTGCCGATATGTCGGTGATGATCATGCGTAGCCCTCTTCTTCCAGCAACTGCAGCCGGCGCAGTGTCATCTCCATGGCCTCCCGGTAAGCGGCCTCATCGAATTCTGTCTCACTGTTTCTGCGGCGCTCGAATTCGGCCTCGCAATAGGCTGCAAAATCCCGCGAAGAACCTTGCGGCTCACCGCCGCTCAGGGGATTATCCGACTGCACATCTGTCATCGACTTCTCCAGGTTTGCCGCCACAGCCTCCCGGGTGCTCCGGCAGGCTCCCAGAGCAGCAGGCATGGCGGGCGTGATCCAATCCGCCAACAGTACCAAAAAACCGCATGGAAACGAACTAATGCTCGGTATGAGTCGGCGTCCATATCCGGACGAGTCACCGGCGCACGGCTTCAACCCTGGTTTTTCAACAGTCGGAACCAGGCCATCTGGTCAGGCAGGTCCACCTCACGTACAGCCAGTTGCAGCTCGCTGTCCAACGATGGCGGCCTGGACAGACGCAGGCGTGTCTCCATCCCCAGTTCAGGGATCAACAGGGTGGTGCGCTGCTCATCCACCTGTACCACCACCCCCGTTCCCTGCCATGGGCGTTGTTTCAGATAGAGCAGTTTCCAGTGCAGATTCGACAATCGCTCCGCCCGCCGCACAGCACTGGTTGCCAGATCGGCCACGGCGATGCGTTTGGATATTTCCGCCACCGGAATCATTGGCTGCCGACGTAGAAATGCCCGCAACTGCTGGTGGGTGACCAGATCCAGATAGCGCCGCAGCGGGCTGGTGACACGGGTATAGGCATCCAGACCAAGTCCCGCATGTGGCCCTTCCAGGGTGTTGCACTTCGATGGCCTCAGCTTCCGCCGATAGGCGTACATTGCGGCCAGCCCTTGTGGGACCTGGGGGTTGTCAGGTGGCTGCTGGATGACAAAGGGTAACGGGATGTCATTGGCCAAGGCGTAGGCGGCAACCGCCTCGCCGGTCATCAACATCAGTTCCGTAACCATTTCCCGGCTGGCAAGGCGCTGCATTGGACGGATGCGGATCTCGCCATCCTCTGCCACACGCACACTCACCTCGGGCAGATCCAGGGCAGCAGCCCCCGCAGCCATGCGCCGCGCCTGGTAACCTCTTGCCAACCTGAGCAGCGTGGCAAAGGGTTCCTGATCCAGCTGCTTCTCCACCTCCGCATAATGCCTGCGGGTCACCCGAACCCAGCTAGGGGTGATCCGCAGATCTGTCACCCTGTTCTCATCATCGAGGCGAAAACCGAACGAGAGTGCCGGGGAGCGTGCCTGCAGCCCCAGCCCCAGCTGTCCGGTCAGGGGGGGCGGCAACATATGGACGATGCCTTCCGGCAAATACAGGTTGGCACTACGGGAATGGGCCTCCTGATCCAGCGCGGAATCCGGGGTTACCAGGGCCGCCACATCTGCCACATGGACCCAGATCAGATCCCCATCCAGGCTGATGGCATCGTCCGGATCCTCGCTGCCCTCATCGTCGATGGCATAGGATGCCAGCCCGGTCAGATCCAGCCGCTCTTCTTCCGGCAGCCCCGGCAACGGCAGATCAGGATTCGCCACCGGCAGCCCATGACGCAATGGATAAGGGTTGCAACTGGGCTCCCAATAACCGAGCTTGAGCAGCAGTCGATGGGCACTGACCGGGTTCTCCTGGTGCCCCAGGGCCTGCAGGATGCGGCTGTGTTCAGTGCGGCCCAAGGCCAGTTGCTCCACCTCCTGCAGCCGTTCATGGTCACCGGGTTCGATTTTTTCTTTGCGCAACCGGTCCAGCAGCCCCTCCCAGTCACGTTTTGCCGCCTCTTTGCGTTGACGCGCTTCGATATCCGCCTGGACCCGCGCAGCATCTCTGGCCAGGATTCGTTCCGGTGTGCCTTCGAAATAGATCCCATCCGCCACCTGCTGCCAAGTGGCCCAGGCGGTGGCCGGCGTGAACTCACCATAGATGAGCTCGCTGAGTTCCGCCAGGTCCGTACTGCCGTCACTCACCAGTTCCCAGGCCTCCTGCAGATCGCCGGTCACCGGGGTCAATTCGGCCAGGCTGCGCAACGGGCCTGGATGCAACAGGGAGATGTCCTTGGGACGCACCCGCTTGTGCTTACCTCCCTCCAGCTGAATCTCTATCTTGTCGCTGATGCTGTTGACCAGTGCTGGACGGACCTTGTACAGCACCAGGCTGCCGGGGGTGATTTGGTTGTGTGTCATCTATATCGTCGACTTCGAGTGAAAATAAGCCCATCGTATTATTTGATGGCGGCGGCCCTGCTACACCCTGGCGCCGGCGCCCTGTCTTCACGAATCGGAATGGGACAGAACGGTGGAAACCATGGTCGCCGGACCATTTTCCCAGAGAACGCGGTAAATGGCCCGTGATTTTGCCTGACTTGTCAGGGCAATTCTCATATTATTGGGTGTCTGAATAACTTAACGGGTAGATATTTCCTGATGAACAGTCAGTGGAAAAATTTTTTGCTGTCCCATTCCGCCAGGATCGACGATGCGGGCCATGTCACCTTCGATGATGCGCCTGACTTCCCTGAGTGCGCGCTGATCGACCTTTCCCATCTGGGACTGATCCGGGTCAGCGGTGAGGATGCCGTACCTTTCCTGCAGGGGCAGCTCACCAGCGATGTCCGTGACGTCACCGACGGGCACTTCCAGTGGAGCGGATACTGCACGCCAAAGGGTCGCATGCTGGCCAGCTTTCTGCTGTTTCGCCGTGGCAGCGACCTGCTGTTGCAACTGCCCCAGGAAATCCTGGAACCTACGTTGAAGCGGCTCTCCATGTTCGTGCTGCTTTCCAAGGTACAGCTGCAAGACGCCAGCGAGCAGCTGGTGAGTGTCGGCCTGGCAGGGGATTGCGCACCCGGTCTGCTGCAACACGCCCTGGGCCGTGAGCCCGCCGGCCCTGGCGATGCGATGACCCTGGAGGAGATCACCATACTTCGCCTCCCGGGAGCTGTGCCTCGCTTCCAACTGACCGGCGAGGTCGAGGCGATAATGCGGCTATGGGAGCAGTTCGCGGTCTCCGCTACGCCGGCCAATCGTGATCTCTGGTCTCTGTTCGATATCCGTGCCGGCATCCCCACGGTCTATCCCCAGACCATGGAGGCCTTCGTACCGCAGATGGCCAACATGGACCTGATCGATGGCGTCAGCTTCACCAAAGGCTGCTACACCGGGCAGGAGGTGGTGGCACGGATGAAGTATCTGGGCAAGCTGAAACGGCGCATGTTTTTCGCCCATGTGGATACGGATGACTGTCCCAACCCCGGCAGTGAACTCTTCTCCCCCGGCAGTGAGTCGAGCCAGGGGGCAGGAAAAGTGGTGGACGCCAGACCCGCGCCCGGCGGTGGCTGCGATCTGCTGGCGGTGGTGGAGATAGCCCGCGCCGAGGCCGATGACATCCACCTTGAGAAGGCCGATGGTCCCAAGCTGCAATTCCGGCAGCTACCATACGGCTTCGAGCAGGAGTCAGGATAAGCATGATCAGCCAAGACGAATTTTCACAACAACTTCAGCAGGCCATTCAGGACAATAAAATCACCCTGCCAACCCTGCCCGAAGTGGCCTTGAAGGTACGGGATGCCCTGGAGCAGGAGTCGACCACCGCGAGCCAGATCGCCGAAATGGTCGCCACCGATACAGCGCTTTCGGCACGCCTGCTGCAGGTGGCCAACAGCCCGCTGTACCGAGGCCGCGTCGCCATAGACAGCATTCAGATGGCGGTCACCCGGCTGGGAAACAATCTGGTGCGGAGTCTGGTCGTCAGCCTGGCCATGAAGCAGATCTTCCAGGCCACCAACGACGCCCTGGACAAGCGCCTGCGCAAACTGTGGGAAGAGAGCGTGCAGATCGCCGCCATCAGCCGGGTGCTGGCCCAAACCCTGCCCCACCTGGACCGGGAACAGGCGATGCTGGCCGGCTTGATCCACAACATAGGCAGTCTTCCCATCCTCACCATGGCCGACAACTATCCTGACCTGATGGCCGACACGGATGCACTCGACAGCCTGGTGGAAAATCTCAATTCTATGATTGGAAAGCTGATATTGCAGAACTGGGGCTTCTCCGACAGCCTGATCAAGGTTGCCGAGCACCATCAGAATCTCAGCTACGATGGCGGCCCGAAAGCCGATTATGTGGATGTGGTGCTGGTTGCCCGGCTGCAAACCCTGGATGAAGGACACATGGCGACCCAGGCGGACTGGTCCCAGGTCCCCGCCTTCCGCAAGCTCGGCCTGGAGCCGGAGGTCGAAGTGATCGAGATCGAAGGCGTAGCGGAAGACATGAATGAGGTCAAGGCGGTGTTCCTCTGATCCTGCCGCGTCTATGGCAAATCAGGGGCCGGAGTCACGCCATAAAACATTTTCTATACGAATTGGGACGACAATTCGGCTGTATCTGAAAGCGACCATTTAGAGAGAGATATATGCAACGACAAAAAGAAATTGAGAGCCTGCGGCAGCGGCTTGCACGCCTCGAAGCGGAAGAGGCGCAGGAACAGAAAGAGCGTGCGGCCCTGGAAGAGACCTATCAACAGCTCCAAGCCAGCCTGGAAGCCGCCGGGTTGGGGATGGATGCCTTCGTCCGCGCCTTCTACAAGGAGATCCGCAAGGTAACCAGCAAGATCGAGCGGGAAAACGCCAAGACAGAAGCGCCGCCACAGAAACGCAGCGTGAAGAAAAAGGCCGGTGCCAAGAAGCCGCGAAAAAAGAGCCGCCCGACCGTCACCGTGAAGATCCCTGCCGGTAACTACCACAATATCCCAGCCGCACCGGATCAGGTGTTCATAGTCAAGGAGAAGGGGCCGCGGCCGAAGGTGCTGAAGGCCTATGCCGAAGAGATCGGCCTGGAGCAATTTCTGCAACAGTGCCGAATGGAGGCGTAAGCCACCTCTGGTGCAACCGTCCGTCCACACCATGGCAGCTGAAAAGGTAACCATTCAGCACCTTTCGAGAGCGTCACTGATACTGGGTGTTTCTTCCAGAAAACGCTATAAACAGCCCCCTGTAGGCTCGGCGGCGGCATCCATGCCGCCTATGTTTCTCCCCGAAACGCACAGTATCAGGGACTTTACAGACGCTTCAAAGGGGTGCTGAACAGTTATCTGAAGAGTTCCCCTGAAACTTCATGACTTGATCAGGGGTTCCCGGCGGCGTGTCGATCAACCCTCCGGCCGCATGTGTGGAAACAGCAGTACGTCCCGGATAGAAGGCGCATCGGCAAACAGCATCACCAAACGGTCGATGCCGATGCCCTCGCCGGCGGTCGGCGGCATGCCGTGTTCCAGGGCACGCACATAGTCCTCGTCGAAGTGCATCGCCTCGTCATCACCCGCGTCTTTCTCCCTCACCTGCTGGCGGAAGCGCTCGGCCTGATCTTCCGCATCGTTCAACTCGGAGAAACCGTTGGCGATCTCGCGGCCACCGACGAAGAACTCGAAACGATCGGTGACGAATGGATCCTGATCATTGCGCCGCGCCAGCGGTGAGACCTCGGTGGGATAGGCGGTGATGAAGGTGGGATCCATCAGCCGGTGCTCCACCACCTTCTCGAAGATCTCAATCTGGATCTTGCCCAGGCCGTAGCTCTCCTTCAGCGGGATCTCCAGTCGCTCCGCAACCGCCCGCGCCTGATCGATATCTTCCAGCGCCTGCTCAGTGATGCCGGAATCGAACTTCAAGATCGACTCCTTCACCGTCATGCGGGCGAAGGGCTTGCCAAAGTCATACTCATCTCCTTGATAACGGATGCGACTGCTGCCCAATACCGCTTCGGCCAGGCTACGCAGCATATCCTCGGTCAGGTCCATCAGATCATGGTAATCGGCATAGGCCTGGTAGAACTCCAGCATGGTAAATTCAGGATTGTGCCGGGTGGACAGCCCCTCATTACGGAAATTCCGGTTGATCTCATAGACCCGTTCGAAGCCGCCAACCACCAGACGCTTGAGATAGAGTTCCGGGGCGATACGCAGAAACAGCTGCATATCCAGAGCGTTGTGGTGGGTGACGAAAGGACGGGCAGTGGCACCGCCAGGAATCGCCTGCATCATCGGCGTCTCCACCTCCAGGAAGTCCCGGTCGTTGAGATAGCCGCGAATGAACTGGACGATGCGGGAACGCATGCGAAAGGTCTCGCGGGAAGTCTCGTTCACGATCAGATCCAGGTAACGCTGGCGATAGCGTTGCTCCTGGTCGGTAAGACCGTGAAACTTCTCCGGCAGCGGCCGCAGTGACTTGGTCAGCAGTTTCAGCTCATCCACCCGCACCGACAGTTCGCCGGTCTTGGTCTTGAACAACACCCCTTCGGCACCGATGATATCGCCGATGTCCCACTCTTTCTTGAACTGCTGATTGTAGAATCCCTCAGGCAGCAAATCACGCTGAACGAACAGCTGTATGCGGCCGGACATATCCTGAATATGGGCGAAGCTGGCCTTGCCCATGATACGCCGACTCATCAGGCGTCCGGCGACCTTGACCCGGATGCCCAGTTGCTCAAGCTCTTCGGCGGACTTGTCGCCGTATTCAGCATGCAACTCACCGGCAACCACGTTACGGCGGAAGTCGTTGGGGAAGGCGATGCCGCGTTCACGGATCTGCTTCAATTTCTCCCGCCGTTGGGCGATGAGCTTGTTCTCGTCCTGCACCTGGTCAGTCATAGTTCTACTCTGTGTAATCTCATTTATAGGGTCAAAGACCACTCTTCAGGCTGGCCTCGATGAACTGGTCGAGGGCCCCGTCCAGCACCGCCTGGGTGTTGCCGGTTTCCACACCGGTGCGCAAATCCTTGATGCGGGACTGGTCGAGCACATAAGAGCGAATCTGGCTGCCCCAGCCGATATCGGATTTGCTCTCTTCCAGGGCCTGCTGGTCGGCGTTGCGTTTTTGTATTTCCAGCTCATACAGTTTCGCCTTCAGCTGTTTCATCGCCTGATCCTTGTTCTTGTGCTGGGAGCGATCGTTCTGGCACTGCACCACCACGCCGGTGGGCATGTGGGTGATACGAACCGCTGATTCGGTACGGTTGACGTGCTGACCGCCGGCGCCACTGGCGCGATAGACATCGATCCGCAGGTCTGCCGGATTGATCTCGATCTCAATCGAGTCATCGATCTCCGGTGATACGAAGACGGCTGCAAACGAGGTGTGGCGACGATTGCCGGAATCGAATGGCGATTTGCGCACCAGTCTGTGCACGCCGATCTCGGTACGCAGCCAGCCGAAGGCGTAATCGCCGGCAAAGCGTATGGTCGCCGACTTGATACCCGCCACCTCCCCGGGAGAGACCTCCATCAATTCCGTCTTGAAGCCGTGCTGCTCGCCCCAGCGCAGATACATGCGCAACAGCATCTCCGCCCAGTCCTGGGCCTCGGTGCCGCCGGAGCCGGCCTGGATATCCATGAAGGCATTGCAGTGGTCCATCTCACCGGAGAACATGCGCTGAAACTCCAGCTTGGCGACCTGTTGCTCGAATTTTTCCAGGTCTTCCTGCACCGCAGCCACGGTCTCTTCGTCGTCCTCTTCGACCGCCATCTCCAGCAGGCCCTCTGCATCGTTCAGTCCATCATGCAGTTGATCCAGCGTATTTACCACGGCCTCCAGTGACGCCCGCTCACGACCAAGGGCCTGAGCCCTCTCCTGGTCGTTCCAGATATCCGGCTCTTCGAGTTCCCGCTGTACCTCGGTCAGTCGCTCCGCCTTGGCAGCGTAGTCAAAGATACCCCCTCAGGGACTCGCTACGCCCTTTCAAGTCCATGATTTTATTGGTGATCGGATTGATGTCCTGCATGATGTACCTCACTGGAATGGAGCGCGAATAGTACAATACAATGGCCCGGTACGAAAACTGCCAACGGTTTCTCAGTTTATTCCCGCCCGTATTTAACCAAATGCTTGCTCCGACAGGCCGATTTTCGTAGGGTAGCATACCGGCATACCTCAATGATGCCCTGGCCCGAACAGTCCCGCGCTGATCGCCTATATCCCCCACACCACCCACCAATAATGAAACTCGACCTCAATAAGTTCAGAACCCTGATCCCGCTCAATACACTATACGAAGAGAGCCTGCTCTATCTGGCCGGACAGACCCGGGTCGAGCAGTTGCAGCAGGGAGAGTTGGTGTTCGACATCGGCGATCAGGATGACGATTCGGTATTTCTGATGGCCGGGAGCATCCGCGAGGTCTCCGACAAGCTCCATGTAGCCGACATCAGCGCCAACAGCGAAGAGGCACAATATGCTCTCGCCAACTTCAAACCGCGCCAGTTTCGCGCCGAGGTGATCTCCAGCACGGCAACGATAGCCCGGGTAGACAGCAAGCTGTTGGAAAAACTGATGGCCTGGAACCAGTTCGCCCCCGACCTTCCACCAGAACTGGGCAATGAGTCCAGCTCCGGGCCAAGCGCGGAGGACAGCGAATGGATGATGTCGATGCTGCAGACCACCGCATTCCTGCGTCTGCCATCGGCAAACATCCAGGCCCTCTTCTCCCGAATGCAGGAGATCGACGTCAAGGCGGGGGACCTTATCGTGCAGATGGGGGCGCCGGGGGACTTTTTCTATATGATAAAAAAAGGGCGGTGCAAAGTGTACCGGCCTGTCAGCGGTGGTGAGAACAGACTGGCGGAGCTGGGACCCTGTGACAGCTTCGGCGAAGAGGCCCTGATCTCCGATGCGCCACGCAATGCCTCGGTGACCATGCTGACCGACGGCAAGCTGATGCGTCTTGCCAAACAGGATTTCAGCGAACTGTTGGAAGATCCACTGCTCAACTGGGCGGATGCCCAGACCGCTTTTGACCTGCTCTCGGAAGGCGCCATCTGGATTGACGTACGATTGGAGAGCGAATTCGAGAAGGCCAGTCTGCCGGGAGCCATCAACATCCCCCTGCACCGTTTTCGCAACCATGCGCCCAAACTGGACCCGGACAAGAAATATATCCTCTATTGCGATACCGGGCAGCGCAGTTCCGCCGCGGCATTCCTCCTTGGCCAACTGGGTTTCGATACCTATGTGCTAAAAGGCGGATTTTCCCACAGCCACGAAACCTGATGCCGGCAGTGGTCGGTGCCAGCTGATCTGCAGCCCCTGGTCATGGGCAGCCACCGCAAATGGTTCGCAGACACACAGATCTCCCACCGCCGCCAGTTCACCCCCGATATGGATCATAGGGGTTCGCACGCGCTGCCAGGGCGGAACGCCGCGCTCCTGAAAGAAATGTTTCAGCCGTTGCGAATGTCCCCGTCCAGGCAACCGCACGCGACCGCCACGAGCGCAAAAAGAGACCTCAACCGTCTCCCCACGCCAGGCCGTCGGGTCGATCCCTCCCTGCCCTGTCTCTGCATGCAGCCAGCCCAGCCCGGCGGGTAGCTGACAAATCGTTTCATCGCCCCACTGCCGCCGCCAGGCTGGATCCACCGCCGGCAGCGGAGGCATCAGAAACAGCCGGTTGCGATAACGCCGCACCTCGGCGCCCGGCCAATGCACATGAGGATTGCGATCCTTCGCCGCTCCGCTCACCTCACGCAAGATACGGTCCAGGTGCACCGTATCCGGCAACGGCATCCCAGCCTGCTTAATCCAGCTACGCAACAGGGCACGTGCCCTGGCGGGTGGCAATTGCAGCAAGCCACCGACGGAAAGCCTCCCGCCGTCATCGGCGATAGCACGCAGGTCCTCCGCAGCCAGCGCATCGATCACTTCCTGGGCGTCGGCACAATGGGCCGCACTTCGGGAAAAGGTTCGGGCCATTGCAGGCCAACGCCCCTGCAGCAACGGCATCACCTGCTGACGCAGGAAGTTGCGATCGAAGCGGGTATCACTGTTGCTTGGGTCTTCCACCCAGCGCAAACGGTGACGTAAGGCGTATTCTTCGATCTCCTGCCGGGGCACTCCAAGCAGCGGGCGGGCATGATAACCGGGGGGGAACTGCGCCAGCCGGGGGATGGCCGACAATCCGCTGGGACCCGCACCGCGCAGTAACTGCAGCAACACCGTCTCTGCCTGATCTTCCTGGTGATGGGCGGTGAGCAGTATCTCCCCTGTCGTCATGCCTGCGCCAAGCGCGGCATAACGGGCCTGACGCGCCTGCGCCTCCAGGCTCTCTCCCGGCTGCGGCTGCAGGTGTAGTTTACTGAACTGCAGGTCAACCCCAAGCTCAGCACAGGTCAGCTCACAATGGTGGTGCCACTCCGCGGAACCGGCCTGCAGTCCATGGTCGATATGCAGCGCGCTGATGGGGGCCGGCAACCGCTCGCCAAGGGAGGCCAACAGATGCAATAGCACATGAGAGTCACGGCCACCGCTGTAGGCGATCCGATAACGGCTGGTCGCGGGCAGTTGCCGCAGCTGTTCGAGGATGAATTCAGGGGTGAGGGTCATTCCCCGGTCAGCTGGAAAAGGCCCCGTAAGACATCAACCGCTGGTAACGCTCCTCCAGCAACTTGTCCGTCGGCACCGCCTCCAGGTGATCCAGCGTCTCCAGCAGATGATGCTTGATATTGCGGGCAGTGGTGTCGATATCACGGTGGGCGCCACCCAGGGGTTCGGGGATGATGGTGTCGATCAGACCCAGCTCCTTCAGCCGGTGGGAGGTGATGCCCATCGCCTCGGCCGCCAGCGGCGCCTTCTCCGCACTCTTCCAGAGAATCGAGGCGCAGCCCTCGGGTGAGATCACCGAATAGGTGCTGTATTGCATCATCATCACCCGGTCGCCAACGCCGATGGCCAGGGCCCCACCGGACCCCCCCTCTCCCATCACGGTGCAGATCACCGGCACCTTGAGACCCGACATTACCAGCAGATTGCGGGCGATCGCCTCGCTCTGCCCACGCTCTTCGGCGCCAATGCCGGGATAGGCCCCCGGGGTATCGATGAAGGTGAGGAGCGGCATCCGGAAACGCTGCGCCATCTCCATCAGGCGCAACGCCTTGCGATAGCCCTCGGGTCGGGGCATACCGAAATTGCGGTATATCTTCTCCTTGGTGTCGCGCCCCTTCTGGTGGCCGATGAGCATTACCGGGCGCCCTTCCAGGCGGGCCACGCCACCGACGATGGCGTGATCGTCGGCAAAGGCGCGGTCACCATGCAGCTGTTGAAAATCCTCGAACACACGCTTCACGTAATCCAGCATGTAGGGACGCTGGGGATGGCGCGCCAACTGTGCAATCTGCCATGGTTTCAAATTGGCAAAAATGGACTCGGTAAGGGCGCGGCTCTTGTTCTCCAGGCGGTTGATCTCGTCCTGGATGTTGATCTCATTGTCGTCGCCGACCAGGCGAAGCTCTTCGATCTTTGCCTCAAGTTCCGCAATAGGCTGTTCAAATTCGAGGAAATTCAGGTTCATGGAGATGAAATATAATGGATTCGATGGGCCGATTATAACACCGCCTGGAGATCACGGGATACCGTTCTTGACCTTGACACATTTGCCGCCCTCCCCGTACAGTTTCGTCCTGCCTCAGGTGTCCCGCGGCGCATTAGCCGCGGGATGAAACGGGAAGCCGGTGCAAATCCGGCGCTGCCCCCGCAACGGTAAATGGTTAACAGGGCCGCATAGAGCCACTGCGCAAGGCGCGGGAAGGCGCGGTTCAGGATTCGTTCCACGCCATGAGCCCGGAGACCGGCCTGAGCCAGATCCCGGCATCATCCCGGATGAAGCACGGAAACGACGGGCATGGTGCCGAGGCGCCAGCCTGGATATCCGCTGCAGCGTTCCAGGCATGCCACCTACAACCATCACCGCGCGGTGGGCGCGGAGGAACGAAAAATGATCATCAGACGCTGGGCGTCCGCCTCTTTGTCACACACAATCGACTCTTCTGCCCGCCGGGCAGGCTGCCGGCATGAGTGATCAGCCCGGAGCGGATCAGCGCCACCGTCAACGCATGCGGCGCAAACAGGTGGTGGTCGAACGCACCAAGGCTCAAGCCACCCGCGATCAAGGCATCCTGTTGGTCAACACCGGCAACGGCAAGGGCAAGAGCAGCGCTGCCCTCGGCCTGGCCGCGCGCGCCCTGGGCAACGGCATGCGCGTGGGCGTAGTGCAGTTCATCAAGGGCCGGGAGGCGACGGGCGAGCAGTTGTTCTTTCGCGACCAGCCCGGCATCGACTTCCACGTCATGGGTGAAGGCTTTACCTGGGACACCCAGGACCGCAGCCGCGACATCGCCACCACTACCCGCGCCTGGGAACGGGCCCTCGCCTTCCTGCAGGATCCAGCCTACGGGCTGGTCATCCTGGATGAACTCAATATCGTTCTCAAGCACGGCTATCTGCCGCTGGAGCCGGTACTGGAAGCGGCCTGCAAGCGCCCGGCCATGCAGCATCTGGTGATCACCGGCCGCGGCGCCCCCCAGGCCCTGATCGAGGCCGCCGACACGGTGACCGAGATGCGCAATATCAAACATGCCTACAAATCGGGCGTGCGTGCCCAGCGAGGAATGGAGCTATGACGGCTCACCGTTGCCCCGCCCTGCTGATCAGCGCCCCCGCCTCCGGCCAGGGCAAGACCACGGTGACCGCTGCCCTGGCCCGCCACTACCGCAACCGCGGCCTGCGGGTTCAGCTGTTCAAGACCGGCCCGGATTTCCTCGATCCGATGATCCTGGAGCAGGCGTCCGGACAGGCGGTCTATCAACTCGACCTCTGGATGGGCGGCGAGGACCACTGCCGGCAACTGCTGTATCAGGCCGCGGGCGAGGCCGATCTGATTCTGATCGAAGGCGTCATGGGACTGTTCGACGGCACTCCTTCCAGCGCCGACCTGGCGCTGCTGTTCGGCATCCCGGTACTGGCGGTGATCGATGCCACCGCCATGGCCCAGACCTTTGGTGCCCTGGCCCTGGGCCTGGCAGAATACCGTCCGGAACTCCCCTTCGCCGGGGTCATCGCCAACCGGGTGGCCAGTCCGGGCCACGCTGAGATGCTGGCGGAAAGCCTGCCGCCTGGGATCCATAACTATGGTGCCTTGCCGCGGGATCCAGCCATGGAACTGCCGAGTCGCCACCTGGGGCTGGTACAGGCGGCTGAACTGGAGGACCTGGAACAGCGCCTGGAACAGGCCGCCAGTGCCCTGGCGACACTGGAAATCACACCTGAGCCGGTCACTTTTACCGCACCCCTCGATCTGCCGCCCCCCGAGCCACGGCTGGCCGGGGTCCGCATCGCCGTGGCCCGGGATGCCGCCTTCTCCTTCGTCTACCGCGCCAACCTGGATCTGCTGCAAGCGATGGGAGCACGACTGATCCATTTCTCGCCACTGAAGGATCCAGCATTACCCCCATGCGACAGCCTCTATCTGCCCGGAGGCTACCCGGAACTCCATCTGGAGGCGCTCGCCGCCAACCGCTCCATGCAGCAGTCGATTCGTGACCATCACGCCGCCGGCCGGCCCATAGTGGCCGAGTGCGGCGGCATGCTCTATCTGTTACGCTCCCTGACCGACAAGACAGGCCGGCGCGCCGAACTGACCGGTCTGCTGCCCGGCGACGGCCAGATGCAGCAGCGCCTGAGCAATCTGGGCATGCAGGCCGTGGAACTGCCCGAGGGCACCCTTCACGGGCATACCTTCCACCATTCGAGCATGGAGAGCGAACTGCAACCCTTCACCCATACCCGGCCGGCGCGCAAACGGGGGCGCCCCGAGCCCCTGTACCGCATCGGTCGCCTGCAGGCTTCCTACCTGCATTTTTACCTGCCGTCGAACCCGGCCGCGGCCGCCACCCTGTTTCATCCCGATGGAGGCCTGGCGTCATGAATATCGGCAAGGTATGGTTCGTCGGCGCCGGCCCGGGCGACCCCGATCTGATAACCGTCAAAGGGCGAGACCTGATCGGCCGCGCCAACGCCATTCTGTTCGCCGGATCACTGGTCTCCAAAGCGGCCCTGGAGTGGGCGCCGGAAGGGTGCGAAGTGGCCGATTCCAAAGGCATGACCCTGGAGCAGATCGGCGCCTGGCTGGTGGAACGGGCCCGGCGCCACGAAACCGTGATCCGGCTGCAGACCGGCGACCCCGGGCTCTACGGTGCCCTGGTGGAGATGGTGCGCCTGCTGGACGCCGCCGCAATCGAAGTGGAGGTGGTGCCCGGGGTCTCTTCAGCCATGGCCTCGGCCGCTGCCGCAGTGGAGACCCTGACCCTGCCGGAGGTGACCCAGACCGTGATCCTGACCCGGGTGGCGGGGCGCACCCCCATGCCCGAGGGGGAGGATCTGCTCTCCCTGGCCCGGCACCACTGCACCCTCTGCCTGTTTCTCTCCATCACCTTGCTGCACAAGGTGGAACAGGCCCTGCGGGAGGCGGGCTGGCATGACGACGCCCCGATTCTGGTGGTGCAGAAGGCGAGCTGGCCCGGCGAGGAACGCATTATCCGCGGCACCCTGGCCGATATTCGCCAACAGTGCCGCGAAGCGCGTATCACCAGTCAGGCGATGATCATCGCCAGCCCCACCCTGGGGGCCCGCCACGCCGACGAAATCAAAAAATCCCGCCTCTACGATGCCGGCTTCAGCCACCGCTTCCGCCGGGCCGCAAAACCGACGGAGTAACAGCCAATGAACGAGACCATCCTGCTGGTGGGCCACGGCTCCCGCAACGACAAGGGCAATGAGGAGATCGAGCAGTTCACCGCACGCTTGCGTGAGCGCTGCCCACAGTGGCATATCGAGCTCTGCTTCATCGAGTTCGCCGATCCGCTGCTGGATGCGGGATTGGACCGGGCCGCTGCAAATGCCCAAAGGGTAATAGTGGCACCGCTGATCCTCAATGCCGCCGGCCACGTCAAGATAGAGATTCCGGAACATATCGAACAGGCCCGGCAACGCCATCCAGAGGTCGAATTCCTCTACGCCGCCCATCTGGGGGCCGAGCCGCCCCTGTTACAGATCCTCATGCGCCGGCTATGCCACGGCATGCAGACCCTGGCGGTGCCCGACCCCCGCAGCACCAGCGTCATACTGCTGGGCCGCGGCTCATCCGATGCCCAGGCCAACGGCGAGCTGGCCAAGATGGCCCGCTGGCTGCAGGAACAGGGAGATCACGAACTGGTGGAGATCGCCTTCACCGGCATCACCCACCCCCGGCTGGAGCGGGTGGTGCAGCGCCATACCCGGCTGGGCATGGGGCAGATCATCGTATTGCCCTACTACCTGTTCACCGGCACCCTGATCGAGCGCATCCACCAGCAGGTGGAGCGGCTGCGCAATCAGTATCCCCGGACCGCCTTCGCCCTGGAAGGGTATTTCGGCTTCGAGGATGAGATCTTCCAATTGCTGGAACAGCGGGTCCGGGAGGCAATGGCGGGAGATGTCGCCCGCTTCGAACGGGACTTTGACCTCTCTCCGCCATCCGGACACCATCACCACCATTCCCATCATCATCACCATGATTAAGGCAGCGACATGAACAACAGGGTTACCGAACAACTGACCCGCGCAGGTCAGAAGATCGAGCACAGCTCCTTCGCCATCGTCGACCAGGAGGCTGGGGAACACGGCTACAGCGACGCGGAATGGCAAGTGGTGCGGCGCATGATCCACGCCACCGCCGACTTCGAGTTCAACGGCCTCACCTGCTTCCATTCCCGGGCAGTCACCGCCGGACTGGATGCAATCGCCCGCGGGCGCCCCATAACCGCCGATGTGGAGATGATCTGCGTCGGGCTGTCCAAGCCGCGGCTCAACCACTTCGGCACCACCACTCACCATTTCATCGCCGACCGGGACGTAATCGAGCAGGCGCAGCGGGAGGAGACCACCCGTGCCATTCAGGCGATGCGCAAGGCGCGGGACCAGGGACTTCTGGAGGACGGGATCGTCGCCATCGGCAACGCCCCCACCGCCCTGCTGGAGGTGGTGCGCATGATCGAGGAGGAGGCGCTGCGACCGGCGCTGGTCATCGGCATGCCGGTGGGTTTCGTCTCCGCCGCCGAGTCGAAGCAGGCCCTGGAGCAGATTGATAGCGTGCCCTGGATCATAACCGAAGGCCGCAAGGGCGGTTCCACCCTGGTAGTGGCCGCCATCCATGCGCTGCTGGCCCTGGCCGAGCAACGGCAGGGCACCTGAAGACGATGTGCAGAAACGGCACTCCTCATCCCCCCGCCATGCCCACTGCCGATCAGATCACGCCGAGGGAGCGGGATGCGGTCTACCGCACCATCCACAGCCGCCGCGACACCCGGCGGGAGTTCCTGCCGGACGAGATCCCCGGTGAGGTCCTGGAGCGGCTGCTGCAGGCCGCCCACCACGCCCCCAGTGTCGGCTTCATGCAGCCTTGGGACTTCATCATCCTGCGCGACCCTGAGGTACGGGCGAGGATCAAGGCCGATTTCGAGCAGGCCAACCAGGAGGCGGCGCTGCAGTTTCAGGGCGAGCGGCGGGAACAGTACCGCCGCTTCAAACTGGAGGGTATCCTGGAGGCCCCCCTGGGAATCGTCGTCACCTGTGACCGGGAGCGCACCGGCCCGGCGGTCATCGGCCGCACCAGCAACCCGGAGATGGACCTCTACAGCACCGTCTGCGCCATCCAGAACCTGTGGCTGGCCGCCCGGGCAGAGAACCTGGGGATGGGCTGGGTCAGCATCCTGCACCATGAGCGGCTGCGCCGGATCCTCGGCATCCCGGACCGGATCGTGCCTATAGCCTACCTCTGTCTCGGGCGGGTCAGCCACTATCACGCGCGCCCGGAACTGGAGCAGGCCGGCTGGCTGCCGCGGCTGCCTCTCGAACAACTGCTGCACTACGACCACTGGTAAGTTCCATTGGCAACCACCACACGCAAACCCAGGAAGAAGCGTGGCAACCGCAAGGGCTACACCACCGGTGCCTGCTCCGCGGCGGCCGCCCGCGCCGCTGCCCTGGGGCTGGTCACCGGGCAGGTGCCGGAGACGGTGGAGACACGCCTGCCCAACGGCCAGCGGGTGGTGTTCCAGGTGGTCGACGGCCGGGTTGCTGGCGACAGCGCCCATGCGGTGGTGATCAAGGATGCGGGGGATGACCCCGATGTCACCGACAAGGCGCGCATCACTGCCGATGTGACCGCCCTGCAGGAAAATGTTGGCGAAATCCAGCTGCAGGGCGGCGAAGGCGTTGGCACCGTGACCCGCCCCGGCCTTGGGCTGGAGGTGGGCGGCCCGGCCATCAATCCGGTGCCACGGCGCAACATCCAGGAAAACCTGCGGGAAGCGGCGGCGGTGCTGCTGCAACGCAACGGCCTGCGGGTGGTCATCTCCGTTCCCGGCGGCGAACAACTGGCCCGGCGCACCCTCAACCCCCGTCTCGGCATCCTCGGCGGCATCTCCATCCTCGGCACCACCGGCATCGTCCATCCCTGGTCCACCGCCGCATTCCGCGCCAGCGTGGTCCAGGGCATCGAGGTGGCAGCGCGCCAGGGACAGAATACAGTGGTCCTCACTACCGGCGGCCGCACGGAAAAATTCGTCATGGGGCAACTGCCCGATCTGGATCCCGCCTGTTTCGTGCAGATGGGGGACTTCCTCAAGCCGGCCCTGGATACGGTGGTGGCCACCGGTATACCCCACGTCATCATCGGCGGCATGGTGGGCAAACTGACCAAGATGGCCCAGGGCGAGACCATCACCCACGCCGGTCGCAACCCGGTCGATACCGCGTTGCTGGCCGAGCTGGCCGCCCAGGTGGGCGCCCCTGCCGAACTGTGTGAACAGATCCGCGGCGGCGACACCGCCCGCCTGGCCGGCGAGCTGCTGGCCCCCTTTGGACTGCAGCTGCCGTTTCTGCGTGCCATCGCCGGCCGCGTGATCGAGGCCCTGCAGGCGCGTTACCCCGGAGCCTTCCGGCTGCGGGTGCTGGTGTGCGATTTCGAGGGCAACTACCTCACCGAGGTGGCTGACCGGGAGACGCCATAAATCGGGGCAGATATCGACCGGGGCCGGAACTTACTGCATGTATTTCCCAATGATAGTGATTAATTACTTGGATTATATTTAAATTATTTAAACAGTTATCTAATGATTATGAGAAATTACTGCAGCATTATTGGACTGCTCGACGACGGCGTGGACGGACTCACTCCCCGCGCCCTGGATCGGCTGCGCAGTGCCCACCGGGTGATTGGGGGCGCCCGGCTGCTGGCGCGGATCCAGCCGCTGCTGCAGGACGACCAGGAGATCATCGACTTCTCCGGTCACCTCACCCGCACGCCGGACTGGGTGGATGAATCGCTACGTCGGGGTGAACGGGTTGTGGTGCTGGCCACCGGCGACCCCCTATGCCACGGCATCGCCGGCTACCTGATTCGGAAGATCGGCCAGGAGCGCTGTGAGGTGCTGCCCAATGTAAGCACCCTGCAATGGGCCTTTGCCCGCTTCGGCCTGCCCTGGCAATCTGCCCATGTCGCCTCCATTCACGGCCGTGATGCTGGGGAGTGGCAGCCTGGAGCCGGCCCGGAACACCGCCTCTACCCCTTGTTGCAGGCGTGCCGTACCCACGATCTGATCGGCCTCTTCACCGGCCCGGAGAACAGCCCGGACCGGGTAGGCCGGCTGCTGCTGGCAGAGGAGATGGAGGACGAATTCCGTCTCTACGTGGCTGAACGCCTGCAACAGCCGGAGGAGCGGCTGGTCGGCCCCCTCACGCCGGCAGAGGCCGCAGAAAGAGACTTCGCTGAACCCAACGTGGTACTGCTGCAGCGGACCAGGCAGCGCCCCAATCCGACACTGCTGGGTCTCCCGGACGACAGCTATCGGCAACGCAAGCCGGACAAGGGACTTATCACCAAACGGGAGGTACGGGCGGTCTCTCTGGCCCGCCTGCAGCTGAGACGGGACAGCATCGTCTGGGACATCGGCGCCGGTTCCGGCTCGGTGGGACTGGAGGCCGCCCGGCTGTGCCCGGAGGGCCACGTCTACGCCATCGAAAAAAATCCGGCCGACCACGACATCGCCACCCGTAATCGTCAGGCCATGGCCGTGCACAACCACACCCTGCGATTGGGCAAGGCACCGGAGGGCCTGGAACAGTGGCCAGATCCGGATGCCGTGTTCATCGGCGGCAGCGGCGGCAATCTGACGACGCTGATCCGCCTCGCTATGGAACGACTCAATCCAGGCGGCTGGTTGGTGATGAACTTCATCGCCCTGGAGAACCTGCAGCAGGCCACCGATGAACTGAAGAGCCTGGGCGCCGAGTGGGATCTGACCCAGTTGCAGATCGCCCGCAGCCGACCGATTCTCGATATGCACCGGCTGCAGGGGGAAAACCCGGTGTGGATCCTTTGTGCTACGAGCAAGGGAATCCTCAGGGATCATTAGGATTCAGCACGAATCGCTGTCACTGGGTGTTTATGGAGGAAACGTCGGCGGCACGAATGCCGCCGTCAAGCGTACATGGATGTATTCACAGCAGTTTCCGGAAGAAATACCCAGCGACAGCGATGCTCAGTAATACAACTTAATTGACACGAATTTATTGTTTTATCTTTTTGTTCTTAATAACTATTTATATGCGACCTCCACATAACCTCCGCGAGCGCTGCATCCCATAGTCAAACGAGGTAGATGATGAACCAACCTAGCTACGGCCGCCTGCTCGGCGTCTCTCTGGGACCGGGTGACCCCGGCCTGATCACCCGCAACGCCTGGGCAACCCTGCAGAGCGAGGCGCGCTGGGCCTATCCGATCCGCCGCGAGGGAGCGGAGAGTTACGCCCTGGAGATCGCCCGGCGCGGCGGCCTGGAGCCCCCGCCGGATGCCCTGCCCCTGGTCTTCCCCATGACCCATGACCAGCAGAAGCTGGCAGGCTACTGGCTGCGGGCGGCGGAGGCGGTCCTGCCCGTACTACGTGCCGGCCGGGACCTCGCCTTCCTGGTGGAAGGCGACGCCTCCACCTACGCAACTTTCGGCCATCTGGCGCGCACCGTCAGCACTCTGGACCCCCAGGTGCCGGTGGAAGTGATCGCCGGAGTCAGCTCCTTCAATGCCGCCGCCGCCCGCGCCGCCACCCCACTGGCAGAGAGCGACGACACCCTTGCCCTGCTGCCGGCCGGCTACGGCGTGGAACAGGTGGAACGCCTGCTGCAGGACTTCGACACCCTGGTGCTGCTCAAGGTGAAGCCACTGATGGACGAGTTGATCGAACTGTTCGAACGGCGCGGACTGCTGCCCCACGCCTGGTTCATCGAACGCGCCGGCACCCCGGAAGAACGGGTGGTGCATGATCTTCTTACGCTACGGGGCGAGACCGTCCATTACCTCTCGCTGATCTTGGTGAAGAACCCCCATCGGAAACGGACCGGGGTCAAGCGCGGCTGCCGCAGCCGCAAAGCTACCGGGGAGCCCCGAGCATGAGCGCTCAACAACCCAGGATTGCCCTGCTGGCCATTACCAGGGGCGGCGCCCGTCACGCAGTACGGCTCTCCGGGCACTTCCCGGAGGCCCACCTCTGGGTACCGGAGAAGCGGCTGGCAGACACCGATGGTGCCACCTGCCAGGTGCACAGCTACGACGGGCCATTACGGCCTCAGGTGAAGCGCCTGTTCGAAGGCTATGATCAGCTGGTCTGCTTTGTCGCCATCGGTGGCGTGGTGCGCCTGATCGCCCCCCACCTCAAATCCAAGGAGACCGACCCCGGCGTGCTGGTGGTGGACGAGGCGGCCTGCTTCGTGGTGCCGGTACTATCCGGGCACCTCGGTGGGGCCAACGCCTTCGCCCAGCAGGTGGCCCACGTCCTGGAGGCGACACCAGTGATTACCACGGCATCCGAATCCGGCGGTACCCTGGCAGTGGATCTGCTGGGGCGGGAACTGGGCTGGCGCCTGGAGGCACCGAAAATCAACGTCACCCGGGTCTCCGCCCATCTGGTGAACCGGGAGCCGGTGGCCCTGATCCAGGAGGCCGGCCGCCGGGACTGGGTCCGCCCCGATCCACTGCCCGACAACATCCAGCTGTTCGACCGTTTCGAGGAGGTGGACAGGGACGCCTTTCACGGCCTGCTGTGGATCACCCGGCGGGAGGTTCCGGCCGAACTCTGGAACGAGTTGGAAGAGCGGCTGGTGGTCTACCGGCCGCCGGAGGCGTGACCGTTCTGACCATTAAGCTGCAAACGAGATCGTCGCTGACAGTGGGTGTTTCTGGAGGAAACGTCGGCGGCAGGGATGCCGCCGTCGAGCGTACAGGGATGTATTCACAGCGATTTCTGAAAGAAACACCCACTGTCAGCGACTTATGCTCAAATTTTCGCGGCCACAAACAGTTATGAAAAAAGATAAATTACAGAATATAACATTATGATTAACATAAATAAGACAGCTATTAGCCCAGTCTGCACGCGACACTCTTCGACTGTACGACCACGATGCCCCCGATGACCCGAGTGATGCTGGGTATGGGCTGCGACCGGGGCACGCCGCTGGAGACCCTGGAGACCTGTCTGGACCAGGCCCTGACGAGCATCGGCCTGGACCGGGATGCGGTGGCCGGAATGGCCACCATCGACAAGAAGAACGACGAACCGGCCCTGCTGCAGCTGGCCCATGATCAGGGCTGGGCGCTGCGCTTCTTCAGCGCCACGGAGCTGGCCCGGGTGGAGGTGCCCAACCCATCGGCGGTAGTGCTGAAATACATGGGTACCCCGGCGGTGGCCGAGGCCGCCGCCCTGCTTGCAGCAGGCACCACCCAGCAGAATCTGCTGGTGGAGAAACACAAATACCGCGGGACCGACGGGCGCAACGCCACGGTCTCCATCGTGAGGATGAATGATGAATGACGGCAAGATCTTTTTGGTGGGCTTTGGCCCGGGGGCTGGCGAACACATGAGCTACCGCGCTCGTGAAGCGATCGCGGAGTCCGACGTGGTAATCGGCTACTCTACCTACATCAAACTGGTAGCGGACCTGCTGGAGGGCAAGGAGGTGGTGCGCAAGGGCATGACCGAGGAGATCGACCGCTGCCTGGAGGCCTATGAACAGGCACGCCTGGGCAAGACCGTAGCCCTGGTGTCATCCGGCGACATCGGTGTCTACGGCATGGCCGGCCCCACCTATGAGGTGCTGCTGCAGTCCGGCTGGCGCCCCGGCGACGGCATTGAGGTGGAGGTGGTTCCGGGCAGCACCGCCCTCTCCGCCTGTGCCGCCCTGGTCGGGGCGCCCCTGACCCACGATTTCTGCGCCATCTCCCTGTCCGACCTGATGACTCCCTGGCCGGTGATAGAGCGCCGCCTGGAGGCGGCCGGCCGCGGCGACTTCGTGGTCGCTCTCTACAACCCCAAGAGCGGGCGTCGCACCGGCCAGATCGTCGAGGCCCGGCGTATCCTGCTCAAGCATCGTCATCCCGATACCCCGGTGGCCATCGTCAAATCCGCTTACCGCAAGCGCCAGAACATCCAGCACACCACCCTGGCAGAGATGGCCGACTGTGACATCGGCATGCTCAGTACGGTGCTGGTGGGCAACAGCAGCAGCTTCTTCCGCGCCGGGCTGATGATCACCCCACGGGGCTACGCCAGCAAGTATGACGAGCTGACCGGAGAGGTAAAGGAGGGCGAACAGGCCGGGCGCTCCTTGAGCATGGGGCTGGAGGGGTGGAAGACGGTGGTCCGGCACTACCTCCGTGACCACCCGGAAAGCGATCTGGAGCAGACTGCGAGACGCTTCGAGATGGCACCCGGCGCCATCCTCACCGCCATTGCCGAGTCCGACGAATCCAGCCCTGCAGCTCCATGGCGGGCCGAACGGCTGCCATGGGGTGAGTTGCAGGAACGGCTTACCGCCTTCACCCCGCTCCATCTGTGCAGCCAGTCCCACGGCATGCGCCTGGAGTCCAGGCTGTCCACCGCTGCCATCGAGGTGAATGATGAAGCGCTGACTATCCGTAGCGAAGGGCTGATGGTCACACTGCCCCGTTCGTCACAGGCGGTCCTGTGGCAACTGCATCGGGGCGAGACGGCCACTGTTTTCTGTGTCGATGAAGAGGGGCAGACCCTGTTCGCTCTGCATCGGGAAGAGACCGAGCCTCCGCAGCCCAACGGATAGGACTTGCCACGCCCTCCCCCTCCCTGACCAGGAGAGGACAGGCCTCCACAGCGGGTAAGGCGGGTATGGATACCGTATGGAATCAACGGCTTGTACGATGCGCCACGATCAACCCACGGATTCAGGGTATAATGCAGCGGTACTTCGTCGAGGCAATGGTATGAGCGAACAGAACATCAACGTAGATCACGCTGAGATCAGTAAATTCGAGCAGCTGGCCTCCCGCTGGTGGGACCCGGAAAGTGAGTTCAAGCCACTGCACCAGATCAACCCGCTGCGTCTGGGCTACATCGACAATATCGCCGGCCTGAAGGGAAAGAAGGTGCTGGACGTGGGCTGTGGCGGCGGCATCCTCAGCGAGAGCATGGCGCGGCTCGGCGCCGACGTGACCGGTATCGACATGGGCGAGGCGCCCCTCGAGGTGGCGCGACTGCACCTGCTGGAATCCAACCTGGAGGTTCATTACGAACGTATCCCGGTGGAAAGGCTGGCCCGGGAACAGCCCGAGTCGTTCGACGTGGTCACCTGTATGGAGATGCTGGAACATGTACCGGATCCCGACTCGGTGGTGGCAGCATGCGCCCGCCTGCTGCGCCCCGGCGGCCATGTATTTTTCTCCACCCTGAACCGCAACCCCAAGTCCTATCTATTCGCCATCATCGGCGCGGAGTACCTGCTCAATCTACTGCCCAAAGGCACCCACGACTATGCAAAATTCATCCGTCCATCCGAACTGGAACGCTGGATTCGCAGCGCCGGCCTGAATGCGGAGGATGTCACCGGTCTGGTCTATAACCCGCTCACCCAACACTACCGGCTGGATCCGCACGATGTCTCGGTCAACTATATGATCAGTTGCAGTAAAGCCGACGGGAATGGATAGAGCGCAGGAACACATCGGCCTGGTACTGTTCGATCTGGATGGAACACTGGCCGATACCGCACCGGATCTGGCCCATGCATTGAATGAGACCCTCCGGGGGCAGGGACGGGCGCCGCTGCCGTTCGAGCAGATCCGGCCCCAGGTGTCCCATGGTGGCGCGGCCCTGATCCGGCTCGGCTTTGGCCTGACCGAGGAGGATCCTCAGTTCGAACCCCTGCGCCGGCAGTTTCTGGATATCTATCAAAACAACCTGACCCGCCACTCCAGGCTGTTTCCCGGGATGGATGAGCTGCTCCGGCAGCTGGAACGGCGTGACATCCTTTGGGGAGTCGTCACCAACAAGCCCTCCTGGCTGACCAATCCGCTGATGGATCAGCTCTGCCTCACCCAGCGGGCCGTCAGTATCGTCAGCGGGGATACGACCAGCCAGCGCAAGCCCCACCCACAGCCCGTCCTTCATGCCTGTAAGCAGGCCGGTGTCGCCCCCGCCCAGACGCTCTATATCGGTGATGCCCAACGGGATATCGAAGCCGGAAACCGGGCTGGCACCACCACCCTCAGCGCCCGTTTCGGCTACATCGAGGCACAGGACGACCCTGACAGCTGGGATGCCGATGGCGCTGTAGATCATCCGCTGGAGATCCTGCAATGGCTGGAGCCGGTGCCAGCAAGTGGCAGTGTCTGAGTATCGCGCACTGCCAAACCGGCAGGCCCCGCTTGGTTCTGGCATCTATTATGCCCTGCGCTTCGCAGCCCGGCCGCAGCAATTCGATCAGGTCCTCGCCAACAGCCTGATCCAGACCCTCCGGGAGATCCCGTCCGAATGCTCTGAACCGCTGGTTGCCAGGGAAAAGCTGGCCTGGTGGCAACAAGAGCTGGAGCGTGCAACGGGAGGCGCCGCAGGGCACCCCCTGGCCCGGGATATGGGGCTGCTGCTGCAACGCCACGGCCTGGATGACAGCATATTTCTCCCCCTGTTCAAGGCCCTTGCCAGGGAGATTGGGGAGCAGCCACTGCCGGATCAAGCGGCCGTACAGGCCCATTGCAGAGATCTGGCAGGGCTGCATCTCCGGGTTCTGACCCGGGTTGCCGGCGGCGATGAGGCGCAGATCGCATCTGCAGAGGCGCTGGGGCAGTTCGTCTGCCAGGTGGAATCACTGCGTAATCTTGGCCGTGATTTGCGCCGGGGACACTGCCTGCTGCCTGCCGATCTGTTACGGCAACAGGGATTGACGCTGGCGCTGCCGATCGATCAGGCCCAGCACCCCGCCCTCGCCTCCCTGCTCCAACAGCTGGCCATATCGGCACGCCGGGATTACGCTGCCGCCCTCAACCAGCTGCCGGCGGGCAGTACCCCGGCCTTGGGCGTTGCCCTCAGCCTGGCAGCAATAGCGGCGGCCTTGCTGCGCGAGCTGGAGCGTGAAGGGTTCCAGGTCATCGAGCGACGCACCAGCCTGACCCCGCTGCACAAACTCTGGCTCGCCCGGAGCAGTCACCGACAGGCGCGCGCCGGAAAATCACCAATCGGGTCTGGACCAGGCAGGTCGTGGCGCAAAATGTTTGGGATCTAGGGAGCCTCTGAAACTGGCTGCGATCCACAATTTGGGGCCGGTTTCATGAGCAGATGAGATGCGATGTATAATCCGGCTCAATCCCATCAACAGTCAGGATCTCCATGAACGATTACCATCCCCCAAAGGACCTTCTCTCCGGCCGCACCATCCTGGTCACCGGTGCCGGCGACGGCATTGGCCGGGCAGCATCCATCGCCTTCGCCAGCCATGGCGCCACCGTTGTCCTGCTGGGGCGCACCCTGGCCAAACTGGAGGCGGTATACGACGCCATCGAGGCGGCAGGGGGCGCCCAACCGGCAATCTATCCGATGAATCTGGAGGGAGCGAAGGACAAGGATTACTACGATCTCGCCGAGACCCTGGGCAAAGAGTTCGGCTCCCTGGAGGGGCTGCTCCACAATGCCGCCCAACTGCGCCTGATGAGCCGTATCGATGACTACGACATCGAGACCTGGTACCAGGTGATGCAGGTGAACCTGAATGCCCCCTTCATGCTCACCCAGGCCTGCCTGCCCCTGCTGCGCAAGGCCGGGGATGCCTCACTGCTGTTCACCTCCGACCAGGTGGGGCGTAAGGCCAAGGCCTACTGGGGCGCCTATGCCGTATCAAAATTCGGGATCGAGGGCTTCATGCAGGTGCTGGCCGAAGAGACCCGGGACAGCAGTAACGTCCGGGTAAACAGTGTTGCCCCCGGCCCCACCCGCACCAATCTGCGCGCCCACGCCTATCCCGGAGAGGACCCCGCTGACGTCAAACCCCCACAGGATCTGTTGCCACTCTATCTCTGGCTGATGGGCCCCGACAGCAAGGGGCACACGGGCCACGCTTTCGATGCAGAAAAGACCCGCATCGATGCAGACGGCCACCTGCAGGCCTGACTGGTTGTCCGGCTCTTTAACCGTCCGATGGCCTAAACCATAAAAGGGCGCCCTTATTTGCCGATAACCTGGTAAATGATCGACGAATTCCTTATCCTCAAGCCGAATCGATCTTGCGACGGACGCCATGAGCAAAGACAACAAGCCGACAAGGGCTGAACTCGCCCAAAGGGCGCAGCAACTGGAAGCCAGAATCACGCGGTTGATCAATCGCGTGGATGGTCAGGCATTCAAAAAGAAAAAACATGGCAACCGACTGAAACTGCTGGCCGAAAACTCCCGCCTGCTCAGCCAACGGGTTGCGGAACTGGAGCAGAGACTGAGGCAACTGGACGATGGCCAGGGCCGGACACAGGATGCATTCGACGAGCTGAGTGACACCATCGAGCAGTTGCAACGGCAAATCAAACAGGCATCCGATCACGCCGACGACAGCCTGTATGAGACCAGCACCATAGCCCAGCAGGTGCGCAAACTGGAAGAGGTGAGCAGCGAGTTTGCGCTGCAGAAGACTGAACAGATCTCCCGTATCCAGGCATTGGAGAACAGCCTGGCGGACCTGTTGCATGAACAGGATGAGTTGAAGGCCGCTCAGGCACGCCAGGCACAGAGTCACGACCGCCTGCTGCAGGAACAGATCTTGCCTTTGCGTGAAAGGCTGGAGGCGCTGTTACGGGAAACGGCGGAAAACGGCATCCGCGACAAGGCCGATGAACAGCGGCTGCAGGCATTTTCCGATCAGATCGCGGCCTTGACGGAGAAAACCGCGGCGCTCACGAAAGAGCTCGACCGGCAACGGTCAGAGAATGAACGCATTCACCCCCTGTTACAGGAAGTGCAACAGCAGACGGCCACCCTGGGACAGCGTGTCGCGCAGCTGGAGGATAACGGGCAAAAGGTCGATGAGCTGGATCGGCGCCTCAACCAGATCGAAAGCAGCAGCCAGCGACTGGCGGAGGAGTCCCAGGCCCTGCAGGAGATCTGCCAACAGTTGGACCAACGGGACAGCGACCTGGGTGCCAACCTGAAACGGATCGACACCACGCTGCAAACGCAACGCGAACGCTTCGAGGCACTTGATCGGGAAATCCGGAGTGTCGCAAGTGAGTTGAGCGAGGCGCGAAGCTCCCAGGAAGAGCAATTGAATGGCATCGATGACCTGCTGGCGGTGCAGCGAAAACTGCAGAGCGACCAGGCCCTGCGCATCGAGGAACTGACTCGCTTCATCGGCGAACAGAAACAGCACAACGAGGCGCTGGACGATCTGATCTCCTCATTGAGAAGCGAGGCCGAACAGCTGTCTGAACAGACCGGCCAGCTGGATGAGCGCGTGCAGGCCATGCGCAACCAGGCAGAAAGCGTGCAGCAGCAGCAACAGCAACTGACCGAGCGGACCGATGCCCTGCAACAGACGCTCGATCAGGTCCATGAGCGGGAGCAGCAGGTCACCAGCTTCCGTCAGGAGACCGAAGAGCAGCTGCACGCCTTAGAGCAGGCGGTCGGCCAGATACCGGAGCTTGAGCAGCGCCTGCAGACCCTGGAGGGGAACAGCGACCGACTGGCTCAGGCAGATGATGAGGCGTCTGAGCGGATCAGCGCCCTGGAGCAGCGGCTGCCCCTGCTGGATGAAAGAGTGGCTGAACTGGCCACCCAGGAAGAGACCCTGGGTCAGACCATGGCCCAGCACGACCAGCGTTTCGCCGATCTGCAGCAGAGCGGACAGGAACTGGAAGAAAGACTGACCCTGTATGCGATGCGCCTGGAGGAGACAGGACAGGAAAACGAGGAGGCCCATGCGGCCCAGCAACTGGCGGAACAGCGGCTGCAAGAGGTGGAATCGGCCGTTGAAAAACAGTACCTCAACACTCAGGCCCAGCAGGCGCGTATCGAGGAACTGGCGGCAACCAGTGGCAAACAGCACCGCAATACCATGGCCGCCCAGCGCCGTCTCTCCCGTTTCGGGCTACTGCTGACGGCACTGCTGATCGTCTCTCTGCTGGGCCTGTTCGCCCTGTTTCGTTATACATCCGGGATAAAACAGCAACTGGTCCAGCAACAGTTGCACAACGAGGCGCAATATCTGACCAGGACCGACGCAGATGAAACCCGGCAGGCACTGGACGCGGCCCTGGCGGGGATCAGCGCCCGTATCGATGGACTGATCGAGCGCGGCGGCGACGCAGAAACGAACGCTGCCCTGGCCAGGTTCGACCAGGCGCTGCAACAGCTGACAGAACGTGTGCAGCAACTGCCGGCAACAGGCTCCGAACCAGAGATCAGTGGCCGCTTCGAACAGCGTTTCATGCAGATCGAACAGGATCTGTCCGAGCTTCGCGATCAATTGCAGAGAGGTCTGGAGCAGGACGCGGCGGCGAGACAGCGGCTCCAGGAGGGGTTGAACACGATCAGCGTGCATGTGGCCGGATTGCGCAGGCAGACGACACAGCGCCCCCAGACAACAGCCAATACGGCCAGTACGGCCAGCGGCACCTACACGATCCAACTTGCCGGTTCCCGGGATGCCGCTTCTCTGCGCGATTTTGCCGGACGGTACCAGATAGCGGGTGAGTTGCGCTACTTCAAGACCACTCACGACGGCAGTGACTGGTACATCCTGCTGTATGGAACCTACCCGAGCACCGCCGCAGCGGTCGCTGCGCTCTCATCTCTGCCCGGACCGGTGAAACGGTATCACCCCTGGGTGCGGCGCATCCCTAACGGTGATGCCTACACCCGCCTGCCCTGAAACCGACTGAAACCGAGCGCACGCTCTCCTTCTATCCGCCAACCACCGCCAGCAGCACACCGGCGGCAACGGCGGAACCGATGACGCCGGCCACATTGGGCCCCATGGCATGCATCAACAGGAAATTGTGGTGATTCGCCTCAAGCCCCACCTTGTTGACCACGCGGGCTGCCATCGGCACCGCAGAGACGCCAGCGGCACCAATCAGCGGGTTGACCTTGCCGCCGGTCAGACGGTACATCATCTTACCCATGATCACGCCAGCCGCCGTACCGATGCAGAAGGCCAGTGCCCCCAGCGCCAGAATGCCCAGGGTCTCCAGGGTCAGAAACTTCTCGGCAGAGAGCTTGGAACCGACCGCAAGCCCGAGAAAGATGGTAACGATGTTGATGATCTCGTTTTGCGCAGCCTTGCTCAGGCGCTCCACCACACCTGCCTCGCGCAACAGATTACCGAACATCAGCATGCCGATCAGCGGCGCCGCCGATGGCAGAAACAGGATGCACAGGATCAACACGGTGAAGGGAAACAGAATGCGCTCGATCCGGCTCACCGGGCGCAGCTGGGACATCACCACCTTGCGCTCCTCCTCCGTGGTCAAGGCACGCATGATCGGCGGCTGGATGATGGGCACCAGGGCCATATAGGAATAGGCCGCAACCGCGATGGCCCCGAGCAGATCCGGTGACAGGCGGGAGGCGAGGAAAATGGCCGTGGGCCCGTCCGCCCCACCGATGATGGCGATGGCCGAGGCATCTGCCAGGGTGAAATCGAAGCCAGGGACCAGATTCAGTGCCACGGCCCCCAACAGGGTGACGAAGATGCCGAACTGCGCGGCCGCCCCAAGAAACAGGGTCATGGGCATTGCAATCAGGGCGCCAAAGTCGGTCAATGCGCCGACCCCCATGAAGATCAGCAGCGGAAACACCCCGGTCTCGATACCAACGTGGTAGATATATCCCAGCAGCCCTTCAGGACCGGCAATCCCGGCCACCGGAATATTGCTCAGGATCGCCCCAAAGCCGATTGGCAGCAACAGCAACGGCTCGAACTTCCTGCCTATCGCCAGATAGATGAGCAGTCCACCAACCAGCATCATCAACAGCTGGCCCCATTCCATATTGGCGATCCCCATGGATTGCCAGATTGCGTCGACGGATCCCATGATCTTAATTGAGTACCAAGAGAGTATCCCCGACCTGTACCGCGTCCCCCTCTCTTACCGGGATGCTGGCCACCACGCCGCCGCTCTGGGCGCGCACTTCGGTCTCCATCTTCATCGCCTCCATCACCATCACCACATCCCCTGCAGCAATGTTTTGCCCTTCACTGATCATGATCTTGAAGATGGTCCCAGCCAGGGGGGCAGGCAATGATGCTCCTCCGGCCGGTGCCGCTGCTACCGTATCGGAGGCGGATGCCGCCACGCTCTGTACTTCACCACCGACATCCACGGTCACCTCGTAGCTCTTGCCATTCACCGTCACCCGGTAGGCCTCGGCGCCGCCGGGCGGCGTCGCAGGCGTGCTGGATGCGGTCTCAGTCACCGCATCGGGCTCACTGCCAGGCACAGGCTCGAAGGCATCCGGATTGTTCCGGTTCTGCAGGAACTTGAGACCGACCTGAGGAAACAGGGCATAGGTCAGCACATCGTCTATTTCCGCGTCTGCCACCGCGATGCCCTTTTCCCTGGCCAACTGGCGGAACTCGGCGGTGAGTTTTTCCACTTCAGGCTCCAACAGATCCGCAGGGCGGCAGGTAATGGGTTCATTCCCCTCCCCCAGAACCCGCTGTTGCAGCTCTTCGTTCACCGGCGCCGGGGTGGCGCCGTACTCCCCTTTCAGAATGCCTTCCGTCTCCTTGGTCAGGCTCTTGTAGCGTTCGCCGGTGAGTACATTCAACACCGCCTGGGTGCCTACGATCTGAGAGGTTGGCGTAACCAGGGGTATCAGGCCAAGATCTTCGCGGACCCGGGGGATCTCTTCCAGCACCTGGTCCAGCTTCTCCTCCGCCCCCTGCTCGCGCAGTTGGTTCTCCATATTGGTCAGCATACCGCCTGGTACCTGTGCGACCAGAATGCGGGAGTCGACTCCCTTCAGAGAGCCTTCGAATTTGGCGTATTTCTTCCGCACCTCCCGAAAATAGGCGGCAATCTCCTCGATCAGCAACAGATCCAGACCGGTGTTGCGCCCGGTATCCTGCAGGATGGCCACCACCGACTCGGTAGCCGAGTGGCCGTAGGTCATACTCATGGAAGAGATGGAGGTATCCAGCATGTCGATACCGGCCTCTGCCACCTTGACGATGGTGGCGGTGCTCATGCCGGTGGTGGCATGGGCATGCAGGGCGATCGGTATCGAGACCGTCTCTTTCAGCCGGCTGACCAGTTCGAATGCCACATAGGGCTTGAGCAGACCGGCCATGTCCTTGATACAGATGGAGTGGCAACCCATATCCTCCAAACGCTTGGCCATCTGCAGCCAGTAGTCCAGGTTATGTACCGGACTGACCGTATATGAAAGTGTGCCCTGGGCGTGTTTGTCGACCTCCAGCGTGGCCTTCACCGCTGTTTCCAGGTTGCGGATATCATTCATGGCATCGAAGATGCGGAACACATCCATGCCATTGGCCGCAGCCCGCTCGACGAAAGCCCGTACCACGTCATCGGCATAATGGCGATAGCCGAGAATATTCTGCCCCCGGAACAGCATCTGCATCGGGGTGTTTGGCATTGCCGCCTTCAGCCGGCGCAGGCGCTCCCACGGATCCTCACCAAGAAACCGGATGCAGGAATCGAAGGTGGCGCCACCCCAGGTCTCCAACGACCAGTACCCCACCTTATCCAGCTTGGCGGCGATAGGCAGCATGTCATCGATTCGCATCCGGGTCGCGAACAGAGACTGATGGGCATCACGCAGGACGACATCGGTTATACCTAATGGTTTTTGATCACTCATTATCTTGGTTTCGCTTTGGTTGGGAAGGTGCTGCCGACAGCGCGGAAGGCCTTGGTATGGGTTATGCCCTGGTCCGGTAATGCCGTACGGCCGCAGTAATCACGGCAATCAGATCGTCATTCTGCAACTTGTCAGAGACTGTCTGGGCTGGTGGCATGGAGGGCGTGGCCGCCAGATCCGGTTCAGCATTATCCAGCCGCTGGGACAGGCTGGACATCGCCTTCATGGCCAGCACTAGAATGGCCAGAAAAGAGAAGACGATCCCCATTCCCAGGAACATGAGGATCATCCCCTCATATAACAGTTCGCTCACTGGCATGGGCAATGTTCTCCCGTAACAGCCGGATTTGTGGCACCGTGGGTGCCGATTAAACTTAATTTATTCATGAACAGCGGTTTTTATGGGAAAGGACCCTGTGCTGTCAAGTAACCACAACAGCACATGTTCGACAACCCATTGAATTATCTAATCTATTGTATTTTTGGATGATAAGCATTGAATCGCCTAATGGTATATCCGGAGCTTCCTGGACACAATACAATTACCATGGCCGAGCAGCTATGCAATGTAACGGTAATAGTTGCAGGAAAAACGGTTTTTTACACACTGTTTACCAGTTAAACTGCCATTCGACCAAAGAATTAACCCGGGGAGGCAGCACACCGTGCAACAGATCGTTCTTGCATCCACTTCTCCATTCCGCAAGGCCTTGCTGGAACGGCTGGGAATCGACTTTCACACCGCCTCTCCAGACATCGACGAATCCCGTTTGCCGGATGAGACGCCAGAGGCGCTGGTCACACGCCTGGCCCGGCAAAAAGCACGGGCGGCTGCCGTGGATTTCCCCAACGCCCTCATCATCGGCTCCGACCAGGTGGCCTGCATAGACCAGGATATCCTGGGTAAACCGGGTTCCCGCTCCCGCGCCATCGAACAGCTGCAACAAGCCTCTGGCAGAGAAGTAACCTTCTACACCGGACTCTCTCTTCTCAACGTGAAAGAAGAGAGGACGCAGACGGTCTGCGAACCTTTCCGTGTCCAATTTCGCAACCTGACACAAACGCAGATCGAACGCTATCTGGATCGTGAAGAGCCCTATAACTGCGCTGGCAGCTTCAAGTCGGAAGGATTGGGTATCGTGCTGTTCGAACGTCTGAGTGGCGATGATCCAAACAGCCTCATTGGTCTGCCCCTCATACGCCTGGTGTCGATGCTGGCAAACGAGCAGATCCAACTGCCCTGACCATTCGTTCCCAGCTTGCAGGTACAAGCAAAAAGGCGTAGCTTTCCCAGCCTTTCAACCACCCTGTAGCGCTGAGGAACCTACGACCCCATGAGTGAGAAAATCTACATCGGTGCCAACGAGCTGTTGCTAGACTCGTTTCGCCTGGGCCTGGAGATATATCAGAGCGGTTTCCAGCCGGACTTCATCGTTGGCGTATGGCGTGGAGGCACCCCGGTGGGCATCGCGGTGCAGGAGATCCTGGATATCCAGGGTGTGAAGACAGACCATATCGCGATTCGTACCGCATCCTATACCGGTATCGGTCAACGCGAGAAAGAGGTCCGGGTCTATGGGCTGAGCTATCTGGTAAAGAACGTCAATTACCATAACTCCCTGCTTATCGTCGACGATGTCTTCGACACCGGCCTGAGCATACAGGCCATCATCGACACCCTACAGCGCAAGGCCCGCCGTAATACCCCCCGGGATATCCGTATTGCCACCCCCTGGTACAAACCGGCTAACAACCGGACCTCGATCGAGCCGGACTATCGCATCCACGAAACGGACCGGTGGCTGGTGTTTCCCCATGAGCTGGACGGCCTGAGCCGGGATGAGATGCTAAGAAACAAACCCGGTCTGCGGGAGTTGTTCCAGGAGAAAGGGCTATAACAGGGCCCATGGCCTGATCAGATGTGCCTCAGGTTTCAGTGGCTGCTGCCGCTATGCCGTATATCCAGGCACCGGACAGGGGCGCCGATGGCGATTCTGTTCGATATTTGATCAAACGGGCTGATAAGGGCTTCTCCATGGCAACGAAAAAAAGCACATCCACCGATGAAATCCTGCTCATGCTTTGCAATTCGGTCACCTCGGTACTCAATTCTGCGACCGGCACGAATATTGAGTACTCGGCCATGGTGCAGAAGATAAACAAGACCTGCCTGAAGCCGGATATCGGCTGTTTCGTGCTGTTCGACGGGGGGTTTTCCGGTCTCATCGTAATCAATTTCACCGCTTCCGCCGCATTGGAGATCTATCAGGCCTACCTTTCCAACATGGGTATTCCCAGGAATGAGTTGGCAAACCAGCACACTGCCGACGAGGTCGGCAACGTGCTGGGCGAGTTGATGAACCAGATCGTGGGGGATTTCACCGGCAAGGTGGGACATGAGCTGCACACCTCCATCACGCAAAATCAGCCCAAGATGCTGACCATCAACAAAGAGGTGATGCTCTCGGTCAACACCAACCTGGATCGCCCCCAGGCGCGACGGGTGACATTCCGCACCGGAGGCCAGAACATCTTCTATCTGGAACTGGCGGTGGACAAGACCGAATTCATCCAACTGAAGGAGTTCGAGCGGCAGGGCGCACCGACCCCGGATGAGATCATCGCCGCCACCAGAGAAGCAGCCCCGGTGTCGAAGCCGGCGCCAGAGCTGGAAGTGGACGTGGATCTACTGGAAGAGCTTGGGCTCTGACCCGCCTCAGACCCCGATCACCTGCCCCATGGCATAACCGCTGAGCCGTCCCTGTTGCAGGCGGGCGAAGCCTTTGATATTGCGCCTTGGGGTGTGGTGCGACATCAACTGTATATTGCGAAACTGAATCTCCATGAAAACGTGGTCTGGTTGCTCTTGTTCATACTCACGAGCCAGGGTACAGGCCATGGAATATACATCTTCCAGTTCGTCCACCTTGTGCAGGCTGTTCACATCCAGGTAGATTCGCTCCATCCCCTCCAGCCACTGGCGCACCAGCGGATTGTTGGAGAACAGTTCTGCATAGATGTCATCTATGCCCATGGCAGCCGCAATGCGCTGTACCTCCTGTGACAGCAGTTGCAGTATCTCCAGGCAGCGTTCAGGCGAAATCTTATGACCGCCGCCCACATCCTGACGCATGGTGACATCGGTCTCGATCGCGTCCACTGCCAGGAACAGGTGAAACCCCCCCCGCTCATAAGTGGCCAGAGGCAGCAGGTGGGCCTTGGCCACCAGATCTCCTTCATAGATTACCTTCAGGATCAGGTAGTTTTGGTCCAACAGCCAGGGAAACAGCGTCCAATAGATATTTTCCGTGTGGGTATCGATCTGCCTATAGGGTTTTGCCGTGCAGTCGCCGATCAGGCTGCCCAGTGTCAATATCTCGCGGCCGCGCCGGGCGTAGGCAAATTCAATCCCCTGGCCGGAGGGAGATTGCACCCCGGAACAGCGATCCCCCGTGATCGTGCACAACTGCACAATCACCTCGGCGGCCTCATCCGCATAGACGTGGGCCAGATCGGATCCCATCCGGCTCATCTGCTGGCCGCTGCGCCGGTCGAATCGCTGCAGTAACGTATGCAGCCTGATATCGTTCGACAACTGTATGATTCGCTCCAGCTTCCCGGTCGCCGGGAGCGATGAACGCCGCACTTTGCGCTCCAGCATCGCAATCGCCTTTTCCGCCAGCACCTCATCGCTTATGGAGTTGAGAACATCACGGCGGATCAGATCCGACGACGCCAATGCCTGTCGTACCGAGAAGGCTTCGTACTCCTCCAGCAGCCTCCTGTGCCGATCGATCCAGGCGGCTACCCGTTGTGGATCGTTACGATTGAACAGCGGCCTCACATCGACCCCGAACTCACTCTGCCAGTCCCGGTGCCAGCTATTATAAAAGGCAGAGATATGGCGTTTCAGGTCCGGCGTCTGCTGCAGGATCCGTTCGATGGCAATACCCAGCTTCAGATTCAGCACCGGCCGCTCATTACGCATCGCCTGGGCCGGCAGCAGTCCGTATCGACTGGGCAATCCACCATATCTTTCCAGTGCCTCACGCAGTGGCAGCCAGACATGATTCAGGGTAGCCCCTTGTTGCACAAAACCCAGAATGTATGGGTTGTACGCTTCAGTGGGCATTTTCAACCATCCTATGCGGCAGAATGGCGTCACCGACCGACCAGCGGATCACAAAATATGGGAAATTATTTTTTCCAGATGAATCCATAACTTACAACCACAGACCAGATATAACAGATTGATTTACATATATATTTGATATTCCTAATACAGCCAATCCAACCTTGACATCATCCTGATCCATGCCTAATCTCTGTCCACCAAAACACAATATGTTGTGTTTGTGACCCAGGATATGGAAATCAAACACAAGATATGGGCAATCACCCTTTTCCTGCCAAGACCCAGGATAATGGCATTACCGGTGGCTGCCCTTCAGTTTGGAACGACAACTGCTGCCGCCATGGATCGGTAGCGCCTGCCTGACAAATATAACGCATACCACCCAGGATTCCCGTGTAATGAATACAGTTCATCTCAAAGCCGTGCCCTCCGACGTGGCGGAGATCCCCCTGCAAGAGGCCTCACTCGATATCTGGGATACCAAATACCGACTGCGGACGAAAGACGGTTCCCCTGTGGACGAGGATATCGATGCCACATATCAGCGTGTCGCCACCGCCTTGGCCGAGACCGAGGCAACTCCGGAACTGCGCCAGGAATGGCAGGAAAAATTCCTCTGGGCCCTGCGCCATGGCGCCATTCCGGCCGGCCGTATCACCTCGAATGCCGGCGCCCGTGAGCACAAACCAGCCACATCCACCATCAATTGCACTGTCTCCGGCACCATTCAGGACTCCATGGATGACATCCTGGC
Source organism: uncultured Sedimenticola sp. (assembly GCA_964544655.1). Classification (GTDB taxonomy): domain Bacteria; phylum Pseudomonadota; class Gammaproteobacteria; order Chromatiales; family Chromatiaceae; genus HyVt-443. The sequence goes on along the minus strand of CAZJCM010000006.1, from coordinate 28,788 downwards.
CAAGGTCCATGAAGCCGGCATGACCCTGAAGGCCGGTTGCGGTATCGGCTACGAGTTTTCCACTCTGCGCCCAAAGGGGGCCTATGTGAGCGGTGCCGGCGCCTATACCTCCGGGCCGCTGTCGTTCATGGATATCTTTGACAAGATGTGCTTCACCGTCTCTTCCGCCGGCGGCCGCCGTGGTGCCCAGATGGCCACCTTCGACGTCGGTCACCCGGACGTGATGGATTTCATTCGCGCCAAGCGTGAGGATGGACGACTGCGCCAGTTCAACCTCTCCCTGTTGATCACGGAAGAGTTCATGGAGGCAGTCAAACACGACAGAAAATGGGATCTCGCCTTCCCTATCAGTGAGAAAGAGGCCCGGGCAGACGGCCTGGACCCGGCCAATTCGGAGCAGGTGGTCTGGCGCGACTGGCCCCACAGGGAGGGCTATATCCGGGATGATACCGGCCGCGTGGCCTGCAAGATCTACAAGACCATTCGTGCCCGCCGGTTGTGGGATGTGATCATGTCTTCCACCTACGACTATGCCGAACCTGGTTTCATTCTCATCGACAAGGTGAATGAGATGAACAACAACTGGTTCTGCGAAGAGGTCCGTGCCACCAACCCCTGCGGTGAACAACCCCTGCCCCCCTATGGTGCCTGCCTGCTCGGTTCCATCAACCTGACCAAGTTCGTGCGCAAGCCGTTCACCGCCGCTGCCAGCTTCGACTGGGAGCAGTTCCGCAAAGTGGTCGCTATCTTTACCCGCATGCTGGATAACGTGGTCGAGATCAACGGCCTGCCGCTGGAGGAGCAGCGCCGGGAGATCATGCGCAAACGCCGACACGGCATGGGCTATCTGGGGCTGGGCTCCTGCATGACCATGCTGCGCATGCGTTATGGCGAGGCGGATTCACTGACCTTCACCGAGCGGGTGACCCGGGAACTGGCCATGGTAGGCTGGCGTACCGGGCTGGAACTGGCCCGGGAAAAGGGACCGGCACCGATCATGGAGGAGGAATTCACCATCACGCCACAGCTGCTGGCGAAACGGCCGGAGATGGCGGTGGACGGTCTGCAGCTGGGAGACAAGGTGAAAGGCAAGCTGCTGCACACCCGCTACAGCCGCTATATGCAGCAACTGGCCCAGGAAGACCCGGAGTTGATCGAGGAGATGGCTGAGGTGGGTTGCCGCTTCACTCATCACAGCTCCATCGCCCCCACCGGCACCATCTCCCTTTCCCTGGCCAACAATGCCAGCAACGGGATCGAGCCCAGCTTCGCCCATCACTACTCCCGCAACGTGATTCGTCAGGGACGCAAGACCAAAGAGAAGGTGGATGTCTTCAGCTTCGAGTTGCTGGCCTATCGCAAGCTGGTCAACCCCAATGCGATGCCATACTCGGAAAATGCAGACGAGCAGTTGCCGGACTATTTCATCGCAGCCGACGACGTCTCTCCGCAGCAGCATGTGGACGTCCAGGCAGCGGCGCAACGCTGGATCGATTCATCCATCTCCAAGACGGCCAATGTCCCTACCGATTATCCATACGAGGATTTCAAGGACATCTATCTCTACGCCTATGAGCAGGGGCTGAAAGGTTGCACCACTTTCCGCTTCAATCCGGAGGCGTTCCAGGGGGTGCTGGTGAAGGAGCAGGACCTGGAGAACACCACTTATCGCTTCACCCTGGCCGATGGCAGCACGATCGAACTCAAGGGCAACGAAGAGGTGGAGTACGACGGCGAGATACACACCGCCGCCAACCTGTTCGATGCGCTGAAAGAGGGCTATTACGGGAAACTGTAGATATTGCGGTCGTTTTGGCTTGACCCTGCCTGACAGGGCAATCCACAAAACATATCAGGGAGCGGACGACAAGTCTGCTCCCACCAACAGCATTCAGGTTCAACATCATGAGCATCAAGATCGATCAGAAAATCGTCGACTATTCAGTAGCCAAGGAAGAAGAGGAGCAGACCCAGGAGGCCGCCACCACGGCAGACGCCGGGGAAGAGAGCAACATCGTCCAAATGCACGAGCGGCTGGCCCGCCCGGAGATGCTGTTCGGCTCCACCTACAAGATCCGCACCCCGCTGTCGGAGCACGCCCTGTATGTCACCATCAATGACATCATCCTTAACCAGGGGACGCCGCACGAGATCCGGCGTCCGTTCGAGGTATTCATCAACTCCAAGAACATGGACCACTTCCAGTGGATCGTCGCCCTTACCCGCATCATCTCGGCGGTGTTCCGCAAGGGTGGCGATGTCACCTTCCTGGTGGAGGAACTGCGCTCGGTGTTCGATCCGGCAGGCGGTTATTTCAAGAAGGGGGGGAAATACATGCCCTCTCTGGTGGCCGAGATCGGTGACGTGATCCACTGTCACCTGGTGATGATCGGCATGCTGAAGGAGGAAGGCCCGGACGAGCACCAGCAGAAACTGATCGACGAAAAACGGGCCCAATATGACCAATCGATCAAGGCCCAGTCCACGGAGAACAGCGGTGACTTTCCGGCAGGTGCCCTACTGTGCAAGAAATGCAACACCAAGGCGATGATCCAGATGGACGGCTGCCTCACCTGCCTCAACTGCGGCGACTCCAAGTGCGGCTGAGTTGAAGGCGGTGTCGGAGAAATCCGGTTGTCAGCGCAATAGATTCGATGCATCGACGCCAAGGAGGGCGGCCATGCTGGAAGCGGCCCCGGCGCCGACCCGCTTGGCCAGACGCTCGAAGACATCCTCTTCAATAGTGAAATCGACCAACTCCTCTGCCCCGACCACCTCTCTGGCCACATAATTGCTGTTGCCCAGGGCGTCGGCAAGGCCCAACTCGATACTCTCATCACCGGTCCAGAACAGGCCGCTGAACAGTTCGTCGCCCCCCCGCAGACGATCACCCCGTCCTGATTTGACCACCTCGATGAACTGCCGATGTATCTTCTCCAACAGCTTTTCCATATGCTCACGGTCGAATGACTTCATCGGGGAAAAGGGATCCATGATTCCTTTATGCTCACCGGCCGTGAGCAACCGCCGCTCCACGCCGATCTTCTTCATACCGTCGACAAAACCAAAACCATTCATCAGCACGCCGATGGAGCCGACGATGCTGGCCTTGTCCACATAGATTTTGTCTGCAGCCACGGCAACATAGTAACCACCGGAAGCGCAAATATCTGTCACTACGGCATAGAGCGGGATCTTGGGATATTTTTTCCTCAAGCGGACGATTTCATCATTGATGTAGCCGGCCTGCACCGGGCTGCCCCCGGGGCTGTTGATGCGCAGTATCACCCCCTTGGTGCGGCTATCCTCGAACGCATTGCGCAGACTGGCGATGATATTGTCGGCACTGGCCTCCGCATCATCGGCAATCACCCCCTTCAAATCGATCAGGGCGGTGTGCTCGCCACTCGGCCTGAGGCTGGTCTCGAAAAATTTGTCCGGCATCCACAACACCACCAGGGCGATCAGATAGGCAAAGGTGAGAAACTTAAAAAAGATGCCCCAGCGTCGTGCCCGACGCTGTTCCTTGAGCGAAGCAGAGGCCAGATTTTTTACCAGTTCCCGCTCCCACCTGATGGATGGATCGGCCTCGGTCGAACCCTTCTCATCACTTTCCATCGTCATCACACTCTCTCATCAAGCCAGTCAGGCAATTCGCCTATATCATGAATGAAGCCCCTGGATGCGTATCGGGACAGTCGTTCCACGTCATGCACGCCATAGCTCACGGCAAGTCCGTCCACCCCCGCATTGGCGGCCATCTGCATATCATATTCCGTATCCCCGATCATCAACGCCTGATCGGCCTCCATCCCCAGCTCATCCAGGATCTGCAGCAACATCTCGGGGTGGGGTTTGGAACGGGTCTCATCGGCACAGCGTGTGGCATGGAACAGCTGGGCAAACCCGGTGTCGACCAGCACCTGATCCAGACCCTGCCGTCCCTTGCCGGTGGCAACCGCCAGAAGATAGTCCTGTTCCGCCAGTGCACGTACCACCCGGTCGGCATTGGCGAACAGCTGCGACGGGGTCTGGTTCACATGCAGAAAGTGGTGGCGGTATTGCGCCACCATACGTGCGATCAGATCGTCATCGGCCCCGGGGAACAAGGTGGTCACCGCCTCACGCAAACCCAGACCAATGATGTTCCGCGCCTCTGCATCACTGGGCACCGTAAGCTCCAGGTCTGTTGCCGCCGCTTGCACACAGGCGACGATGCGGGCCTCGGAGTCCATCAGTGTTCCATCCCAGTCGAATACCAGGAGTCTGTAGCCATTACTCATCGTGTATCTGTTTTCCTCAGTCAGTCGGTTTGGCTCCGGCGTCATCTCCAGTCGACGAAGCACGCAAGTGGGCAAGAACAGCCTCCAGATCCGCTCCCAGCGGAGCCCGGATATGGATATCCCGATTCTCACCGGGCCAGCGGAAACGCAGGGATTTGGCATGCAGAAAAAGGCGCTTCAGGCCCCTTTCGCGAAACGCCCGGTTCTGTTGCTCATCCCCATACTTCTCATCACCCAGAATCGGCGTTCCCAAATGGGCGCAATGCACCCGGATCTGATGCGTGCGGCCGGTCAGCAGCCGGGCCTCCACCAGCTGGCATCCGGCCAGGCGTTCCTGCACCGAGAAGCGGGTAACCGCCTCCTTGCCTCGTGCATCGACCCGGACGATTCGCTCACCGCTTTTCAGGGTGTTTTTCAGCAGCGGCTGATTTACCTCGATACGGTGTTTGTGCCAGTGACCTGTCACCAAGGCCAGGTAGCGCTTGTCGATCCGGTTGCCACGCATCAGATCATGCAACACACGCAGGGCGCTCCGGCGCTTGGCAATCAACAGGCAGCCGGAGGTGTCCCGGTCCAGCCGGTGTACCAGTTCCAGATGGCGCTCATCGGGGCGTAACGCACGCAGGGCTTCGATGGCACCGTAGCGAAGCCCGCTGCCCCCATGGACCGCCAGCCCCGAGGGTTTGTTGAGCACCAGAAAGCGTGAATCCTCATAGAGAACGGCCTGTTCCAGATGCCGCAGCATGCGTTGATCAGGCCGTGGCTCGCGCCGCTCATCGAGCCGCACCGGCGGAACCCGCACCTGGTCATCCGGCTGCAAGCGATAGCGGGCAGAGACGCGTCCTTTGTTCACCCGCACTTCGCCTTTCCTCAGGATGCGATAGATGAGGCTCCTTGGTGCACCCTTCAAGACATTGAGCAGAAAATTGTCAATCCGCTGTCCCGCCTGGTCCGCATCGATGTGAAGAAACCTTACTTGGGTTTTTTTCTGTTGTGTTTCTGACATTTAGGCTATGATAACAGCTTCATTCCATTTGATGCGACGGAGAAATATCGCTATAATAAACCGTTGGTTCGCGATCAGTTTCCGTAATGGTACAGGTTGCGCCGACACCCAATGAAATGTTTTTTCCGGCATCGGTCATTTAGGAGTCTGTCAGACTTAAGGATTAATCAACTGCGCTGGCGGGAGTAGCGCCCAAATTCCCCGGTTTTTCGTTGCGTAGAACTACTATGCGCCTAAAATCGTGAAAATTTGATCTCACTCTCCCATCATGCTCGCTACGATCACCTAAATCCGACAGACCCCTAGACATAAAACCACTGTCGTCTGTGACGCTCTGCTGTTGCAACGTTGACAACCTGTCGCTGGCCGGGATCGCTACAGATCCGGATAGCCGGCCTCATGCAACCTGATCAGGCGCGCAGAAAACAATGGTCGCCCGGACCGATCCAGGCGACGTTACTAGAATTTTACGTGCCCATGCCGGCACAATCGTTCAGCGGGTCGAGCCCGCCCACCAGGTCAGACAGATGGCGTGACAGCAGATCCGCCTGGACACAGTGACCAAACGAACGGTAACCGGCTTGTATGCTGTCCATGCCTTTCTCAACAGACCGGAAGGCGGACCGTTGCTGGGCGCGTCCTGGGAATCAATAACAATCTATGAAACGCATGCTGATAAACGCAACTCAGGCAGAAGAGTTGCGGGTGGCCATCGTCGATGGCCAGAAACTGTTCAATCTCGACATCGAGGCTCCCGGCCGGGAGCAGAAAAAAGCCAATATATACAAAGGGAAGATCACGCGGGTGGAACCCAGCCTGGAGGCTGCCTTCGTGGATTATGGCGCTGATCGCCATGGCTTTCTACCACTGAAAGAGATCTCAAGAAGCTATTTCTCCAAGGCATCCCTGGAGGCAGGTGGCCGGGTCAATATCCGCGATGCCATTCAGGAAGGGCTCGAGATCATGGTTCAGGTGGAAAAGGAGGAGCGAGGCAACAAAGGCGCCGCCCTGACCACTTTCATCTCCCTTGCCGGACGCTACCTGGTCCTGATGCCCAACAATCCCCGTGCCGGCGGCGTCTCCCGACGCATCGAAGGCCAGGATCGCAGCGATCTGCGCGAAGCCATGAGCAACCTGAGCATCCCGGAAGGCATGGGGCTGATCGTGCGCACCGCAGGCGTCGGGAAAAGCGCCGAAGAGCTGCAATGGGACCTGGATTACCTGCTGCAGCTATGGAGCGCCATCGACAATTCAGTGAAAGAGCGCCCCGCCCCTTTCCTGATCTATCAGGAGAGCAATGTCATCATCCGTTCGATCAGGGACTACCTGCGGGCGGACATCGGCGAGATCGTAATCGACGACAAGGCGGTCTACGATGAGGCCTGTGAATTCATCGAACAGGTGATGCCCCAGTACCGGCGCAAGATCCGCCTGTACGAGGACGAAGTGCCCCTGTTCAGCCGCTATCAGATCGAGAGCCAGATCGAATCCGCGTTTCAACGCGAGGTCCGGCTTCCGTCCGGCGGCGCCATCGTGATCGACAATACGGAGGCCCTCACCTCCATCGACATCAACTCGGCCCGGGCCACCAAAGGCGCCGACATCGAGGAGACGGCGCTCAACACCAATCTCGAGGCAGCGGATGAGATCGCTCGCCAGTTGCGCTTGCGTGACATGGGTGGCCTGTTCGTCATCGATTTCATCGACATGTCCCCGGCACGGAATCAGCGCGAGGTGGAAAACCGGCTGAAGGAGGCACTGAAACAGGATCGGGCGCGGGTCCAGATTGGACGCATATCCCGCTTTGGACTGCTGGAGATGTCCCGCCAGCGGCTGCGGCCCTCGCTCAGCGACTCTACTCTGCACGTCTGCCCTCGCTGCAGTGGCCACGGCTTTATCCGCGGGGTGGAATCACTGGGCCTGTCGGTGCTGCGCATCATCGAAGAAGATGCCATGAAAGAGAGCACCAGCCGCATCATCGCCCAACTGCCCGTGGATGTCGCCACTTTCCTGTTGAACGAAAAGCGCGATGCCATCCACGAGATAGAGCAGCGCCAGTCGATCCAGATCACCTTGGTACCCAATGTCCATTTGGATACGCCCAACTATCGGATCGAGCGGATCAGGGACCAGGATCAAACGTCAGGCAGTGAAACCAGTGCCAGTTACGCCCTGGTTGAAACACCAGAGGTGGAATCCACCATTTCCGGCAAGGCGGCACAGGAGGGGAAGACGGAAACACCTGCCGTCAAGCGCATCAAACCAGCCACTCCTATACCCCAGAAGCAGGAACCTCCCAAGCCTGTAGAACAGCCCCGCGAAGAGATTGGGCTCATTCGCCGCATTTGGCATGCCCTGTTTCACGATAGCCGCATCGAGGAAGAGAAGCGGGAAAAAGAGGAGAAGGCCGCAGCGAAGAAGGCAGCAGCGAGACGCAGCGAAGGCGGGCGTTCAAGAGGCCGCCGCCGAAGCACGGGCACGCAGGAGAGCAGCCGGCGCGCTACCGGCAGCCGCTCAGGGAAAGTAGGAGCCGGTCAAGGCGGTACCGAGCGCAAGAGCCAGCGGCGCGCGCCGACACGCGGCCAGAAGGAGAAACAGACAGCAACGACCGATGAGCAGGAGAAGTCCCCTGCAACTCAGACAGAGACCGCTCCCTCTGCAACGACAGAACAGCCAAAGAAGAGTGGCAGCAGCCGGCGCGGCCGCAGAGGCGGCAGCCGGCGGCGGCGGAAACCCAGCGGTGAGAACCAGTCTGAGAACAACGTTTCCAACAGCAATGTGACGACGGCAAACGCTCAGGATTCCACGGCCAGACAGCCCACAGCAGACAAAGAGGACGGCGGTGCAGCGACTGAACCGACCAAACGTCCCCGCCGCAGCAGAAAACCTAAGGAGCCGGCGGCCGATTCGGCAGTGAAACAGGAATCCTCCCCACCACCTGCCGATAGCGCAGCTAAACCGGCGGCAGACAAAGCCACGCCTATGGTGGAAAGGGATCACGCCATGATCGAGCAGCGTACCGGCAACGAGCCGCAGCCAAGCAAGGCCGCAGGATCAGGCACGTCAGCAACAGCGAAGCAGACGCCTCCACCGGCAGCCACGGATCAGGCAACCCAGGCACAGGCCACAACGAATGCGCCTGAGCCCGCCCCTGCCATCGCTGCAACCGCCGAGGACAAGCAGCCCCAGGGGGACTCAGAGAAGCAGCCCGAGGGCAAAGCCAAACCCAAGGCCAAGAGGCAACCCAGAAAAAAAGCAGCATCTGCAGCCAGAACAACCGGCAGAAAGAAAACAGCAGCGGCCGATAAAAAAGAGCCTGCAGGCAACGCACCCGTTGTCGTTGACACAGCGGTCACAGGGGATGTCTCCACTGCACCTGAGAAAAAGAAGGTGGCTGCAGCGCCCAAGCCTGAACCAACAGCCACCGACCAGGCTCAGGAGAAGCCTGCACCTGCAGCGCAGGCGACGCCAACCCCCGTTACTGTAGAGAATACGGAGAAAAAACCGGTTGCAGAAAAGGCACCGGCAACCGAACCAAAAAAAGAAGAGTAATCCTCTGGACAGAACCAGTCAGTTGCCTGATCCAACCGCCCCGGCCTCTCCTGCAGGTTACTCGGGAGAGGCCGGAACGAGTGATCAACCCAACTTCCCGATCTCGTCAAATCGGACCATTGCGAAGATTCACAGCGTAGAATCCGGATATTTTGAATCGATGAGTCAACGCGGCGGCACCCTATACGGATTCAATCCAAGAGCAGGTAACCGCCCGCGCAAACCCCCTCCCTATCGAGGATATCCATAGGGTGCGGCATAACCCATACGGACGCTGCGGGTAACCATACCCCCAAGGACCAGGAGCCGCTGGATATCGCTGCTGGGGAAAACGACTGACTGCGGCATCGCCCCTTGATACGGCCCCATCCCTTGGCTGTGCTTGCCACGGGGCACGTGCCGGCTGATTGCGCTGATAACCAAACAACTCACGGAAGCCGGGATGATGTCTTGGCATGGGACGCATGGGATATGCGGACCGGGCATCCTCTGCCTTCGCCGCGTTCTCTTCCGCAGGAGCCGCCGTGGCGGGTGCTTCGTTTGCTGAGACAGCCTCACTGGATTCGACTGCTGCCGCTTCTTGGGGAGGTTCTTGCGTCACTGTGGCAACAGCCTCCGCCTGTTTCTTCTCAGTCCCTGCTGCGCCACCTTTCTGGTCGACCACCTCGGTTTGCATTACCGCCGCTTGTTCTCCACCAACAGCAGGGGGAGATGCTGCAGCATCCACCACTGGAACATCCTCTTCAACAGGTGTGGAATTGGCCACGGAAGGGGCTGCCGGTTCTGCGGGTACTGCTGCCTCACTGGTTGCAGCCGGCTTGTCAGCAGGCGAAGCCGATACCTTTCCCTCCACTGCAGCAGCCACAGTTTCCGCCGCCTCCGCCACATGCTCATCTCCAGGTGCCGCTGCCTTCTCCATGCTGGTTTCCGGCGCGGGTGCTTGCGTCTCTGCAGCTGTCGTCTCGCCAGCCGGTTCACTGGAGGCTGCATTCCCGCTCTCCGGGGTTGTGACGACCTCGCCGAATATACCTATGCGCTCTTTGCCACTCTCTTCTCCTTTGTCCACGCTGTCTGCCGCTTCCATCACGACGTCTTCGACGATTACACTCTCCACCACGATGGCTTCCACCACCTCTGTCCCTGCCCCAGCATCGGCGGCATCGGCCGGCCCGCCAACAGGTACCGGCGCTGTAGTCGATTCATGGCCCGTAGCAGAAACCGGCTGATCCTTGTGCGCGATCGATCTGATATACATGAAACCAGCAATAATGATCACCAGCCAAATGAGCACTTTTGGCCAAAAAGCCATGGCAGCGTGATTTTCCGTTGCCTGGGCCGGGCTGCTTTCTGTTGGCATGATTCTGCTCTCCTGTGGTTGTTTCTCTTGTGGCGCACTATCCCTGACAGGAGCTGATGGCGCACTCCCATCATCATCTTTCACACTGACCTGCTCCCTGCCGGCCACATTCTCCTGCAATTGCGTCACCGCGGCTGACTGAGGTGCTTCCTGCGCGACAGACTTCTTTTCCACCGACTGCTTTTTCTTAGTAACCGCCTTCTTTTTTACCGTTTTCTTCTTCGCGGCCTTCTTTTTTACCGTCTTCTTTTTCGCCACCTTCTTCTTGGTCACGCCCTTCTTCTTATTCGCGCTTTTTTTATCCAGGTCGGCCTGCCCATCGCTTTTATCCTTGACCTCACCATCTGCCATTTTGAGACTCCTGCTCAGCTAAAACCTAATAACCATATAGGCTAACCCCAACATCCAGCCCCGGATATGAGCTGGATCAATCCCCCGAGCCTGGGTATTAAGCCGGATTGCCCGCTACATGCAATGCAATGAGAGGCCCCGAAAGGTGGCTCAAAAGGAGCTGATGAGTAAACACAATCCCTATGAAATCAAATAGAAGTAACAAAAGATGAAAGTAAGTTGTGAACTTTTTCCATACCTCCGCTCAAGTGTCGCTCAATCTCCTCCATGGTGATCGGGCCAGCACCGCGCCCGGCCGCCCAATTGGCGACCACTGCACAGCTGGCATAGCAGATATCCAGTTCCCGCGCCAACGCCGCCTCCGGCATTCCGGTCATCCCCACCAGGTGACAACCATCCTGCTGCATCCGGTTGATCTCCATGCTGGTCTCCAGCCGCGGGCCCTGGGTGGCACCATAGGTTCCGCCGTAGACCACCTCGATCCCAGATGCCTCTGCCGCCTGCAACAGTAACCGGCGCAATTCAGCACAGTATGGCTGGGTAAAATCGATGTGTGTCACGGTGGAGAGTCCATCTTCAAAAAACGTATGATCACGCGCATAAGTGTAATCGATGATTTGATCGGGGATGGCAATCACACCCGGTGCCATTTCATCGTCTATCCCACCCACGGCAGCAATGGCGATCACCCGCTCCACGCCGACATGCTGCAACGCCCAGAGGTTGGCACGATAGTTCACTTTATGTGGAGGGATGGTGTGGGCGGCACCATGACGCGGCAAGAATACCACTGGGCGTCCATGAAACAGACCATGGGTGAGAGGTGCAGAGGGTTCACCATAGGGCGTATGAACCACTTCGCGGCGAATGATCTTCAAACTGTCGAGGCGGGTAAATCCCGAGCCTCCAATAATAGCGAACTCAATCATAGGTCATTGTAATTTGTTGAGATTATGGTAACTGTTAAGCACAGGCTATTTACCTAATGCGTAACTATTCAGTTGCTGGAAGATTTAGTCTGGGATGAACGCAAATAAACGCAAATAAACGCGAATAGACTTGATGATTACTGATATACAAACTGAAACCAGGCAAAATAAACAGATTTGCTTTCATTTGCGTTCATTCACGGCCAGAAACACGCTCTTGACCGATCTCTCTCCCCAGACTCTCCATAGTGAATAGTTACCTCAATGCTATTATGCCGCATAAAAAAACCGGCCGCTCCAATAAAGGTGCGGCCGGTTTTGATTGAAGCGCGCGAACTCAGATCTGTGTCAGAGTTTCTCCGCGTTCTCAGCCAGATACTCAGCAACACCATCAGGCGTCGCCTTCATGCCGGCATCACCCTCATGCCAGCCGGCCGGGCAGACCTCACCGTGCTCCTCGGTGAACTGCAGGGCCTCGATCATGCGCAGCATCTCGTCGATATTACGGCCCAGCGGAAGGTCGTTGATCACTTGGTGGCGCACGACGCCATCCTTGTCGATCAAAAAGGAGCCACGGAAGGCAACGGCACCATTCGGGGTCTCAACATCATAGGACTTGCAGATGGCGTGGGTCAGGTCCGCTACCAGGGGATAGCGCACCGGGCCGATTCCCCCTTCGTTGACCGGCGTGTTACGCCAGGCATTATGGGTGAAATGAGAATCGACAGAGACGCCGATCACCTCCACGTTGCGCTTGGTGAACTCCTCCAACCGGTGATCGAAAGCGATCAGCTCCGAGGGACAGACAAAAGTAAAGTCCAGGGGATAGAAGAAAACCACGGCATATTTGCCCTTGGTGGTCTCTTTGAAATTGAAGTTATCAACGATTTCACCATTGCCAAGTACGGCAGGTGCGGTAAAGTCCGGCGCTTCACGGCCAACGAGTACACCCATCTGTGTTCCTCCAGTCTGATTTGCTTTGTTGCAGAAAAATTTAGATTAAGTCTTAAACTTGAGGGTGTATCCTACGACGATATTTCCCGGTAATCAACTATGAAATTCAGATTTTCATGGATAAATGGGGCAGCTTCCAGCCTCAACAGAAAAAAAGCCGGCATATGCCGGCCCGAGGGGGTTATTATTTTTGTTTATTTATTAGACTGCAGATGCCGCAAAGACACCGCTCTCCTCCAGCTTGGGAAGCAATATGGCTTGTTCCCGATCTATTCTTGCCTCTATTGCCTCGAAGATCTCTATCGTTTCACTGCGAACTCTGTCTGGCACGAAAGCCATCCAGCCTGTTCATACAGCACATCCTGCAAAAACCTAATGATTGCTCTGTTTTTGCCAGCTTTTGAAGTCAGGCCCCAGCCACCTGGAGCTTGATCATACGTCAATTCCGGCCACCTCTCCCTTGGGAGCACCCCCATGTAATATAAGGGAAATCCCGAGCATTCATAAGATTCTTCTAATTTACTGTTTTTGTTATGTTTTTCCGTTTCTGGAATTGATGCTAATATTTCTCATATCGCCGAAGAAAAAGCAAGTCCGCAATCATTCACCTGGTCAGCTCCAGTTCCATTGCCAGGCTCTCTTCATAGCCGCCAATACTGCTCAAGGCACGTTTCCAGCGCGGGGTAAGATGTAATTGCGTCGTATCTAGATGGCTTCTTCCGTGCATCCTGATCATACGCATCCTGGCGGCGGGATCCGTATAGTCCGCCAACTCATCCAGGACCTCTCCAGCACCACGCGGGTCATTGCAGACCAGCACCATATCGCAGCCCGCCCGCAATGCCGCCCGCGCACGATCGGAATAGCCACCAGCCACCCCAGCCGCAGCCATGGTCAAGTCATCGCTGAATACCACGCCCTGAAAACCCAGCTCCCCACGCAGGATCTTCTGCAACCAGAAACTGGAGAAGCCAGCCAGATCGGGGGCCGCCTGTTGATATATGACATGGGCCGGCATGATTGCTTCGATACCGGCATTGATCAGACGTTGAAATGGAAGCAGATCGTCCATCATGATATCGGCCGGCCGCCGCTGATCTCGCGGTAAGGCCTGGTGAGAATCCTCAGAGACGTTGCCGTGACCGGGAAAATGCTTCCCCACCGCCGGCATGCCGGCGCTATGCATACCGCGCATCCAGGCTGCGGCCAGCTCAGCGACCACCACGGGCTGCGCATGGAATGCCCGGTCTCCGATCACTTCGCTGATGCCCGTCCCCAGATCGAGCACCGGGGCAAAACTGAAATCGACACCGACCGCACGCAACTCAGCAGCCATCATCCAACCGATCTCTTCAGCCTTGGCCAAGGCATCCCGCGGATTCTTGTCATACAGCCGGCCAAACCACGCGGCCGGGGGCAGACGACTGAAGCCTTCCCGGAACCGCTGAACACGCCCGCCCTCCTGGTCTACAGCAATCAGAAGGGAGGGATCGCGCAAACCATGTATCTCTGCGACCAACTCTTGTAGCTGCTGTGGTGAGGTGAAGTTCCGGCTGAACAGGATCACCCCTCCGGCAGCAGGGTGTAGCAGCATCTCCCGCTCTTCGGGTTGCAACCGGGTGCCCGTCAAATCGAGCATCAAGGGACCGTGACTCATGATTACGATTGGTTTCCTGTTCCTGGGCTTCAGTTACCACACACTTTGCCGATAGATGGAGCGATGACACTCTACCATGGATATGAGGTTCAATTGATGTACCAGAAAATATCACGTCTGTTCCTGCTCGTCCTTCTGCTGACTTCCCCTATGGGCTTGTTGGCCGGCGAAGACGAGGCTGAAAAAAAACAGATTGAATATTTCAAGCTGTCACCTTCACTGATCGTCAATGTGCAGGGCAAGGCAAAATACATTCGCTGTGATGTCCAATTGATGACCCGGGACAGCGACGCATTGGAAGCGATCAAGCTGCATGCACCGGCCCTGCGCCATGAGCTGCTGCTGCTGCTCGGTGATCAGCAGGGGGCGGAACTGAAGGACCCCAAAGGCAAGGAGAAGCTGCGCAAGGCTGCATTGAAGGCGGTGCAGAAGGTGATGGAAAAGATGACGGGTGATGAAGCGGTGGAAGACCTGTTCTTCACCAGTTATTTCGTCCAGTAAGATCGTTTATGTGGGCTGTCGGATTTACTGTAAATCCGACAGGCTTCCATAGCGAATTTCAGTGGATCTCCACCAGTGTGCCGGCGGTCACTCGATCGAACAGCTCCAGGATGTCGCGGTTGCGCATGCGGATGCAACCGTGCGATCCGGGCACTCCCATCGGTTCATCGTCAGGACAGCCGTGGATATAGATATAGCGGCGCAGGGTGTCCTGCGCTCCTCCCCGGTTGAATCCCGTTTCCAGCCCGGTGAGCCAAAGAATCCGGGTCAGGATCCAATCCCGCCCCGGATAACGCTCGGCCAGCTCCGGGCTGTAGATCTCACCGCTGGGGCGACGCCCGACGAAGACGCTGTTGAGTGGTTGCCCGGCACCGATACAGATGCGGATTCGATGCCGCCCACGGGGGGTGCAACCGCTCCCCTGTAACTCCCCTGCCCCATTGACCGCCGTGGATACTGAATAACGCTGGAGGCACCGCTCACCATCGAACAACTGCAGCATCTGGGCCGCCAGGCTCACCTCGATATGGCGGGACATCCTGCCTTTCACCAGTCCCGATACGGATGCTGCACCAGATTGACATTGTAATACCGGGGATCACCGGATACCTCCGCACCCGCCCACTGCGGCATCTCAAACGCCTCATCCTCTGTACCCAGCTCCACCTCAGCCACGACCAGACCGTTATTGGCGCCCTCGAACACGTCCAGATCCCAAACATGATCACCGCATTTCACCTTGTAACGTATCTTGTCGATAAACGGCTGCTGGGCGATCTCCTGCAAAATCTGTTCGGCATCCTCAAGAGGAATCTCGTATTCGAACTCCAGACGCCTGATACCCATGGTGGCGCTCTTGATATTGAGCCAGGCCCTGCCGTTGGCTGTACGCACCCTTATCGAGGCATTGTTCTGGTTTGCCAGGTAACCCTGCTGCAGTCTGGACTCTTCGATCACCTGGTCTCGCCAGAGGTCATTTTGTACCAGGAATTTTCTCTCGATTTCGGTAGCCATGGTCTTCTCAACGTTCAAACAGTGCAATGGATTCAACATGGGCGGTATGGGGAAACATATCCATCACCCCAGCCGCCAGCAGACGGTAGCCGTGCTGGTTGACCAACTCGCCGGCGTCCCGCGCCAGGGTGCCGGGGTAGCAGGAGACATAGACGATACGCCGTATACCCAGCCTGGGCAGGTGTTCCAGGACCTCTAAAGCGCCACTACGGGGTGGATCCAGCAGCGCCTTGTCGAACTGTTCTCGCAGCCACGGCTCCCGCTCCAGGGAGTCATAGAGGTTGGCCGTGTAATAACGGGTATTGTGGATGCGGTTACGCTCTGCATTGGCGCGGGCGCGGGCCACCAGGCCGGAATCCCCCTCCACACCCACCACCTCCCGGCAACGGCGGGCCAGCGGCAGGGTGAAATTGCCCAGACCACAAAACAGATCGAGAATATGTTCCTCTGCCGCCGGATCCAACAGTTCCAGGGCCCGCGCTACCATTTTCCGGTTCAGCGCCAGGTTCACCTGGGTGAAATCGGACGGCAGGAAGTGAATGTTCAATCCCTGCTCCGGCAGCTCGTAGAAGAGTTCCGTCCCTTTGCCGGAAAGTGGGCGAACACTGTCCGGGCCAGCCTCCTGCAGATAGGGCACCACGCCATGTTCACGGCAAAAGTGCTCGATGCGCCCAAGATCATCCGCAGTCGGTGGATCCAGGAGACGGAAGATGAGAATGCACGCCTGCTCTCCCATCGCCACTTCGATCTGTGGCACCCGGTCACGGATCGACAACCCACCGATCAGCTCCGACAGAGGCATCAACAGTTCACCGACCCGTGGATCGAGGGTGTGGCAGCGCTCGGTCTCAGTGAGAAAACTGCTGCCCCGCTCCCGAAAACCCACCAGCACCCTGCCTTTTTTGGCAACGTATTTGACGCCGAGCCGGGCCTTGGTCCGGTACCCCCAGACGGACTCATTGATCAGCGGAGGCAGAATACGTTCAGGATTCACCTTGCCAATACGTTCGAAGGCATCCAGCAAGGCCTGCTGTTTGGATTCGATCTGCGCCGAGGAGTCCTGGTGCTGCAGTGAGCAGCCACCACAGACCCCGGCCTGGGCACAGCGGGGTTCGACACGTTCCACAGAGGGCTTCAACACCTCATGCACCCGCCCCTCGTCATGCTTGCGCTGCTGCCGGGTATAGATGAAGGTGACCTCCTCTCCGGGCAGCGCACCATGGATGAAGACGGTCTTCCCCCCTACTCTGGCCACACCGCGGCCATCATGGCTGAGAGACTCGATGGTCGCTGCTACCGGATCAGATGGCAGGCGCCGGCGTCTGGAGCGGGCCACTATTTCTGCTTCCAGCGGCCATTGCCGTCTTGATACCACCAGCCTCTGGCCGCCTTCTGGATCCAGGTGCGGGCGAAGGTGGCACGTACCTCGGGTTCCCACTCCGGGTGGCCGTTGGCGTCAGCAATGGCACGATAGAGGGCATCACGATCACGGTTCTCGGCGGCGATCAGCTGTTTTACCCGATTGCGTTCCTTCAGTGAAATGGCCGTGGCATCATGGATGGCCACCCGCGCATCCCTGGTGAAGCCGATAGCACCGTTGGCATAGTACCTGCTCAACTCCCCGTTGCGCTGTTTCATCGCCGCCTGCAGTTTGCGAATCAGCGGGGTATTGACGGTGAAGTCCGGCGCCGCTGCCTGGGCTGCGGGAATGAAAAAATCCAACACCCGTCTGGCGATTGAGCGTTGCCAGTCATGCTGCAGCGCAGCACCCCGGTCATCTCCTGCCGGCACGGGCGGCACTGGCGGCTTGTCGCCGAGGATGTCCTCGACGATCTTTTCCGCCGCCTTCTCTGCCTGTGCGGCAGGAAAATAGATATTGATGGTGACACAGGCCGCGAGCAGCAGCAGCGCCGCGGCCAAGCCTGTAGTCCTGAGCACTCTCATCAGTCGAACCCTCACTACGCTATTCGACGACCGGTTTCTTCACCTCGGTCATCTGTTGCAATTTGTCGAGCAGGATATTCCAATCCGTGCGTCGATTGAAACCAACGATGTCAATACGCGGAATGCCACCGCCCTTGACCAGATAATAACCCTGTTCAGCCGGCGCGATGCCGCCCATGTTACAAATACCGTCATGCAGCTTGCAGCTGATTCCCAGACGATCATAGCCGAAGGTATCGAACATGCGCAGAAAACTGCGGGACAGGGCGCCGGATATCCCCGCACCGCCCAGATTGGAGATGTTGTCCACTGCTTTCTGACTGATCCGGTGGGGTCCCGGGTCATTTTCCGGTGTATGGAAGCTGGCGGTAAAAGAGACCGGGTGCCAATCTTCCAGCCGTAGCCCACGAACGGTACCGGCCAGCCTGCCGGTGATCTTACCAAAGACGAAGGTCCGGGTCAGTGTCTCCAGGTCCAGATCATGGATCTCTATATCGGCAGTGAGCACCGGCAGCGGCCCGAACAGATCCCGCAGCCGCAGATTGCGCAGCAGAAAACGGCCATTGAACATGCGGATCAGGATCACGCCATCTACCGCCAGTTCACCATTCTGGTAACCGACGCCCGGAATCATCCCTGAGAGCTGTCCCGCCAGAGGTGGCCAATCCAGGGCCTGACTGATACGGGCCATGGAGATTGGTGTGAGATAGCCGGAAAACCGCAAGTCAGGCCCGCTATCCTTCAGGCTCAGCGAAAAGTCCTCCACCTGCAACCGGCCATCCAGCACAGGCAACGCCAATGGCCGGTCGAGCACCCCACCATCGGGAAGCAACTGCAGCCGGGCCGTTGCAGGACCGAACTCGATACCGCGCAGCAGCCGCCCCCCCCGCCACGACAAAGTGCCGGGAACGGCCGGGACCCTGCTGTCCCATTGCAGATCTCCATCAATACCATGCAGGAACAGCTTTTCCGCTGTTTCGTCGCCCAACTGCAGTCCAGCTTCATGCAGCTTCAGTTGCAGGCTCGTTCGATCATGACGCCGTGTCATGGCGACCATGGCCTTACCCGAGAGCCGTAACTGATCGAAAAAGGGCCCGGCCATCACCGGCTTCAGATAGGCGTCATAAAAACGCCCCAGGTCCAGGTGGCGGGTCTCGATCCTCAGCGCTGGAGTACCCCCCGTCCGGTTCACCTGGAGCGCGAGTTCGGCCTCCATCGACACGATTTCAGGGTGTTTGTAAGTAACTTTCGTCAGGCTGATTTCGTGGCTTCGGGGGGAGATACGGTAGTCTGCCGACAGCTGGATCATTTTTCCTTCCGGTGCGACGTATACCCAGGGAAGAAGGATGGCCCCACCAGTCAGTGACAGCTGCTGATCACCACTGTATGCCGTCTTTCGCACCTGGGCCCGCCCCCGCCAGCTACCGGTCAGCCCTTCCCCCAAATAGGTTTCCGTCGGATCTGAGAATCCCACAGCG
Source organism: uncultured Sedimenticola sp. (assembly GCA_964544655.1). Classification (GTDB taxonomy): domain Bacteria; phylum Pseudomonadota; class Gammaproteobacteria; order Chromatiales; family Chromatiaceae; genus HyVt-443. The sequence goes on along the minus strand of CAZJCM010000006.1, from coordinate 9,762 downwards.
GAAAAATCCAGCCGCCAGGAAGCACGTTTCAGCCCTTCTCGTTCACCCTGAAGCTGCAGATCCAGGTCTGTGCGACCACCCAACGTCCAGCCATCCAGGGTGAGACCAAACTGAGCGGCCAGTGGCAGCAACCTGCCCAGGATCAGCTGCCTGCCGGTGAGTTGGACATTCCAACCGCCGGGATCATGTTGCAGTTGCAAACCCAATTGCCCACCGGCGACGGCAAGCCCTTTCACCTCCAGGGATAACCGTGTGGTTACCGGACTCCACTGAAACCGCAGGGGAAAACGCCGCTTCTCCAGCACCGGGTGATGCAGCCGCAAGGTGCCCTGGGAGCAGCTGATCTCCTGATCGGAAACGATGCCTTCCCGGCACTTCAGCTGCAGATCGCGCAGTGGCCGTTGCAACAGGGGATGGATGAAGTGGGCGATACTCAGGGTGAATGCAGCCCGATCACCCTCCTGCCAGATGATTTCAAGACGGGCATCCGACAACTGCCAGCCGGAGCCGGTCAGTCGCTGCAGCCGGATCTCGAACAGATCGACAGACTGGACGAACGGCGGCAATAGCCACAGCAGCAGCGCCATGGCCGCTTTGCCACATCGTCTGTCACAGTTCAGCGCCATCTCCTCTGGATTTCAGGGACGGTTTGCGCCGGAGTCCTATTCTGCAGGAAACACGCCCGTCGAAAGATAGCGATCACCACGATCGCAAGCGATGGTAACCAGCAGCGCATCCTGTAACCCCTGTGCCAACCGCAGGGCCGCCGCCACTGCACCACCGGATGAGACTCCGGCAAAGATGCCCTCCTCCCGGGCCAGGCGCCTGGCGGTCTCCTCCGCCTCCTCCTGAGTGACATCCAGTTGCAGATCGACCATCGAAGGATCGAAGATCTTTGGCATATAGGCAGCAGGCCACCGGCGGATACCTGGAATGGCCGCTCCCACCGCAGGTTGCACACCGACGATGCGAATCGCCGGATTCTGCTGTTTCAGGTAGCGGGATGTGCCCATGATGGTACCCGTAGTGCCCATGGCGCTGACGAAATGGGTGATCCTGCCGCCGGTGTCACGCCAGATCTCAGGTCCGGTGGTACGGTAATGGGCATCTGGGTTGTCCGGGTTGGAGAACTGATCCAGCACCTTGCCAACCCCCTCCCGCGCCAGAGCTTCCGCCAGGTCACGGGCTCCTTCGATACCCTCATCCTTGCTGACCAAACGCAACTCCGCACCGTAGGCATGCATGGAGGCGCGCCGTTCGAAGCTCATGTTCTCCGGCATCACCAGGATCATCCGGTACCCTTTGATCGCGGCAGCCATCGCCAGGGCGATACCGGTGTTACCGCTGGTCGCTTCGATCAGGGTGTCGCCAGGCCTGATCTCTCCACGTTCCTCGGCGCGCCGTATCATATTCAGGGCCGGCCGGTCCTTCACCGATCCAGCAGGATTGTTGCCCTCCAGCTTGAGCAGCAGGCTGCAGCCGTTGGCTGGCCCCATCCGTTGCAGCCGGACCAAGGGGGTATGCCCCACACAGCTCTCGATTACAGACTCACCCATTAAACACTCCAGACCACCGGCCAACATTGAAGAACGATGATAAGATACTCTCCCGTACCGTTCGTGATCAAGCAAGGAAGCCTCTGAGAATGTCTGGATGACCTAAATCACCACGAACGTAAGTGGAAGGTGACAAGACGACCAAAGGTTCCCAAACCATGAACCAGAAACCATGGCGCCAGCGTTCCCTGGCCGCCCTGATCGGTTTTGCCTGCATCCCCGCCTTACAGGCCAATGAGATGCCGGAAATTCCGGGGGAAGATTACTTTTTCAGTGACCTGCCGGTGGTGCTCTCCGCCACCCGCCTGGCACAGCCACTTTCGGAGACGCCTGCGGCGCTCACGGTCATCGACCGGGAGATGATCAGGGCCTCTGGCGCCCTGACCATCCCGGATCTGCTACGGCTGGTACCAGGCTTTCAGGTTGGCTTCATCACCGGTCGCGAGGCCACTGTCACCTATCATGGGATGGCCGATGAATTCGCCCGTGACATGCAGGTCCTGATAGATGGCCGCTCCATCTATAACCCTGGCTTTGGCGGTGTTTCCTGGCCCCTGTTGCCACTCGGCATCGACGACATTCAACGCATCGAAGTAATCCGTGGCTCCAATGCCGCTGCCTACGGCTCCAATGCCTTCGCCGGCATCATCAACATCATCACACAACATCCTGCCGAACAGGCCGGCACCTACATCAAGGCGACGGCAGGCAGCAACGAGACACGGCAGGTCCAGGCCCGCTACAGCGGTTCCGCCGGCGGACTGGATTATCGATTGTCCACCGGTTACGACGCCACCAACGGTTTCGATCAACGCCCGGACACCTCTCATGCGCGCTGGTTGTCTTTTCGTGGAGACTACCAGCAGGATACCGACGATCATCTATTGCTCGAAGCCGGCTACAGCCATGCCGACCTGGGAGAGGGATTCTATGACGATCCCAGCCAACCACCCAGAAACACCCACAGCATCAGCAACTTCCAACAACTGAAATGGACCCATAGCGGAGGTCCGGACCAGGAGTTGAATGTACAGCTGTACCACAACTACCTCTCCGTACACGACGACTTCGCCGTGCTTGGCTTTGGCCCGCCGCCCATATACCTCGGCTACGGTTTTACGACCCACCGAATCGATCTGGAATTACAGTATATGACCCGTTTGGGGGAAGGGCTACGGGCGGTTTCCGGGGCCGGTGGCCGCTACGACAGCATAGAGAGCTTCTGGTTGTTCGGCAGCGACCAGACCTTCTCCCGCGGCCAGCTGCGCGCCTTCACCAACATTGAATGGCGTTTACGCCCTGATGTATTGGTGAACCTTGGCGGCATGTACGAAAAATATGAAGGGAAATCCGGCCTCTTCTCCCCCCGCCTGGCCCTCAATTACCACGTCAATCCAAGAAACACCCTGCGCATCATCGCCTCTCAGGCCTACCGTATGCCGACATTATGGGAGGACAACGCCAACCTGCAGGCCTGGCTCTCTGCCGGCATGATTCCAGTGGATATCGTATACAAGACCGAGAACGACCTTGAGCCCGAACGAATCACCAGCTTCGAGCTGGGTTACCTGGGGAATTTTCCCGAATATGGCACGACACTTGATGTGCGCCTGTTCCATGAGGAGATTCAAGACACCATCAGTGACATGCATGATGTCAGCATCAGCCTGCCGCCATGGCAACAGTTCCCCGGCTTCGAAGGAGCGGGCACCTACCGGAATGGCGGCCATGCGACGCTCGATGGACTGGATCTGGATCTGCGCTATACCCCGTCACCTGGGAATCTGATCAAAATAGGCTACAGTCTGATCACATTGACCGGTTCTCAGCTGAAGGACGACCTCTCGGGCAGCTACATATACCGCAATCTCAGGGAGCACGCGCCCAGGCACACGTTGAGCCTTCTAGGCAGCTTCACCCTCAATCAGGGCATCGAACTCAGTAGCGCCTTCTATTACACCAGCGTCATGACCTGGGGTGGAGATGGCACCGATATTCCTGAATCGACACGTTGGGATCTGCGTATAGGAAAGACATTTCAGTTTTCGGAGAGCGATCTGAGCGTGGCGCTGGTGGCACAGAATCTCGATGGTGACACCATCGATTTCTACGACTATGCCAGTAGGAATCAGCTCAATAACTGGGAGAGCAGGCTCTTTTTGCAGATGGAACTGCACTTCCAGTAAAACACCATGCGTCGTCAGGGACAGGGAACGTGAAAGCCAACACGTATCCAGCAATATCCAATGCAGCATGCAAGCGGACGGCTTTGCCTTCTGCAGATATGCCGCGCCGGAAACTTGCAGGCAGGCGATATCGCCATTTGCTCGCGGTCATCCTGCTCATCCTCTCATCACCCCTGTTTGCTGCAGATAAAAAGATTCTGCTGTTGATGAGCGGAAACAGCAGTGTTTATACACAGGTCGTCAGCAGCCTGAAGCAACAGTTGCTCTTCAAATGCAGTAAATCTGTTGACGAATGCATGCCTCCCCAGATAACCCTGGAACGCCTCTCTGATAAGAATGGTAAAACAGCGGTTCCGGATCGTTGGAGCAAATGGGACTTGATCGTCACCATCGGCTTGAAGGCGGCCTTATATATCAAGAACCAGAAAATCGACAACCCAGTCCTGTATACCCTGATCCCCCGTTCGGCGGAAGGCAGGCCTGGACTGGGGGAAAGTGCTGGAAAACGCTCTGCCATCTATCTCGATCAGCCTATTCGCAGACAGTTGCAGGTGATTCAACTGATCCACCCTCGACCATCCAGTGTCAGCATTCTGCTTGGCCCGTCGACGGCCGATCTCAAACACTCCATAGATCTGGTTGCCAACCAACTGGGTCTGAAGGTACATTGGGCCAGTGTCGAATCATCAGATGCCGTAGGCGCGGCACAAAAAAGGATTCTCCTTCGTAACAGCATTCTATTGGCCTTGCCCGACCCAGTGATCTATAACCGGAAAACAATATTCAACATATTGCTCTCGAGTTATCACAGCAAAGTTCCGGTAATCGGTTTTTCTGCCGCCTATGTGAAAGCGGGTGCCATGCTTGCCATCTATTCGACACCTGACGACATCGGCCGCCATCTGGGCGAGACCATTGAGCGCTTCCTGCGGCATCACCATTTACTGCCACCTCCCGAGTATCCTCGCTATTTTCATGTGGAGATAAACAGACAGGTCGCCGATTCCCTCGATTTCACCCTGCCCTCTGCCGAGAAGATCAGGAGCTATCTCTCCAGCCGGGAGGGATATTGATGTTTCGCCGCCTGTCCAGAATCAGAATCAGGGCACTGCTGCTGGGTATCCTGCCAGCCGCTATCATGGCGCTGACGCTGACCGCCTATACCCTTACCGCACAGTTGAAAAATCTCGAACGGGCCTTTCAGGAACGCGGTAATGCCATCGCCCATCAGACAGCGGCACTGAGCATCTATGGCCTGTTCAGTGGTGACACCAAAATTCTCAAGGCCAGCCTGCAGACGATCAAGGCACATCCCGACCTGCGCTCCATTACCATACGGGATGACAAGGGCCAGGTGCTGGTCGACCTGAAAATCAATACTCAATCTGATGACACATCAAACTCACCCGATGGTGGCAGTGGAAGTCACGAATTCACCGCCCCCGTACAATTTTTGATCGCATCGGAGCCGATCGGTGATTATCCGGACCAGACCGGCCAGGACTCAGACAATAACAGCCAGCCGCGCCAGATCGGATCTGTCACCATCAACCTGACCAACGCCCCATTTCGCAGTCAGCAACGGCAGATCATCATCAATGTTCTCCTTCTTCTGCTAGCCGGTCTGCTCATCACGGGACTGATCGCAAATGCACTGAGCCGCCGGGTGGTGAAACCGCTCTCCCGATTGACCCAATCAGTGATACAGATGAAACACGGCGACTTCTCGGTCCGGGTACCTGAGGTGTCGAAGGGAGAACTGCGTAGTCTGGAAGAGGGATTCAATGCCATGGCCAAGACGCTGGAGGATTCCCAGGAGATACTTCGTCACCAGGTCGAGCAGGCCACTGCAGACCTGACCCAGACTATGGAAGCCCTGGAGATCCAGAACGTGGAGTTGGACCTGGCGCGAAAAAAGGCCCTCAAGGCAAGCACCACGAAATCCAAGTTCCTCGCCAACATGAGCCACGAGATCCGCACGCCGATGAATGGGGTGATCGGTTTCACCAAACTGCTGTTGAAAACCGAATTGACAGAGGAGCAACAGGATCTGGCCAAGACCATTGAACGCTCGGCCAGCAGCCTGCTCAAGATCATCAATGACATCCTCGATTACTCGAAACTGGAATATGGCAAGCTGGAACCGGAATCGGTCCCCTTTCTGGTCAGCGACTGTTTCGAGGACCCCATCGCCCTGCTGGCACCAGCCGCTCATGACAAGGGACTGGAACTCATTCTCCTGATCTACTCCGACGTACCAGACAAGCTGATTGGGGACGAGACGAGAATCCGGCAGATCCTGGTGAATCTGCTGGGGAATGCGATCAAATTCACCCACCAGGGTGAAATCGTGGTCCGGGTGATGCGGGAAGAGGAGACAGAAGATGAGTGCGTGCTGGGGTTCACCGTGGCTGATACCGGCATCGGCATCTCAGAAGAGATTCAACAAACCCTGTTCACATCCTTCGAGCAGGGCAGTGCTTCCACCAGCCGCATGTATGGCGGGACCGGTCTTGGCTTGAGTATCTCCCGCAAACTGGCCGAAACCATGCATGGAGGCATCAATGTGGAGAGCGTCGAAGGCGAAGGTTCGACCTTCCATGTCTTCCTGAAACTGCCCAAGGCAGTGGATCACGCATCACCCCCTCCCTCGTCACCGTTGGCCGGGAAACATTGTCTGCTGCTGGATGATCACCAGCTTTCACGCCTCTCGCTGCAACACAGCCTTAGTGCAATGGGCATTCTGGTCACCGCATCCGATCATGCAGCAATAAGCATCTTAGAGGAACCCGCCAATACCGATATTATCCTGCTCGGATTCAGTGCAGGAAACATCGTCATTAGCGACATCGAACAGCTGGTGAACCGGCTTAAAGCCCGCTTCGACTGCCCCATCGTAGTGCTGCTCAGCACGTCTGAATATGAGGTGCTGGAGCGTGTTCAGCAGTTGCAGGTGGTACGCTGTCTGTCAAAGCCACACACCAGCAATTCCCTGAAGCGGATCATCAGCGAAGTGTTGATCTGCAACGATGACCACACAAGACACAGCAATCATTCAGTCGTTCCCGCCTGTCCGCATGCCCGTTTTCTGGTGGCTGATGACAACCCGATCAATCTGCGTCTGATATCCACTCTGCTTGCCCAGAGCGGTGCTGAAATCATCGAGGTGAACAACGGTCGGGATGCAGTCAAACAGGCCAGACAAAATCGTATCGATATTATTTTCATGGACCTGCATATGCCAGAGCTGGATGGTTACGGTGCTACGGAACAGATTCGCGCCAATGAACATGACGATCGACACACACCAATCATTGCCCTTACCGCAGATACCGTGCCGGCACGCCGCGATCACGCATTCCGTGCCGGTATCGATGATTTTCTGATCAAGCCAATCGATGAGAGCCAGCTCTGGCACGTCATCACGCATCTGCTGAAGACGGGTTCCAACATAACTGCCACCGGCAGAACGGAACCGCTACCGGTCGACGGCCAGCTGGTAACGTCCCGCGATCTTCAAGGGGCCATAAGAATCGCTGGTGGACGGGCCGACCTGGCCCAGGATCTATTCGACCGCTTCCTCGACGAACTGCCATCGCAACTGAAACAGATCAAATCCAGCGCAATGCAGAAGGCATGGTCTGAGCTGTGGGAGCATGTTCACCGACTGTTGGGGGCCGCTGCGGTTTGTGGTGTTCCACGGTTGGAACGATTGCTGCGAAGCCTGGAGCAGGCGGCGGAAAAAGCAGATGAGGATCAAATAGCGCGATTGCTTTCAGCCATAGAGAAAGAATCCCGATTGCTGGCTGACAGCAATGCCACCATCTCATGATCAGGTGAGCAGAAACAGCACCACGGCAACTCCGACACCTGCAGCAGCAGCTGCCGCTGCGAACAAACCGGCCCGATTTGCAGTTTCCTGTTGCATCTGTTCCAGCTTTTCCTCCAACTGGACCAGTTTGTCATCAATGATAGGCAGCAGCGCACGCTCGGCTGCGGCCGGGGCTATCCGTTGTACCTGGGATTCCGCCACCCGGTTGGCAACAGATTCTGCTGCTTCTGCCGCTTCTGCCGCCAGGCTGTTCAACTGCTTCGATCCGAGTACATCTTCCAGCAGCGTCGATTTCAGTTCATCCAACCGGTCTTGTAAATCGGAGGCCTGCTTCTCAATCTGATCGTCGAACATTCGTTGCAGCCTGCTGCTGGATTCAGCCGCTGCCTCCGACGCAGAATCCCCGGCCTGTCTGACACTCTGCTGCATCTCATCACGTAACTGCCGCAGGCTGCCTACAGTTCGTTTTTCCAGTTGCAGCAGCTCTTTACTCACCAGGGCCATGATCCTGGGCTGTAGTTGCTCCCACATCTGCTCGAGCTGATCCTGTTCAGGGATTGCCTTACGGGCAGGGACGGGGGATACGGCAGAGGGGACATCAGACGGCACGGGCTGTTCACCCGCATCTGCAACCGCATCATCCTTCTGGAGGGTCTCCTCGATGGCATGCTCCACCGCAACGATCACTTCTTCAAGTTTTTCTGGAGCAGGCGGTTTGAGCAGGGTACCAAGGGCACCGACCGACTTCGCCTTGTCGGTATATTCTCCCCCTTCGTTGGAGGTACACATGACCACCGGAATATCCTTCGTGGCCGGATTTTGTTTGATCAGAGCAGTTGCTTCCAGCCCGTCCATCCCTTTCATCAGGTGGTCCATGAAGATGGCGTCAGGCCGATTCTCTTGCAGAAAAGTCAGTGCAGCTTCTGCTGAGTCGACCATTTCCACCGCAAAATCATGTCGCTGCAACATGCTTCTGAGGGCATATCTCGCAGACTTCGAATCGTCCACCAGGAGTATATTTTTAGCCAGCATCTGATTGCTTATGCCTCATGCCTGGAAAATTCCGTTATGCTGGATGATGTAGCGGCAATCATCAAAAGGATCTTTAGTCCACTTTTACAGATTGCCTGTCAGCTGTGTAACCGAAAGGGTAAACGACATTCCCGGAACAGGGTAATCCCGAATCTGAGGCCGAAGGCACTTCTATCAACAGGATCAGGTAGCTGCTGTGTGGAGAGGCGCTCGCCGGGGCGCCGTGAAACCATCCCTGGGGGCTTCGCGGCGAGTTGCCCCCCATCCCCGGCCAGGGCCAGATATATTATTTGGCCGGAGTGACAGGCTATAAATGCTTCTGGCGGATTTCATTCAGCAATCCCTCTGCCGCCGCCTCGACCATATCGAATACCCGTTCAAAGCCGGCAGTTCCACCATAATAAGGATCAGGGACTTCGCGGGTGCGAAAAGAAGGGGCATAGTCCATCAATAGCTGTATCTTCTCTTCCATTCCCTCCGGTGAGAGCCGATAGAGGTGGTGAAAATTGTCCTGATCCATCGCCACGATGTAGTCATAAACATGGAAATCTTCGCGGATAGCGCGCCTGGCACGTTGCGTGCTCAAATCGAACCCCCGCCTTCGGGCCGTCTCCTGGGCGCGCGAATCCGGCGGCTCACCTTCATGATAGGCGTGAGTCCCTGCCGAGTCGACTTCAATGATGTCGGACATCCCCTCTTTTTCCACCAGGGCCTGAAACACGCCGTGCGCGGTGGGGGAGCGGCAGATATTGCCCATGCAGATAAATAAGACCTTGATTTTTCTCATATAATCAACTACATAAGGTTTCAATGCTCTGATAATGCATATTGTAATATACACTCTCTGGGCTAATAAAATCAATAGGTTACGAAAGGGTTTCGGGGAAATATAGGCACTCTTGTTTGCCCGTATATGAGGCTTGCTTTTCTGATCGGCAGCGCCGATCCATGGCGCATAACACATCGCATTATCCGCCCGGCAATCCCGGCAAGCGTTTCGCCGGGCGGCCCTCATCCAGTCGCTGCCGCAGGATCTCGATTTCACGCTGATCAGCCCCTGCCTGGGTGCGTAGATCGGTGATCTCTGTCCTCGCAGCGTCCAGTGCTGTTAGCGGCTGAGTAAAACCGCGCATAGATGGCGAAGTCGGTTTCATGA
>CAZJCM010000005.1:79731-87809 GCA_964544655.1 uncultured Sedimenticola sp. | reverse complement strand
GAACTATCACCGCATCCTCACCGCCGAGGCCCACATGAAGCACATCCAGTTCCGTCAGGAGTCCCGTTATCCGGGCTTCTACTATCGTTCCGACAAGAACTTCGTGGACGAGGAGAACTGGCACTGCTTCGTGAACTCCATCTATGACAAGAAGACCAAGACCTGGACCTGCTTCAAGCGCGCTCACGTCGATCTGGTCGACAAGTCCAAGCTGTTCAAGTAATTCTTGACAGCCTGACGGCTTGATTGAGTCCGGGCACCGCGAGGTGTCCGGGCTTTTTTGTCTATACGCTATAATTCGTTATCTTGGTCGCGTACGCGCGTGAATAAACGCAAGTGTAGGCGAGTCAGAATCTGGCCGGGCATCGATGCACTGTATGCCCACCGGGATTGCCAGCGGCAAATTGCCTGAGGGTCCCGGCAGGCAACTGATTATTCGCGTTCATTTGCGTTTATTCGCGGCAATGTTTCGCACCCTATTTCGTACTCAATGTAGAATCATCGAGGCAATACATGAACGAAAAATTCGACATTCCCTTCAATAGCAAGCTGGTCCCGGAAATGCTGAATCTCGGCTCCAAGCTGAAGTTCAGTTGTTACAAGGGGATCTCCTGCTTCAACGCCTGCTGCAAGCAGGCGGATATCACCCTGACGCCCTACGACATCATTCGTCTCAAGGATCGCTTGGGCAAGAGTTCAACCGACTTCCTCAAGGACCATACGGTGCCTTTCCGCATGGACAAGGAAGGGCTTCCCGGCGTCAAGTTGCGGACCGACGATGATGGGGTTTGCCTGTTGATGACCGATGAGGGCTGCAGCGTCTACGAAGATCGCCCCACCGCCTGCCGGTATTATCCGCTGGGACATATGGCGATGCTCGCTAGCGGGTCGAAGAAGGATGAGACCCACTATTTTCTGGTCAAGGAGGATCACTGCAAGGGCCATGACGAGGACAACGAGCGGACTATCGGCGAGTATCTGAAGGAGCAGGAGACCGCGGATTACGACGAGATGAACCGGGAGTGGATGCAGCTGATGCTGAAGCGCCGCTCCATGGGGCCCACCGTGGGCCGGCCGCCGGAGGCGACGCTTCAGCTCTTCTTTATGTGCTCCTTCGATATGGACCGCTTCCGCCGTTTCGTTTTGAGTGAGAATTTCCAGACCACCTATGATCTGGAAGATTCCCTGTATGAAGTGCTGGAGAAAGAGGACATCTCCCTGATGCAGTTCGGTGTACGCTTCATGAAACAGGCCTTCTTCGGTGAACGGACCATACCTGAGCGGGAGGGCGCCTGGGAGGAGCGGGTGCAGAAACGGAAAGAGGTCTGGGAGGCACGCCGCCAGGCCGAGATCGCACGCCAGCAGGCAGAGGAGGATGCCAAGTATAAAAAACTTGACTGAGTTCCCGCCGGTTCTTCATCCGTTGTTGCAGGTCAGGGACTTGAAATCTGCAGTGGATGAACAGGACTTCGTTCGATGGGCCTGAGGCGCATGCGCTCAGGCCCATCGGCGTTTTGACCACTGACGCAAGTTAGAGTGGTCAGCCTTATCAGACGCACCTCACCTCGCGACCGGTAATCGTTGCTTCGGCGACCGCTGCTCCGGAGATGACAGTGGCCGCCTGGTTATGCGGTCCACGCTTCGCCGGACAGTACCTGGAGAAGATCACGGCCCTGCTGCAGGAGGCGGGCACGCCAGCTATGGCGCGTCAGCAAGTTAGATGCCCGACCCGCGATTATCACATTGACGGGGCTTTCCTGTTACTCTGGATGAGTCACTGCTTTTCTGGAAGAGGGCGGCAAGATGAAACTGGAACACATGTCTATTCCTACGGTGCAGATGCGCAAAGGAATGACGTTGCTGGATTTTTTTGAAGAGTGCGCCTCCCGGAACGTACCGGGATTGCCCTATGTGGATGATCGTGGGGAAATGATCGGCCGCATATCGATGCGGCACGTGTATAAACATATGGCAATCCCGGACCATGTGCTGAGGGTGGCGCGTATGTTGGGTGACCAGACCGACAGACTCGATCTGCCTGAAATGAAGGTCCTGGAGACCCTGGAGAAGCCGGTCGAAACCTATCTGCTGGAGAGCATACCCAGCGTCTCGCCGAGATCATCCATCGTAAAGGCCCTTGCCATCATGGAGCTGTGCAATACCAGCTATGTGTTCCTGGTGGATGATGATGGTTACAAAGGGGTTGTGACGCGTATGCTGATTGCCAAACGGATGCTTGAATGTGTCCATATGCAAGTGAAAGAGGCCGGTCTCCGCGGCCCTGAGGGCGATGCCTCATGACCTGCCGGTCCATGGGCCGCTCTCTCACTGGAGGCGTTGCATCATCCATCGGTCGACGATCTGCCAACCACCGAGGTATTCGGACAGATAAAAGGGCGATCCTGTAAATGGACCCGGTATCGACAGGCATGACGCTGAATATGTGGCTGGCAGGCGCCATCATGGTTGTTGCATATATCCTTATCTTCAGTGAAGCCATTCACCGCACCTTGGCAGGTATCATCGGTGCCGTGGCAATGGTCATGGTTGGCTCGATCGGTGGCTTCTATTCTCAGGCCGATGCCGTTGCCGCCATCGATGCCAATACGATGTTCCTGCTGACCGGGATGATGACCCTCGTCGTGCTGCTGCGCCCGACGGGGGGGTTCGAATATCTGGCTATCCGTATGGCCAAACTGTCCCATGGCAGCCCGCGGCTTCTGCTGGTCTATCTTTCCACGGTGGTTACGGTCATCAGTCTGTTCCTGGACAATGTCACCACGGTCCTGGTGTTCGCGCCGCTGACCGTGGTGATCACCCGGATGCTGGCGCTCAATCCCGTGCCCTATCTGATGGCCGAGGCCCTGCTGTCGGATACCGGAGGGGTGGCTACGCTGGTGGGTGACCCACCCAATGTGATGATCGGCAGCGCCGCCAACATCGATTTCAATCAGTTTCTGTTTCATATGGGGCCGATCATTCTCGTGGTGTGGCTGGTCACCGTGCTGCTGATGCTGTTCCTGTTTCGTTCCTATCTTGCGCAGCCGATCAATGAGGTGGTGGACCTGGATGAATCGAAGGCGATCACCGATCCAAAGCGGCTGCGCGCCATCCTGGTGTCCATGGGGGTGGTTATTCTGCTGTTCTTCATTCACCACCGTTTTCATCTCTTTCCCGGCTACGTGGCCTGGATCGGGGTGGCGCTGGCGCTGGCCCTTGTCCGCCCCGATCCGGATAAATTCCTTGCTGAAATCGATTGGCCGGTGCTGCTGTTCTTCGCCGGGCTGTTCATCATCGTCGGCGGGGTAGAAGGGTCGGGACTGCTCGACCTGGTGGGTCAGCAGCTCTCTGACATAGCCAGGAATCCGGAAGATTTACTGATGACGGCATTGGTACTCATGTGGGTCGCTGCGTTCATGAGTGCGGTGGTGGACAACATCCCATTTACCGTGACCATGATTCCGATCATTACGCATCTGGAATCTCAGGGGGTGGACATCATGCCGCTCTGGTGGGCGCTGGCGCTTGGGGTCGGGCTCGGTGGGAATGGCACCCATATCGGTTCCACTGCGAATGTCATCTGCGTCGCTGAAGCTGAGCGTTGTGATGTTCCGGAATATCGGATTTCCCCCCTGCTGTGGTTGAAAATGGGGACGCCGGTAATGCTTGTCACGCTGGCTATTGCGAGCCTTATATTCACCCTGTTCTTCGACGCCTATCGTGGTGGCTGAGAGGGCGGTCGGTATCAGCGACCTGACATGGCTGTCCGAACACCTGAAACGGCGGCAATTCCCTGCCAGGTCAACTTGCGGATTCAGTTGGTTGCATGGCCCTTCAGCCGGTCCTGGAGAAAATAGGCCGGGCCGTAGAGCGCGCTCTTGTCGTTGAGTATCACCTGCAGAGGCATACGCTGTAACAGTGGCCGCATCGGGCCCTTGTTGAGAAAGGCATGGAGAAATTCCGGTCGTTGCAGCCAGGTCAGTATCTTGGGCGCGATGCCCCCCCCGATAAAGACCCCACCGGTAGCCATCTGTTTCAGTGCCAGGTTGCCGGTTTCGGCGCCGTATAGCCGGCTGAACAGCGCCATGCTGCGCTGGCACAACGCATCTTCATCACTGTCGGCAGCCTGGGAGATGGCGGCGGCCGCATCGCCTGCCGTCATCCGCTGCTGCAGCCACGCTGGCGGGGAAATGCCCTCGTGCTGACAGAGGAAGCGGTGAATGGAGACCAGCCCAGGGCCTGAAACTACCTGTTCCCAGCTAATGTGGTTACTGCCCGTTGTGCGTTGCAGCCAATGCAGGAGGGCACAGGTCAGCTCATCATCGGGGGCAAAGTCGCAGTGGCCCCCCTCGCTGGGGAAGGGGTGGTGGCGGCTGCCATCCCAGAACAGCCCGGCCTCTCCCAGCCCGGTGCCGGCGGCGATCACCGCCTGATTGCCGGCTGCTCTGGTGCTGCCGGCTTGCAGGGTGATGAGATCGTCCGGTTCCAGGGCACCGATGCCCCAGGCGGTGGCTTCCAGGTCGTTGAGCAGGCTGATGTGGGAGAGCCCGAGCCGTTGTTCCAGCTGTCCTGCATCCACCAGCCAGGGGAGGTTGGTGAGCTGGCAGCGGCGATCGATGATCGGGCCTGCCAGAGCCAGGGCTGCAGCTTCAGGTGGAGTGTCCAGTTGTTGCAGAAACTGCTCCAGGATAGGGGTGAGGGTCTGGTAGTCGTTGCTTGGATAATGCTTCTCCAGCAGCATCCGGGGACGCTCTCCGTCAAGCCTGAACAAGGCCAGGCGGGTGTTGGTGCCGCCGATGTCTCCCGACAGAATGTGCAAGTTTCATTTCTCCTGATCTGATCGTGCCTGCCACGCCTGGAGCCAGGGTTCCAGCTGTGATGCCGGTTGCGGGTGGCTGTAGAGGTGGCCTTGCACAAGGTGGCACCCCTCCTGCTGAAGAAACAGCGCCTGTTCTGCCGTCTCCACGCCTTCCGCGATCACTTGCAGATCGAGACTGCGGCCCAGGGCGATTATCGCACGGGTGATGGCGGCATCATTGTTGTCATGTGGAATGTCGTGGATGAATGAGCGGTCGATCTTCAGGGTCTGCACCGGCAGCTGTTTGAGGTGGTTGAGTGAGGAGTAGCCCACGCCAAAGTCATCGATGGCCAGATTGACGCCCAGTGTTCTCAGTTCCTGCAGATAATGGATGAATTTGGCTTCATGCCCAATCATGAAATCTTCGGTGATCTCCAGTTCGAGGTGGTCCGCGGTCAGTTGCGCTTTATCCAGGGCTCGGGCGATCTCCTGGGTCAGGGTCTTTTGCTGGACCTGGGCACCGCTGACGTTGACCGCCACACGGTTGAATTCGAATCCGGCATCGAGCCATCGTCTCGCCTGCTGGCAGGCCTGGTTCAACACCCAATTGCCTATCGGTGCGATGAGCCCGTTTTCCGCCGCCAGATGGATGAACCTGGCGGGTTGCAGCAGACCCAGGGTGGGGTGCCGCCAGCGAAGCAGGACCTCGATGCCGATGATCCGGTTCTGCTCGAGGTCGACTTGCGGTTGATAATAGAGCTCGAATTCCTGCTTCTGGAGCGCCTGGTGCAGGCTCGATTCCAGGTATATCCGCTCAAACGCATTTTTCGTCAATTCCCCGGTATAAAAATGGTGAGTGTTGCGGCCGTCTGCCTTGGCCTTGTACATGGCGGCATCGGCATTGCGCAGCAGGGTCTCGGCATCTTCACCGTCGCGTGGAAATAGGCTGATGCCGATACTGGCGGTTACATAGACCTCACGCTGTTGCAGCATGAAGGGACGGGAAAACAGCTTTCCGACCTTTTCCGCCACACTGGCGGCATGTCCGGGGACCAATATCTGTTCCAGTATGATCGCAAATTCGTCGCCGCCGATGCGGGCTACGGTGTCATTGCTACGGGTGCAGAGTAACAGGCGTTCGGCCACTTCCTGCAGCAGAACGTCACCCGCAGAGTGGCCAAGACTGTCGTTGATGTCCTTGAACCGGTCCAGATCGACGAACAGCACCGCCGCCATCTGCCCGCTCTTCCGGGCACGGCTGAAGGCCTGGGTGATACGCTCCTGCAGCAGCAGGCGGTTGGGCAGGGCGGTGAGGGTGTCGTGATGCGCAAGGTGTTCCAGTTCCTGCTGGGAGCGTTTGATTTGGGTGATGTCGGAGACCAGTGCCACATAATTGGTGATTCGCTCCTGTTCGCGAACCATGCTGATGCTGATCCGGCACGGGAAGCGCTCGTCGTCTTTACGTCGATTCCACAGCTCTCCCTGCCATTGGCCCGTGACGGCGAGCTGCTGCCAGATATTGAGGGCGGAGTCTTCCGCCAATTCCGGCTGCCAGCTGCCGATGTGCCGGTCGATGAAACTGTCCCGGGGGGCTCCTGTCATGAGGGTAAATGCCCGGTTGACGTCCAGGATATAGCCTTTGGCATCCATGATGATCACCCCCTCAGTGGTATTTTCGAACACCACTGCAGATTGCCGCAGCTTGTCATCGGCCTGTTTCTGCTGCGTCATGTCCAGTGCAATGCCGGCGATCAGTGGTGGCCGGCCTTCCCGGGGGATGAGGAACTTATGGGTCTGCAGCCGTATGTCGCTACCATTTTGATGGGGGATCATTTCATCGATGATGCATTGGCCCTCCTGAAGCACCTGCTGGTCGGCGGTGTGCATCTGCCTTGCCACCGGTTCCGGAAAGATGTCGAACACGGTCTTTCCCTGCCAGTCGGTATGGCCGGTGAGCCGTTCCAGGAAATGATTGGAATAGATCGTGCGTCCTTCTTCGTCCTTGATGAATACTGCTGCGGGCAGGTTGTCCATGAACAGCTGAAAACGCTGCTCGCTCTCTCTAAGGGCGTGTTCCACCTGAACCCTTTCTGCCAGATCCTGCCGCAAGCGGTCGGTCAGTTGCAGCCGGCTGAGGGCATGTTCCAGATGGTGGGATATGGTGCGAAACAGTTGCGCTTCGATGGGCAGCCAGTTGCGTTTGTGGGAACACTGGTGCAAGCCCATCAGCCACGGCTGGTCGCCACGTGGGCGCAGGGCGATCACCATCTGGTTGCGAATCGAGAACTCTTCTGACAGATAGCTGAGGGAGGGGATCTCATCCGCAGCGATGACCAACGGCTGCTTACTCGCCAGTGCGCGGCGGAATGTCCTGGCTGCGCCAGGTTTGGTGGGTTGCGGTTTGTTCCTGGCGATGGTGCTTGGATATTCCGGCCGGGTGGCTTCCACCGGAACACGCCAATGGGACGATTCCGGGTCGCACGGATAGAGCAGCCAGGCGCGGTCGCACTGAAAGATGTCGAGCACCTCGTGGATCAGCGCGTGAATGGTGTCATTCACCTCCTCCCCGTTGGAGAGCACCTCAGCAATACGGTTCATGTGCTGAAAGTAGATGGTGTGCTCTTCCTGCATGTCCATTGCTCGCGGTTATCCGTTTCGTTTGGTTGCCAACCTACGGTGTGATGGCAGGTCGATGGCAGATCAGGGTGAAGGATGGTAACGAAATATCCAGATGGCTTGAACTCCGAATTTTCAGTTATAGCTCATCGGCCGCTAAGAGAAAAACTTGAATCATCATTGACGGCAGTGGAGGAGGGGCGGGTGACGGGGTTAGACAGCGGGTTGCGCCACCCTGGCGCCTGCGGCCGGGAGATGAACTGCAGGATGTGATTTTGCCACTCGGATGGGATGGTAAAAAAAGCCCTCCGAAGAGGGCTTTTCGACAGAACGGTGATGGGGGTCTTATTTGGCGGCAATCTCCTCCAGTGCCTTGGCCTTGATCACCTGGCCGTCCAGGGCGGCGTCTGCCGCGGAGCGGCCGAACGCCACGTCCATCAACTGGCTGTAGTAGACCACCGGCATCTTGAACTTGGTGCCGTGACGCTCGTTGATCTGGTCCTGGTAGACCTCCACGTTCATCTGGCACACCGGGCAGGGGGTCACGATCAGGTCGGCGTTGCTGTCGTAGGCCGATTCGATGATTCCCTTGATCATCTCCTGAGACTTTTCCGGCTCGGAGAAGGCCAGGGCGCCGCCGCAGCACTGCACCTTCTTCTCGTAG
>CAZJCM010000005.1:0-79721 GCA_964544655.1 uncultured Sedimenticola sp. | reverse complement strand
GTTTTCGAAGGACTCGCCGTCGATGCCGAAGGGACGGTTGGTCTGGCAGCCGACGTAACCGGCGATCTTGATCCCCTCGAGGGGACGCTTCACCTTCTCGCCGATGCCTTCATAGCCGATATCCTCGATCAGCACCTCCACCATGTGGCGGATCGGCGTCTCGTTCTTCAGCGTCAGCCCGGCCTCGGCCAGCGCCTGATTGGTCTCGGCCAGCAGACCCTCGTCCTCTTTCAGGCGTTCACCGGTCTCACGGGTGGCGAGCCAGCAGGCGGCGCAGGTGGCGACGATATCCTGGCCGGCGTTGTGCTCCTCGGAGAGGGCGATGTTGCGTGCCGACAGGGCCAGTCGCGGCAGCTCACCGCCACCGGCATAGCCGATGGAGGCGGCACAGCAGTTCCAGTCCGGGATGTGGTTGAGCTGCACGTCCAGCTCTTCGCACATGGTCTCCACGGACTTCAGGTAGTTGGATGAAGATGCCCCTTTCTGTGAGGAACATCCGGGATAGAAGGAGTACTCTTTCTTAGCCATTGTGGGTGTTTCCTCAGTTGCTGCTCTTCTGAATACGGGCGTCTTCCAGTTCCTGCGCCTTCTTCAGCATCTTGTGGAAGCCGGAGACATCTTTGATGCTGTGGCCGCCGAAGAACTCACCAACCGCCATGCGCTTGGTCTTCAACATGCCCAGACCTATGTCTTTCATCTTCAGGGAGGTCTTGATGCCTTCGCTGAAGCCGTTCATGAAGTAGAGGCTGATGCCCAGCTTCAGCTCGTTCACCCGGCCCTTCTTGGTCAGGTTGTCCCAGAACAGCTGCGCAAACTTCTGCGTTGGCTGATTCTGCGGCACCAGGCCCAGGCGCTTCGCGTAGTGGGCCAGGCCGTGCATGATGTGGGTGATGGGCAGGCCACGTGGGCAGCGGGCGATACAGTTGTAGCAGGAGGTGCACATCCACATGGCGTCCGAGCTGAGCACTTCCTCACGCTTGCCGGCGCGGATCATCATGAAGATCTCCTGCGGCGGGTATTGCCAGGCGTTGCCGAGCGGGCAGGAGCCGGCACAGACGCCGCACTGCATGCACATCTTGACCCATTCGCCCTCTTCCACGTTCGCCTCAACCTCCTGCAGGAAGCTGGTGCGGTACTTTTCGATCATTGCGGTATTGAGATCACTCATTTGGGAGGCTCTCCTTAGAACTTGAACGGGCTCAAGCCGATTTTCTCGATGGTTTCGGCCATGTCGTTGATCAGCTTGGGTGCGCGCTCGACATCGGTGATGGCGACCTCATATGAGGCCACGCGCTCCGGTTCGAGGTTGAGGGTTTCCAGAGTGTCACCCACCTTGCTCATACGCTCCAGGCCCATCTCGGAGCCCTTGACGAAGTGACACTGGTAGTCGTCGCCCTTCTGGCAGCCCATCAGCACGATGCCGTCGAAGCCATTGTTCAGCGAGTCGGTGATCCAGGAGAGGCTGACCGAACCGAGGCAGCGGACCGGGATGACACGGGCCCAGGGATTCATCTCCACCCCGTTCATGGCCGCCTGGTCCAGCGCCGGATAGGCGTCATTCTCGCATGCCAGCACCAGGATGCGCGGCTTTTCGTCCCACTCCTCCGGGATGTCCACGTTCTTGATCTGCTGGCCTACGGTATCCACCGAGTAGTTGTCGAACGAGATTACGCGCACCGGGCAGGCACCCATGCAGGTGCCGCAGCGGCGGCAGCGGGCCTCGTTGAACTGCGGATAACGCTCTTCGTCCTCGTTGATGGCACCAAACGGGCACTCCACCGTGCAGCGCTTGCACTGGGTGCAGCCTTCCCGGCGGAAGCTGGGATAGGAGAGGTCGCCGGCGCGGGGGTGTACCGCCTGGCCGACTGCCGCGTGTTCTGCGGCCTGGATTGCCTTCATGGCAGCACCGGCGGCGTCGTCACGGGCCTGACGCATGTCCATGGGGCGGCGCAGTGGGCCGGCGGCATAGATGCCGGTGCGGCGGGTCTCGTAGGGGAAGCAGATGAAGTGGGAGTCGGTGAAACCGTACTTCAGGTGCGGCAGGTCGGTGCCCTGCCGGTAATCCAGGTTCAGGATCGATTCCACGGTCACTTCCGGCGCCGCTTCACCGGCGGCCTCGGCCGCTTCGGCTGCTGCAGCATTCTCTTCCTCTTCCTCAGCGGTCAGCGGAATGGCGTAGGGGTCCGGGCCGGAGTTGGGCATCATGCCCACATCAAGCACCACCAGGTCGCACTTCATGCTGGCATCGTCGTTCAGGATCAGATCCTTGAACTTTACCTCCAGGGTGTCGCCGGCCACCACTTCCTGCACCTCGCCCTTGGAGAAGGTGATCATCCGCTCCTGGCCGGCACGATAGAAGTCCTCGCCGGGGGCACCGGGGGTACGCAGGTTGTTGAACAGGATGGTGGTGTCGCAACCCTGGTTCAGTTCCTTGAAGTACATGGCCTGCTTGATCGCTACCAGGTCGCCGATGCCGGAGTGGTAGGGCAGGTGGCCCTCTTCGGTGGAGTTCTGGCCAACGTTCTGCACGAATGCGACGGCCGTTACCTCTTTGCCGTCGGAGGGGCGTTTGATGGGGCCGCCATTGGCCTCTTTGGCCAGCTTTTCCAGCTCCAGGTTGGTGATGATGTCCGGGCTCTTGCCATAGCCGAACTGGGGCAGGTCGCTGGGATCATACAGCTTGTAACCCGTGGCCTGGATGATGGCGCCGATGCTCAGCTCCGGACCCTCGCCGGATTCGCTGTTGAGCTTGACCTTGAACCGGCCCGGGGCGCCCTCGGTCTTGGCCACGGTGCTGTTGAGGTAGACGGTGATGTTGTCCGCCGCCTCGATATCCGCGATCATCTGCTCGACGCCGGTCTCCTGGGGCTCGGCGTAAGGGGCGCGGGTGGGAATCGACTTATAGTATTGGGCCGTATGACCGCCCAGGGCGCCGCTCTTTTCCACGATGTGCGTCGGGTAGCCTGCGGCCGCTGCTTCCAGGGCCGCCGCCATGCCGGTGACGCCGCCGCCGACCACCATGATGTTCTTGTTCAGCGACTGTTCCCCGGAGGGCTTCGGCTGGGTCATGAACTTCACTTCGGCACAGGCCATGCGGATGTAGTCGTCCGCCATCTCCTGAGTGGTTTCCTTGTTTTCATCGGTGTCGGGGCGGACCCAGATCACACCCTCGCGCAGGTTGGCGCGGGACATGGCCACACCGTCGAAGCTGAATGCCTCCACTTTGGCCCGCCGCGAGCAGGCAGCGATCATGATATGGGTGACGCCTTCGTTGGCGATGTCGTCTCGGATCATCTGCACGCCTTCGGCGTTGCACAGCATCTCGTGCTGCTTGCAGATCTGCATCTTGCCATCGCGGGTGGCGGTGGTCTCCAGTTGACCGGCATCCAGGCGTTCGCCGATGCCGCAACCGGTGCAGATGTATCCGGCAAATTTCTTTTCGTCTGCCACTGTATTAACCCTCCGTTCCGGCAACGCGGTTGACAACCTGGATGGCGCGCAGTGCAGCGCCCGTGGCCTGCTGTACTGCTCGGTTCACGTCCAGGGCGTCGGAAGAACATCCGGCAGCGAACACGCCGCCGTTTTCCGGTGCGGCCTCGATGAAGCCCTCTTCGTTGATGGCAATCTCCACCGGGAAGCTCCCCTTGTCCACACTGGGCTCCATGCCGATGGCCAGCACCACCAGGTCGTATTCGGTGGAATAACGGTCATAGCCGCCCTGGCCATCCCGGTTGTAGCTCTCCACGTCGACGCCGTTCAGGATCGGGTTGCCGTTTTCCTTGTTCAGGGTGATGGAGGCCACCTTGGACTTGATGAAGCGGACGTTGGGGTTCGCCTTCACGTTCTGGTAGAAGTCCTCGAAGCGGTCGATGGCGCGGATGTCGATGTAGTAGATGGTCGACTTGCCTTCGTCACCCCAGGCATCCTGTACGAAGTGGGTCTGCTTCAGGGTAGCCATGCAGCAGATGCGGGAGCAGTGCAGCAGGTGATTCTTGTCGCGGGAGCCGGCGCACTGGATGAAGGCGATGTTCTTCGCCTCTTTGCCGTCGGACGGGCGCACCAGCTTGCCGCCGGTGGGGCCGTTGGGATCGGCCATGCGCTCGAATTCCACGTTGGTGATGACGTTGTCGAAGCGATCGTAGCCATAAGGCTGGATCTTGTTGGCGTCGTAGGGGCGCCAGCCGGTGGCCCAGACCACGGCGCCGGCCTTGAATTCGACCGTCTCTTCCTGCATCTCCAGGTCGACCGCGTTGTGCTTGCAGGCGTCCTTGGCCTTTTGCGCGTCATCGGTGCCGATGATGCGGGGGTCGATCACATACTGCAGGGGATGGGCCATGCGGTGGGGCAGATAGGCGCCCTTGCGCTTGCTCACGCCACCCAGACCGTAATTGAATTCGTTGTCGAACTCGGCCTCCACTGCCCGTTCGCAGTCGCCACAGCCGGTGCAGTTGTCGTTGATGTAACGGGGGCTGATCTTCACCGTGGCGGTGTAATCACCCGACTCACCCTTGATGTCCGTCACCTCGGCCATGGTAATGATGGTCAGGTTGGGGTTCATCTTGGCCCGGCGCTGGTTTATCTCCAGACCGCAGGTCGGGAAACAGAGTTTTGGGAAATATTTGTACAGCTGGGTTACACGCCCGCCGACAAAGGGGCGTTTCTCAACCAGCACAACCTGCTTCCCAGTTTCAGCAGCTTCCAGGGCAGCGGTCAGACCGCTTATCCCGCCGCCGACCACAAGAATGGTCTGGTTGGTTGCGATTACTTCCGTCATGGATTTTCCTCCGTTGCGGAAAAGGCTCTCTCTTCAGATTCAGCACCGGTCAATTCTTGACTCGGGCGCTAGGTTATTCCATCATTGGGCAGAGCTTTCGCCCGATATATAAGCGATCGATAAGATACTCCATCTGCCCCTTTCCCGGCTATAAAAAAGCCACCCTCATTCAATCGAAGTTTCCGATGCGCGCATAGAGTTGATATATGGACGCTATGGGCAAACCTTGGTTCAGGGCCCAACAGGCTGCCGGGACGTGTATGATCATAGTGCCTGTTAACACTATGCGGGTGAATGATGCCAGATATTGGCATTCTCAGTCGCGAATAAAAAAACAGCAAGTAAAACTGTTCAGCACTGTTTCAGGTTGGCTGCTGGGCGTCCGGCAGGCTCCCGGGTCGCTGATATTGGCTATTTCTTCCGGAAAACGCCATAAATGCATCTCTGCCGCCGCTATTTCCTACAGAGACAGCCAATATCAATGACGATCTTTGAACGAACTGAAAAGTTACCGGCAGGATAAATAATGGACCAAAGTCCTAGGAGGAGTGGATGAAATTCAAATCAGTTGCCCTGACGGGCCTTTCCATAGTCGCTATTGTCAGCGGTGCGTCCCATGCACAAGGTTACTATCCGGGGCGGGCGGCCCACTATCCTGCCCCGAGACAGGCTGAGGCGCCGAACCCTGCGCTGATCCTTGAGCAGGGTCTGAATAAATTGATGACCTTTTCCGGACGTGAGCGGCGGCCCGATAAGATGCAGATTGCCGCCTTTCTCGATCAGGAGGTGGCGCCTTACTTCGATTTTTCCTATATGGCCCGTTGGGCTGCGGGGCGTATGTGGCCGCGCATGACGCCGCAACAGCGCAGAGAGATGGAAGGCCAGTTGCAGCAGATGTTTCTGGGTTCTCTCGCTACCCGTTTGCTCAACTATCGAGGACAGCAGGTGCGGGTGGGCAACCCCAGGAGGGCGCGCGGCAATGAATTGCAGGTGCCCGTGGCTGTACTCAATCCCCAGGGTTATCCGGCACGGCTCAATTTCCGCTTCTATCGCTCTGAAAATGGCTGGAAGGTGTTCGATGTGAGCGCCAATGGCAATAGCGCATTGATGTATTATCGCCGCCATTTCAGGAATCTCATGCGGCAGAAGATCCACCGGGGACGGGCCTATTCCAATGTTGGGTAATCGCTTCTTCGGCTCTGGCCGGGGTGCCGGCCGGTAGTGCGGACGGACGAAAAATCCACCGCTGGCGTGTCCCGTTTCGGCCGCGTCATGATCATCGCCGCCTGGCTGTTGATGCTGTTCATGTTGACGCTGTTGTTCAATGGCTATCTGACACGGCAAGAGAACCCGAATGGAATGCCGGAGGGGGAGTCCGGGTCCGCAGGGGTACGGGAGGTGACCCTGTTGCGTAATCGGGCAGGGCATTATGTGGTGGATGGGACGATCAACGGTCACCCCGTCACCTTCCTGTTGGATACCGGTGCCACGGATGTCGCGGTCCCGGTCGCTGTCGCCCGACGGCTGGGATTGCGCCCTGGACTGTCCAGTGTCAGCCAGACGGCGAATGGCGCTGTTACCACATGGAATACCCGTCTGGACGAGGTGCGGCTGGGGCCGATAAGGATGTGTGATGTGCGGGCTTCGATTTTGCCGGGAGATGCCGGTGGCAAGGTGCTGCTTGGAATGAGCTTTCTCAAGCATCTGGAACTGTTGCAGCGTGGGCGTACCCTGACCCTTCGGCAGTATTGACCTGAGTGGCGAGGTACTCTGGCGCCCGATAGAGATCCGTAAAACGCTAGGCTTCGGGCGATGGCATGGTAGCTGAGCGCAGCGAGGCCCGGCGATCCCCTCGGGGTGGCGACAACGTCATGCGATGCGGACCTTCACCGGGTCCGTCTTCGCGTTACCCGGTTGGGCACTGCCTGGAGTCTGACGGATTCAGGCGATCTCGATCTCCCGTCAGCGCAGTGGATCGATCCCAAATCCGACGGACTCCGGGGCAGTGTTCAGCTCAATGTGTCTTTCAGTGCCTTCAGTGCCGTCACCTTGATGACGGTGCTGGCCGGTTTGGCGGCAATCTTGATCGCTTCACCGGTTGCCGGGTTGCGGCCCATGCGGGCTTTGCGGGCGGGCTTCCTTACCCGGCGAATCTTGACGCCGGTCTCGGGGATGGAGAATTCGCCGGAACCCCGGCGTTGCATATGCCGTTTGATCAGGCTGGCCAATGCCTCGAACACCTCGCCTACCTGTTTGCGGCTGAGGTCGGTCTGTTCGGAAATACTCTGGATGATCTGGGTCTTGGTCTGGCGCGTGGTGATGGCTTTCAGCCGGGCAGGTGCGGCTGCGACTTTCTTCTTTGCTGCCACCTTCTTCTTTGCTGCCACCTTCTTCTTTGCTGCCACCTTCTTCTTTGCTGCCACCTTCTTCTTTGCCACTACCTTCTTTTTGGCAGCGACCTTCTTCTTTACGGGAGCTTTCTTTTTACTGACGCTCTTTTTTGCGACAGGGGCTTTTTTCACCGCAGATTTCTTTGCGGTTTTTTTGGCGGCTTTTTTCTTTACGGCCATGGATAGACTCCTGAGTAAGCAGAATGGTGCGGGCTAAACATAGCAATAGAATACTGATTTGCCAATAGAAAAACGGCGTAAATAGATGCTATTTATGCAAAAAACGGAAAAAATACCGTAAAAACCGGGGTAAATGGCGTTTTGCCGGCCAATCAACCGATGATCGAAACACCACCACGCCGGCTGTCGCCCTGTCCCGAAAGCGTGCCATCGATTGCGCGCATGACCGTATGCGCACCACCGAAGAAGAGGTTTTTTCCGGGCCACCGGGTGTGTTGCGGAAACAGTTTGAACAACTGCATGATCACAGAATCTGCTGCTCCATCCTCGATGTTGAGCCGCCCCTGCTCGAAGTGGAGGCGTGTATGTTCCACCGCGGATCTGATGTCCATGTTGAAATCCAGCAGATTGATCAGTACCTGGAGGATGGCACTGCGGATCCGGTTGGAGCCGCCAGACCCGGTAGCGATGAGCCGGCCATCGGCGGCCGCCACCAGGGTTGGTGACATCATGGATGCGATACGCCGGTCCTCCGGCCAGAGATTGAAGCCGTGGGGATTGATGTCCTCTTCTCCCAGCATATTGTTCATCATGATGCCGGTGCCAGGAATGACATAACCCGAGCCTTCGCCATTGGACAGCGTCATGCTGGCCATGTTGCCTTCAGCATCGGCGATACTGATCTGGGTGGTGCCGCGGCTGCACAATGGGTGCCGTTGCATGATCGTGCGATAGTGGTGAAGAAATCTGTCACTGAGTATCTGCCGGGAACGATCGGCAGTGAGGTTCAGTTCGATCTCCTGCTCTTGGCGCAGGCATTGGGCCAGTCTTTGTGCCTCTGTCACCCGGACCAGGTGCTCGATGCTGCCAGGGGTGAAATCAGCCAGCCGCTCCTGTTCCAGCAGTGCCAGGGCAAAGGCGATCAGGGTGCCGCCTACGGAAGGGGCCGGGTTGGTGTAGATGTGATGGCCGTGGTAGTCGATGGCCAACGGTTGACGGCGTTCCACCTGGTAGTTGGCCAGATCATCGGCGCGCAGATAGCCACCCCGTTCGCTGCAGTCCCGGATCAGTTGCTGTGCCATTTCTCCCCGATAGAACAGGGCATCTCCTTCCCTGGCCAGTTGCTCGAAGCTGTTGGCCATTTCCGGTTGCCGGACCTTGGTGCCCGGAGAGGCGATGGTATCCGGCCGCTCGCGGCTCGCATGTAACTGCAAGGCTGCGGTGCTGGATCTGATGATTGGGGAGACGATCTCGGCGATATAGTGTTGGAATTCATTGATCGTGACCCCTTCCCGTGCGGCCTCGCAGGCGGGTTCGATCAACCGGCTGAGGGGTAGGCGGCAACGCTCCCGGTGGATGGTGAACAGGCCCTTTACCACGCCCGGGGTGGCGATCGACCCCATGCCGATATGAAACTCCTGCTGTGCCGTGCCGAAGTCAGCCGTGATAGGGTGGAAGTCGATCTTTTCAGGAACGGTTCTGCTGCGGGGCGTCTGGGTAAAGAAGTCATACAACATGGGGGTGTCGCCCGCTGGCCTTACCAGCATGAAGCCGCCGCCGCCAAGGGATGCAAGGACGGGTTCAGCGATACAGCTGGCGAACAGGGCCGCCAGTGCGGCATCGAAGGCATTGCCCCCCTGTTGCAATATGCTCATTGCTGCATTGGCCGTCACCTGGTGGCCGGCAGCCACCACGCCGTGCTGAACGGACATGGTCAAATGGCCGGGAGGCGTGCTGGCCGGGACGTATGTGGCCAGCCGACAGAATGACCGGAGTCACAGGAATGGTGGCAGCTTTCAAGTTGTTCCTGCAAGCTGGCGCTATATATGTTGTTTTCCGTGGGAGAGCGCATTACTGTGCTTGTTCCCTTGCTGTCTTTGACGCTGAGCTGACATTGTAACCACGAGTCCGGGCAACTGCCACTTCGGCGTGGTTATGGAGAACGCCTGAGCAGAGAAACCTGAATGGCCCTTGTGCCCAAGCAAACTATTTCGCAACTTTTACCGCGCTTCGTTCCGTTTGACCGGATGCATAGAGAGGAACTGCAGAAGTTGCTTGAACAGACCGCCTTTGGTGAACTGAAGACGGGTGAACTGCTGTTCCGGGATGGGGATAGCAAGGCCGAAACTGTCTATCTATTGTCTGGGACGGTGGCACTGCTGCATGGTGGAGAAGAGCAGGTGGTGGCAGCCGATAGTGATCGGGCACGCTATCCGCTGGCAGATCGATTGCCACGGAAGTTCACCTGTGTGGCCCGTACCCCAGTAGAGATTCTGCGTGTCAGCCGCCGACTGTCGGAGTACCGCTCGATGCAGTCATCTGTCACTGGGGTGACGGATACGAAAAATGACCCAGTGGCGGACCCGGCCCTGCAACGCCCGCCGCAGCTGAATGGAGCCGAAGACGATGGCAGAGATGCAGAGCCGGACCTGCTGGAGAATCTGCGTCATGATCTGGCCGAGAAGGCTGGGCTACGACAGGCAGTCGAGACCGGGCAGGGAAAACAGCGGCGGCCGGCAGCGGACGATGCAGCGAAGGACCATCGTGTAAAGGTGCTCGAGGCAGAGCTGGAGACACTTTGCAATGCCCTGGATGAATCAGATCGAAACGGCAGGGATATGGCGGCGGAAGTGCAGCATCTACGCCAGGAACTGGCCTCACTGCGTAATCAGACGCAGCATGCCGGAGAGCAACACCAGAACCAGGCGGTGATGGAACAGGAGGTCGAACGGCTGCGCCTGGAGGTGGTGCGGCTACGCAGTGAGTGTGAACGGCTGCAAAGCGACCCCGGCCGGGGCGACAAAAAAGACCGGCAACATTTATCCCATGACTCTTCGCAACAGCTGGATCAGCTGCGTCAACAGGTGAGCGAGCTGCAGGAGACATTGCAGGAACATGCGATGCGAGCGGCTGCGGATAGGGCTGAAAACAGTGCGCTGAAGAAGGAGATCAATCAATTCCAGCACACGCGGGAACGTCATCGCGCCGAGCTGAAACAGGCCCAGGATGCCTACCTTAGAATGCTGGAGCAGGCAGAACTGGAGAAGAGTGAACGTCAGCGACTGAAACAGGCGCTGGAGATGGCGCAGGGTGAGGTAGAGGAGGCCGCTTTCCGTCGTCGTGAGGAGATCGAAGCCAGGAAGCAGGTGGAAAATAGTCTGCTCATGCTGCAACAGGAACTGGGTGAGGCCAGGGCCAGGAGGATGGTGGAGGATGATCTGCTGTCCGAAGAACCGGAACAGTCACGGCATGGCTCATCGGCGGAGGGGAGGGGTTGGCCGCGCCTGCGCTCTCTTCTCGCCGGCGCTTTGCTGATGCTCGCTGTATTGGACGGCCTATCCCTGATTGGTGGCCGGGGTGAGTTGGTGGGTAATCTGTTGTCTGCATACTGGCCCGATCTGTTTACCGCTCCATCGGCGGTGCGGGAGCGAGGGGCCGGCGGGCTGATACAGACTGTTCCTTCGTCGTTACCCACGACCGGTACAGGCCGGCAGGGCAAGGCGGTTACCAGCCGCGAACAGATCGCCGCCAAGCGCAAGGATACGCGCCCGGTAACGGGGAGTGTGATCAAGGACCGTCTCGGCAAAGGGGTGCGCGGCCCCAGTATGCTCTATATTCGCGGCGGCGAATTTGCCATGGGCTGGAAACGTCCCCCGGCAACTGCAGACGAGCACCCAGTGCACAGGGTGCAGGTGGCTAATTTTGCCATCGGTCGGTATGAGGTGACATTCGATGAGTACGACCTGTTTGCCCGTGACACCGGACGCCCGCTGCCGGATGACGCAGGATGGGGCCGGGGGCGCCGGCCAGTGATCAATATCACCTGGGAGGATGCCAACGCCTACGCCCGCTGGCTGACCAGCCGCAGTGGTCAGCGCTATCGTCTGCCCACGGAAGCGGAGTGGGAGTATGCCGCAGCGGGCGGTACCCGCAGTTACTACTGGTGGGGTTATCAGCTGGGCAAGGGCCTGGCCAACTGTTTCAATTGTGGTTCCCCCTGGGATGCCAAATCCACTGCTCCGGTGGGAAAACTCAAACCAAATCCTTTCGGTCTGCACAATACGGCGGGCAACGTCATGGAGTGGGTGATGGACTGTTATCATGGCAATTATCAGGATGCGCCTGCCGATGGCACTGCCTGGCTGGAGCAGGATTGCAAAGAACGGGTCGCCCGTGGTGGCGCCTATAACAAACCGGGGGATGCCCTGCGCACCAGCAAGCGTGGCCGGTTCGTGCCGGATACCCGTTTGCCAATATTGGGGGTTCGCCTGGTGCGTGAAGTTGGCCGGGGCTGACCTGTAATCTGGCCGGGGGCGTGCGAAATGGCCCTTGCCTCCCTCTCTCGGAGGACGCGGTAAACCCATTCCCAGGGGCTCGACTGCGGCGATCCAGGCCGCAGTCGCCACCGAGAGAGGGAAGCAGGGACTATATGCTGGGTCACGCTATTCCGGGCAGTGCCAACAGAAGATGTTTTTATGGCGTGACTCCGACCTCTGGTATGAACTTGGTGTTTACAAATCATGCGTATTCTCGGCGTCGGCATTGCCACCATCGACATCATCAACAGCGTGGCCGCTTATCCGCCTCCGGATAGTGAGGTGCGGGCGCTGGCGCAGCAGATATGCCGCGGAGGGAATGCGACCAACAGTCTGGTGGTGCTGTCCAGGCTGGGGCATGACTGCAGCTGGGCAGGCACCCTTGCAGACGATTCGGAGAGTGAGCGTATCGTGCGGGATCTGGCTCGTCATGGGGTCGATATGAGATGGGTGGTTCGCCACCATGATGCGTGCACGCCCACATCCTATGTCACGCTGAGCCGGGAGGACGGCAGCCGCACCATCGTCCATCATCGCAGGTTGCCGGAGTTCAGTGCAGCAGATTTCTCGGCTATCGACTTGACCGCCTTCGACTGGATCCATTTCGAAGGCAGGAACGTGCCCGAATTGGAGCGCATGTTGGGGCTGCTGCCGGCGGAGATGCCTTGCTCCCTGGAGGTGGAGAAGCCCAGAGCTGGCATCGAGCGCTTGCTGCCCCAGATCCGCAGGATCATGTTCTCCCGTGGTTATGCCGAGTCCCGCGGCTTTTCCGATGGTGCGGCATTTCTTCAATCGATGCGGCAACAGTTGCCGACGGGCAGTGTGGTGACCTGTGCCTGGGGTGCGGAGGGCGCCTGGGGGATGGATCGGGACGGGGTATTGCACTACAGTCCCGCCTTTCCGCCACCCCGGATAGTGGATACCCTGGGTGCCGGAGATGTGTTCAATGCGGCACTGATCGATGGCATGGCCACTGACGTGGCGCTGCCGCAATTGCTTGAGCGGGCCTGTCGTCTGGCAGGTGAGAAATGTGGCAGGCAGGGCCTGCCGGGGGAGGAATGATGAGCCGGGAACGGGTGCTGATGGCGCTGGAAGAGGTTGCAGACGGGGCAACGAAAGGTTTCAAGGTCTATTTTCACGGCCAGATGCTGGATGGCTTTCTGGTGCGCAAGGGAATGGCCGTGGAGGCCTACAGTAACAGCTGTCCCCACACTGGGGCGCCGTTGGACTGGAATCCCGACCAGTTTCTCGATCTGGAAGGGAAGCTGATTCAATGCGCCATCCACGGTGCCCGCTTCGAGATCGACAGCGGTCTCTGCATAGACGGACCTTGCCTGCATCAATATCTGGAGCGCATTCCAGTGCAGGTGCGTGACGGCATCATCTATCTGACAGATGATGGATGTCAATGACAGCACCCCGGCGTGATCGCAGACTCCCCGGTTCCTGTCGGCTGCCGGATTGTCGCGACCGCAGAACGGTACCATCGATTATAATTTAAGAGGAAGCAGGGCCATTCCGCTCGACCCCCTGGCAGAAACGGGGTTGCCTCGTTTCCTTTCCTGCAGGGAGAACATGACGCATGGAACTTTCGTCCACTCTCTTTTCCGGCAACTTCACCTGGTGGGTGGCCACGCTCTATCTGTTCGCGCTGCTGTCAGCGCTGCGCATGGCACCCTGGCGCCGCCTGCTCGACAACGAACAGTTGCATGTCTTTCTCGGTAGCTGCGTGGTGCTGATCCTGCTATGGCACGTCAGGGCACAAGTGGATCCGGCCTGGAGCTTTCATCTGCTCGGTGTAACCTTTCTTACACTGATGTTCGGTTGGTCACTGGCCCTGATCTGCAGCAGCATCGCCCTGGCGGCGGTAACTCTCAACCTGGATCATGGCTGGAGCGGCTTCTTTCTCAATGCCATCATCCTGGGATTGCTGCCGATCACCCTGACCCAGGTGATCCTGGTGCTGGTTCGTTCCCTGTTGCCAAAGAACTTTTTCATCTATGTGCTGGTCAATGGTTTTCTGACAGCAGGATTCGTTGCCCTGGTCAGTGGTTACCTGGTCACCGGTTTGCTGGTCTACAGCGGTGCCTTCAGCATGTTGGAACTGAAGCAGAACTTCCTGCCCTTCTTTCCCCTCATGTTCCTTCCCGAGGCGATCCTCAACGGCTGGGTGATGACCATCCTGGTGCTCTACCGCCCTCGCTGGGTGGGCAGTTTTAGTGACGAGCTCTATCTGAAAGGGAAGTGAGCGCGGCCGGATGGGCGATTGCGGGTAAAAAAGCTATCATCCCATCCTGTGCATGGGGGGTGCCGCTTTCAGCACAAGCAGCGCGATTGACCGTGTGCATTGAATAAATTCTATCGAACGAGGAGAGACGAGTGGGCTGGTGGGGAAAACTTGCAGGCGGTGCTTTCGGCTTTATGCTGGGGGGGCCACTGGGTGCGCTGCTGGGCGCAGTGCTGGGGCACAACCTGGATAAGGGGCTGCGCGGCCTGGAGGGCGAAGAGGTGTTGCCGTCCGGCGCCGAGCGGGAGCGGGTGCAGACTGCCTTCTTTACCGCCACCTTCTCCGTCATGGGCCATCTGGCGAAGGCGGATGGGCGCGTCTCACCAGACGAGATCGCCCTGGCCAAGGCGGTGATGACGCGAATGGATCTGGATGCCGGTATGCGCCGCACCGCCATCGATCTGTTCAATCAGGGCAAACGGTCGGATTTCCCGTTGGACGATGTGTTGGCGCAGTTTCGCCGCGAATGCCGGCGCCGCACCACCCTGATCCAGATGTTCATCGAGATCCTGCTACAGGCGGCCTACGCCGACGGCAGACTGGACCCGGCGGAAGACCGGCTGCTGTTGCACATTTGTCACCAACTGGGGATTCCTGAGTTCCTCTATCGCCGGTTGGAGCGCATGATCCAGGCCGAGCGCAATTTCTCCGGTAGCGGTGGCGGTCGAGCCGGGGCACCTGCCAAGCCTTCCCTGGAAGATGCCTATGCGCTGCTGAATGTAACCGCCGATGCCAGCGATGCCGAGGTGAAGAAGGCCTATCGGCGCCTGATCAGTCAGCATCACCCTGACAAGCTGGTGGCCAAGGGGTTGCCGGATGAGATGATGAAGATCGCCACCCAGCAGACACATGAGATCCGTCAGGCCTATGAGATCGTGAAACAGGCCCGGGGGTTTTGATCGCTCCCGGTCACCCCTCCGCCTTGAGTCCGGGGGCATCGCCGTCTATGCTCTGATGGCCGGCCATAACAACGAGAAAAGAGGTGGGGATGTCCGATACGCTCGATCCGATACTGCTCAATTTCATCTACGCCTTCATCGGCGGCGCCATGACCCTGTTTTTTATGTGGCTTGGCTGCAAGGTCTTCAGTCATATCGTCAATTTCAGTATCCCGGATGAACTGGCCAAGGGAAACCTCGCAGTGGGGGTGATGATCATGGGTATCTTCATCGGCATCGGTACTGCCCTGGGGTTGGTGATCGGCCTGGGCCTCAATTGATGGGTGGGCATTTGCGGCCGGCATGGCTGCTGTTGTCAGTTCTGGTCCCTTCGGTGGTTCTGGCCGGGCTGAGCAAACACGTGCGGCATCCCCACTGGACCGATAACTACGACCGCTATTTCAAGAAATACGCCAAACACTATTTCGGCCCGGGGTTCGACTGGCGCTGGTTCAAGGCCCAGGGGATCGCCGAGTCCGGTCTCGATCCTGCCGCCCGCAGCGCTGCCGGGGCAAAGGGCATCATGCAGATCATGCCGGGCACTTTCGCCGAGATCAGAAAGGACAACCCTCATTTTCAGAACATCGAGGATCCCCACTGGAACATCGCCGCGGCGATCTATTATGACCGGAAACTGTACCGGCGCTGGTTGAAACGGCTGCCGAAAGAAGAGCGCCTCGATTTTACCTTTGCCAGCTATAACGCAGGCTACAGCAGGGTGCGCCGGGCCTTCGAACGGGTGGCCGAGGCGGACCGGGTGAAACAGTGGGAGCAGATCGCACCCCTGGTGCCACCGGAGACGCGGCGCTATGTGGACCGGATCCAGGGGCTGATGCAGGTTGAGTGAGGTGTCGTTGCCACTCCTTTGCCCAATCTACGGCTGACTGGATTGAGTCGGCTACCCCTCCAGTGCCGGTGGCACCCATATCGATTCAGATTACCTCCCGGTCCCTTACCCCCAGCAGGTAGAGAATGCCGTCGAGGCCCAGTGTGGAGATGGCGTGGCGGGCGTTGTTGCGCACCACCGGCTTGGCGTGGAAGGCGACC
Source organism: uncultured Sedimenticola sp. (assembly GCA_964544655.1). Classification (GTDB taxonomy): domain Bacteria; phylum Pseudomonadota; class Gammaproteobacteria; order Chromatiales; family Chromatiaceae; genus HyVt-443. The sequence goes on along the minus strand of CAZJCM010000005.1, from coordinate 63,789 downwards.
CCGAGGCCGGCCAGCCCCAGCATTGGCAGGTCGTTGGCGCCATCGCCGACGGCGATCACCTGCTGCAGGCCGATACCCATTTCCGCCGCCATCCGCTGTAGTAGCTCGGCCTTTTTCTCACCGTCGACGATCTCTCCTTTTACCTCGCCGGTGAGACGGCCGTCGCGGATGTCCAGCTCGTTGGCGGAGATACAGTCGACCTCCAGCTGCTGCTGCAGATGGCGGGCGAAATAGGTGAAGCCGCCGGAAAGAATGCCGATCCGGTAGCCCAGGCGCTTGAGGCTGGAGATCAGTCGTTCAGCCCCCTCGGTGATCGGCAGTTCCTCGGCGATTCGTTGCAGTACGGCTTCATCCAGGCCCTTGAGCAGGGCCATGCGGCGGCGGAAGCTCTCTTTGAAATCGATCTCGCCGCGCATTGCCGCTTCGGTGATCGCTGCCACCTGTTCCCCCACCCCGGCGGCCCGGGCCAGTTCGTCGATCACCTCCACCTGGATCAAGGTGGAGTCCATATCGAAGACGATCAGGCGTCGGTTGCGCCGGTACAGGTCGTCGGCCTGGAAGGCGACGTCCACTTCGTCGGTACGGCTGATCTCCAGCAATGCCTGCCGCAGGGTGGTTTCGTCGGCTGGTTCGCCGCGGACCGAGAATTCCACGCAGGCCCGGCGGTTGGGGTTCCCGCGGCGCAGGGAGAAGCGGCCGGAGAGGCGGGTGATGCCGTCGATATTGAGGCCATGGGCGGAGACCACCCGCGCCACATGGGAGATATTGCCGGCAGTGAGCTTGCGGCCAAGCAGTGTGATGATGTAACGGGGTTTGCCCTGGAGTCCCACCCAGCCCTCGTACTCGTCCTCTTCGATGGGCTTGAAGTCGATGTTCAGGCCCAGCTGGTGGGCTTGATAGAGCAAGTCCTTGACCACCGGGCCGGATTGGGCCTGGGGGGGCACCTCCAGCAGCATGCCCAGGGAGAGATGGTCATGGATCACCGCCTGGCCGATATCCAGGATGTTGACCCCATGCTCCGCCAGTACATCGGCCAGTGCAGCGGTCAGGCCGGGGTGGTCGCGGCCGGTGATGTTGAGCAGGATGATTTCGCGCATGGCTTCAGTATTCGCCATCGCGCAGGTCAGGATGAATCTCCGGTGGCAGCTGCAGGTGGAAACCCTGCTCACGGAGGTTCCTGATCACCTGGTTCACATCCTCGCGGGCCAGTTTGCGCGCCGGGTCGAGGGGTAACTCCATGACCCGCACCGGTTTGCCGAAATGTTTCAGCAACGCTTCCGGCAGTTGGTCGAAGGCGTCCTCGGTGGCCAGATAGAGGTACATCTCCTCTTTGCGGCTGCTGCGATAGATCCAGCAGGGGGTTCTTTCGTCGGTGGTGTGGCTCATGGCCAGATTCCTCGTTGCAGGGTGGCTTGGGCAACCCGCTCCACGGCCACTGCCAGGGCAGCGGTGCGCAGATCCTTGCAGCAGGCCGCCGGTGTATCCGGATCAGTCTGAAAGCGCCGCCAGCGGTCGTAAACGGCATCGGTGGCGCGGGTCATCTTGTCCCGCAGGCGGCTGTTGATATCGCTCAGCAGCCACTCCTGGTTCTGGATGTTCTGCACCCACTCGAAGTAACTGACGGTAACGCCTCCGGCATTGGCCAGGATGTCCGGCAGCACCAGGATGTCGCGGGCATGCAGGATGTCATCGGCGTCTGGCGTGACCGGGCGGTTGGCCGCTTCCACGATCAGCCGAGCCTGGACCCGGGTGGCGTTGTCACGGTGGATCTGGTTGCCGAGGGCGGCGGGAAACAGGATGTCGCAGTCGAGAGTCAGCAGGTCCTGATTGGTAATGGTGCGGGTCTCGGGCAGGCCAACCACCGTATGGTGTTCTCTCTTCCACGCCTCCACCGCATCGATGTCCAGACCGCCACCATCGGAATGGATGCCGCCTTGGGTATCACTGACCGCAATCACCTTGGCGCCTGCGCTGCGCAGCAGCCGCGCCAGGCCGCGCCCCACCTGGCCGAAGCCTTGGATGGCCACCCGGGCCCCCTGCAGCGAAGCGAGGCCAGGGAGATTGATGCGTGACAGGAAGTGTTCGGTGACGATCAGGCAACCTCGGGCGGTAGCCTCCTCACGGCCGGCGGAACCACCCAGCTGCAGCGGTTTGCCGGTGACCACCGGGCGGTTGTTGCGGCCTGGATGCATCATGTCGTAGGTGTCGTAGATCCAGGCCATGGTCTGGGCGTTGGTGTACATGTCCGGTGCCGGGATGTCGGTCTGGGGGCCGATGTTGTTTCCCAGTTCGCTGATGAAGCGGCGGGTGATACGGCGCAGCTCCCGCTCGCTCAGCGTCTTCGTGTCGCAGGCAACACCGCCCTTGGCGCCACCGAAGGGAATGTCTACCAGGGCGCTCTTCCAGGTCATCAGCGCGGCCAGGGCCGTCACCTCTTCCCGGTCCACCTGCGGATGGAAGCGTATGCCCCCCTTGCCTGGTCCAAGCACGTTGTTGTGCAGCACCCGGAAGCCGTGGAAGCTCTGCACCGAGCCATCCTCCATCTCGATCGGGAAGCAGGTGGTGATGGTACGCTTCGGGTAGCGGAAGAAGTCCATCAGCCCCCGCTTCAGCCCGCTCAGATGGGCGGCTGCCCGCTGGAACTGCAGGTGGCTGATATGGGCCGGTGAGCGGTTTTCTGCCGCTTCCTGGGTCGATGTGGTCATGGTTACTCCAGCGGTAGTGCCGGTATTGCGTCCATGTGCCAGATGTCGGCGTTGTACTCCTCCATCGTGCGGTCGGTGGAGAACTTGCCGCTGCAGGCGGTGTTGATAATGGCGCTTCTCACCCACCGCTCCTGGCTCCTGTAGGCCTTGGATGCCTGTGCCTGGGCATCTACATAGCTGGCGAAATCGGCGGCCACCATCCAGGGGTCGTCGGGGCTGCGGATACCGCTGATGATGTCATTGAAGATGCCGGGCTCAAATTGGTTGAAGTGGCCCTTCTCCAGCAGGTTCATCACCTGGGAGAGATTGGCGTCGCGGGCGATGATCACGTTGGGGTGGTAGTCGCGGCGCTGCTTCTCCACCTCCTCTTCGGTCAGGCCGAAGAGGAAGAAGTTGTCATCTCCAACCTCCTTGCGGATTTCGATGTTGGCCCCGTCCAGGGTGCCGATGGTGAGCGCCCCGTTCATCATGAATTTCATGTTGCCAGTGCCCGAGGCCTCCTTGCCGGCGGTGGAGATCTGTTCCGACAGATCGGTGCCGGGAGCGATCAGTTCCATCGCCGATACCCGGTAGTCGGGCAGGAAGGCGACCTTCAGCAGGTCACCGACCTGGGGGTCACGGTTGATCACCCGGGCCACATTGTTGATCAGCTTGATGATCTGCTTGGCGCGAACGTAGCCAGGGGCCGCCTTGCCGCCGATGAGCACACAGCGCGGCACCCAGTCTTCCGTTTCTCCTGCCTTGATCCGGGCGTAGAGATGGATTACGTGCAGCAGGTTGAGCAGTTGGCGTTTGTATTCGTGGATGCGCTTGACCTGCACATCGAACATCGCCTGAGGGTCGAAGCGAATGCCGCAGTCCCGATAGACCATGGCGGCCAGTCGCGCCTTGTTCTCCTGTTTCACCTGGTGCCACTTGTCGCGGAAGGCGCTGTCGTCGGCGAACGGCGCCACTTTCCGTATCTGCGCCAGATCACTGATCCAGCCATCGCCGATGGTGTCGTTGAGCAGCTCACGCAGTCCAGGGTTGCAATAGGCGAGCCAGCGGCGCTGGGTCACGCCGTTGGTCTTGTTGTTGAATTTGTCCGGCCACAGCTGGTGGAAGTCACGGAACAGGCCTTCCGCCAGCAGGCGGGAGTGGAGCTCTGCAACACCGTTCACCGAAAAGCTGCCGACGATCGCCAGATAGGCCATGCGCACCTGGGGATCCGGGCCCTCTTCGATGATCGACATACGGCGCTGGAGGCCGGTGTCGCCAGGCCGGCGGTTGGCGACCTCGGCCAGGTGGCGGGCATTGATTTCGTAGATGATGTCCAGCAGCCGCGGCAGCAGGCGCTGGAACAGCCGTACCGGCCAGCGCTCCAGGGCCTCTGGCAGCAGGGTGTGGTTGGTGTAGGCCATAGTCTTTCGGGTGATGTCCCAGGCGCTGTCCCAATCCAGATGCTCCTCATCCAGCAACAGGCGCATCAGCTCCGCCACTGCGATGGTGGGGTGGGTGTCGTTGAGCTGGAAGCAGTTTATGTCCGCGAATTTGGACAGATCGTCACCGTGCAGCCGCTTCCATTCGCGCATCACGTCTTTCATGCTGGCGCTGGCGAGGAAGTATTGCTGTTTCAGCCGCAGCTCCTTGCCGTTTTCACTGGCGTCATTGGGATAGAGCACCATGGTGATGTTCTCGGCGTGGTTTTTCGATTCCACCGCCTCGGGGTAGCTGCCGGCGTTGAACTCGTCCAAGTCGAACTCTTCCGTTGCCGCTGCCTGCCACAGACGCAGGGTGTTGACGGTGCCGTTGCGATAGCCGGGAATGGGGATGTCGTAAGGTACTGCCAGCACCTCATGAGTATCTACCCAGCGGGCGCGCAGATGCCCCTGCTCATCCTGGTAGAATTCGCTGCGGCCGCCAAACGCGACCCGCTGTTTGTACTCCGGCCGTTCCATCTCCCAGGGGTTGCCGTCGCGCAGCCAGTGGTCTGGCTCCTCGACCTGCTGGCCGTCGCTGATCAGTTGCCGGAACATGCCGTATTCATAACGGATGCCGTAGCCCTTCACCGGGTACTGCAGGGTCGCACAGCTATCCAGAAAACAGGCTGCCAGACGCCCCAGGCCGCCATTGCCAAGGCCAGCATCCGGTTCGGCCTCGGCGATCTCTTCCATCTCCAGGCCCAGATCGTGCAGCGCCCGGGCCGCGGCGCTGGTCATGCCCAGGTTGAGCATGGCATTGCCCAGGGCGCGGCCCATGAGGAATTCCAGGGAGAGGTAATAGGTGCGGCGGCAGTCGGCCTGGTCGTACGCCTCCTGAGTCTTCTTCCAACGCTCCATCAGCCGGTCGCGTACGCACATGGCCAGGGCCTTGTAAGGATAATGGCTGGAGCGGCAGTTGCCATCGCGTCCCAGGGTGTGGGCGAAATAGTGTTTGAAATCGCTGGTGATGGCCTTTTTTTCCAGGCCCAGGGTGGGCAGCTGAACCAGTTTTTCGTTTGGCCGGCTGCGGATCAGGGGCTGGAAATGGTTATCGACGTAATAGGGCATAGAGGCGCTCAGGAGTTATTGTCCAAATGGCTTGCATCCGGCCTGCCTGCAGTGAGATGGGCCTTGCTTCCATTATATCGGCCGGTCAGGGGAAAAACAGGCCGTAGATCCGCTCCAACCGATCGGATAGGTCTCGCAGGGAGAGGTTTCTCGACAGGCGCAGGGTTTCGCGGCCGTCGAAGAAGAGCAGCAGGGTGGGGATGGTGAACACCTGCTGTCCGGCCGCCACGGCGGGAAAGGCGTCGCAGGGGATGGCAATACGCTGGATCAGCGGGAACTTGTCCGCCAGCAGCGCTGCCACCTTGGGCGCCAGATCGTGGCAGACCCGGCAATCGGGACCGCTGAACCAGGCCGCCAGCGCCGGGGTGTCATGCAGGCATTGGGTGAATTCATCGGCGCTGTGGATATTTGGGAAGCCGGCTTCGGTCATGGTGGACGGTCAATGTGTCTGGCTGATGGCGGATGGCTGTGGGCCGGGGATGGCCTGCCGGGTTCTCCCCGGCAAGGATGGCACCGTGCAGCCTCCAAGGATGGGTTCACGGCGTCCGCGGCGAGCCGTCCCCGGTCCACCGCCTTCGTGGCACGATCTCTCTCCTGGCCGGAAAACCACTGGTTGTTCTGCCAGGCATGGTTCGAGGAGGTTCAGAAAAACTCCTCTTGGTGGATCTCCATCCCCTTGGGCGTGCTGACGTTGCCGCTCTCGTCCAGGCGGATTCGCAGCGCCAGGTTATTGCGTGAATCGGCGTTGCGCAGTGCCTCCTCCTGGGTGATCTTGCCCGCCTTGTAGAGCTTGTAGAGGGCCTGGTCGAAGGTCTGCATGCCGCGCTCGTTGCCCTGCTCCATCGCCTCCTTGACCGTGTGGATGTCCCCTTTCTGAATCAGCTCGGCGACGAAGGTGGAGAGGAGCATGATCTCCACCGCCGGCACTCGCTTGCCATCCTTGCTCTTGACCAGGCGCTGGGAGATCACCGCCTTCAGATTCAGTGACAGATCCATGTAGAGTTGGTGATGGGCGCTGTCCGGAAAGAAATTTATGATCCGGTCGAGCGCCTGGTTGGCATTGTTCGCATGCAGGGTGGAGAGGCAGAGATGGCCGGTCTCGGCATAGGCGATGGCGTGTTGCATGGTCTGACGGTCACGGATCTCGCCGATCAGGATCACGTCTGGCGCTTCGCGCATGGCGTTTTTCAGCGCCACTTCGTAGGAGAGGGTGTCCAGTCCCACCTCGCGCTGGTCCACCACCGACTTCTTGTGGGTATGCAGGAATTCCACCGGATCCTCGATGGTCAGGATATGGCCGGTGGCGTTCTGGTTGCGGTGATCGATCATCGAGGCGAGGGTGGTGGACTTGCCTGAGCCGGTGGAGCCCACCACCAGGATCAGGCCGCGGGATTCCATGATCAGCCCTTTGAGCGTTTCCGGCAGCTGCAGCTCATCGATGGACGGGATCACCCCCTTGATGTAACGGATCACCATCGCGGCGTCACCCCGCTGGCGGAATACATTGACCCGGAACCGGCCGAGGCCCTGGATGGAGATGGCCAGGTTCCCTTCCATGGTGCGCTCGAATTCAGAGATTTGATCGTCGCTCATGATCGAGTAGGCCAGTTTTCGCACCATGCCTGGCGCCATTGGAGTGTCGCCAATGGGCATGGTGCGCCCTTCCGCTTTCAGATTGGGCGGGGCACCGGTGCTGAAGAAGAGGTCGGAACCGTTTTTTTGCACCATCAGTTTCAAGTAGGGGACGATTTCCATGTTGCCTCGTTGGATTGGGTCTCATCGTCGATTCAGCCCGGGCATGCATGCCTGAGCCGGATCACCAGTAATTATAATTCTACTCTACCGGTTTTAACCCATAAATGTGGGATTGATTGGTCATTCTGTAATCGGCAGGATGGGCCGTGGGTGAAGGGTGGGTTAGGGTGTTTTTTGTGAACCCGATCACGCTCGTATCGATGCTGAATTTGCCAGCGGCATGGGGATGGCCGAGAATCCGGGTTTCGGATTTCCTATGGTGCGGCCCGATGAGTGAGATTTCCCTGAGTGGTCTTCATTTCTACCCCGTCAAATCCCTGAGAGGGATCTCTCTGGATCGGGTGCCGCTGGATCGGCGCGGGTTGCGTTATGACCGGCACTGGATGTTGATCGATCAGAACGGTGATTTCCTTTCCCAGCGCAGGATCCCGCGCATGGCCCTGATCTGTACCCGGCTGATTCCGGGGGGGCTGCGTTTGTGCGCACCGGGGATGCCGGATCTGGAACTGCCGCTGGAATCAGGGGATGGCACAGAAACCGAGGTGCTGGTATGGGAGGATCGCTGCCGTGCCCGGCTGGCGGGAGATGAGGCAGACCAGTGGCTCAGCCGCTTTCTCGACCACCCCTGCCGGATGGTCTATATGCCGGAGGCAACGGTGCGCCCGGTGGATCCGGCGTTCGGCCATGCTGGTGACCAGGTGGCCTTTTCCGACGGTTTTCCCCTGCTGCTCATTTCCGAGGCCTCCCTGGACGATCTCAATCGCCGCCTGGAGACGCCGCTGCCGATGCAGCGTTTTCGCCCGAATCTGGTGGTGCGCGGCTGCGCCCCGTATGCCGAGGATGGCTGGCGCCGGATACGCATCGGAGAGATCGAGTTCCGCGTGGTGAAGCCCTGCTCCCGTTGTGTTATCACCACCATCGATCCGGAAACCGCAGACAAGGGGGTTGAACCGCTGCGCACCTTCAATGATTATCGGCGCCAGGGCAACAAGGTCTACTTTGGACAGAACCTGATCCATGACGGTGTTGGGGAGTTGACGCGGGGAATGGCGGTGGAGATCCTTGAGTGATCGCCACCATGTTCTAAAACAGGTCGATGCTGCCTATTTGCTCCTGGCTGTTGTCTTTCAGCTTCCCGGCTGCGACAAGGTCCTCATAGACATATACTTGGTTGCGACCCGCATCCTTGGCGTATATAGAACGCCGGGTTGCCATCCCTGGCAGGAGCGCCTGCAGTCGACCATCCCTGAAAGCGACGTCTTCGACGGCTATAGCAGCGGAGGAACTCTTTTGCTCAAGACCTGTTTCTCCGCTGTTGCCGCCCCGGTCAGGGTGAATCCCAGCAACGCCCCTTCGGGTGATTCGAACAGCGCCTTGATGCCGTCATCCGCTGTTTGAATGTGCCAGTCTCCCGCGGCGCCGCGGGCGGGCGGTGCGGTCACTATAGGATGCAGCGGGGTCTTGATCACCACCGGCATCGCCGGATAGTCGACTTCGGTGGGGGTGCCGCTCAGGGTCTTCGCCAGTGCCCGGGCGCCGAGCATGATCGGCTGCACGAACGGTAGATTGAGGCCGGCAATCTCAGCGCAATCGCCCAATGCATAGATCCCGGGAACACTGCACTCCAGATACCGGTCGGTGACGATGCCGCGGGCGGTATCGAGGCCGCTTTGGGCAGCCAGTTCGGTGGCTGGGCGCAGGCCGATGGCCGAGAGCACCAGATCCGCCACCAACGCAGTGCCGTCCGACAGTTCGATTCGCTGGCCATCACCATGATGGGAGACGCTCGTTGCGGTCACGCCCAGGTGCCATTCCGCGCCGGCCGCCGCCATGGATGACTGCAGCGCCTTGCCGGCGGCCTCCGGTATCAGGGTGCTGATCGGGTGAGGGTCGGGACCGATCAGGGCGACCTTGCGGCCGCTGCCGATCAGATCGTTGGCGAACTCACAGCCGATCAGCCCCGGGCCGATGATGACCACATCCCGGGCCTGCTCCAGCCGCTGGCGCAGTACCCGGTAATCCCCCAGATCGTTGACTGAAAGCACCTCATCCGCCGCGTCCCCCGCCATTGGGGGACGGATTGGATGGGCGCCCAGGGCGAAGATCAGTTTGTCGTAGGTCAGACTGCCTCCCTCGAAAACGACCTTGCGTCTAGCCGTATCCACGGCAGTGACAAAGGTGCGGGTGAGGATCCGCGCCTGCAACTGCCGGGACATGGTTTCCGCATCGGCATTGATCAGCTGGTCCGGAGATTTGTGCTGCGCCAGGGCGGTGGAGAGCATCGGTTTAGGATAGGCATCCCCATCGTCCGCCGTGATCAGGGTCAGGTTCGACACCTGATCCAGCTTGCGGATCTCCCGTGCCAGTGTATAGCCGGCCAGGCCGGTACCGAGTATGACGATCGATGCCATGGGTTGTTTGCTCCCGTCTACGGTTGTCAGATCTGAACCATCTCGAAATCGGCCTTGGCCACACCGCAATCCGGGCACTCCCAATCTTCCGGGATCTCCTCCCACTTGGTGCCCGGGGCGATGCCGTCCTCAGGCAAGCCCTTCTCTTCGTCGTAGATGAAACCGCATACGATACATTGCCATTGATTCATTGTTTGTCTCTCCAGTGATTGATTTGTTGGATGATCGGCCCCTGCTGGCCGGTTATCCGAAGTCGCGTGAAATTCAGCCTTTGACCTGTGCCAGGGCCTCGCGATAACGGTTGGCGTGGCGTTCTTCCACCTTGGTCAGGGCGGCGAAACGCTTGGCCGCTTTTTCCAGCGTGGCGATGAACTGTTCTGCATGCTCTTTCGACTCGTCGATCTGCTGATCGAATTCACGCACCGCTGAATCATGTCCCTCTTGCTCGGCCATGTGGCGGAAGCTCGGGTACATCTCGGTGTATTCGTGGGTCTCTCCCTCGATGGCGAACTGCAGGCACTTGGCGGGATCGAGTTCCTGTTTGGGAAACAGCAGATCCATGTGGCCGAAGGCGTGCTGCACTTCCTGTTTTGCCGTCTCCTCGAATACCTTGGCGGTCTCTTCGTCTCCCATGGCGCGGCAGACCTTGGCGAAGTAGAGGTATTTGATGTTGGCCATGGACTCTCCGGCCAGGGCCGCTTCAAGATTTTTGATGGTGACTGAATTCTCGTTGCTCATGTCGTTTCCTCTCGTTGTGTTGTTGCGTGTTGCCGTGATGGCTTGAGAGGAATACTAGACTCGTTCTAAACATTAATCTAATTGATTGTTACGAAATGGTCGATAGTAAAAAACAATCATCATGAGAGGCCGGATCAGCTCCGGGGGGATGAGGGTATGGTGTCTGTTCTCTGTCTCGGTCAGGAATGGGGCTGTTGCTCCCTGACAGGGTGACTGCAGCCAGGGATGGTTCTAAGAGGGGTCGGACGGCACACGGGGCTGCCAGTGATCCCCCGAGCCTTTGCAGGTTTGGCAGATCTCTGCGCTGCCCAGGTTGCCGCAAGTGGCGCAGATACCGTTCCGCTTCGTGGTGGCCCGCTTTCTCTTTTTTTCCACATGCTGGCGATATATGGCCAGCAGCGTCAACACCGCAAGGAGGCCGATTGCAGCTGCAACGGTCGTGGTCATGCCTGCTCCAGGGTCTCGCTGGCCTCCAGCCACTGCTCTTCAGCGCTGGTCAGTTTGCGGTCGATCTGCGCCTTCTCCTCCAGCAATTGGCGCAGTTCGGCCTTGCGTGCATCGGTGTAGAGTCCTGTGTCCGCCAGGGCCTGTTCCAATTCCTGTTGGCGGTCGCTCAACTTCGCCATCGTCTGCTCCAGCTTACGCACCCTGTTGCGCAGGGGTTGCAGTTGCTGCCGTCGTTGGGCCTGTTGCCGTTTCCGGGATTTGCGCGCCTCCGCGCTATGGGCCGGGTTTGCGGCGGTTTCGGTACCGTTGTCCGCGGTCTGCTTGCGCTGTCGTTCCGCCAGCCAGCGTGGATAGGCGTCCAGCTCATCCTTGAACTCGTCCAGCCGGCCATCGTCGACCAGCAGCAGTTGATCGGTGGTGGTGCGCAGCAGATGGCGGTCGTGGGAGACGATCACCATGGCGCCCTCGAACGCCTGCAAGGCCTGGCTCAGGCTGAAGCGCATCTCCAGATCCAGGTGGTTGGTGGGCTCGTCAAGCAACAGCAGGTTGGGGCGCTGATAGACCAGCAGGGCCAGCACCAGGCGCGCCTTCTCCCCGCCGGAGAAGGGGGCCACCGGGCTGTCTGCCCGTGCGCCGGAAAAGCCGAAACCGCCGATGTAGTCCCGCAACTGCTGTTCCCTGGCTCGCGGGTCGAGCCGTTTCAGGTGCTGCAGCGGGGTTTGCTCCATGCGCAGCTGATCCAGCTGATGCTGGGCGAAATAACCAATGTTCAACTCCTGCGCCGTCTCCCGCTTACCGGCCAGGGGTGCCAGTTCGCCGGCGATCAGCTTGATCAGGGTCGATTTGCCCGCGCCGTTGGGGCCGAGCAGGCCGATGCGGTCACCTGGCGACAGGCTGAGCGTGATGTCGCTGAGGATAGGAGTCTCGCCGTAGCCGGTGGCGGCCTGGACCAGGCGCAACAGGGGGTTGGGATTCTTTTCCGGCGGCTTGAAGGCGAAGTGGAAAGGTGAGTCCACATGGGCCGGTGCGATCAGCTCCATCCGTTCCAGGGCCTTCAGCCGGCTCTGGGCCTGGCGGGCCTTGGTCGCCTTGGCGCGGAAGCGCTCCACATAACTGCGGATATGGCTGATCTCCCGCTGCTGCCGTTCGTAGGCGGACTGCTGGTTGGCCAGCCGCTCGGCACGGATGCGTTCGAAAGCGGAATAGTTGCCTGAATAGAGGGTCAGGCGTTCCTGTTCGATATGGGCGATGTGGTTGCATACCGCATCCAGGAAGTCCCGGTCGTGGGAGATCAGCAGCAGAGTGCCCGGATAGCTGCGCAGCCACCCTTCGAGCCAGATCACCGCGTCCAGGTCCAGGTGGTTGGTGGGCTCGTCCAGCAGCAGCAGATCGGATCGGCACATCAGGGCCCGGGCCAGGTTGAGGCGCATGCGCCAGCCGCCGGAGAAATGGGCCACCGGCTGTGTCTCCTCTCCGGCGCGGAACCCCAGCCCATGGATCAGCCGTGCCGCCCGGGCACGTGCGCTGTAACCGTCGATGGCATCCAGCCGGGCGTGCAGTTCGGCCACCCGTTCACCCTGATGGGCGGCTTCCGCTTCGGTCAGCGCCTGCTCGATCCGGCGCAGTTCAGAATCGCCGTCCAGTACATACTCGATGGCGGCGCGGGGATCTGAAGGTGTCTCCTGGGCCAGATGGGCGATGACCCAGTCCTTGGGCAGGTCGAAGCCGCCTTCGTCGGCGTGGAGACGGTCCAGGATCAGGGCGAACAGACTGGACTTGCCGGTCCCGTTGGCGCCGGTGATGCCCACCCGCTGACCGGGGTGGATGTTGAGGCTGGCGTCGGCGAACAGGAGCTTATTGCCGCGGCGCAGGGTGAGATGGTCGAATCTGAGCATGGAGCGGAGTTTAACAGAATAGGGGCGGGGCAAGGCGAGGGGCCAAATAGCAAGGAGTCGAGTAGGGTGGCGCCTGCCTCCCTCCTCGGCAGGTTCTTCGAACAGGCGTAGGATTGAAATTCCCTTGTTGATCGTGCAGTATAGCGCTGTCGCCATAGACGGCAGTCAAGGATGACTCGGTCATACACGGAAGGTCCACGGACGGGATCATGCCGAGCGACACCCGGCCCCGGTGGGAGACCACCGGGGCTTTCTTTACTCAAGGTGCGGCAGCCGTGCTTCTGGTCGGGCCGTTGGTCCGGGCGCCGCGCTGGGCTGAACGGCCAGCCACCGCCTGTATCACCCCCAGTCTATCGACCTCCCGTTTGCTCAACATAATGGCCCCTCTATATAATGGCCCTCCTGTCACTGCCCCTCCTGCAACCAAAAGGGGGGCACTACTGCTTTGGGTTAACAATTTTGCTTTTGGGGCTTGTCATACGCTTCGTTGTCCGGTAACATTCGCGCTCTTTTTTCGAGTACTTTTACTTGAGAACGCCGTTGGAGCGAGTCACATGACGACTGTTAGTGCAAAACCCGCCGAGGTGCGACGCGACTGGTACCTGGTCGATGCCAGCGACAAGACGCTGGGGCGCCTGGCCAGCGAGATCGCGCGTCGCCTGCGCGGCAAGCATAAGCCCGAGTACACCCCCCATGTGGATACCGGTGATTACATCGTGGTGGTCAACGCCGAGAAGATACGGGTTACCGGCAACAAGATGAAAGACAAGATGTATCATCATCATACCGGCTATATCGGCAACCTGAAGAGCATCAGCCTGGAGAAGCTCCTGGACAAGGCGCCGGAGCGGGTGATCGAGGCCGCCGTAAAGGGTATGATGCCGAAGAATCCCCTGGGACGCGCGATGTTCAAGAAGCTCAAGGTCTATGCCGGCCCGGAGCATAAGCACGCCTCCCAGCAACCCCAGCCGCTGGACATCTGATCCCAGCCCAAGCACCGGATACGAGAGATATGGCACAGACCCAGACCTATGCAACCGGACGCCGCAAGAGTTCCACCGCGCGCGTCTACCTGAGCCCCGGCAGTGGCAAGATCACCGTCAATGAGCGTCCCCTGGATCAGTACTTCGGACGTGAGACCGCGCGCATGGTGGTGCGTCAGCCCGCCGAGGCGGCCAACCTGCTGGAGAGCGTTGATATCCGCGTCACCGTCAAGGGCGGCGGCAATACCGGCCAGGCCGGCGCCATTCGCCATGGTATCGCCCGCGCGTTGGCGAAGTATGATGAGAGCCTGCACAGCGTTATGCGCAAGGCCGGGTATCTGACCCGCGACGCCCGCGCCGTGGAGCGCAAGAAGGTGGGTCTGCACAAGGCGCGCAAGCGTCCGCAGTACTCGAAACGATAAGTACCAGGCGCCAGGTTTCCGGTGCCAGGGTTGACCTGGTGCGGCGAGCCCGGTACCTGAAAATGGGATGTAGCTCAACTGGCAGAGCGACGGACTCTGACTCCGTAGGTTGTAGGTTCGATCCCTACCATCCCAGCCAATGCAACAAAAAAGCCCGCAACAGCGGGCTTTTTTGTTGCAAGACCAAAGTGCGTCAGAGATCGGCAGGGGCCGGAGTCAAGCCGTGCAGGACATGGCGGTGGAAACGACGTGGTTCGGGCGCTTTGACTCCGGCCCCCCTATCGCTTATTCGCGATTTTCTCGACCCCTGCCGCTTTCTGATTCATCGGCCTCTGTGCCTGAATTGCAACAGCGGTCCAGTCGGGTTTTCCCTCGTTTTGGCTGCTCGCGGAATCATTAAGGAAGTCCCGTCCCGGCCGTTATCGGCACGCCGTTCCAAGTCAATTCTAGGAGTTCACTTCAACTGGCTTGATTTGCCAGGAAATTCCATATGTTGTGAGCTGATGCATCAAAATGCTGTAACTTTTTTACAACAAATGCGCATTTGTGGTTTTTTTTGCAAAATAATGTTGCAAAAAGATTATCGTGGTACTAGTATGCAGCCTGCAGAACCGATTTCTCATCAACTATTGATTTAGCAGGAGTTCAATAAATGAACAAGAAGCTGATTACCCTGGCAGTCGCCGCTGCCATGGTGGCCCCGCTGGCCGCCGCTGCCGACACCACCCTGTACGGCCGTCTGGACACCGCTCTGGTCTATGGCGATGACGACACCAACGCCGCTTGGGACATCGTCACCAACACCACCCGTATGGGCGTCAAGGGCTCCGAGGATCTGGGCAACGGCCTGAAGGCTATCTTCCAAGCCGAGTGGTCTTTCACCAGTTCCGAGGGTGGCAGCACCGTGGCTGGCTCCTTCAACAACCGTCTCGCCTACGCCGGCCTGACCGGTGGCTTCGGTACCGTCGCCATCGGCCGCCAGTGGACTCCTTACTACGGCTCCGTGGGTAAGTTCGATATCTTCAACGGCGCCACCTCCGTCAGCAGCGTCTACGCCGCTTATTCCCGCACCTTCCGTACCGGCAACGCCCTGGCCTACGTGACCCCCAACTTCAACGGTCTGCAGGGTAAACTGGCCCTGGTCATCGACCGTACGGCCGGCCTCAGCAACAGCGACGGCGTCGATGCCTACAACCTGTCGGTCGACTATAACAACGGCCCGATCAGCGTTGGCATCTCCACCCTCCAGTACAACAACGACCTGGGCGCTCAGGATCTGTGGGGCCTCAGCGGTTCCTACAAGATGGGCATGTTCAAGCTCGTTGCCATGTATGAGAACATCGATGACAGCGATGTCGTCGGCGCTACCGATGGTTCCGACAACTGGAACCTGGGTGCTGAAGTCTATTTCGGCAACAACACCGTCCGTGCCATGTATGGCCAGAATGAAGCAGACAATAGCGCTAACACCGATACTGACTTCTACGCTCTGGGCTTCCAGCACAACTTCTCCAAGCGCACCCGCGTCTATGTTGAGTACATTGTCAATGATTTTGACAACAAGGGCGCTGTTGCAGACGTCAAGACCAGCGACTTCTCGTTCGGTCTGCGTCACGACTTCTAATCTCGCTTAGAGAATCGAAGTTGAGAAACGGGGCCTTCGGGCCCCGTTTTTTGTGGAAAAATAAGCGCGAATTCCCTATGCTTCCCGTCTCATGCTTGATCGGCTGAATCAAGTATCTATCTGCCCATGGTTCAGGGCTTGTCTGGGTGTTGGGATGATATCCCGCAAGAGGAGGAAGCAAATGAAAATGAAAACGGGTCAGAAATTATTGATTGCCGCTCTGGGATTGGGTATGGCGCTGCCGGTATTGGCGGCCGATACCATCAAACTCGGGGTGGCCGGCGCCCACAGCGGTGACCTGGCATCCTACGGTCTGCCCAGCGTCAATGCCGCCAAGCTTGTGGTTGATGCGGTCAACGCCAAAGGCGGCATCGACGGCAAGCAGGTTGAGCTGTTGGTGGAGGACGATGTGTGCAAGCCTGAGGTAGCCACCAATACCGCCACCAAGCTGGTCTCCGAAGGGGTCGACGTGGTGCTGGGCCATATCTGCTCGGGCGCCACCAAGGCGGCGCTGCCCATCTACAGGAATGCCGGCGTGGTGGTGATGTCTCCCTCGGCCACCAATCCCGCACTGACACAGAGCGGCGACTATCCCAATTTTTTCCGCACCATCGCCTCCGATGATGCCCAGGCCAGGACCGAGGTGGATTTCGCCCTCAACACCCTGGGCGCGAAGAAGATCGCCGTGATTCATGACAAGGGTGACTACGGCAAGGGGCTGGCCGAGTTCGCCAAGAAGTTCATCGAGCAATCCGGTGGCAAGGCCGAGGTGGTTCTGTTCGAGGGCGTCACCCCGGGTGCGGTGGATTATTCCGCTATCGTGCAGAAGATCAAACGCTCAGGCGCCGATGCGGTCATCTTTGGCGGCTACCATCCTGAGGCCTCAAAGATCATCACCCAGATGCGCAAGAAGCGGATGAAGACCTATTTTATCTCCGACGACGGCGTGAAGGATGATACCTTCATCAAGGTGGCTGGCAAGTATGCGGAAGGTGTCTATGCCACCGGCCCCAAGGACAATTCGAAGAACCCGCTGGCAACGGCTGCCAACGCAGAGCACAAGAAGGTATATGGCAGCGATCCGGGGGCCTTCTATGAGAATGCCTATGCCGCCGCGTTGGCCCTGTTGAACGCTATCGACAAGGCAAACTCCACCGATATGGCGGCAGTGAAGAAGGCACTGCAGAGCAACGATGTGGATACGCCGGTGGGCAGAATCCATTTCGATGAGAAGGGTGATGCCGTAGGTGTCGGCTTCGCCATGTATCAGGTGAAGGGCGGCAAGTACGTCGAAATTAAATAAAGGCACCAGGAGTCGAATAGACTCCCAGGGCCAATGGCCGGGGGGCGAGGTAAGTGAGTCGAGAAAGATCATGGCTCTGGAAACCTGGCTCCCCGGCACTCGTTCCTAGACCCTAGGCCCTATTCCAATGGACTACTTCATAGAACTGCTTTTCGGTGGCCTCACACGAGGCTCCATCTACGCACTGATCGCCCTCGGCTATACCATGGTGTATGGCATTATCGGGCTGATCAATTTTGCCCATGGCGAGATCTACATGATCGGTGCCTTCACCGCCTTCATCGTCGCCACGGTCCTCTCCATCTACGGTTTTCCGTTGATCTCTATCGTGGTGCTTGCAGGTCTTGCGGCAGCAGTCTGGTCTGCCTCTTACGGCTACACTATCGAGAAGATCGCCTATCGGCCACTGCGCCACGCGCCCCGGCTCTCTCCTCTGATCAGCGCCATCGGCATGTCCATCTTCCTGCAGAACTATGTGCTGCTGGCCCAGACCTCCGACTTCCTGCCGTTTCCGGAACTGATACCCGAATTTGACTTCATGGAGCCCTACGCCTCATTCGTCGGCTCTTCGGATATGGTAATTCTGGTGACGACGGCAGTTGTGATGATCGGGCTGACGCTCCTGATCAAGTACACCAGGATCGGCAAGGCGATGCGCGCCACCTCCCAGGATCGCACCATGGCCATGTTGGTGGGTATCGATGTCAACCGGGTGATCTCCACCACCTTCATCATCGGCTCTGCTCTGGCCGCCATCGGCGGTATGCTGATTGCGTCCCATATCGGCCAGATCAATTTCTATATCGGCTTCATCGCCGGTATCAAGGCGTTTACTGCGGCGGTCCTCGGGGGCATCGGATCGATTCCCGGGGCGGTGCTCGGCGGCTTCGTGCTGGGGCTGACCGAGAGCTTTGCCACCGGCTATGTCTCCAGCGACTATGAGGATGTATTCGCCTTTTCGCTGCTGGTATTGATCCTCATCTTCAAGCCCTCCGGCCTGCTCGGCAAGGCCGAGATCCAGAAGGTCTAGTCCATGTTTTCACTACAGGAACTGAAGCGATCCCTGGCTGTCTCCGCCTGGTTCGCCTTTCTCACCTTCCCCATCATGGTGATCAAGGCCGATCCCATCGAACGCACCGTTACCTGGCGCTGGGACAATATGGTGTTCGTCGCCATTGGCAGTTTCATCGTCTCCCTGCTGGTGCGGGCCTACTATGCTCAGCGTGAACGTCGGCGTGACCGGCAGGCCGCGCTGGATCAGCCTGCGCGGCAGTCGCTGCTGCAAATGGTATTGCACGAGCCCCGCTACCTCTATCCACTGGCCGGAGCGGTGCTGCTCTTCGCCCTGATCTTTCCCTATATCTTCTCGACCTACCAGACCAATATCATGGTCACCGCACTGATGTACGTGATGTTGGGATTGGGGCTCAATATCGTGGTGGGGCTGGCCGGGCTGCTGGATCTGGGGTATGTGGCCTTCTATGCCGTAGGGGCCTACTCATATGCCCTGCTGAATCTCCATTTTGGCCTGGGATTCTGGACCGTGCTGCCCATCGGCGCCCTGCTGGCCGCCGTCTTCGGTATCGCGCTGGGCTTTCCCGTGTTGCGTCTGCGCGGTGACTATCTGGCCATCGTCACCCTCGGCTTTGGTGAGATCATTCGCCTGATCCTGGAGAACTGGAACGAGTTCTCCCATGGGCCGAGCGGCATCGCCAATATCCCGCGGCCGGGCTTCTTCGGCATCGAGTTGTCGCTGGATAACGCGATCCTTTATCTCTACTACCTGATGATCGTGATGGTGATCATCACCATTTTCGTGGTCAACCGGCTGCAGGATTCCCGTATCGGGCGGGCCTGGATCGCCCTGCGGGAGGATGAGATTGCCTGCCAGGCGATGGGGATCGACAAGACCAAGACCAAGCTGACCGCGTTTGCCCTTGGGGCCACCTGGGCTGGGCTGGTGGGGGTCATCTTTGCTGCCAAGACCACTTTCATCAACCCGGCCAGCTTCACCTTTCTGGAGTCGGCCATCATCCTCTGTATCGTGGTCCTCGGCGGCATGGGCTCCATCGTCGGCGTGATTAT
This sequence comes from uncultured Sedimenticola sp., assembly GCA_964544655.1. Lineage (GTDB taxonomy): Bacteria > Pseudomonadota > Gammaproteobacteria > Chromatiales > Chromatiaceae > HyVt-443. Next base: position 44,893 of record CAZJCM010000005.1, on the reverse strand, counting down.
CGCCGCCATGGTATTGATCCTGTTGCCGGAATATCTGCGTGCCCTGTCCGATTACCGTATGTTGGCGTTCGGTGCGGTCCTGGTCACCATGATGATCTTCCGTCCCCAGGGTTTGATCGCCAATGTCCGGCGAACCTATAAGTTCGAGAAGGAATCCGCGGAGGCAGGCAATGAGTAAGCCGATTCTGCAGGTGGACAATCTTTCCATGGACTTCGGCGGCATCAGGGCCATGGATCAGCTGGATCTGGAGGTGAACAGCGGGGAGATCGTCGCCCTGATCGGGCCAAACGGTGCGGGCAAGACCACCTTCTTCAACTGTGTCACCGGCATCTACAATCCGACCGGAGGTGATGTCTTCCTCAATCCACCGGGAAAGAAGCCGATCCGGCTCAATGGCCTGAAACCGAACAAGGTGACAGAGAAAGGGATGGCCCGCACGTTCCAGAATATCCGCTTGTTTCCCAACATGACGGTGCTGGAAAATGTGATGATCGGGCGCCATTGCCGCACCCGCTCCTATATTGCCGGTGCCGTGTTTCGTACCCGCGCCACCCGGCTGGAGGAGCAGGAGACGGTGGAGAAGAGCTACCGGATCCTGCAGAAGGTCGGGCTGGCAGATGTGGTCAACGAATTCGCCAAGAACCTGTCCTATGGCGCCCAGCGGCGGCTGGAGATCGCCCGTGCCCTGGCCACCGAACCGTTCCTCCTGCTGCTGGATGAGCCGGCGGCCGGAATGAATCCGCAGGAGACCCGGGAGCTGGATGAGTTGATCAAACGCATTCGTGACGAGGGGCACTCCATTCTGTTGATCGAGCACGACATGAAGCTGGTGATGAGTCTCTCCGACCGTATCTTCGTCATGGACTATGGCCGCAAGATCGCCCAGGGGACGCCCCAGGAGATCAGCGCCAATCCCGAAGTGATCAAGGCCTACCTGGGTGAGGATATCGATGCTTGAACTGAGTGGTGTGCAGACCTATTACGGTAATATCCAGGCCCTGAAGGGGATCAGCCTGGAGATTCGGAGCGGCGAGATCATCACCCTGATCGGTGCCAATGGGGCTGGGAAGAGCACGACCCTGATGACCATCTGCGGGGTGGTGCCCCCCCGCTCCGGTGAGATTCGTTTTCGCGGTGAGCCGATCCATGGCATGAGCCCGAACCGGATCGTCTCCCTGGGGATTTGCCAGGTGCCCGAGGGGCGTCATATATTCCCCCAGCTGACGGTGCAGGAAAACCTGGATCTGGGGGCCTTTCTGCGCAACGACAAGCTGGAAATCAAACGCGACATCGACTATGTCTTCTCCCTGTTTCCGATCCTGAAGGAGCGCCGTCATCAGCCAGGTGGCACTCTCAGTGGTGGTGAGCAACAGATGCTCGCCATGTCCAGGGCCCTGATGGCAAGACCTCAGCTGCTGCTGCTGGATGAGCCATCCATGGGGTTGGCCCCCCTGATCATCCGGCAGATCTTCGAGATCATCAAGAAGATCAATGAGGAGCAGGACACCACCATTTTCCTGGTGGAGCAGAATGCCAACCAGGCCCTGCGCATCGCCCATCGCGGCTATGTGATCGAAAACGGTGAGATCAGTCTGACCGACAGCGCCGACAAGCTGCTCAGCAACCCGGATGTGCAGAAGGCGTATTTGGGGATTTGAGGGGTCAGGTTGAGGGGGCGAGCGAAATGGCCCCCTGCTTCCCCCTCCAGGTGGACGCCGTAAACCCATCCCTGGGGGCTCGACTGCGGCCATCCAGGCCGCAGACGCCACCGAGAGGAGAAAGCAGGGGCCATATACGAAGACCAGTTGCCCCGCCTGACTCACATCCCTTTGGCGTGGGAGATGCCATCATCTGCTACATTGCGTCCCTTGAAAAAGGTATGCCATTCCCTGCCAGACACGCCTTACGGCTGGCGGCTTCGCGCCATGCCGATATGTGCCCTTCATGCTAGGGCTTGATCGTCTTCACTCCATCCTCACTGCCGAGGATCAGCACATCCGCCGGCCGGATGGCGAAGATGCCGGTGGTGACCACGCCGGCGATGTTGTTGATCTGCTGTTCCACCACTGTTGGTTCCATGATCCGCAGATTGTGCACATCGAGGATGATGTTGCCGTTGTCGGTGATAAACCCCTCCCGCCAGACCGGGGTGCCACCCAGTTTCACCAGTTGCCGGGCCACATGGCTGCGGGCCATGGGGATCACTTCGATCGGCAGGGGGAATTCGCCCAATACGTCCACCAATTTGCTCTCGTCGGCGATACAGACGAATTTGCGGCTGGCGCCGGCCACGATCTTCTCCCTGGTCAGCGCGCCGCCGCCGCCCTTGATCAGGTGCAGATGGCGGGTGGACTCGTCGGCCCCGTCCACATACAGCTCGAGCTCACCGGTGGCGTTGAGATCGAACACCTCGATGCCGTGGGCGCGCATGCGTTCGGTTGAGACCTCGGAGCTGGAGACGGCGCCGTCGATCTTGTGTTTTATCTCAGCCAGCAGGTCGATGAAGTGGTTGACGGTGGAGCCGGTGCCGACACCGATGATGCCGCCGGTTACATATTCTATGGCCGCTGCGGCCGCCATGCGCTTCAGATCGTCCTGGGACATTGTCATCTCCTGCTGCTGATATAATCGGTTTATGATAGCGTTCAGTCGGTTGAAAGTCATTTCGCTGCCCCCTCAGGCCAAAGGTACCCATGCCACAGTCATACATAGAAAGAATTCTTCGTGCCCAGGTCTATGAGGTGGCCCGGGAAACGCCCCTGGATCCGGCCCCGCGGCTCTCCCGTAGGTTGAATAATCAGGTGTTTCTGAAGCGGGAGGACCTGCAGCCGGTGTTCTCCTTCAAGTTGCGAGGCGCCTACAATCGGATGCGCACTCTTTCTGCAGAGGAGCGGGCGCAGGGGGTGATTGCCGCCTCTGCCGGCAATCATGCCCAGGGCGTCGCCCTGTCCGCCCGGCGGCTGGGCATCAAGGCGCTGATCGTGATGCCGAAGACGACACCGCCCATCAAGGTGGAGTCGGTGCGCAGCCTCGGCGCCAAGGCGGTCCTGCGTGGCGACTCCTACGATGAGGCCTATGCCCACTCGCTGCAGTTGGCCGAAGAAAAAGGCATGACCTTCATTCATCCCTTCGACGACCCTGAGGTGATCGCCGGGCAGGGGACCATCGGCATGGAGATATTGCGTCAACATCCCGGGCCGCCACAGGCCATTTTCATCCCCGTCGGCGGTGGAGGCCTGATTGCCGGTATCGGTTCCTATGTGAAATATCTGTTTCCTCAGGTCCGGGTGATCGGCGTGGAACCGGAAGATGCCGCGACCCTGTATCGCGCGCTGGAAGCGGGCCGGCGGGTCAATCTGAAACAGGTGGGGATCTTTGCCGACGGAGTGGCGGTGCGTCAGATCGGCAAGGAGACCTTTCGTCTGGCCAAGCAGGTGGTCGATGAAGTGATTCTGGTCAGCACCGATGAGATCTGCGCGGCGATCAAGGATGTGTTCGATGAGACGAGAACGGTGGCGGAGCCCGCCGGTGCCCTGTCTGTGGCCGGAATGAAAAAGTATGTGGCCCGGGAGGGCGTGCAGGATGAAAGTCTGATTGCCATCGATAGCGGAGCCAATATCAATTTCGACCGCTTGCGCCATGTGGCGGAACGGTCTGAGCTGGGTGAACAGCGCGAGGCCTTGCTGGCGGTCGAGATCCCGGAAGAGCCGGGGAGTTTTCTCCGCTTCTGTCGGGTTCTTGGCCGTCGTAGTGTCACTGAATTCAATTACCGTTACGCCGACGCCCGGCGTGCCCATGTGTTCGTTGGCGTGGAGCTGAATGAAGGTGACAGGGAGCGGGAGCAGCTGATCGAACTGCTGGATGAGAAAGGCTACTCGGTGGTTGATCTTACGGACAATGAGACCGCCAAGCTGCATATCCGCTATATGGTGGGTGGTCATGCGCCAGGGGTCAGGGATGAGGCCCTGTTTCGCTTCCAGTTTCCTGAACGGCCGGGCGCCCTCTCCTCCTTTCTTTCGGAAATGGGCAAGCGCTGGAATATCAGCCTGTTCCACTATCGAAACCATGGTGCGGCATACGGCCGCGTGCTGATGGGCATCCAGATCCAGAGCGGGGAAAAGAAGGTCTTCACCCGTTTTCTCAAGGAGTCGGGTTACGCCTGGGAGGAGGAGACGGACAATCCCGCCTATCATCTGTTCGCCTGCGGCGGCGACTGCCCGGCCGGCAGCGCGTCATCCTGAACGGAACGGCCGCAGTCCGGTTTCGGTGAGGATGCCATCGAGGGGGACATCCCAGGGTTGGGATGGCAGCCGGTGATAGCGTTGGCAATCGTGGGCCAGGCCGATCAGGCGCGGTTTGTGCCAGTACCGGCGATGTTGCCGATAGGCCAGGGTGCGGTCATAGAAGCCCCCGCCCATGCCCAGTCGCGTGCCTTGGTCATCGAAGGCGACCAGGGGCAGTAGTATCAGGTCCAGCCCCCAGGGTGGTGTAATGGGGTGGTGTCTGATGTCGGGCTCCATGATGCCGTAGCGGTTGGCCCGAAGTTTTCCCGAGGATGGGTATTCAGCGAACCACAAGGCCTGCCGGGGTAGCGGCCGCAATACCGGCAGGTAGAGCCGTTTGCCCGCTGCCCTGGCGATCCGGGCCAGGGGGGTTGGATCGAGCTCGCCGTCGTTGGCGAGATATAAGGCGATACGCCGGCAATGCAGAAACAGGGATGAGCGCCGCAGTATAGCGGCCGCAGCCACTGCGTGGTCGCGCTGCTCGTGACTGGAGAGGGCGCGCCGTCTGTTGCGGGCGACACGACGAATATCGATGGGGTTTTTCAGCATCTGCGAAGGAGAGAAGAAAAGAGGCGTCCTCCACCTGTGCCGTCGCCGACTTTCGTTCTTGAACCAGTAGGTTCAAGTGGGGACAACAGTGACACGTCAGGCTTTCCGCTCGAGACGGACATGCACACCGGTGTCTGCTTTATGTCCCCGGGGTATGAATTAGGCTCAAGAAAATACCCGGTCTGCTTACGAACACTGCAGGGGACGCCATGGGTATAAGGCTAAACCGAAATGGCGGAAAGTTCCAGCTAATTAGTTTGATTCAACGCAAGATCTATCTTCTCTTGCATGGCATGCAGACGATCACTGATTGCCTTGGTGTCGTCATTCTTGTGGTTTTTCTGTTCCAGTAACTCATGGGCCAGGTTCAGGGCGGTCATCACGGCGATGCGGTCGGTGCCGATCACCTTGCCGGCGGATTTTATCTCCCGCATCTTCTGATCGACGAAGCGTGCCGAACTGAGCAGGGCCTGCTCCTCGCCCCGTTGGCAGGCGACGCGGTACTCTTTGTCCAGTATGTGGACCACTACCGGGATGCTGGGCTCTTTCACAGGTTGATTTCCATGGACTTGAGGCGGGTGATCATGGATTCCACGCGGCTCTTTGCCTGTTCCGTCTTGTCGATCAGGCTGGCGCGCTCGGCAATCAGATCCTCCTGCCTCGCGCGCAAGGCAGTGTTTTCCTCTTTCAATCTGGTAACGGTGCGAATCAGCGCTTCCAACCGCACCTCCAGTCCTTTGAGGTCCCGTTCCACGCTGTCTGTTTGCTCTTCGTGGCTCATGCCGGCCAATATAGAGTGCACCATGCCAAGGGTCAACGGTATCTGCCCCATGTTATGATCTTTCGTAACTATTCAGCGCTTTTCGAGTTCGACCCTGATACTGGGTGTTTCCGGAAGAAATGTCGGCGGCATGGATGCCGTCGTCAAGCATAACGGGATGTATTTATAGCGTTTTCTGGAAGAAACGCCCAGTATCATGGGCTATTCGGACGAATCATGGCGGTGCTGAACAGTTACGATCTTTCTTGGCTATAGCGGGCCGTCGCCGGGGGTTTGCCGTCGATTCGACCCGTGCTGAATTCGAACAGTGACAAAATGATGGAGAGCTCAGGGGCATGTCAGGACCAGTGGTAGAACATGAGCGGGTGGAACGCCAGTTGGCATCGGCGGATCTGGAGATGAGCGGCGCGGAGATCCATGGCGTAATGTGTGGTCTGCTGTGCGCTGGCCATCAGGATGCCGGAGAGGTCTGGCTCAATGAACTGTTTGCCGGCAGGGATGATGATGATCTGCTGGTGAACGAGTGCCGCCAACTGTTGAGCCTGCTCTACGGAGAGACCCGGGAGGCGATCGAGGGTCCCGGGCTCGGGTTTTCCCCCCTGCTGCCGGAGGATGACAAGCCGTTGCCGGTGCGGGCGGCTGCGGTACGCGACTGGAGTGAGGGTTTTCTCTATGGCATCGGCCTGGCCGGGGTCGCCCTGGAGGAGGCGCTGTCGGAGCATACCCAGGAGGCGCTGCAGGCGTTCAGTGAGATCACCCGCCTGGATCTGGATGCACTGACGGATGAAGAGGATGATGAAGAAGAGAGCGAGGACGCCCTTATGCAGGTGAGCGAGTTCCTCTGGGTTGCGGCCATGATGGTCCATGACGACCTGGTTCCGGATGAGACCGCCCGCTCATGACTCCCCACGAGTTCAAGCGCCGCCGACGCCAGTTGATGCGGATGATGGGGCCGGGCAGCATCGCCATCCTGCCCACGGCGCCCATCGCCCGGCGCAATCGGGATGTGGAGTATCCCTATCGCCCGGACAGCGATTTTTTCTATTTGACCGGCTTTGCCGAGCCCGAGGCGGTCGCGGTGCTGATTCCCGGACGGAAGCAGGCGGAGTATGTGCTCTTCTGTCGTGAACGCCATCCGGAGAAGGAGATGTGGGATGGTGCCCGGGCCGGGCAGGAGGGGGCAAAGGCGGAGTACGGTGCCGATGACTCCTTTCCGATCGGCGATCTGGATGACATCCTTCCCCGCATGCTGGAGCAGTGTGAGCGGGTCTACTATGCCATGGGTTGCAACCCGGATCTGGACCGGCGCATGTCGGAATGGATCAGCGGTATCCGCGCCAAGGGGCGGGCCGGCATCCAGGGACCCCTCGAATTCATCGCCCTGGACCACTACATGCACGACATGCGGCTGTACAAGAGCCGTTCGGAGATCAAGCTGATGCGGGACGCGGCAAAGATCTCCGCCGCCGCCCACAAGCAGCTGATGCGGTGCTGCCGGCCGGGCATGAAGGAGTGGCAGCTGGAGGCAGAGTTTCTTTACGCCTGCAACTTGGCCGGTGCCCGGCATCAGGCCTATACGCCGATCGTCGGTGGTGGTGGCAACGCCTGCGTGCTGCATTACATCGAGAACCGGGACTCGCTCAAGGATGGTGATCTGGTGCTGATCGATGCCGGTTGCGAGCTGGAGTGGTACGCCTCCGACATCACCCGCACCTTTCCCGTCAACGGCCGCTTCAGCGCCGCCCAGCGGGCCCTCTACGAGCTGGTGCTGAAGGCGCAGCTGGCGGCGATCAAGGAGGTGAAGCCGGGAAACCATTGGGACGATCCGCACATGGCCGCGGTGCGGGTGATCTGCAAGGGGCTGGTGGAGCTGGGGCTGCTCAAGGGGCGGGTGCCGACCCTGATCAAGAACGGCGACTACAAGCGGTTCTACATGCATCGCACCGGCCATTGGCTGGGGATGGACGTCCACGATGTGGGCGATTACAAGATAGACGGCACCTGGCGGCTGCTGGAGCCGGGCATGGTGTTGACCATCGAGCCGGGACTCTACATACCCGCCGGCAGCAAAGGGGTGGCGAAGAAATGGTGGAACATCGGCATCCGCATCGAGGACGATGTGGTGGTGACCAAGGATGGCTGTGATGTGCTGAGCAAGGATGTGCCGAAGACAGTGGAAGAGATCGAGGCGTTGATGGCCAAGGCGAGGTCGGCCTGAAATTGATTGTGAAAGCGGAGTCCAGGCCGCGAAGATGCGGCTATCCGGAACCCAAGAGGGGGTGGAGTCACGCCATCCCCGTCAGGGATCAACAGCCCCACGACGGGATTAACTTGGTGCTTGCACTATCGAAGCATATCGCGGCGGGGACGCCGCGCCCACGGTTACTGAGTAGTTACGTATGAACGATCGTTTCGACATCATCATCATCGGCGGCGGCATGGTCGGTGCCAGCCTGGCCCGGGCGCTGGCCGGATGCGGCCTGCAGATCGCCGTGGTCGAGGCGTGGCCCCTGGGCTCGGTGCGCCAGCCCAGCTACGACGACCGGGCCATCGCCCTGGCCTATGGCAGCAGGCTGATCCTGCAGGGGATCGGGGTATGGGAAGGGTTACAGGCGGCGGCCGAGCCGATACGGCACATCCATGTCTCCGATCGGGGGCACTTCGGCTTCACCCGCCTGGAGGCCGATGAGATGGAAGCCGATGCCCTGGGCTACGTGGCCACCGGCCATGCCTTGGGCGAGGCGCTGCTGCAGGGGCTCGATGCGGTGCCCAATGTCACCCTGTTCTGTCCTGCCAGCCTGGAGCGTTTTCGCATTACCGAGCAGTCGGTCGAAGTGGATCTGTTGGTCGGGGCTGACAAGGAGTCCCGCAGCCTCTCCGGCCGTCTGCTGGTGGCCGCCGACGGCACGCGGTCCGCTATTCGTGAGCAGTTGGGGATCGGGGTTGATGCGTGGGCCTATGGCCAGACCGCCGTGATCAGCAACCTGACCCCCGGCGTAACGCCGAACGGCACCGCCTTCGAACGCTTCACCGATGCCGGCCCGATGGCCATGCTGCCGTTGACGAAAGGGCGCTACGGCATGGTCTGGACCCTGGCCGACGAGATGGTGGAAGAGGTGCTGGCACTGGATGACAGTGCCTTCCTGCAGCGGGTGCAAGAGCGCTTTGGTTACCGCCTCGGTCGTTTCCAGAAGACGGGGGCACGCGTCACTTATCCGTTGAAGCTGGTTCGGGCCAAGGAGCACGTGCGTCACCGGGTCGCCCTGATCGGCAATGCGGCCCACGCCGTCCATCCGATCACCGGCCAGGGATTCAACCTGGGCATCCGTGACGTGGCAGTGCTGGCCGATCTGCTGCACGATGCATTTCACCAGGATGGGGATATCGGCTCCATGGGGGTGCTGGAACACTATGCCCGCTGGCGGCATCGTGACCAGCAGGCGGTGGCCCTGATGACCGACGGCCTGGTGCGCCTGTTCACCAATCCGCTGCTGCCGGTGCGCTGCGCCCGGAATCTGGGGTTGCTGGGTCTGGACCTGTTGCCGCCGGCGAAGAGGTTATTGACGCGGCAGTTCATGGGCCTCAACGGCCGCCTGCCGCGACTGTCACGAGGACTGCATCTTGACTGACGATGTTCTGAAATGTGAGGTGGCGATTGCCGGTGGCGGCATGGTGGGGTGCGCTTTGGCCTGCGGTCTCGCACAGCGGGGCTTTCAGGTTGCGCTGGTCGAGTTGCAGGCGCCACAGGTCGAATGGCCGGCAGACGAAGTGGATCTGCGTGTCTCAGCCCTGACCCGGGCCTCTCAGCGCATTCTGGAAAATCTCCAGGCCTGGGAGCGTATGGCCGCGTTGCGGGTCAGCCCCTATCGCGGCATGGAGGTATGGGATGCCACCGGCAGCGGCCGTATCCGTTTTGATGCGGCTGATATCGGGGAGCCGGATCTGGGCCATATCGTGGAGAACCGGGTGACCCGGCTGGCACTGTGGGAGCGGCTGCAGCAGTCGAATGGGGTGCAACTGATCTGCCCCGGTCAGGTGGCTGCGCTGGAGCTGGACCAGGAGGCCCCCAGGCTGGTGCTGGAAGATGGTCGCTCACTCCTGGCCGGCTTGATCGTCGGCGCTGAAGGCGCCCACTCCCCATTGCGCGAAATGGCCGGTATCAGCTCCAGTGGCTGGGCCTATGATCAGCATGCCATCGTCGCCACCATCTGGCCGGAGCAGCATCATGCCGAGGTGGCGCGTCAGCGCTTCATGCCGACCGGGCCGCTGGCCTTCCTGCCCATCGACGATGGCCGTTGCTCCATCGTCTGGTCCACCTCCCTGGTCGAGGCGAAACGGCTGATGGCCCTTGATGACGATCTCTTCTGTGCCGAGCTGACCGAGGCCAGTGAGCAGATGTTGGGACGCATCCTCCGGGTTGGCCCGAGGGGAGCGTTCCCATTGCGTCTGCGCAATGCGGATCACTACATAAAGCCTGGGTTGGCCCTGGTGGGGGATGCCGCCCACGGCATCCATCCCCTGGCGGGTCAGGGGGTAAACCTGGGCTTCCTCGATGCCGCCACCCTGGTCGATGTGCTGGTCGAGGCCCGGGGCAGGGGGCACCGTGCCGGGGAGCTGAAGACCCTGCGCCGCTACGAGCGGGCCCGACGCAGCGCCGATATGGAGATGCTGGCCCTGATGGATCTGTTCAAGCGCCTGTTCAGTAATGACAATCCACCGCTCAGTATGCTGCGAAACCTGGGTCTGCGTCTGACCAATGCGGTGCCGCCGGTGAAGAATCTGCTGGCCCGCCGGGCCCTGGGGCTGGATGGGGAGCTGCCATCGCTGGCCAGGTATATATCCGGCCGATAGGGAGAAGGAAGATTGGCAATGGCTTTTTCACCCTGTATGATCGGGCCATCAACCTTTCATCCCTTGGGAGAGACCGGCCATTGGGCCGGCGCCGAAGGCGCAAACCGTCCGGAATCGCTCAGGCAGAAGGACCGGGGGATCGCGGTGGCAGTGGCCACCCGGGTTGACTCTGGAGAGTGATCGAACAGCGATCCACCGACGGGGCAGGGGTCAATTAATGACTTCAAACTCTCAGGTTTTGGACAGAGGGGCGGCGCGGGACCATGGGTTCGGCGCCGCCTTTTTTGTTTCCAATGGAGAGTGATGTCATGAGCAAACATACGATTCTGTACGACCTGCATAATGAGCTGGGGGCGCGCATCGTCCCCTTCGGTGGCTGGGATATGCCGCTGCACTACGGCTCCCAGCTGAACGAACACCATGCCGTGCGCCAGGATGCCGGGATGTTCGATGTCTCTCACATGACCGTGGTGGATCTCACCGGTGAAGGTGTACGTCCGTTTCTGCAACATCTGCTGGCCAACGATGTGGCGCGTCTGAAGAGCCCCGGCAAGGCGCTGTACAGTTGCATGCTCAATGAGCGGGGAGGCGTGATCGACGACCTGATCGTCTACTATCTGGATGATCAGTGGTTTCGCATGGTGGTCAATGCCGGCACCTCAGACAAGGACCTGGCGTGGATCGACCGCCAGGCGGCTGACTATGCCGTGACCGTGAAGCCGCGGCGGGACCTGGCCATGATCGCGGTACAGGGCCCCAACGCCCGGGAGCGGGCGTTGCCGTTGCTGCCGAAGGCATTGCGCCAGCCGGCATCCGGACTGAAGGTGTTCTCCGCCGTCCCCGGCGACGACTGGTTCGTCGCCCGCACCGGCTATACCGGCGAGGATGGCTTCGAGGTGATGCTGCCGCTGGAAGACGCCCCGGTGTTCTGGCGCGGTCTGCTGGACGCCGGTGTCGCCCCCTGTGGCCTGGGCGCCCGTGACACCCTGCGGCTGGAGGCGGGAATGAATCTCTATGGCGCCGATATGGACGAAGAGACCTCGCCGCTCGAGGCAGGACTCACCTGGACCATTGCCTGGGAGCCGGCAGAGCGGGATTTCATCGGCCGTGAGGCGATCGAGGTCAGGCGCGACGATCCGGCCAACCGCCGCTTCGTCGGCCTGCTGCTGACCGGGCGCGGTGTGCTGCGCAATCATCAGAAGGTGTTCGACGGAGAGCGGGCGGTCGGCGAGATCACATCGGGTGGTTTTTCCCCCACCCTCGGGCACGCCATCGCTCTGGCCAGGCTGGCACCGGAGGTGGGTGAGACCTGCAGCGTCGAGATCCGCGGCAAACAGGTGCCGGCGCGGGTGGTGAAGCCGCCGTTCGTGCGTCATGGCGAGGCATGCATCGAGATAGACAATCAGTCATAACAAGCACAGGTAGATGAGAGATGAGCAACGTACCAACTGAACTGAAATACAGTAAAAGCCACGAGTGGATCCGCGACGAGGGGGATGGCACCGTCACTGTCGGCATCACCGAACACGCCCAGGAACTGCTGGGGGACCTGGTCTTCGTCGAACTGCCCGAAGTGGGGGATGAGCTGGAGGCCGGTGCCGAATGCGCGGTCGTGGAGTCGGTAAAGGCGGCGTCAGATGTCTTCAGTCCGGTCTCCGGTGAGGTGACGGCGGTCAACGAGGCCTTGGCTGATGCCCCGGAAACGGTAAATGAAGATGCCTTCGGCGACGGTTGGCTGCTCAAGGTCCGGTTGGCGGATCCGGCGCAGTTGGATGGCCTGCTGGATGCGGCAGGCTACACCCAGGTGATGGAATCCGAGGACCACTGAGCGGACCCTGAATATGCCTTTCATACCCCACACAGAAGAAGAGGTGCGGGAGATGCTGGAGACCATTGGTGTCGCCAGTATCGACGACCTGTTCGATGAGATACCTGCAGACCTGCGCTGCGGTGAGCTGGAAGCGGTACCGGCGGCCATGTCGGAGATGGAAAGTGCCCGCTTGCTGGCAGCACGGGCGCGGGAGGATGGTCATGCGGCCTGTTTCATCGGCGCCGGGGCCTACGATCACCATATCCCGGCGGCGGTATGGGAGATCGCCACCCGCGGTGAGTTCTACAGCGCCTATACCCCATACCAGGCGGAGGCCAGTCAGGGCACCCTGCAGCTGCTCTACGAGTACCAGTCCATGATGACTGCGCTGACCGCCATGGAGGTCTCCAACACCTCCATGTATGACGGCGCTTCGGCCCTGGCAGAAGCGGTGTTGATGGCGGTGCGGGCCAACCGCAAATCCAAGTCGAAGCGGGTGCTGCTGCCGCGCAGTCTGCATCCGGCCTATCGCCGGGTGGTGCACAATATCGTCCACAATCAGGATATCGAGCTGGTGGAGCTGCCCTTCGACCCGGTCGGGGGGCATACCGACCCGGCCCGGCTGGATCAATATGCGGGAGAGGATTTTGCCGCGCTGGTGATCCCCCAGCCCAACTTTTTTGGCGTGCTGGAAGAGGTGGATGAGCTCACGGACTGGGCCCACGCCAACGGTATGCTGGCCATCGCGGTGGTCAATCCGCTGGCCCTGGCCGTGCTGCACCCGCCGGGTGAGTGGGGCGGTGAAGGGGTGGATATCTGTTGTGGTGAAGGCCAGCCGCTGGGGGCGCCCCTCTCCTCGGGCGGGCCCTATTTCGGCTTTCTCTGCTGCCGGCAGAAGCTGGTGCGACAGATGCCGGGGCGCATCATTGGCCGCACCCAGGATCTCGATGGCAAGCAGGGGTTTACCCTTACGCTGCAGGCCCGGGAGCAGCACATACGACGCTCCAAGGCCACGTCCAATATCTGCACCAACCAGGGGCTGATGGTGACTGCGGCCACCATTCATATGGCGCTGCTCGGCAGTGAAGGACTGGCGCGCACCGCGGCCGCCTGCCATGCCAACATGAGTGCATTGGAGAAGCAGTTGACGTCACTGCCGGGCGTGACCAGCCAGTTCGATCGCCCCGCCTTTCATGAGCGGGTGATCGCTCTGCCGGTGCCCGCTGCAGGCGTGTTGCGCGCCCTGGCCGCACACAACGTGCTGGCCGGGCTGGACCTGTCCCGGGACTATCCTGAGCTGGGCAACGCGATCCTGGTCTGCGCCACCGAGAAGCGGACCTCTCAGGAGATCGATGACTATGTGACCAAGCTGGGGCGGGTGCTCCAGATGCAGGGGGGCGCCCCCTGTCAGCTTCAACCGAAAGAGTGGTGACCCAGGATGCAGTTGATACAGGAACAATCCAAGCCAGGCCGCCGTGCCGTCGCCCAGTCGCCGCAGGCAGCGGCCGACCTCTCCACCTTGCCGGAACGGTTCCGCCGTCGCCGGCCGGCAGCGCTGCCGGAGGTGTCGGAGATGCAGGTGGTGCGCCATTACACCCGCCTGTCGCAGCAGAACTTTTCCATCGACACCCACTTCTATCCCCTCGGCTCCTGCACCATGAAGTACAATCCACGGGGCTGTAATCAGCAGGCGATGCTGCCTGGATTTCTTTCCCGTCATCCGGAGGCGCCGCTGTCCCACAGTCAGGGCTTCATGGCCTGCATGTATGATCTGCAGGAGATACTGAAGGGGTTGACTGGTATGCAGGCGGTGTCGCTCACTCCGGCTGCCGGCGCCCAGGGGGAGTTCGCCGGTGTGGCCATGATTCGCGCCTACCATGAGGCCCGGGGCGACCATGGGCGCAATGAGATCCTGGTGCCTGACACGGCCCACGGCACCAACCCGGCCTCGGCGGTGATGTGCGGCTACAAGGTGCGGGAGATCCCCACCAATGCCGAGGGTGACGTGGATGTGGATGCCTTGAGCGCGGCCCTTGGGCCCCAGACCGCGGGGATCATGCTCACCAACCCCTCCACCCTGGGGGTGTTCGACCGGCGTATCACGGAGATTGCCCGGCTGGTGCACGAGGCGGGCGGCCTGCTTTACTACGACGGCGCCAACCTGAATGCGATTCTGGGCAAGGTGCGCCCCGGTGACATGGGTTTCGACGTTATCCACATGAACCTGCACAAAACCTTCTCCACGCCGCACGGTGGTGGCGGACCCGGCGCCGGACCGGTGGGGGTCAGCGAGCGTCTGCAGCCCTATCTGCCAGTGCCCATGGTGGCCCGGGACGGCGATGAGTACGTCTGGCTGACAGAGCAGGAGTGCCCCGACTCCATCGGCCGCCTTACCGCTTTCGCCGGCAATGCGGGCATTCTGCTGCGGGCCTACGCCTATGCCCTGATGTTGGGCCGTGACGGGATGCAACGGGTGGCCGAGTATTCCACCCTGAATGCCAACTATATGCTCAAGCGGCTGCAGTCATCGGGCTTCGAGGCGGCCTATCCCCAACGGCGGGCCACCCACGAGTTCATCATCACCCTGCGCCGCCAGGCCAAGGAGCTGGGGGTGAATACCATGGACTTCGCCAAGCGGCTGCTGGATTACGGTTTTCATGCCCCCACCACCTATTTCCCCCTGCTGGTTCCGGAATGCCTGCTGATCGAGCCTACCGAGACTGAGGACAAGGCGACGCTGGACGGTTTCATCGAGGCAATGGTGACTATTCTGCAGGAGGCCGAGCAGGAGCCTGATCGGGTCAAGGGCGCCCCCTATTCCCTGCCGGTACGGCGCCTGGACGATGTGCGGGCCGCCCGCGAACTGGATCTGGCCTGGCGGCCGGCCGGCGACTGATGGCCGGGCAACAGGCCCGCGGCCTGCGTCGCCTGATCAACGCCTGGGGTTATTCGCTGGCCGGTTTCCGGGCCTGTTTTCAGCATGAAGAGGCATTCCGTCAGGAGTTGCTGGGTGCCTTGCTGCTGCTGCCATTGGGGATCTGGCTAGGTGAGAGCGGCGTGGAGCGGGCCCTGTTGGTCGGCAGCCTGCTGTTGGTGCCGCTGACCGAACTGCTCAATTCAGCCATCGAAGCGGTAGTGGATCGGTTTGGCGGCGAGTGGCATGAGCTGTCGGGGCGGGCCAAGGATATCGGTTCCGCCGCCGTACTGCTGAGTATCTTCCTGGCGGCCTTGGTCTGGCTGCTGGTGTTGCTGTGATTGCTCCCGAACAGACTGGCGTAATAGACTGCGCTGAGCAGGCCGTGCCCCGCGTCGTCTGTCGCTGGATTTGCTTCCCCGTCTTCGGCGGCTGAGGCCTGCTCTGCTGTCGTCTGGGACGGAACCAGTAACTTGGTGAAATAGGCGCTTATCCCTGTGCAAGGTGGTGACTGTGCCTCCATCTGCCACTGCATGCGCTCGGCAATGGCATCCAGGCAGTGGTGGGTAAGGGCCTCCGTCTCTTCGCCCTGCAGCAACGTATAGCCCAGATAACGGACCTCCAACTGCAGATAATGGGCGACCCGCCGGCGAAATTCCTGAAACAGCCTGTGCGCCATGGCCAGTCCGTGGACGCGGCTGACGATGATTCGGACCGGCTGGTCGAAATAGTGTTGCTTCATCCGCTTCAGCCCGGCAAACACCTGCTCTGTTGCGGCGGCTTCCGGCGTGATCACCAACAAAGGGCAGGGTGCCGCCAACACCAGTGGCAGCTGCCTATCGACCCTGTTTGCCGGTATTCCGATGAGCAGAAAATCAAAATGGCTCTCAAGATATCGCAAGGCATCGATGAGCCGCTGCTGTACGCTCATATCGAGATGAATGAAGCTGGCCAGGCAGTCGCATCCAGGCAGCTGTGCTATCTTGTGACTGGTGGTGTCGAAGAGTTCATGGCAGGGGTGCTCGTGCTGCAATAGCCGCTGCATGCCATCACTGCCGGGTGTGGTTTCGAGTAGACACACGCTGGCACCCCGCCTGGCGAGAGCAGCAGCCAGGTTGTTGGTGACGGCACTTTCATTGTGTCCGTCCGGCAGGCCGATAATGGTTGCGACGCTGGCGCGATGCCGGGTTGCCGGTGGGGATGGGGCTTCTGCCGATAGTGGTTTACGATCGCTGGCGATGGTTTTTCTCGTCTGGTTGAAGTGGCTAAAAATATGATAAATCATTGCGTTACTTCATGGTTCTGTTAAAGTGGCTTAAAACATGAAGTAGCCTGTCAACGATATACAAGAAAAGGCGATGAATACCCGTCATGTTCACCACATCAATGGACCTTGTCCGGCAAAACGCCTGACGTAGCCATGCGCGACCTGTCCATCAGTCATGCGGTCGGGTTGGATGTCGGTGAGTTGCCGTCCATCCCCCATGTGCTGCTCAAGTTAATCGAAGCCTGCCATAAAGTCGATGTCAGTTTCGATGAACTGGCTGCCATCATCCAGCAGGACGTGGGTCTGAGGGCGCGTATCGTTGCCATTGCCAATTCTCCAACCTATGCCCAATGGAACGATGTGCGGGACTTCAACCGGCTGTTGGTCGCGCTGGGGCTGGATACCATCAAGACCATTGCCATAACCTCATCGGTGCATCAGTTTTTTGCCAGTTTCAACCCGCAGGTGGGGCGCTGGATGGGCGGTTTTTGGCAACGCTCTCTCAGTTGCGCCCATGCCGCGCGGGAATTGGCCCGGTTGACCGGATATGACGCCACGGATGAGGCCTACCTGGCCGGGTTGATGCATCGCCTCGGACAGCTGGTGTTCCTGAAGCAGGACCCATCTGGCTATGCCGATATGGCGCTGCAGGCCGAAGATGGCCAGATGTTGCAGGAACATGAACGGCGACGCTTTGGTTCCAGCAGCAGTGAAATGGGTGCTTTTCTGCTGCGGCAATGGGATTCGGGATCGCTGCTGAGTGACGCCATCCTCTATCAGCATGAACCGGCAGACGCGCTGCTGGATACGCCACGCCTGATCAAGCTGTTGAACCTGGCTGCCAGACTGAGCGATGGCAGGCAGGGTGCAGATCGGTTACACGCCGATGCAGACCTGCTGTTCGGTCTTGCACCGGCGGTGATCGATGATCTGATGCTGGCGGTCCGGGGGCAGGTGCAGAAGGCGGCCGAGGCGTTGGCTATCCGGTTGAGCGATGACGGCCACTTCTACGCCGACAGTGAGGAGATACGCCTGGCATTGGCCCGTCGGGTGCGTGAATTCGCCTTGCTGGCGGCGCCACAGCGGCAGTTGCAGGCATCGGCCCTGCTGGAAGAGACCATCCAGGCTGCGCTGCTGGATCTGGAGATTCTGTTTGGGGCATCACACAGTATTTGTTTCCTCATTGATTCCGATGCCGCCCGTCTGCGGGCGGTGGCCGGCCGTGGGGTGACACTGGCGCATATCGGCGAGTTTCAGATTGCCTTGCAGCCGGGCCGTAGTATGTTGGCGGATGCGGTGATCGAACAAACGGTCATCAGTAGTCACGAGCTGGCCACGGCGGCCAACCGTAGCGTGGTCGATCGGCAATTGGCCAAGCTGCTGGCGGCGGAAGAGACACTTTGCATACCGCTACACACCGGTACCCAGAGGATCGGTGTAATGGTGATGGGGGTGGAATATGCCGCTGTGGTCGCGCTACATCAGCAGGAAACGCTGCTGCGCAGCTTTGCCGAGGTGGTCGCCGTCACCATTCAGCAACGGCAGCTGGCCATGCAGGAGCGGCGGGAGCTGATCGAACTGGAACGGGAGCGGCAGCAGGAGCAGGTACGTAAGCTGACCCATGAGGCGAACAACCCGCTGGCCATCATCAAGAACTATCTGCAGGTGCTTTCTCTGCGACTGAGTGGTGACGACGCGGTGCAATCCCAGCTTTCCATCCTCAGTGAAGAGATCGACCGGGTAGCCAATATCCTGCTGCGCATGCGTGACGTGGCGAAGCCGAGCGACCTGCCCCAGGGGGCAGTGGACATCAATAAGCTTCTGCGGGATCTGCTGGAGGTGTTCCGGGTCTCCCATTTTGCCAGCCATGGCATTCGCGAGCACCTACAGTTGGACGAGACGATGCCGCCGGTGCGGAGCAATCGCAACAGTATCAAACAGATCGTGACCAATCTGATCAAGAATGCCATCGAGGCAATGCCGGACGGGGGGGAGATCACCGTTGCCACCCGTGATCAGATCAATGTGGATGGCCGGCCGTATGTGGAGCTGGCGATAGCGGATAACGGTCCGGGCATACCGGATGAGGTGTTGAGCAGTATCTTTACACCGATCAAGAGTTCAAAAGGAAAGGGTCACTCGGGTCTGGGTCTGACCATTGTCAGAAACCTGGTTGCCGACCTGGGTGGTTCGATCAGTTGCTGTAATAAAAGAGCGGGCGGGGCGGAGTTCGTTATTTTGCTGCCCCGAAATACTGAGTAACAGACCACGGGTGAGCATATTCGATGAAGACCTCTGTGTCATGGTTGGGGACCAGTTTCAAACCCGAGGTTGACCATCGCCATGGAGAGGGGACAAAGACCACGGAGCGTATCGATACTACGGTTTTGGTCGTGGATGATGAGTCCCGGATGCGTGAGAGCGTACGGGATCTGTTGCAGGCATACGGCTATCGATGCCTGATGGCGGGGGATGGCGCGGAGGCGCTGGACCTGCTTGATCAGCATGAAGTGGATCTGCTGCTGCTGGACCTGAATATGCCGGGGATGGACGGCTACCAGGTGATGCGGCAGATGAAGGAGCGGCACCCGAAGACCGATGTCATCGTGGTCAGTGGGGAGACCACTTTCGACAGCGCTACCGAGGCGTTGCGCTGCGGTGCCCATGATTTTTTACGTAAGCCTTATGCAGCGGACGATCTGACCCGGGTGCTGGGCAGCGTGCAGCAGAAGCGGCGGCTGGAGCAGAACATCGATGATGTGCACCGGCGCCTGGAGGCGTCGGAGCAGCGTTACCGCTTCATCGTCAACAATTCCCCGGACATCATCTACATGCTGGATGATCAGGGCTGTTTCACCTTCGTCAATGAGCGTATCACCAGCCTGCTGGGTTATCAGCCGGATGAGCTGCATGGTCGACACTATTCATCCCTGGTGCATGAGGATGACCAGGAAAAGGCGCGCTTCGTGTTCGATGAACGTCGCACCGGCAGCCGCGCCAGCAGTAATGTGGAGTTTCGGCTGCTGTGCAAGGACAGCTCGCTGCCCTATCGCTATTTCGAGTCCCGTTCCATCACCATTGAGCTGAGCGCAATGGGCATGTATCGGAAAAATGGGGAAAGCGATGGCCCGGGGTTCGTCGGCACCTATGGCGTGGCACGGGATATCAGCGAGCGCAAGCGGGCCGAAGAGATCATCAATTTCCAACTCTATCATGACCTGCTGACCAAACTGCCCAATCGGGCCCTGTTCCGGGATCGTCTCAACCTGGCTATCTCCCAGGCACGCAGAAACAACAGCAAGCTGGCGGTGATGTACCTGGACATGGATCGCTTCAAGGTGGTCAATGATTCATTGGGGCACCTTGCGGGAGACCAGTTGCTGCAGACGGTGGCCTCCCGTCTCAGCGCCTGCCTGCGTGACAGCGACACCCTGGCGCGGGTGGGGGGCGACGAGTTCAATCTGCTGGTGCCGGGTATCTCCGGGCCGGAGGATGCGGCGATGATCGCCGACAAGATCATCAGCCGGTTGAAAGACCCGGTGGTACTGGAAGGCTATGAGGTGTTTGTCAGCTTCAGTATCGGCATCGCCATCTATCCCGATGATGGCCAGACCATGGACCTGCTGGTGAAGAATGCGGATATGGCCATGTACCACATCAAGGGCAGGGGCAAGAATGGCTATGAGTTCTTCGCCGACAACATGAAGGCCCTGTTTCACCGCCAGCTGTCGCTGGAGAATGGTATTCGCAAGGCGCTGGATGAGCAGCAGTTCGAGCTGTACTATCAGCCTCAGGTCAATGTCTGCACCGGTGAGGTGTGCGGCATGGAGGCCCTGATCCGATGGCGTCATCCGGAACGAGGCCTGGTGCTGCCGGACGAGTTCATTCCGCTGGCGGAAGAGACCGGCCTGATCATCAATATGGGGAGCTGGGTGCTGGATGCGGCCTGCCGGGAGCTGGCTGAGTGGAAACAGAGCGGTGTGGAGGGTCTGGTGATGGCGGTCAACATCTCGGCCGCCCAACTGGAGCAGTCCACGTTCGAGAGTCGGGTGCTGGAGGCGATGACCCGGTATGGCATCAGTGGCGGAGAGCTGGAGCTGGAGATCACCGAGAACATCCTGATGCAGGATATGGATCAGGCGGCAACCAAGTTGCAGCGCCTGGCCCGCGATGGCGTGCGGGTGGCGGTCGATGACTTTGGTATCGGCTACTCGTCCCTTGGCTATCTCAAGTCCCTGCCCATCAATACGCTGAAGATCGATCGTTCCTTTATCAGCGACATACGTTCACCAAGGGATAAGAATTCCATTGTCACGGCTATCTTTGCCATGGCCCGCGAGCTCAATCTGGAGGTGGTGGCGGAAGGCGTGGAGAGCCGGGGACAGGTGGATTACCTGCGCAACCTGGAGTGCCCCAAGGCCCAGGGCTTCCTGCTTGGCCGGCCGATGTCGGCAAAAGAGGCGCGCCTGCTGCTGCAACGCCAGATCTCATGAGCTAAAGAGCGCAGATGGTGTAGAATCCCCCCGGTCCGCGCTGAGGCAAGAACAGCTATGGCCCACGTTGCTCCTGCGGAGACTCAATAGATACTAACGGGATTTATATGTCAGCACTGATCTGCGGCTCGTTTGCCTTCGACACCATCATGGTGTTCCATGACCGATTCAAGAACCACATCCTGCCGGATCAGGTGCATATCCTGAACGTGGCCTTCCTGGTGCCGGAGCTGCGCCGGGAATTCGGCGGCTGTGCCGGCAATATCGCATACAACCTGAAACTGCTGGGGGGGGATGGCAAGCCGATGGGCACCGTCGGTAGCGATTTCACCCCTTATGCCACCTGGATGGACGAGTGCGGCATCAGTCGTGAATACATCCGGGTGATCGAGACCGAATATACCGCCCAGGCCTACATCACCACAGATCAGGACGACAACCAGATCACCGCCTTCCACCCCGGCGCCATGAATCAGTCTCACCTGAACCGGGTTGCGGATGTGGATGGCTGCAGCCTGGGACTGGTGTCGCCGGATGGCCGTCAGGGGATGGTCGAACATGCCCAGCAGTTTGCCGAAGCGGGTATCCCCTTCATCTTCGATCCCGGCCAGGGGATGCCCATGTTCGATGGTGAGGATCTGTTGCGCTTTGCCGAACAGGCCGACTGGCTCGCCTTCAACGACTATGAGATGAAGCTGATGCAGGAGCGCACCGGAAAAACCCCCGAGCAGCTGGCGGAGATGGTGCGGGCAGTGATCGTCACCCGCGGTGGTGAGGGCTCCACCGTCTATACCCGGGACAAGGTGTATAGCATCCCCGCCGCTCCGGTGGCCAGGCTGGAGGACCCGACCGGCTGTGGTGACGCCTACCGCGCCGGGTTGCTCTATGGTTTGATGAACGACATGGACTGGGAGACCACTGGCCGCGTCGCCGCCCTGATGGGTGCGATCAAGATCGAGCAGGCGGGCACCCAGAACCACCGCTTCACCCAGGACGAGTTCCGCTCACGCTTCAACGCAGCGTTCGGGTTTTCCATGGACTGAGACACATGAGGGACCATGTGTGGAGTCGAGCTGATTCGGTGGTGGGGTAGGAATCGAGCGAACCTGTTCAATTCGACTTCGGCCCTTGATGGATCCAGGAATAAACCGGCAGAAAACAGGATTGAATTATCTGCGCATATCTGCGTTCATGTGCGCAGAATAATCGTGCCAACACAAGAGAGAGAGGCTGATGACAGGACACTACGACGACTCCGGCTTCATGCCATTGAATATTGCGGTACTGACTATCTCCGACACCCGCACCGAGGAGACCGACAAGTCGGGCAAGATCCTCAAGGAGGGGGCCGAGGAGGCGGGGCATCAGGTGGTGGAGAAGGCCATCGTGAAGGATGACATCTACCAGATGCGGGCCATATTCTCACGCTGGATCGCCGACCCGGAGGTCCATGTCATCATCTCCACCGGCGGCACTGGGATTGCCGGAAGGGACAGCACGCCGGAGGCGGTCCAGCCCCTGCTGGACAAGCCGATCGAAGGGTTTGGTGAACTGTTCCGGGCCATCTCCAGGGAGGAGATCGGCGCCTCTGCGATTCAGTCCCGGGCCATCGCCGGCCTCACCAACCAGACCCTGATCTTCTGCCTGCCGGGTTCGTCCGGTGCCTGCCGCACCGGCTGGGGCAAGATCCTGCAGCAGCAACTGGATCATCGCACCCGGCCCTGCAACTTTGCACAGATGTTCCGCGCCTGAGCCTGCGGGCATCAAATTATCGAGAGAACCTGAACATGAGCGAGTGTGGTTGTTCCTCCCATAGTGGCAGCGTGCCGCTGAAACCCCTGGAAGAGGCGCTGGCGCTGTTATTGGAACATGCGCGACCGGTGACCCGGACAGAGCAGGTATCCATCCCCGAGGCCCTCGGGCGGGTGTTGTCGGAGCCGGTGGTGAGCCGCATCACCATGCCGCCCTGGGATAACAGCGCCATGGATGGTTACGCGGTCAACACCGCCGACCTGACCCGGCCGGGCATCCGCCTGCCGGTATCCCAGCGCATCCCGGCCGGCGCCGCCGGGGCGCCCCTGGAACCCGGCACGGCTGCCCGTATCTTCACCGGCGCGCCGGTGCCGGAAAACGCCGATGCGGTGGTGATCCAGGAGGTGTGTCAGGCGGATGGTGACGGGATGATCGTCAACGAGGTGCCGGCGCCCGGCGCCAACATCCGCCGCGCCGGCGAGGATACCAGAACTGGTGATCAGGTACTGGCGGCCGGCACCCGCATCGGCCCCCAGCACATGGGGCTGCTGGCCTCGGTGGGTGTGGATCGGATCCCGGTCTACCGCCGATTCAAGGTGGCCCTCTTCTCCTCCGGCGATGAGCTGGTGATGCCCGGCCAGCCCCTGGGGCCAGGACAGATCTACAATTCCAATGAATTCACCCTGGAAGGGCTGTTGCGCAACGCCGGTTGTGAGGTGATCAAGCTGGGCATCGTAAAGGATACCTTCGAGGCAACCTGCGATGCGCTCACGCGCGCCGCCGGGCAGGCCGATCTGGTGATGACCTCGGGTGGCGTCTCCGTCGGTGAGGAGGATCATCTGAAACCGGCGGTGGAGAAGCTGGGCAGCCTGGATCTGTGGAAGATCGCCATTCGTCCGGGCAAGCCGCTGGCCTTCGGTCACATCGATGGCGTGCCCTTCATCGGCACGCCGGGCAACCCGGTCTCCCTGTTTGTTACCTATTGCCTGTTCGCCCGACCCTTCATCATGAAGGCCCAGGGTGTCAGCGGCGACCTGGCCCCGGTGCCGCTGGAGGCGAAGATCGATTTTGACTGGCCCCGGCCGGACAGGCGGCGGGAGTTCGCCCGTGCCCGGCTGGAGCTGAATGAGCAGGGCGAGGCGGTGATTTCGGTCTATCGCAGCCGCTCATCCGGCGTCCTCAGCTCCCTGGCCTGGGCCAATGGCCTGGCCATCCTGCCTGAGTCCACCCCGTTGAAAAAGGGCGACCGGGTCAAGTTCCTCCCTTTCAGTGAGCTGCTGTCATGATTCGCGTGCTCTACTTTGCCCGCCTGCGGGAACAGCTGGAAACCGCTGCCGAAGAACTCCCGGCCGGCCCGGGTACCGCCACCATCGGCGCCATCGCTGATCTGCTGCAACGGCGCGGCGGCAGCTGGGCCGAGGTGTTCGGCGGCGACCAGATGGTATTGATGTCGCTCAACCAGGAGGTGGCGGACAGGGATACCCCGGTGGCCGATGGGGATGAGGTGGCCTTCTTCCCGCCGGTGACCGGAGGGTGAGCCGGCCACACAGCGCGTAGTATCGAATGCAGGGCGGACAAACCCGTAAGGGGGGTCCACCCTGCGGTTCAACAGATGAGCGGAACCGATGAAACAGATCCAGATCCAGACTGAACCCTTCGACATCGCCGGCATCCAGGAGCGTATGCGGGCGGATAACCCGGCAATTGGTGCCCTGGTCACCTTCGTTGGCCTGATGCGGGACATGAACGAGGGGGACCAGGTGGCCACCATGACCCTGGAGCACTATCCGGGGATGACGGAGAAGGCGCTGCAGAAGATCCTGGACGAGGCCAACGAACGTTGGGATCTGCTGGGGGTCCAGGTGGTGCACCGGGTGGGAGACCTGAAGCCGCTGGATCCCATCGTCATGGTCGCGGTGGCCAGCGCCCACCGGGGGGAGGCATTCCAGGCCTGCGAATTCGTCATCGACTACCTCAAGACCCGCGCCCCGTTCTGGAAGAAGGAGCAGACCCCGGACGGCCCACGCTGGGTGGATGCCCGCCATAGCGACGATGAGGCGGAAGCGCGCTGGCAGCGGGATAGCTGATTCACTCCAGCCGTTGTACCGAGCTGGCACAATAATGGTGCGGTTTCTCTGCTGCTGCCGCCATGCAGTCGCGCCAGCCGGTCGCAGCCTGGATTTCCACCTTATCGCTGCCGAACCGGATCAGATAGAAGTGCCGGGGCGCCCGTGATGAGCTGACATGGCCGAAGGGGGTGAAACGCAATTCACTTTTCTGGCAGCGATATCCCAGGATCGGTATCCGGGCAGAGGCGAAAATGCCCCGCACCATCGCAGCCTTCTGTTCGCATTGCGCCATGCTCTGGGTATTGACGAAGGCTGCATTGATGTCGCCGGCACCGTTCTGACTCAGCAGCACCAGCAGGAACAGCGCCTTCATGCCGGTGTCAGGGTGACCGTTTTTTTACCGCCATCCTCAAGTATCGCGATTACCCGCCCGCGCCACAGCGTCTGGAACTGCTGCCGGACGATGTCATCGGCGCTGCCCTGCAGAATCTGCTGCAGCAGGGGCATCATGGCCGGATCAGGGGGAATGGGGCTGGGGTCGTAGGTCACTGCCACCCGCTTGCCATTGTCGCTGCGCTGAAACAGAAAGGCGTCACCGTCCGCGGCAAAGGTCAGCAGGCCGTTGCGGGCGTGCTGTCCGCCGAGTCCATGAAAACCGTTGTCGGCGGCTGCGCCGGTGAGCAGGGTGAATACCTGGCTGATGGGGCCATTCACCCCGGCATCGACGGGGCCTGGAATGGTTACCTGAATCGCCCCCCGGACCGGCGTCTCCCCCTCATACAGGGTGTTCAGCGCTTGCACCGCCATCAGAAAGGCGCCGGCGACGGTGGGGCAGGCGTGGCCGGAGAGCTTGATCGCGTCATCGAAGGTGTAATCGAAGTGGCCGTCACCGGCGCCGAGGAGTTCGGCCAGCGGGTCGTGCAGGGTGATGGATGGTGTGGTTGGAAACAGGTGGTTCATCAGGTGTTTCGCTGTCAGGTTGCGCACCGGTGTGCCGTATTCGGATGATTATGCGGCTTCCTGAGCCGCCGATCCAGCGCGCCGGTTATTCCCGGCTCCGCTTGAATGAGCCGCTGCCGCCGGTGAATGAGGGGGTACCTGTCAGGACCGCCTCGCTCTCGCGCAATCGCCGGGAAAAGGCCTGGAACTCCGTCAGCGGGCTCTCGCACCGGGTTCCGGCGCAGATGTAGGCCCGCACGCCGGCACTGGCTGGGTGTGTAGCGAGGAGCCCCGGCAATTCGTGCCCGGTTTCAGGGATGGCGATGCAGAAGCGCTGTGGCGCATAGGTCTCCCCGGCCCGCTGCTGCCACTGCAGGAGCTCCTTTCCGGAACCATGGATGACGATGCACTCGGGGGGATGGATCTGTTCTTCCAGCGCGGCCAGCAGGGTACAGTGGGCGTGGGGGATCTGGCGTAGCTGGGTCCAGGCGCTCTTCAGGGTTCCCTCGGCCGCTTCCAGGTAGCGGGGCTCTCCCAGCAGATGGCCCAGCCGGGCGAGGGCGAAGGCGGCCACACCGTTGCCCGCGGGCATGGACTCGTCACCATAGGGCTTGGGGCGGTGAATCAGTGGTTCGTGGTCATCGGCGGTGAAGTAGAAACCACCTAGTTCCTGGTCCTGGAAGTGGCCCAGCAGCTGTTCCGCCAGTTCGATGGCAAACTCCAGGTCGGCCCGGTTCCAGCGCGCCTGCAGCAGCTCCAGCAGGGCGTCGAGCAAGTAGGCGTGATCGTCCAGATAGGCAGCCAGGGCCGATCGGCCATCTTTGTGTGTGGCCAGCAGGCGCCCGTCCTGCCAGAGTCGGTCACGGATGAAGGCGAGCGCCTTCTCCGCGGAGGCGATCAACGCCGGCTGTTGCAGGATTCGCCCGGCCCGCGCCATGCCCTTGATCATCAGGGCGTTCCAGGAGGTGAGAATCTTCTCGTCCCGTCCCGGACGCTCCCGCTGCTCACGGGCGGCGAACAGCTTTTCCCGGGCCGACGCCAGTAGGGCACGGGCCTGTTCCGCGTTGCTGTCGAAGGCCCGGTTCAGCTCGGCCACACTGGTGAACTGGTGCAGGTGCCAATGGTGTTCGAAATTGGGTCGCCGGTCGAGGCCGTAGCAGCGGGCGAAGTGGCGGTATTCTTCGTCGTCGAGCAGCTCCCGGACCTGCTGTTGGTCCCATACGTAGAAGCGTCCCTCTTCGCCCTCGCTGTCCGCATCCAGGCTGGCATAGTAGCCGCCTTGGGGCGACTGCATCTCCCGTATCACCCAGCCTGCGGTCTGCAGAGCGGTGTCACGGAACAGGGGCTTGCCGGTGATTTGCCATAGATCGGCGTAGAGGCCCAGCAGTGGGCCGTTGTCGTAGAGCATCTTCTCAAAGTGGGGGATCATCCACTGTTCGTCCACCGAGTAGCGGCTGAAGCCGCCGCCCAGCTGATCGTTGATACCGCCCTGAGCCATGCGGGTGAGGGTGAAGTCGGCGATATAGAGGGCGCGGGCATCCGGCGTGCCGCCGATGGCAGTGGTCGCCCAGTGGCGCAGCATGCATTCGATACTGGTTGGATGAGGGAACTTGGGGGCTTGGCCGAAGCCGCCCCAGGTCTCGTCGAAGCTACGGGCCAGCTGCTGGCGGGCGCTCTCCAGGGGCGCGCTGTCGAGCATCAGATTGGCACCGTCCAGGGTCGGATTGAGCTGGGCCAGGGCCTGCTTCAGGGCCTGGTTCTGTTCGCGGATCTCCGTTCCCTGTTCTCGATAGGCGGTGGCGATGTTGCGCAGCAGGTCACGGAAGGCGGGCAGCCCGTGGCGTGGCTGGCTGGGAAAATAGGTGCCGGCGAAGAAGGGGGTCTGGTCATCGGGAGTGAGAAAAACGGTCAGCGGCCAGCCACCAGGCCGCTGGGCCAACAATTGATGGGCGGATTGATAGATGCGGTCCAGGTCGGGCCGCTCCTCCCGGTCCACCTTGATGTTGATGTAGAGTTCGTTCATCAGCGCCGCTGTGGTCTCGTCTTCGAATGACTCGTGGGCCATGACGTGACACCAGTGGCAGGCGGAGTAGCCGATGGAGAGCAGGATGGGCTTGTCCTGCTCCCGTGCCAGCTGTAGCGCTTGCTCTCCCCACTGATACCAGTCGACCGGGTTGTCGGCGTGCTGCTGCAGGTAGGGGCTGGTGGCGTCGGCCAGGCGGTTGTTGCTCATGGGTGGGTCTTCGCAGGATGATAGTGAACCTGGACTGTAACAGGGGGCGGGGGATGAAAAAACAGTATATGCGTGAGGCCATTTCTCTGGCTGAGAAGGGGATCAAGCGGGGCGATGGCGGCCCGTTCGGTGCGCTGGTGGTGCTGGATGACAGGATCATTGGCCGCGGCTGGAACCGGGTGATCGCTGATTGTGATCCGACCGCTCACGCCGAGATGATCGCGCTCCGTGAGGCGGCCCGGCGAATGGGCGATGTGCATCTTTCCGGTGCTGTCCTCTATGCCAGCTGCGAGCCCTGCCCGATGTGCCTGAGCGCCGCTTACTGGGCCCATGTAAGCCGCATCTGCTTTGCTGCCACGGCAGACGATGCGGCTGCCATCGGTTTCGACGACCGCTTGATCTACCGGGAGCTGCTGCGGCCACAGGGAGCGCGGCGTATCCCCGACGAACAGTTGCTGCGGGAGCAGGCGCTGGCAATGTTCCAGGTCTGGGACGCCATGGATGACAAGATTCGATACTGAACCCCAGGTCGTGTGGATATGTATGTGGCTGTCTCACTCACCGGGAAGGAGATAAAAAAACACCGAAAGGAAATGCAGCAGGCTGCCGGCCAGCACGAACAGATGCCAGATGGCATGGTTATAGTCGAGCTTTTCCCAGGCGTAGAAGGCGGCCCCCAGGGTATAGGCCACTCCCCCGGCCAATAGCAGCCACAGGCCACCGGACTCCACCGAAGAGAGCATCGGTTTGATGGCGATCAGGACCAGCCAGCCCATTCCCAGATAGAGCAGCAGGGACCATTTCTCATACCGTTTTGGACCTGCCAGTTCCAGAAGGATACCGATCACTGCCAGCCCCCAGACCAGCCCGAGCAGGGTCCAGCCCCAGGGGCCGCGCAGGCTTATCAGGCAGAAAGGGGTGTAGGTCCCGGCGATCAGTAAAAAGATGGCGGCATGGTCCAAGCGACGTAGAATCGCCTTGGCCCGCCGGTGGGGTATCCCGTGATACAGGGTGGAGGCGGTATAGAGAATGATCAGCGTGGTGCCATAGATGGCGCTGCTGACCACATGCCAGGCATTTCCGTAGACTGCTGCAAAGGCCACCAACAGCACAAGGCCGGTGATGCTCAATACGATGCCCATACCGTGGGTAATGGCGTGGGCAACCTCTTCCCGCAGACTGTATTTTGGATCCTCAGGTATCTTGTCGGGCATTGGTTACAGCCTCATGTACGGGGGGCAGACTGTCGCCCCCTTCTCATGAACAACCGGTAGAGCAGGGGGGTGGCGAACAGGGTCAGCAGGGTGGAGACCAGCAGCCCCCAGACGATGGCAGTGGCCACCGGGCCCCACATAAGGGAGTGGCCGCCCAGGCCGGTGGCCAGGGAGAACAGGCCGGCAATGGTGGTCAGGGAGGTGATCAGGATCGGGATCACCCGGCGCCGGGCGGCGTAGAGGGTGGCGTGGGTCAGACTCATGCCCTGCTGCAGCCGTTCGTTGGCGGCGCTGATCAGGACGATGGCGGCGTTGACCGCGATGCCGGCCAGGGCCACCACGCCGTACAGGGTGTACAGGCTCAAGGGGTTGCCGGTGATCAGCAGTCCCGCCACTACGCCGGTGAAGGCCATCGGCACGGTAGAGAGGATCATCAGCGGCTGGAAATAGCTGCGGAACTGGGTGCCCAGGATCAGATACATCAGCCCCACGCCGAACAGGAACAGCACCAGGATCGAATCGATGCTCTCCTGGATATCGTCCAGTTCACCGGTGAAGTCCAGGTCGATGCCGGGGTGGCGGGGGCGGATGCGTTCCCAGGCGGCCTGGATCTCCCGGTTGGCGCTGAGGGTGTCGCTTTTGGTCTTGTCCAGGTCCGCCTCCAGGGTGATGGTACGGCGGAAATTGTAGTGGCGGATATTGCCGAGGCTGCTTCTGATCTCGCTGTCCAGAAGTTCGCTCAAGGCGATCGGGCCACCATCGGCACGTGGCAGGTTGAAGTGCGTCAGTTCATCGATTCCCTGCAACTGCCGGGGGCGGGCGCGCACCCGTACCTGTAGTTCCTCCCCCCGGTCCTGCATGCTGGCCACCACTTCGCCGTCCACCAGCAGCCGCAGGGCCCGCGTCACCTGTTGTGGCGGAATGCCGGCGCGCCGCGCCGCATCCTGGTTCACATGCAGTGCCAGCTCCATCTGTCCGGGGCTGTCGTCATCAGTGATGTCGTGGATCGCCGGGTTCTGCCGCAGGATGGATTTCAGTTCCGCCACCGCCTTGCGGATTGGCTCCACCTCCTTGCCCCGCACCTTGATGATGATCGGCTTGGCGGTGGGCGGGCCACCGGTAAGGCGCAGAAACTTGATCTTCAGGGGGCCCGGTATGCCGCTCACCGACTGGCGCATAGCCTCGATCATCTGATCGACGCTGCGCAGTCCCGGCTTTTTCGGCTGCAGGGCGACCACGATCTGCCCGTACTGGTCGCCGATGGAGAGGGCCGTCTCGGTGAACTGCTGGCCGGCGTAACTGAGGATGTTGCGCACCTCCCTTGGCCGAATGTGGGCCTTGACCCGCTGCTCTGCCGCCAGCACCTTGTTCAGGGTGACGTCCAGTGGCGTGCCGGCGGGCATCTCCAGGTTGACGTAGAACAGGCGGATGGGGTCGGAGGCGAAGAAGTTGATGTGGATGTTGCCGTTCAGTGTGGCCCCAACGGCGCCGGCGAACAGGCCGACGATCAACGAAAGGGTGATTATGGGGCGCCGCAGCACATGAATCAGCAGGCGGGTGTAGCGGATGCGTATCCAGTGCAGGACCCGGGTGCGCAGGCGCTGACCGGGTGATGGGTGCTCCGGGCCGATGCGAAAACCCAGGATATGGGCCGGCAGCATCCAGAATGCCTCCACTAGGCTGATCGCCAGGGCAATGGTGACCACCAGCGGGATCACCAGCATGAATTTCCCCAGGATGCCGGGCAACAGCATCAGCGGCAGGAAGGCGGCCATGGTGGTGAGTACGGCGGAGGTGACCGGAGTGGACACCTCGGTCAGTGACTGCATCACAGCACTCAGGGTCTCAGCGCCTCGCTGCAGACGGTAGTAGATCGCTTCCACCACGACCACTGCATCGTCCACCAGCATACCAAGGCTGATCACCACGCCCAGCAACACGCTCACGTTCAGGGTCTGGCCAATGCTGTCCAGGGCCCAGAAGGTGCCTGCCAGAATGAAGGGGATACCGATGGTGGTGAGCAGCGCGATACGGCCGCCCAGGAACAGCCAGGTGACCAGCAGGACCAGCGCCAACCCGAGCAGGGCGTTGTTCTGCATGATGCGCAGGGCGTTACGGGTGATCTCGGTCTGATCGTCGATGAATACCAGGGTCACGCCGGACTGGTCCTGGAAGCGGTTGCGGTCGGTCAGGTAGTCGTTGATCTTTTCCACCAGGGCCAGGGTGTTGGTATTCTCCTTCTTGCTGACCGAGAGCATGATTGCCGGGTGACCGTTGAAGCGCACGGCGCGGCTGGCCTTCTCCCTTCCACGGGTTACCTCTGCCAGATCACCCAATGGGATCTCGCCCTGGGCGCCCAGTACGGGCAGCCGGGCGAGCCGGGCAGGGTCCTGATCGGTGCCGATGACCCGTACCAGCCAGTTCTGCGCCATCACCCGGGTGCTGCCGGCAGGGATGTCGCGGAACGATTGGCGTATGGTGTCGGCCAGCAGGATCGGGCTGATGCCGGCCGCTTCCAGCCGCTCGGGCAGGAACTCGACCTGCAGCTCGGGATCGCGCAGGCCGGTGCCCAGGATGCGGTCGACGCCCGGTATGAGTTCCAGATCCTGCTTGATCATCTCTGCCTGGCGGCGCAGGTTTTCATCGTCGGCCTTTCCAACCACTGCCAGCAGCGCGGCAGGAAAGGCGTTGGCGCTGGTAATCTCGGTGATGAACGGGCCGCTGACTGTGTCCGGCAATTCATCCTCTGCATCCTGCAGTTCCCGGCGCAGATCGGCAATGCGTTTGTCAAAGGTCGGGGTATCGATCTCCTCGAAGCGGATCAGGATGCTGGAGACCCCCTCCCGGCTGATGCTGGAGACGAAGCGGATGTCGCCGATGCGGCGGATCTTGCGCTCCAGCACGGTGGTGACCTGGCGTTCCATATCTTCCGCCGCGGCGCCGGGCAGAATGCTGGTGATATCGATCCAGTTGAAATTGATGCTGGGATCCTGCTGTCGTGGCATCAGGCTGTAGGAGAAGGCACCCATCACCAGGACCAGCAGAAAAGTGAGGTTGGCCAGGACGTGGTTCTGATAGAGCCGGGTCAGCATCTCAGGCCCTTCCTCAAGTACCGGGGGTGACGGGGTCTCCGTCCTGCAACCCATGACGACCGTCCAGGATCAGCAGGCTGCCGGGAGGCAGATTGCATGGGGCGGGTTGTCCTTCGAGTGCGCCGGGCAATGGATGGAAGCGGGCGATCCCGTCCTGATTGATGAACACGCCCAGCTTGTCCCCCCGTCGTTGCGGCAGATCCGCCGGCAGGTAGGGTTGCGTCGTCTGCCAGGTCAGGCGCCCGCTGCTGCCAACCAGCGGCGGTGTGCCTTGGAACAGCAGCCGTGCTTCCTGGTTACGGCCCAATGGGTCCACCGCCGGAATGATGCTTTTCAGCGTGAGCGGATGGCTGTTGCCCGCGCTCCTCAGTTCGAGTCGTCTGGCCTGGCGCAGATCCGGGACGAGATCCAGGGCTATCTGGGCCGAAACCTCGAGCCGTTGGATGTCCAGCAGTCGCAGCAGCGGTTGACCAGGGGCGATCCATTCCCCCTCGCTGGCCAGTCGTGCCATCACCACGCCATCGAACGGGGCGAGGATACGGCAGCGCTGTACATCGAGGCGGCGCTGCTCCAGTGCCGCTGTGCTGGCGGCCAGGTCGGCCCGGGCGCTGTTCAGGTCGGCCTCGCGTTGATTGATGATCTCTTCCGAGACGTTGTGTGTCTTGCGCAGGGCCTTGCTGCGTTTGAACTGGCGCTGGGCCAGTGTGAGCCGGGCGCGGGCCGACTCCAGCGCTGCGGCTGCCTGCCGGGCGAATATCCGATTACTGCGGCAGTCCAGTTCGGCCAGCAGAGCGCCGTCCTGAACCCTGTCTCCCACCCGTACCGGGATATTCTGGATCAGCCCGGCAGTGGCACTGCTGATGCGGCTGTCGTTGAGGCTCACAGTGGTTGCCGGAGCGGAGAATTCCGGGTGCAGCAGCAGTTGCTCGAGTGGGGCCTGGGTGACAGGGACCGCCGCTTTTGTGCTGGCCTGGAGGGCCAGGCCCAGGAGCAGCAATGCCGATGTGATCAGATTTACGCTTCGCATGGTTTAGAACCGGGAGATCGGGACGAGGGCGAGCATGGATCGTCCCGAACGATACCGCAGAAAGAGGTATGGGGACAGAGAGCGTCGCTTCGGCGTGGATCCAGTACCGGCTCTGGCAAAGCGAGCCGCCCCGGATTCCGGGGCGGTGATCGGGGCGGCTACATGGCCAGGTCGAGGATTTCCTGCTGTATGCGGGTTTTGTGCGGCTCTGGCAGTTTACACCAGGCCTTGGCGATATCTCTCGCCTCGACCGGCAGCATCGATTCGGCCTCGTCGCCGAACATCAGCCAGGCGGGATTGACGCCGAGAACCGCCGCAATCTGGTCGATTTTCCGGGGCCGCAGGCTCTTGCCGTTCTCAATTTTCTGGATCACAGCCTGGTTGGTGCCTGCACGTGCAGCCAGTTGTTCCTGTGTCCAGCCTTTGTCGAGACGCTTGCTGCGCATGCGCTGGCCGAGTGTCCCGAGGTTTTGGGGATTCATCATCGTCATGCAAACCAACCTTTTTTGTTCCGTGGTGTATGAGTATCGTGTTGTTGCTAACGGCAGTGGGATAAGATTCTTGAGAGTTTTCTCAATCATCTCATCGGCTTCGGCCTCTTCACAAAGGTTTGGGTGAAGAGCTGCCGCCGGCGCAACAGGATTTCATATGGGCCCCACGGCCCGATACAGCAGAAAAATCCACTGCAATCGCGTATTTGACACCGAATCGGCTGGATTGAAAAGAATTATTTTCCTGAGTGATGCAGCTGCAGCCGGAAGTCTTGTTTCGTATAGCCATGGACCTTGTCGTGGGCCCGGATCACGACCACGTCGATGTCGCCTGGGATCTCCACACCGTCCAGGGAGCGGGTAAAGGGCTGTTCATTGACGTGTGGATGGTACAGGGTGCGGCTGCCGAGGGGCTTGCCATCTGTCGTCAACAGCTCCCAACCGTCGGCATAATGATCCCAGCCGCTGTCCTGGTGGCGCAAGGTGACGTCGAAGCGGTAGCGGTCGGGGCCGCTGGGCGTTGCCCTCGCGCCCAGGATCTCTACTTCACCGGCGATCGACAGGGCGGGAAACAGGATGCCGATGGCAATCAGGCGTTTGTACATGGAAGCCTCCTCAGGCGGTGATTGTGACGGCCAACCCCGGTATGATACCGCCTTATGCTGACATATCCTGATATCGATCCAATAGCGCTCTCCATCGGCCCGCTGAGAATACACTGGTACGGGGTGATGTACCTGGTTGGTTTCCTGGGGGGGTGGTTGCTGGGGCGTTATCGCGCATCCCGTCCCGGCTCTGGCTGGAGCGTACAACAAATCGACGACCTGTTGTTCTATATCGCCCTTGGCGTGGTCCTTGGCGGGCGGCTCGGTTATACCCTCTTCTATGGTTTCTCCAGTCTGTTGCAGGACCCTCTCTCTCTGTTTCGTATCTGGGAGGGTGGCATGTCCTTCCACGGCGGTCTGCTGGGGGTGTTGTTGGCCATGTGGCTCTATGGCCGTCGCTATCAACGCCGCTTTTTCGAGCTGACGGATTTCATCGCTCCGTTGATACCCATCGGTCTGGGGGCTGGCCGGCTGGGTAATTTCATCAACGGCGAATTGTGGGGGGCGCCTGGTACGGTGCCCTGGGCAATGCGCGTCTCCTGTGACCGTTTTGTCCTGTTGTGTCAGGATAAACTGAACCTCCCCGCTGGCACCGCATTCACTCCACCACTGCATCCGACCCAACTCTATGAGTCATTACTGGAAGGGGTGGTGCTGTTTTTGATCCTGTGGTTCTATTCGTCCAGGCCACGGCCGAGGATGGCGGTCTCTGGTCTGTTTCTGGTCTGTTACGGTCTGTTTCGTTTTGCCGTGGAATTGCTACGTATGCCGGATGCCCACATCGGCTATCTGGCCTTCGGCTGGCTCACCATGGGACAGTTGCTGACACTGCCGATGCTGCTGGTGGGGCTGCTGCTATTGTTGCTGGCCTATCGCAGGCCGGCAAAGGAGGCGTCGTAAGTGCAACAGTATCTGCAATTGATGCGCCATGTGCGCGACCATGGCCTGGTCAAGGAGGATCGCACGGGCACCGGCACCCGCAGCCTGTTCGGTTATCAGATGCGCTTCGATCTGGCCCAGGGCTTTCCCGTGGTGACCACCAAGAAGTTGCATTTGCGCTCCATCATCCATGAATTGCTCTGGTTTCTCCGCGGTGACACCAATATCGCCTATCTGCATGAACATGGGGTCAGCATATGGGATGAGTGGGCGGATGAGAATGGTGACCTGGGACCGGTCTATGGTTATCAATGGCGCTCCTGGCCGACCCCTGATGGTGGTGCCATCGATCAGATCAGCCAGTTGCTGGAGCAGATCAAGCACAATCCGGACTCGCGCCGGCTGATGGTCACTGCCTGGAATCCCGCGGATGTGGAACGGATGGCGCTGCCCCCCTGCCACTGCCTGTTTCAGTTCTATGTCGCCGATGGGCGCCTCTCCTGCCAGCTCTACCAACGCAGCGCGGATATCTTCCTTGGCGTGCCTTTCAATATCGCCTCCTATGCCCTGCTGACGCTGATGATCGCCCAGGTTTGCGGACTACGGCCGGGGGAGTTCGTACACACATTTGGTGATGCCCACCTCTACTCCAATCACCTCGATCAAGTAGAGCTGCAACTCTCCCGTGAGCCCTATCCACTGCCGACCATGAAACTCAACCCCGATGTCGACGATCTGTTCGATTTTCGCTACCAGGACTTCGATCTGCAGGGGTATCGTTGCCATCCCCACATCAAGGCGCCGGTAGCGGTCTGAGCCGCGGCCCCGGTCGTGACGGCCTGTCGACCGCACCCTTGATGAGCATTTGTCGCCGGAACAAGCTCTTTGTCTGGAGGAGGGAGCATGAGCAAAAAAGAGAACAAGGCGAAGAAGCGGTTGCGGTCATGCAAGCGGGAGCTGAAGCTGTTGACCGGGTTGTTGGAGCAGCAGCACAAGTCACATAAGCGCCTGGAGAAGCGGATCCGCTCGCTGACGAAACGCATCCAGCGGCGCGACGCATCGATTCGCGAATTGAAACAGCAGCTGAAGAGCAGCAAAGAAATTGAACCCACTCCGACGATTGATGTCGAGAGGATCTGTCTGCGGCGAAATGACCGGAGTCTGGTGTTGGGACAGCGCAGGGCCTGGGAGCGGCATCAATACCTGCGCAGCCAGTACGAGCACCACCTCGATGCCGGTCATGAGAAGCCAGTGGCCAGGGCACTGGCTGATCGGGACCTGCGGGAGAAATATGGGGTTGAGGAAGGTTACAGCAGTGCAGAGCTGCAGGATATCCTGACTTGATCGATCCGGGCAGGTGCTGTCCACGGCCCATGAGTGATACGGGATGACTACCGATATGTTAGAAACGAGACAGGGGGGTGAAAAGCAGCGGCGCCTTTACTTCGCCCCCTGGGAGCAGGCCTACCAGCGCATCGCCACCCCGTTCGAGGAGTTTTTACACCGCCAGACCACGACCGGGGTGTTGCTGATGGTCTGTGCATTGATTGCCCTGTTGATCGCCAACTCGGCGCTATTGGAGCCCTACCAGCACCTGTTGCATCAAAAGATCGGCCTCTTCTTTGAGGGTGAGAAGCTGGCGCTTTCCGTCCACCACTGGATCAATGAAGGACTGATGACCATCTTTTTCTTCGTCGTCGGCCTGGAGATCAAGCGCGAAGTGCTGGTGGGTGAGTTGTCCAGGCTGAATAACGCCATCCTGCCGGTGATTGGGGCTGTCGGCGGAATGCTGGTGCCTGCTCTGCTCTACCTGTGGGTAAACGGCGATGGTGTCGGTGCCCGTGGCTGGGGTATTCCAATGGCCACGGATATTGCCTTTGCCGTGGGGGTGATGGCCCTGCTGGGAGACCGGATTCCGCGTAGCCTGCTCACCTTTCTGGTTGCCCTGGCCATCGTCGACGACCTGGGGGCGGTGGCGGTGATCGCCTTGTTCTATACCGAGCAGATTAACGGCCTCTATCTGGCAGCGGCAGTGGCGGTGAGCGGCATGATGTATATGCTCAACCTGCTCGGTATCCGTCGCAGCCTGCCTTACTTTTTCCTTGCCATACCGTTGTGGATCTTCATGCTGGGGTCCGGTATCCACGCTACCATCGCCGGTATCATCGCGGCCTGGACCATTCCCGCCTATTCCCGTTATCCACCACGGGTCTTCAGCCAGAAGATGCGTCAGCAGCTGGACAAATTCGACCACTACGAAACGCCGGGAGAGCCGCTGATCAACAACAGCCGGCAAACCGCGGAGGTTTGGGGCATGAACCAGCATCTGCGGCACATGGTGTCACCATTGCAGAAGTTGGAGAGTGCGCTACACCTTCCATCCACCTATGTGGTGATTCCCCTGTTTGCCCTGGCCAATGCGGCCATTCCCCTCGATCTGGGATCGATCCAGCAGGCCGCCGTGGATCCGGTGGCCATGGGCATCGCTGTGGGCTTGCTGCTGGGCAAGCTGATCGGGGTGGCTGGCGTGGTGATCGTGGCCCAGTGGCTGGGCATCGGCAGCTTGCCCAGGGGCGTCAGTAATGTCCACATTATCGGTGCCGGCCTGTTGGCCGGGATCGGTTTCACCATGTCGATCTTCATCTCCGAACTGGCCTTCAGCTGGGATGGCGATCTGGTGATGACAGCCAAGATGGGCATTCTTGGTGCTTCCCTGGTGGCAGGGTTTGCCGGTTACGCCTGGTTGCGATGGGTGGCGCCGCATTACAGCGCCAAATGACCGTCGGCGAGACACACTGGCTGTTCTATCTGGTCTACTTGATCGGGGTCGGGATCAGTATCGGCCTCAGTATCCGCATCATCATGCTGCAACGCCCTGCGGGCGCGACCTTTGCCTGGATCCTGATCGTGGTGACCCTGCCATACGCCGGGGCCTTCATCTATCTGTTGATCGGAGAAAACCGCCTGGGGGAGAAACGGGCCCGCCGGGCACGCAAGGTTCACCGGATCTTCTATCGCTGGCTGAGCCACTTGCAGCAGCGCTCCGCAGCGCTGGAAGTGCAGATCGGAGCGCAGTTCCAGCCGATCTGCCGGCAGGCTCAGCGGGTGGTTGCCGTGCCGCCGTTTCCCGGTAATCAGGTGCAGCTGCTGGATCACTATGAAGAGATTTTTCAGCATCTGATCGCGGATATCGATCGGGCGCAGAAGAGTTGCCACCTGGAGTTCTACATCTGGGAAGAGGGGGGGGTGGCGAATGAGGTGGTCGCGGCGTTGCTGCGTGCCTGTGAACGCGGGGTCGTTTGCAGGGTACTGCTGGATGCCGTCGGCAGCCTGCAGTTCTTGCGTAGTGGTGAGGCCCGGCGCTTGCGTGAGGCCGGCGTCCTCCTGGTGGAGGTCCTGCCGGTGAGCCCCTATCGAATCCTGTTCCGTCGGGCGGACCTGCGCAACCACCGCAAGATCGTGGTGATCGATGGCATGGTGGCCTATACCGGCAGCCAGAATCTGGCTGACCCTCGTTACTTCAAGCAGGGTGACGGTGTGGGAGAGTGGATCGATGTGATGGTGCGGGTGACCGGGCCGGTAGTGGAGGCGTTGGCCGGGGTGTTCGTGGAGGACTGGCAGCTTGAAACCGGCCAGTTCATCGAACATACGTATCAGCCCCTGCCCGTCGAGCGGTCGG
Source organism: uncultured Sedimenticola sp. (assembly GCA_964544655.1). Classification (GTDB taxonomy): domain Bacteria; phylum Pseudomonadota; class Gammaproteobacteria; order Chromatiales; family Chromatiaceae; genus HyVt-443. The sequence goes on along the minus strand of CAZJCM010000005.1, from coordinate 5,964 downwards.
AAGGGATAACGGTGCAGGCGATACCGTCCGGCCCGGTGTTCCGCTATATGGCCATACACCAGCTGCTTACCACGACCCTATACAGTGCCCGCCGGGAACTGACCATCGTAACGCCCTATTTCGTCCCGGACGATACCTTGAAACTGGCCTTGGTTTCCGCCGCCCAGCGGGGGGTTGACGTTACTTTGATCGTGCCGGAACAGATTGATTCGAGGCTGGTCCGTTACGCCAGCCGTTCCCTGTTCGGCGAACTGCTGCAGGCCGGGGTCCGGATTGCGGAGTTTCGCGGTGGACTGCTACACACCAAGCTGATCACCGTGGATGGCGCCTTCTGTATTCTGGGTTCGGTGAATATGGATATGCGCAGTCTGTGGCTCAACTTCGAGATCAGCCTGTTTATCTACGATGAAGGTTTCACCCGGCGCATCGATGAACTCGCCGCCGGCTATCTCAGACAGTGCCGGATGCTCGAGCGCCGGCAATGGAAACGGCGACCGATGTTGCGGCAGTTCGTGGAAAATGTTGCCCGCCTGATCGGACCGCTGTTGTAGCCGGTTGCTTTTACTGACCGGCCACCAATGTTGCACCAGGGAACGCGACGACTGCGCCAAGATGGTCGTTCTCAGACAGATTTTACGAATGGCATCCTCGTCATTCGCCCTGCGGGCCAGCCTTCAGCTGTTCGGCGTCGCTCCATGCGATGCCGTGTGATTGACTGGGCGCATACCCCCCCAAGCTATTTCCCCTGCTGAAATATCTTCTCAAATGGCTTGGTGAACAGGCGGCTGCTTTTGGGTTTTGGTTGGAACCTGCCCTGGATCTGCTCCGAGGGGAGTTTTACCCGGATGGCGCCGCTGATGGTGGCGGTGTCTGTATCCATCACCATTCCTTCGCTTTTCAACAGGCCTGGTTCCAGCCGATAGCGGGCGGCCAGGCAGTTGAGATGGGAGGTCTTCCTGCCGCTTATCTTCGTCGGTAGCAGCAGTTCTGAAAGGGGGCCGCCCCAGAGGCGCAGCAGGCCGTATTCGATCTCTCCTTTGCCGCCACTGATTCTGAGTGTGCCGTTGCCGTTGGCCAGCAGGGCCGGCAACCGCTTGCCCTGACCCTGTATATTCAAGGATAGAGCGAGCTTGCCTTGGACTTTCCGCGATACCCCGAACGCCTTCAGTAGTCCCCCATAGTCCAGACCCTTTGCCTGTGCGTGGAGTGATAACCCGGGATTGTCGGCGCCGATGGTCAGCTCTCCCTGAAAGGCCGCATGTGAGAAAAACCGTGAGCTGATGGTGCTGTTCAGGAGCAGGCGTCCCCCTTGGGTGGTGGCGGTGAACTGATAGGTGCCGAGGTCGTGGGGGCCGTAGAGCAGGTGGCTGATGTTCGTTCTCAGGTCCAGATCCCAATTCCGCAGCGGGCTGGTGTCGATGACCAGGTCAGGAATGAGGTGGTGGGTGGGATCGGGCTCTGGGGTGGGTTGCCTGGTGGCTTCTTGCCCTACAATCTGTTCCCCCAGGAAATCCTTCAGCTGTAGCGGATCTGCATTGAATTCCCCTGCCAGGAAGTGGCGGCCGCTGGTGATGCGGTAGCTGCCATGAAGCCTGAGGTGGCTTTTTCCAATGGTCACTTCCTTGGCAGCAAAATTGACTTGTTCGCCATCTGTGCTCAGCTCGATCAAAGCCTTTAGCTGTCCGCCTTTGGCCTTCCCTGCCCGTGTTTGTCCATGCATGGCGGGCAGCCTGTCGCTGTTCAAATCGACCTGGCCTTCATAGCTGAAGCCGTTTGCATGGAGGGTGGCGGTGATGCTGGCGGATCTTATCCAGGTCTTGACTGGCTGACTGCCAGGTCTCCGGTATTCTATGGTGATGGCGTTCAGGGAAATATTCTTGATCAGCGGTGGTTTGCTGCTGTTGGTGGCCATGGTTGACGGGGCCGGCAGCCTTCTTTCCCAGTTTCCTCTGCCCTGGCGGTCCTGCTGCAGAGAGAGTTGTGCATCCTCGATGATGAGTCGCTGCAGCACCAGTTCGCCGTTGGCAAGGGCGCCGAGATCGAGGATCAGTGCCAGCCGTCCTATCCGGGCGAGTTTGGCGGCAGTGAGCGCTGCCGGGTTCTCTATGGATATGTTGCTGGCAGTCAGGCCCAACAGCACCCCTGGCTGGAGTGTGAGATCGCCATCGATTTTTATGTTGAGCCCGCTCGTCCTGCTGATCAGGATCTGCAGCGGCTGGCGTAACAGGCCTGGCTGTCCCAGCGCCAGCAGACCCAGCAGCAGGGCTATCACCAGGGATGCAAACGCTGCCGTAAGGATTGTTTTTTTCATTCTGGGTGTCGTCTTGAAGTGGATGGCGAATTCGACGCTGGTCCGCTGAATGTAACAATATGAGTGACGAGGTGTACTGGGAGCCTGTCGGATTTAGGTAATTGTAGTGAGCATGATGGGAGAGCGAGAAAGATTTTCACGATTTTGAGGCGCGTCGTGGCTCTGCGCAACGAAAAATCGGGGGGATTTGGGCTGTTCTCCCGCCAGCGCACGACTGCATGGATGTTCGGGGTAGAGCAATGCAGGAGCACTTGCCCAGTAGATTAATCCTGAGTCTGAGGGACGCCTAGGGAAACAGTCACAACCGTTGACACTTCAGGGGGAATTCAGTTGGCGAGCGCTGCCGTATGAGGAGGCAGGGTGTGAATCTGTCCTCGGGCGGCATGCTGTTGCTAGGAACAGGCATGGCTTGTCCTGAAATTCACCGATTATGGATCATGATGTGGTAATTTGGCTCCGGTCTTCCGAATTAAAGGGCGGGATAGAGAGGAAAACAGATGCAGATGCAGGACAAGGTGGCCGTCGTCACTGGGGCCGGGAGTGGTATTGGTGAGGCGATTGCCCGCTTGTTTGCCCGGGAAGGGGCGCGGGTGGCGGTTGCTGATAGGGATGCCGGGCGCGCTGGCGCGGTGGCGGAGGATATCGAGTCGGCTGGTGGTATAGCAATGCCCCTGGCCATGGATGTGACCCGTGAGGACGACGTAGAACAGGGCGTGGCTGAAGTGGCAGCCGCTTGGGATGGCGTGGATGTGCTGGTCAGTAATGCGGGTATACAGCATATCGATCCGTTGGTGGACCTGGCGCTGGCCGACTGGCAGCGCATGCTGGCGGTGCATCTGGATGGGGCCTTCCTCACTACCCGTGCCTGCCTGCGCCGGATGTATGCCCAGGGCCGTGGTGGTTCGATCATCTATATGGGGTCGGTCCATGCCAAAGAGGCATCTCCGTTGAAGGCGCCCTACGTCACGGCCAAGCATGGCCTGATCGGCTTGTGTAAGGCGGTGGCAAAAGAGGGCGCGCCCCACGGTGTCAGGGCTAATGTGATCTGCCCAGGCTTCGTGCGCACGCCCTTGGTGGAGAAGCAGATCCCGCTGCAGGCCCGGGAACTGGATATCAGCGAGGAAGAGGTGGTTCAGAAGATGATGTTGAAAGGTACCGTAGATGGTGAATTCACCACCTTGGACGATGTGGCCCGGCTGGCCGTGCTGTTTGCTGCCTTTCCATCCAATGCCCTTACCGGCCAGTCGCTGGTGGTTAGCCACGGCTGGTTCATGGAGTGATCCGGCCATACGGCGCGGTCGGCCGGTATCATGGTGCCTCATTCGCCCTGAATCGGACCGCGGCTAAAGCGAGTGGCCATGGCAGAGCCTCACGAATGGCGCAGATCATTCAGTGACCAGTCGTAATCGTGGTCTTCAATCTCATCGATACCCTGCAACTGTCGTTTCAGCGGTGGTTCGGCATAGCGCTTCAAGTGGCGGATGACGCCCTGTTCACTGCTGCCGAAGTCATCCTCGAACCAATGATAGATGCTGGATACGTGCAGTGCCCCATTATTTACCCGCGCCCCCCGCGGGTGGTTTATGTACTCCCGCGCAGCCTGTTCCAGAAGCTGTTCGGTATTGTCTGCGGTAAAGGCCGTTCGTTGCAGGTTGGGACAGCCGAGTGAGGCGCAGTTGAGGGCGTAGTGGAGGCGGTTGTCACGCCATATGGGGCGCAGAATGCGATGTTCGATATCATCCAGGCTGACCTTGCGGCCCTCGATGGTGAATAGTTTTTTTCCCCATGGGCCATCACTGAACAGGCCGGGACTGATATCGATATCGCGGATCGATGTGACGGGGTAGTGTTGCAGAATCACCCAGACGGTGCCGGCATTGTAAAGGTTGATCCAGTATGCCTTTTGCTGCCTCTTGTCCAGCGTGGAGACCCGGGTGGCCTGCAACTGATCGAGGTAGGCGCGCAAGTTGGCGTGTTCTCCAGCAGTTACGCCTGCGTAGTCGACCCGGTTGATGCCGTCACTGGCGGCATGCACCCTGCGCTGCAGGAATGCCTCCCAGGGTGCGGGGTCGGGTGCAGTGCCGGGTCTTTGAGCGCTGGCTTGCCAGACATCCCACAGGCGTGCCTTGGGGGCGGCTAAAGCGCTCTGCAGCAGCAATCCGGGTAGCAGCAGAACGAGAAGAAACATACGTTGCGACATGGTTGGCTCCGGTTTGGTGCCGGTGGCAATTGGATATGCCGTTGGCTGTCGATGATGAGACCGCTAATTGCTGTGAATTACTTCATTGAAAGCACCAAATTAACCCGGTCGCGGAGTTGTTCGTGCCAGGGGTCGAGCGGGATGGTTTCTGTGAGTCATTCTCCGCCCCAAACGGCACCCATTGCCTTGGATGTGGTCTATGTCTATTCTGAGGCGACGTGCTGATATGGAGGTCGAGATGAAAAGAGGTTTATTTTGCAGCATGGGAGGCGTTTTGGTGCTGGTCGTCGTTACTGCATATGGGGGGCATCTTCTCCCCACCCCTTCTGGTGAAAGTGTGCCATCATATTACAGGGAGGATGGGATGAAAAAGAGTGGCCTGAAGCAGGCCGGCTGGCGAAAACCGGGTGATGAAGAACTGCGTGAGAAGTTGTCGCCGTTACAATATGAGGTTACTCAGCAGGAAGGTACGGAGCGGCCGTTCGATAACGCTTACTGGGATGAGAAACGGGAAGGTATTTATGTGGATGTGGTCTCTGGAGAGCCGCTCTTCTCATCCTGGGATAAGTTTGATTCCGGCACCGGGTGGCCAAGCTTCAGTCGTCCGTTGCTTCCTGATCATATAGTAGAGAAGAGCGACAGGGGGTTTTTCATGAAGCGCACTGAGGTGCGTAGTCGCAATGGTGACTCCCACCTCGGGCATCTGTTCGATGATGGCCCGCCACCGACGGGCAAGCGCTACTGCATCAACTCCGCCGCCCTGAAGTTTATCCCCAAGGAGAGCCTTGAGGAGGCCGGTTACGGCGAGTTTCTCAGCCAATTCGAGTAGGACTGTACCCATGAGGCGCAGATCTGTTTCACCCAGCTCTTTTTTGTGTGAAAAAGAGTTGACAGGGGCATATGGCTGACGCAGAATAGCGGGCTTCGTGGAGGGGTTCCCGAGTGGCCAAAGGGATCAGACTGTAAATCTGACGGCTCAGCCTTCGGAGGTTCGAATCCTCCCCCCTCCACCATATGGTATTTTGCAAGGGTGGCGACGAAGTGCGCGGCCCGGATAGATTAACGGCGCGATGGGCGTCCCGATTGAGCTGCGGGTGTAGTTCAATGGTAGAACTTCAGCCTTCCAAGCTGAATACGTGGGTTCGATTCCCATCACCCGCTCCAGTAGTTTGTGTGTTTGGAGTGCTTCCTTCCGTCGAGGTGGGGAGATTGCAGTCAGGCCCGGGTAGCTCAGTTGGTAGAGCGCACCCTTGGTAAGGGTGAGGTCGGCAGTTCAAATCTGCTCCTGGGCTCCATTATTTTGTGGGTGGCGTGCGGTTAGAAGCGCGCGAATTTATCGTTACTTAAGTCTACTTAAGTTAAGTCAACTTTAAAGAACCTTATCGGAGATTGATTCGATGTCCAAGGAAAAATTCGAACGCACAAAACCGCATGTGAATGTGGGAACCATTGG
>CAZJCM010000004.1:0-94055 GCA_964544655.1 uncultured Sedimenticola sp. | reverse complement strand
AAACGGCTCAGATAATCACGTGTGGGGCAATAGCGGTCTGGGGTGAACGCTTACGCAACAGGAGAGGCTCAGCACCTTCCCGGTCGATGACGATGTGACCTTCTGAGGAGTGATGGCTGACGGGGCGCCACCCCGTCAGCAATCATGAAACCGACTTCGCCATCTATGCGCGGTTTTACTCAGCCGCTAACATCTCTCCGATTCTCCTTGTCAGAATCAACATTTTCCGTTCTCCTTGCATTGCTCGCAAATCACAGTGATTCCATTACCGCTGGATTGCGCATCCTGCTTGTTCAGATTACCGCGATAGCGGTAACGCCGGGTTTATCACCCGATCAAGAAACAACAGCGACCAACATGGAGAAATCTTTAACTGTTCTGCTCAGGGCGAACGAAACACCTCGGTATCCGGATGAAAGACCTTGTGGATAAGCAGGATTTTTCACCCGGATTAAAGGTTTCCATTGGTTCGTCGATGAATATCAGCATGAACCTGAACTTTTTTAGTAAGCGAAAAAAACCGGCCTGCTCCAGCCCTGAGATGGAGCTGCTGAAACTGAAACAATCAAAGCGCTTTCGTGGCGTTCAGATACATCGTGCGGGCTGTCGCGCAAGTGCACATCTTGCGGGTCGATTCTTTTCGATGGACCAGGCACCCCGGCTTCCCCTACCTGACTGCGATGCAAAAGAGTGCAGTTGCCACTATCTTGGTATCGTCGATCGGCGACAGGGGTTCGATCGGCGTAGACAGCCCGATCGTCGGAAGTTGTTACGACTCAAACTGGAACGGCGTATTGGCCGGGACCGCCGACGGGGGGACGACATCTGGCGCGGTGTGGATCACTGATCCTGATACGGCAGCCAAAGCCACAGATGACAAAAAAGGCGGTTACAGCCTGATCGCTGCAACCGCCTTTCATTTGTTGGTCCGGACGGAGTGATTCGAACACTCGACCCCTACAACCCCATTGTAGTGCGCTACCAGACTGCGCCACGCCCGGAGAGAGCGCGCATACTAGGCCGTTCATGGCCGTATGTCAATCACCGTTTCAGGATCTGCAATACCTCTTCCAGTTCGCTACGCAATTGGCGAATGATCTGCTGACTCTGGGCATGATCCTCTTTTGCCCCCTCACCGGACAGCTGCTGACGGGCGCCACCGATGGTAAAGCCCTGCTCATACAGCAAGCTGCGGATCTGCCGGATCATCAATACGTCATGCCGTTGATAATAGCGCCGGTTCCCACGCCGTTTGACCGGCTTGAGCTGCGGGAACTCCTGCTCCCAATAGCGTAAAACATGAGGCTTCACGCCACACAGATCACTCACCTCGCCAATAGTGAAATAGCGCTTCCCCGGTATTGCCGGCAGTTCGACCGGACTACTGCTCGCTTCCAGCATAAGCTTCCACCCGTGCTTTCAATTTCTGGCCAGGGCGGAAGGTCACCACCCGTCGTGCCGAAATAGGAATCTCTTCGCCTGTCTTGGGGTTTCGACCCGGTCGCTGCTTCTTCTCGCGCAGATCGAAGTTGCCAAAACCGGAGAGCTTGACCTGCCGGCCCTGTTCCAGTGAGGAGCGAATCTCCTCGAAGAACATCTCCACCATCTCTTTTGCCTCGCGCTTATTGAGGCCCAGCTCATCGAACAGCTTTTCCGCCATGTCTGCTTTGGTCAATGCCATCGTTCAATCTCTCAATTGCGCATCCAGATTATTCTTCAGTGCCTGGAGGACAACGGTCACCGCCTCCTCCACTTCGCTATCCGTAAGAGTGTGCGAACTTCCCTGTAAAATCAAGCCTAAAGCAAGGCTTTTTAGACCTGAATCTACCTTTTTACCAGTATAGACATCAAACAGCAGGATGTCCTGCAGAATTTCCGGTGCGGCCTTACGAATACAGTCGCTTACGGTTGCAAATGGGACCGCCCGGTCCAGTACAATGGCGATATCCCGGCGTATGGAGGGATACTTGGACAATGGACGGAACTCGGGCAGGCACCCTTCCAGGGCCTCATCCAGCCGCAGCTCGAACAGATAGACATTTTCGTTCAGGTCCAGTTTATGCTGAATCTCCGGGTGCAGCATACCAATCCAGCCCAACGCCTGCCCATTCCGCTCTATCCGCGCCGTCTGCCCCGGATGGAGTGCAGGATGTTCCGCAGCAACAAAGGCAAATGAAGCGGGATTCCCGGTCAGAGAAAGGACGGCCATCAGATCCTGCTTCAGATCAAAAAAATCTACCGGTCGGGACGGCAGGCCCCACTGTTCGGGTTCGACACTGCCGGTAACGGCGCCACTGAGCATCATCTCCTGACGAATCTGTGCCTCGTCCTGGATGAAACGCAGGCCGGATTCGAAGATACGGATCCGACCCTGCTGCCGGGACTGGTTATAGCCGACCGTCTGCAGCAACCCCGGCCACAGGCTGGTGCGCATCACCGACATGTCACTGGAAATCGGGTTTGCCAGCTCTACCGTGCCGTGTCTGGGATCCATCAGGTCATGCATCTCACGGCTGATGAAGCTATAGGTGATCGCCTCCTGATAATCCCGGTCCACCAGCACCTCCCGGGCGCGATTCAGGCTGAAGGCAACCTCCGGCTCGCCGCGCATCACGGTGGCGGCCGCACTGCGGTGGGTGGGAATCTCGGTGTAGCCATAGATGCGCCCGATCTCTTCGATCAGATCCACTTCGATGGCAATATCGAAACGGCAACTGGGTGCTGTGACCCGCCAGCCGTCCGTGGCCGGCTGCACCTGCATCTCCAGCCGGGTGAGGATATCGACGATGGTATCGTCATCGATGGTCAGACCAAGGATTCGCGCCACACGCTCCCGTCGCAGCAGGATTTCCGGTGGCTGGCGAATGAATGACTCATCCTTCGCTTCAACCACCGGACCGGGTTCACCGCCGACGATATCCAGCAACAATCGGGTCGCCCGTTCCATGGCCATCGCCTGCAACTGCGGGTCGACACCGCGTTCGTAGCGATGAGAGGAGTCGGTATGCAAGCCGTAACTGCGCGCCTTGCCAATGATGGCAGTGGGCGCGAAATAGGCGCATTCAAGAAGGATATCCGCCGTATCCTCTGCCACACCGGAGTGCTCACCGCCCATGATGCCGGCAATGGCCACCGGCTTCTCCTCATCGGCGATCACCAGGGTATCGTCACGCAGCTCCAGTTCGGTACCATCCAGCATCCGCAGGGGCTCTCCCTGATGCGCCATGCGCACACGGATACCACCCTGCAACTGGCGCAGATCGAAGCCATGCATCGGCTGCCCCAGTTCCAGCATGATGTAGTTGGTGACATCCACCACCGGATGGATACTGCGCAGATCGCTGCGGCGCAGCCGCTCCTGCATCCACAAGGGGGTCACCGCATTGGGGTCGATATTCCGAATGACGCGGCAGGTATAGCGGGGACACCCCTCGGGGGCCTCCAGGCTGACCGGGAAACGCTGATCATGCACTGGGGGGACCGGTTCGATTTCAGGCGGGGTTACCGCGCAGCGGTTGATCACGCCCACTTCACGGGCAATGCCGGCCAGTCCCAGGCAGTCGCCCCGGTCGGGGGTCAGATCAACATCGATCGCCCGGTCATCGAGATTCATGTAGACACGGAAATCCTCACCGACCGGCGCGTCGGCCGGCAGCGGCAGAATTCCGTCGGACGATTCCGCCAGCCCCAGTTCGGCCGCGGAACAGATCATCCCCCGGGATTCAACCCCGCGCAGTTTTGCCTTCTTGATCTTGAAGCCGCCCGGCAGACGGGCGCCGACGATGGCCACCGGCACCTTCAAGCCGGCCGCCACATTGGGTGCACCACAGACGATCTGCAGGGGTTCATCCTGCCCTGCGTCCACACTGCAGAGACTGAGTTTGTCGGCGTTCGGGTGCTGTTCACAGGTCAATACACTACCGACCACCACCCCCTCGAACTCGCCGGCAACCGGTGTCACCGAGTCCACCTCCAGGCCGGCCATACTCAGCTGATCAGCCAACGCCTCGGTATCCACCGGAGGATTCACCCATTCGCGCAACCAGGCTTCACTGAATTTCATAATTTTTACATTCCATAAATTGATATTTGAGCGGCCGCGAATGAACGCAAATGCTGAAATGCATCATAGCTATTCAGATCTGTCATCAAGTCACTGCTGCCGGATGATTCTGCAGGAAACACCGGCGGCATGGGTGCCGCCGGTGAGCCTACAGGGATGTATTCACGGCGTTTCCCGGAAGAAGCAGCCGGTAGCAGTGACGCTCCCACATATAGAGCGTGTGGATGATAACAATACAAATCTAAAGATATATACGCGTTTATTCGTGTTTATTCGCGCCCGGAACCCATTCAGGCAAACTGCCGCAGAAACCTCAAATCATTCTCAAAAAACAGGCGTAAGTCATTGACTCCATAGCGTAACATGGTCAGCCTTTCAACGCCCATACCAAAGGCGTAGCCGGTATATTTCTCACTATCGATACCGACATGGCGGAACACCTCGGGGTGGACCATGCCGCAACCGAGCACCTCCAGCCAGCCGGTGTTGCTACAGACACGGCAGCCCTTGCCACTGCACATCACACATTCGATATCGACTTCCGCCGAAGGCTCGGTGAAGGGAAAATAGGAAGGGCGGAAGCGCAGCTTCAGATCACGCTCGAAGAAACTCTGCAGGAAATCGTAGATCACCCCTTTCAAATCGGCGAAGGAGACCCCCTCATCGACCAGAAACCCCTCCACCTGATGGAACATGGGGGTGTGGGTAAGATCCGAATCACAGCGGTAGACCCGCCCCGGAGCAATCACCTTCAGAGGTGGCTCAGCATTCTCCATCACCCGGATCTGCACCGGTGAGGTGTGGGTGCGCAGCAGCAGGTGCTCATCGAAATAGAAGGTGTCGTGCATCGCCCTGGCCGGGTGGTGCGCCGGTATATTCAGGGCCTCGAAGTTGTGGTAATCGTCCTCGATCTCCGGCCCCTCGGAGACCCGGAAACCGGCATTGGCGAACAGCCGTTCGATGCGCTCCAGGGTGCGGGTCACCGGATGCAGCCCACCCTGCCCGCGACCACGCCCCGGCAGTGTGACATCGATACGTTCAGAAGCAAGGCGGGCCTGCAACGCCTGCTGCTCCAGTTCACCACGCCGCTCCTCGATGCGGCCCTGCAGCGCCTGCTTCGCCTTGTTGATCGCCTGACCGGCAGCCGGGCGCTCCTCCTTGGGCAGCTTGCCCAACTGCTTCAATTGCGCCGTCAACAGGCCGCTCTTGCCCAGAAAACGGACGCGGACCTCATCCAGAGCAGCGAGCCCGTCGGCACCATCGATAGCGGAGAGCGCTTCGCCCACCAGTGATTCAAGTTCGGGGTTGGATGCTGAATCCATGATTCACTTCCTTACAAAGACAAAAAGGGGAAAGACCAAAGGCCTTCCCCCTTTTGGATGCCATTGCGGCGGCCGCATCAGAGCGGACGCGCCGGCAGTGGCAATTTAGCTGGAGAGACTGGCCTTGGCCTGTTCTGCCAAGGCGCTGAACGCCGGCTTGTCGAAAATGGCCAGATCGGCCAGCACCTTGCGGTCGATCTCCACACCAGCCTTCTTCAGACCATTGATCATACGGCTGTAAGAGAGGCCGTTCTCCCGGGCACCGGCATTGATGCGGGCGATCCAGAGGGCGCGGAACTGACGTTTGCGCTGGCGACGGTCACGGTAGGCATACTGGCCGGCCTTGATGACCGCCTGTTTGGCGACCCGATAGACCTTGCTGCGGGCACCGTAATAACCCTTGGCTTCCTTGAGTACTTTCTTGTGTTTGGCGTGTGCTTGCACGCCACGTTTTACGCGGGGCATGGTTCAGTCTCCAGTTCGAAATCAGGCGTAGGGAATCATGCGACGGGCGGCTGCCACGTCGGCCTTGTGCAGCTGTGCGGGCGACCGCAGCTGTCGCTTACGCTTGGTGCTCTTCTTGGTCAGGATGTGACGACGGTGGGACTGACCCCGTTTGACAGCGCCGGACCCGGTCACCTTGAACCGTTTGGCCGCGCCGCGATTGGTCTTGATCTTCGGCATTTCTATTCAACTCCGCATTCATACTTCGGTTAATGTTTAAGGGGCCGCAACACCATCACCATCTGCCGGCCTTCCATCTGGGGTTGCTGCTCGACTTCGCCGTACTCGGCCAGATCGGCCTCGACACGCTTGAGCAACTCCAGACCCAGCTCGCGGTGGGCATGCTCACGACCGCGGAACCGCATGGTCACCTTGGTCTTGTCCCCATCTTTCAGGAAACGTATCAGGTTGCGTAGTTTTACCTGATAATCCCCTTCCCCCGTCCCTGGGCGAAACTTGATCTCTTTGATTTGAACCTGTTTCTGTTTCTTCTTCGCTGCCTGCTTCTGCTTCTTCTGCTCGAAGACGAACTTGCCGTAGTCCATGATGCGGCAGACCGGTGGCTCGGCGTTGGGCACGATCTCCACCAGATCCAACTTGGCTTCTCCGGCAGCACTCTGCGCCTCTTCCAGCGAAACGATGCCGATCTGTTCTCCATCGGCGCCGATGAGCCTGACCTGTGGGGCAGTGATGTCCTGATTCAGGCGATTTCTTTTTGGTGCAGCGATAACGGTTTCTCCACAAAGACAAAACAACAAAGCCTGACCGGCTCGGGCACCACGACATCCCGTGGTCCCTCCCAGACAAGCTAGATTCAGCTGGAACGATCCGCCACCTCTTGCGCCATGCGCTCGGCGAACTCCTGTACAGACATGCTGCCAAGATCCTCGCCGCTGCGGCTGCGGACGGCGACCGTACCATTTTCCATCTCCCGGTCACCAACCACCAGCAGGTAGGGCACCCGAGATAATGTATGCTCGCGGATTTTAAAGCCGATCTTCTCGTTTCTCAAGTCCATTTCGACCCTAAATCCCTGTTTTTTCAGCTCCAGGGCCACTTTTTCCACAAATTCGGCCTGTTTATCAGTGATATCCATCACCACCGCCTGCACCGGCGCCAGCCAGAGCGGCAGCGCGCCGGCGTAATGTTCGATGAGAATACCGATGAACCGCTCCAGGGAACCGAGGATCGCCCGGTGCAGCATCACCGGCACCTGTTTGCTGTTGTCTTCGGCGATATAGTGGGCATCGAGCCGGCCGGGCATGGAGAAATCCAACTGGATCGTGCCCAGCTGCCACACCCGCCCGAGGCAGTCACGCAGAGAGAATTCGATCTTCGGACCATAGAAGGCACCCTCCCCCGGCTGCAACTCCCATTCGAGGCCTTTCTGGTTGAGGGCCTCTTCCAGGGACTTCTCAGCCTTGTCCCAGATCTCATCCGAGCCCACCCGCTTTTCCGGCCGGGTGGAGAGTTTGATCAACACGTCATCGAAACCGAAATCCCGGTACACCTCGAACAGCAGATCGGTGAAGTCCGAGACCTCAGACAGGATCTGCTCCTCGGTGCAGAAGATATGGGCATCGTCCTGCACGAAGTTGCGCACCCGCATCAGGCCGTGCAGGGTGCCCGAAGGCTCATTGCGATGACAGGAGCCAAATTCCGCCAGCCGCAGCGGCAGATCACGATAGCTCTTCAGACCATGGTTATAGATCTGGATGTGGGCAGGACAGTTCATCGGTTTGATGGCATAGTCCCGGTTCTCCGAGTGGGTGGTGAAGATCATGTCACCGAACTTCTCCCAATGCCCCGACTTCTCCCACAGGGCGCGATCGATCACCTGGGGCGTATGCACCTCCTGATAACCGTTGTCGCGCAGTTTGTCGCGGATATACTGCTCCACCGTCAGATAGATCTGCCACCCCTTGTCGTGCCAGAACACCATGCCCGGCGCCTCTTCCTGGGTATGGAACAGGTCCTGGGCCTTGCCGATCTTGCGATGATCCCGTTTCTCCGCCTCTTCCAGCCGGTGCAGATAGGCCTTCAGGGCCTTTTTATCCGGCCAGGCGGTGCCGTAGATGCGCTGCAGCATCTCGTTGTTGGAGTCACCACGCCAGTAGGCGCCGGCCACTTTCATCAACTTGAATGCCTTCAGGCGGCCGGTGCTGGGCACATGGGGGCCGCGGCAGAGATCGGTGAATTCCCCCTGGTCATAGAGCGAAAGCTCCTGATCCGCAGGTATCGATTCGATGATCTCCGCTTTATACGCCTCTCCCTGATCACGGAAGAACTTCACCGCCTCGTCCCGGGACATGACCCGCCGCTGGATCGGTTCATTGGCCTTGGCCAATTGTTTCATTCTATCTTCGATCGCCTTCAGATCGTCCGGGGTGAACGAGCGTTGATAGGCAAAGTCATAATAGAAGCCGTCCTCGATGGTAGGACCGATCGTAACCTGAGCCTCGGGAAACAGCTCTTTCACCGCCTGGGCCAGCAGATGGGCAGTGGAATGGCGAATGATCTCCACTCCTTCATCGTCGCGCTCGGTGATGATGGCCAGGTCCGCATCCTTGTCGATGACGAATGAAGTATCCACCAACTGGCCGTCGACACGCCCGGCCAGGGCCGCCTTGGCCAGGCCGGGGCCGATAGCGGCGGCGACATCGTGCACGGTAACCGGATGATCGAACTGCTTGACGGAACCATCAGGGAGGGTGATCTGGGGCATGGCACTGCTCTCTCAGCTCAGTGGTGGCCGATACGAGAGGCCACGTGAAGAAAATGCCGGGTTCTTCAGGAACTCGGCATGGATTCATCGGATAAAAAACAAGGAGATGGGCGGCACTGCGCCGACCGCTCTCCAGAGAACGGCCTATTCTATTGGAATATCCCAGCAGTGCAACCGCTATTCAACGGCGGTCAATTCCAGCTTGGCCGGCACCACATCAGGTTGGCCCGCACCGGCATCCAGGGGAACCGGTGTCAGCAGTCTGATCCGGCCCTTGGGTAGTTTGTGCTGTTGAACCAGTTGCTCATAGATCACTTTTCCCCGCTGCCTGGCCAACTGCTCCAGCTCCGCCTTCGAAACCGCCTGACGGGTGAGCAGCTGCTGATACAGATCGGTATAGAGTTCCCCTTCATTGGCGGCGGTTAATGGGGCGGCCCGCTTTCCGTCAGGCTTTGTATCGAGTTTCTTCTGCAAAGCGGCCTTCTGCTGCGCCAGCCGTTCAGCGGTAAACTGTTTGGCATACAGCACCTCCAACGCCTTGCGTACCCGGCCATCACCCAGGCTGATCGGATCCAACCGCTTCCCAGGTTCGCTTTTCACGCCCATCTGATTGAGCAAGGCAAGCTGAAGTTGTCGGCGCGCCAAGGCTTCTGCATCCATCCTGGGACCGAACTGCGGCAGGATTTCCAGTAGCAGCTTGGGGCGTTTGGTGAGAATTTGGGAAACCCTCTTCAACTTCTCCTCTTCAGCGGGAGAAAGGGTGGCACTGCCAGGGGCAAAGGGCAGGCTGTCGAGATCACCCGCCTCGACGCCGAGGGCGGCGCCAAGAGCCCTGAACGGCGCGGTGACGATACTGGTCAGCAGATTCCCTGCCGCCTTCCAGATGATTTGCTCATAGCTGAACTGGGGATCATCCAGATTTCCCGTCACCGGCAGGCCGAGATCGATCTTGCCATCGCTGTCCTGCAACAGGGCTACGGCCAGTTCCAACGGGGCATCGATGGCATCCGGACTCTCTACCTTCTCGCCCAGCGTAAGCTGGTCCAGCAGGATGCTGTTGCTCCCCTGCAACTGGTGGTCCTTGATCTTGTAGTTCAGGCCCAGGGACAACTTGCCCGACGCAATCTTGTAACCCACGAATTTCATGGTATAGGGAGTCAGACGGGTCATCTCCAGATTTTTGAACACCATGTCGATATCGGTGAACGTCAGGGGCTGAAAAAGGGCAGTCTCACCTCTGATGGTCACGGAACCGTACTCATCGACACGCCCGCTGAGATCGGCCACGGCCCGCGAAGAGGGTTCGGTGGAAAGACCTGCGATGACGCCATCCAATTCATGAATACGGGTGGAAAACTTCAATGGCAGGCTGAAATCGGCAAACTGCAGCTCCCCGTCTTCGAGCCGAATCCGGCCCACCGACACAGGAAACCTGGCAGGGGCGGCGGTGTCGGCCGCTGCTTTCACGGGTAGCGCTTTGGCCGGCGGGCCATCGGACTTGAGCAGGTCCTGCCAGTTGTTGCTCGTATCCTCCGCAATGATGAACTTCCCCAGCGGTTGCTGCAGCAGAATCTCATCGATTTTCAGACCATCCTGCAGTCCCAGCTGCAATTTGGGGACTTCCATCGTTTTCCAGCCCAGCAGAGTCTCACCGGTCCTGGTCTCGATGATGACCAGGTCATCGAGACCGGCCGAACCACTGAATGAAAGGGTATCTTCCCCCTTTACGGCATATTCAAGATTACCCGAGAGCGCGGCACGCCCTGACTTCAGCACCACCTTGAACAGCGGCTCGATGTAGGCCTGCAGATGCGACAACGGAATATCCGCCAGGTCGATCTTTGCCTCGACGGCAGGCCTGGCGGCATCGAGCACGCCCTTCGCAAGGATTTTCCCTTCAGGCCGAACCCTGGCCTCGATACTGAAATCGATCGGTTTGGCCAGATCACTGCTGATCTCGTTCAATACCAATGAGAGCGGCTTCAGGTCGACCTGCACAGGCTTCGGCGGCGTCTCATCCACCACCCTCAGACCGAAGCCGTCCATGGCCAGGGTGTTCAGAATGATACGCCACGGGGGTGCCTGGCCATCTTCCTGTGGTCTCTTCTTCGCCGGCTTGGCGGCCTGTTTCGGCTGCATGACCCGAGTCCAGTTTATGCCGCCATCCTTGCCGCGCACCACGGCGGCGCCACCGCCACTGATCTGCACTTTATCCAGCCTGATCAGCTGGCTGGCAAGCTCCCCTGCCCCCTCGTTCAGCGCTATCTGCCGAATGCTCAGCAGCGGCTTGGCGCCTCCTTGCTGTTGCAGAGAGAGATTGGTCAGCCGCGTCTTCAACCCGGTCACTCCCGCTTGCAGGCCATCCGGCTGCTGCCGCGCATTCAACGACAGCGAAAGGTCGACCGCCCCGACCTGCACCGTCAATGGCGTAAGCAGATCCCGGTCCACGAAGCTGACGGAGACCCCATCGACCACCAACCGAGCCAAATCTGCCTGCCATGGAATCGGCACCTGCCCTGATGCTGGTTTTGGTGCCGGCTCGCTGGAAGCTGCGGCAACATTCACGATCCGCTCCCAATCCAGCAGGGTGTGATGGCGTACGATGCGCACTGCGCCATCTGCTATCCGCAGTTGATCGAACGACAGCTTGTTACCGGCGAGTTCGAATCGTCCGCCAGACAGCTGAACCTGTTTCAGGGCCAGCAACGGGCTGGCCTCGCCCCGCCGGGTTACAGAGAGCCCATCGACAGCGAATTCAATATGATCTATCAGCAACTGCGGCTGCCCTGCCTGCTGGCTAAAGCGATAGCGGGCACTGATGCCGATGGTGCCATCCGGCTCCTCGATATTCAGTTCATCCTCGAGAAAGTGCCAGGTATAGACCGGCTTGTAGTTATGCAATGAGAGCTGCCCGCTGGAGGCCAGTGGGGTGAGGGAGAGGGTTCCCTCCCAAAGAAAACGGCCGCCCCCCGGCAGCCCGGCCGAGACCGTCACCGGCCCGTTCCGGTCTGGATTGGTACCGATGTTCTTCAGGTCGAAATGGATCGGCAGCAGGGTGGTGCGTGCAAGGCGTTTTCCAGTGTGATCGCTTATCACCAGCTGGCCATTGGTCACACCGATATGGTGCAGCGTCAACGGCACCCCATCGGCCTGCTGTCCCTGTTGCTGGCACCCTCCTCCCGCATGGCCATGATATCACCCAGCAGGCGGGAGAAATTGCTGCTGCCCTGTTTGTCTATCTGCAGGTGCAGCCAGATGCCCTGCAGGCCGATGTCGTCGAATACCAGTTGCCGATCAAACAGCTTTTTCACCGCAACATCGGCGGTCAGTGTCTGAAAGGAGAGCAGCAGCGTCCCATCCGCTTCCCTCAGCTCCACCCCACTCAATACCAGGGAGAGTTCGAAAGGATTGAATTGGATCTGTTGAACGTGCAGCTGACGCCCCAGGTTGTCGGCCACGAACTTCGTCAACTGCTGTTTGGCAATGTTTGGCAGCAGCAGGTATCCGCCCAACGTATAGGCAACGACGGGAAGCAGCAGCAACAGCAGTAACATGCCGCCGAAAATCCATATCCAGGGGCGCCGGCGGAGGCTGGTCATGGCGTGACTCCGCCCTCTGGTATGAACAGTCTCACACGGGGTCAACCTGGTACCTGCTGCTCTTGTCCTGCTTTCTTGATCCACACCGCTGAATCATGAAACGGGGCGCCACCACTGGGTACCGCTGCCTCGGCACTGACTAGACAATTGACGCCCTGGCCATCGACAAATGCCGAGCCGGGCCAGATGCCTTCCACCGACACCACCCCCTCTGGGACGTTATCACTCAATCGTGCCTTTATCCGTAACCGGCCGCGGTCATTACCCAATGACACCAGCATCTCATTCTTAACGCCCAGGGAAGCGGCGTCTGCCGGATGAATCAGCAACCTTGGTTCACCCTCCCGCTGACGGGCATATGGCGTTTCGGAAAAAGTAGTATTGAGAAAACCGCGTGCCGGCGGCGTAATCAGGCGAAACGGATGCCGCTCATCCGCACTTTCGATCACATCCCAATGGCAAGGTAGCGCCGGCATCCCCTTGCCGGAGGGCCCAAAGGCAGACCAGTCGGGGGCAAAGCGGAAGCGCCCATCAGGCCAGCCAAAGCCCTGCAGGAAGTTCATCTGTTCAAAGGGCAAGGCACAGTCGTGCCACCGCTTCTCGGTCAACCGTTGCAGATCCGGGTAGCCGGATGCCTTCAGGGTGTGGTCGATGATCGTCAGCGCATCCATATCGAAACCAGGGTGCCGTGCACCCAGCCGCTTCGCCAGGTCACAGATCACCTCATGGTTGGAGCGGCATGCCGCAAGGGGTTCGATGACCCGGCGCCCCAGTTGCAGATGCACCTGGCCATAGCTTTGATACAGATCGTCGTGTTCGAGGAAGGTGGTGGCCGGCAGCAGGATATCCGCCATGCGCGCCGTCTCGGTCATGAACTGCTCATGCACGCAGATGAACAGGTCAGGACGCCGAAAGCCACGATGCACAGCCGTCAGATCAGGGGCGACCGCCATCGGATTGGTATTCTGAATGAACAGGGCATTGACCGGCGGCCCGCCCTGCAGATCCTTAGGGTCACCGCACAGAACCGGGCCTATGCGGGACATATCCAATATGCGCACCGCGGGATCTCGTGCATCGAGTCCCTCGATCAGGGTCTTGTCGAGCCGGAACAGGCCACTGCTGCCAAGCAGTGCACCACCCCCACGATACTGCCAGGCACCGGTCACCACCGGCAGGCAGGATACCGCATGGACATTATGGGCACCGTTCCGGCTGCGTGAGAAACCGATGCCCAAGCGGATGAAACTGCGTTTGTTCTCACCGTAGAGCCGGGCAAAGGCATGAATCTGATCTACCGGAACCCCGGTTATCGCCGCTGCCCACTCCGGTGTCTGCTGCTCGAGCTGGGTGCGGAAGCCGTCAGGGATGTTGGCGTACGCCTCCAGGTAGGCCTGATCGGCATAGCCCTGTTCAAACAGCAGGTGCATCACTGCACAAGCCAGGGCACCATCGGTCCCCGGTCGCAACATCAGATGCAGACCGCTTTCTCTGCCGTAGGCGTGCGGCATGGGTCGACCACCACCAGCTTTGCACCACGCCGCCGGGCCTGACTGGTCAGGGTCATCAAATTGACTTGGGTCGCAACGGCATTGCAGCCCCAGATCACCACCAGATCGCTGTTGGCAATCTCCCGCGGATCACTGCCCCACTCCGCGCCCACACCGGCGTTCCAGCCGGCATAAGCGATACTGGTGCAGATGCTCTTGTGCATCCCTGAATAACCCAGCACATGACGCAGGCGGTTGATACCATCCCGCTGCACCTGCCCCATGGTGCCGGCATAGTAATAGGGCCAAACCGCCTCCGCGCCAAATTCATCCGCAACCCGGCGCAGGGCATGGGCCACTTCATCCAGTGCTTCATCCCAACCGATGGGGGTGAATTCACCGCTGCCACGGGGACCGGTCCGCTTCATCGGCGTGGTGAGACGTTGCGGGTGGTGCACCCGCTCGGCGTAACGGGCCACCTTGGCGCAGATCACCCCCTGGGTGTAGTCGTTGGCCCGGGCGCCGCGAACCTTGCCGATAGTGCGTGAATCCAGCCGCTCCACCTCCAGCGCGCAGGCAGAGGGGCAATCGTGGGGGCAGACCGTGGGGATGAATTCAGCAGTCATTGGCTTTGACAGGGCGACAACGGATTCCGTGACTACCCGGCCATAACCGACATCATCACGGCAGACGTTCAATCACTCCAGACGTTCTACATCGCTTCGCAGCTGCTCCAGCTTGCGCTGGATCACCTTTTCCAGATGCTCGATGTCATTGAGGATGCGTTTCTTGAAGTCGGCTACATTCTCTTCATGGTGGACCACCTGCTCCAACTCCTCCACTGCCTTGAGTATGTGGGGTGAGATCTCACTGACCTCACGGAATTCCCTGCGGCCGCTGTCGATCGGTACCGTCTTGAATGATCTGCCATGGCGAAACTTCATGCTCCGCGGGAAGAAGTCGCCCTTCTTGCGCCGAAAATAGATTTTCAGGACATCTTCGTCCCCTTCCTGCCTCAGGGTATATTTTTCGATGAGATCGATATCGGTGACTCCCATCTCTTTCAGCATTTCATACATGACTGACGATTGACTCCTTGAACGTGGCGAGTGGCGTTGTGGTTGACGGGCCTGTTCCGGCCAGACGATTTTGCCGGGATAACAACTCTTATACCCCTGATAAAGCCGCAAAGAAAGCCTTCATACCGCTGATCCCGTAATTTCACTCATCGCAACATATGTGACCGGGGAAGGCAACGATACAGCGACATCCCCAGACAGAACTTTTACAATGATCTGTCCGATCAATCGACCTATGGTTCCCATGGCCCTCAAATCCACTATCTTCAAGGCGGAGCTGCAGATTGCAGATATGGACCGCAATCACTATGCGACCCATCAGCTGACCATCGCCCGCCACCCGTCAGAAACCGATCTACGCATGATGGCACGCCTGTTGGCATTCGCACTCAACGCCGATGACGCACTCCAGTTCACCCGCGGCATCAGCACTGAGGACGAGCCCGACCTGTGGCAGAAAAACCTGAGCGGAGAGATCGACTGCTGGATCTATCTGGGGCAGCCGGACGAAAAGCGAATTCGCAAGGCCTGCGGCCGCGCCCGACATGTGATCATCTACAGCTACCAGCAACGCAGTGGTCAGGTCTGGTGGCAACAGCTGGAGAGCACACTGCAGCGGTTCACCAACCTCACCGTGTACCAACTGCCGGAAGCAGCAATACAGGCATTGACCGGCATGGCACAGCGCAACATGCAACTGCAGTGCACCATCCAGGATGGTGAGGCTTGGTTTGGCGACAGTGAGAACTCGCTGCAGATCGTCCCAATCCTGTGGAAATCCGGCGTATGAGCGATCATGAGCTGACCAGCGGGGCTGAGATGCTGCGCAACCGGTTGCGAAAGAATCAGAAGCGGCTCAAGCGCTGGCTGCAACGTGAGGGGATCGACTGTTACCGGCTGTATGATGCCGACCTGCCCGAATACGCCTGCGCAATAGACATCTACCAGGGGGAGGAACGCTGGGTCCACGTACAGGAGTACCAGGCACCACGGCAGATAGACCCTGACAAGGCCGCCAAACGGCTGGAGACCGTCAATCAGGTGGTGCAGGAGGTGTTGGAGATTCCGCCAGAGCGACTGTTCCTGAAGGTCCGCCGGCAGCAGCGCGGCAACGGCCAATACGACAAACTCGGCAGTCGTGGCCGTTTCCACGAGGTGCAGGAAAACGGCCACCGTTTCCTCATCAACCTGGAGAATTATCTGGATACCGGCCTGTTTCTCGATCACCGGATCACCCGCGCCATGCTGCAGCAGTTGGCGACGGGAAGGGACTTCCTGAACCTGTTCGCCTATACCGGCAGCGCCTCGGTCTACGCCGCCGCCGGTGGTGCCAAATCCACCACTACCATCGATATGTCCCGCACCTATCTGGAATGGGCCGGACGCAATCTACGCCTGAACGGCTTCAGCGGCAGCAGCCACGGACTGATCCGGGCCGACTGCCTGGAGTGGCTGGAGCGGGCGCAGAAGAAGCGGGCCAGATATGGTCTGATCTTTCTCGATCCACCCAGTTTCTCCCGCTCCAAGCGCATGCAGGGCACGCTCGACATCCAACGTGATCACGTCGCACTGATCAAACAGGTCAGTAAGCTGTTGACCCCGGATGGGGTGTTGATCTTTTCCAACAACCTGCGCCGTTTCCGCATGGACAGGGCGGCACTGGATACGCTGGAGATCGAAGATATCAGCCAGGCCACGCTACCGCCGGACTTTGAGCGCAATCCACGTATCCACAATTGCTGGCGCATAGGGCACAGAGCCGGCGCCGGTAATTGATAGGGAGGATCCGCGGCAGCTATGGTGTCTATTCAGCTGCCATGAGGATTCAGCACAAATCTCTGTCAGCGGGGCATCCTTGCCGCCAGCCTCCGCCATCTATTTCGCCGTATGCCCTCCAATCGTACGCCTGCCCAGCAACAGGATGCCTGAGCAGAGTAACAGCAGTGTAGCCGGCTCGGGAATGGCACTGCGCGCCTGGCGGGCAATGACATCGTAGCCGGCGGTGGTGGGATGGATGCCATCCCAGAAAAAATAGCTGTCCGGATTGTCGATACAGGATTGGTTTGCAGCACAGGCATGGGTCACGTCAGTGAAACCGAACATGGTCAGGTCACTCATCATGCTGAACACGTCGAGCTCGATCAGGTGGATCCCCAGTGACTGCTTCAATCCGGCCAGAACCTGCTGACCCGCAGCATTGAAACCGCTGGATATGGCTGTGGCCGTCGCCGACGCTACCGCACCGGCTGCCAGCAAGGCAGGTGTCTTGCCAATATCAGGCACGTTCGGCACCAGGATGTAATCAGCGCCTTCCGCTGCCAATGCGCTAATGGATGACTGCAGGGCATCCGCGTAGGCAGTGATGAAAGGCAGCGCATCATTGGCATCTTGAGAGATCACCACTGACTCCAGTGCGTCACGGGCGTCATTGCCCCCACCCCATACCACGTACAGGGCATCGGATGGCGCATTGGTGCCGGCAATAGTTACTCAAATAGATACATCAGGCAGCTGTGGCATCACCCATTCTGCCAGACTGGCCGCCGTTTCTGCATGAAGGCATCTATTCCTTCCGCTGCATCATCGTGCATCATATTGTCCGCCATCACCTCCCCGGCAAAACGGTAGGCATCCTCCACGCCCAGTTCCAGCTGGCGGTAGAACATCTGCTTGCCTGTGCGGATGGCGGCAGTGGATTTTGCACAGATGGCATCGGTCAGGCGTTTGACCTCCTGATCCAGCTGTTCAGCGGGCACTGCGCGGTTGATCAATCCCTCTTCCGCTGCTGCCTCGGCGCTGATGAATTCTCCGGTCAACAACATTTCCATGGCACGCTTGCGTCCCACGTTCCGGGCCAGTGCAACACTGGGCGTACTGCAAAAGAGGCCGACGTTGATGCCGGACACGGCGAAGCGTGCCTCCGTCGATGCAACGGCCAGGTCACAGGCTGCAACCAACTGGCAACCGGCCGCCGTGGCGATCCCATGCACCCTGGCGATGACCGGTTGCGGCTGATGCATGAGGGTGGTCATGACCCGGCCACAACAAGCGAACAGATCCTGGTAATACTCCTTGTCGGGGTTGGCGCGCATCTGCTTCAGATCATGGCCCGCACAGAACGCCTTACCGTTGGCCGCCAGCACGATGACCTTGATCTGCTCATCACCGGCCAGTGTATCCAGTTCAGACTGCAGGGCTGCCAACACCTCTTCCGACAGGGCGTTGTACTGCCGGGGACGATTCAGGGTAAGCGTCGCAACACCGCCCTCCCGTACGCTCAACACAGGTTTTTCTTCTTCACTCATATTCCTCACCAAGCCCCTTGTTATGATATCCAACGCGCATGTTAATCGAATTCCGATACAGGTCAAACAGGTCCACTACAGCCGGTATGCAGACTGCGGCGACCGGCATCCCTGGGTGCTGTCAGTTGACTTCCGTTACAGGTAAACTTGGCGCTATGCACACCATATTGCGCCACACAGACAGAATGGCCCTGATTTGGGCCTGCATCATCGGCTGGCTCTCCCTGGCACCGGTCTACTTTCCACCGGGCCCCGAGGGCAGCGACAAAGTGGAACATTTTCTCGCCTATGCACTACTCGGGCTGTTGGCCGGCATAGGACGGGAAAACCGCCGTATGCTGATCTACACGCTACTGCTCATCATCGCCTATGGCGGCCTCATCGAGTTGATTCAGCCTTATGTGAACCGCTACCGGGAACTGGGTGACCTCCTGGCCAACGGCTGCGGTGCCGTGGTCGGATTGCTCACAGCACTGCCCCTGCAACATCGCTTGAACAGCCGCCCACTGCCGGGCATCGAGGACGAGCCATGAAGCCCGATTTTTGGCATCAGCGCTGGCAACTGGGGCAGATAGGCTTTCACCAGCAGGAAATCAACAGCCATCTGCAAAAGTTTTTCCACCGGCTGCCCGTACCTGGCACCGGCCAGATCTTCGTTCCCCTCTGCGGCAAGAGTCTGGACCTGCTATGGTTGCGTGCCCAGGGTCACCAGGTACTTGGCGTGGAGATCAGCCCGGTTGCGGTAGAGGACTTCTTTCGCGAAAACCGGCTCACACCAAGCGTCACCCGGCAAGGGCGGTTCGAACGCTATGAGGTCGATGGGCTGGCCATTCTCAACGGCGACTTCTTCAACCTGAAAGGCGATGAGTTACAACAGATCTGCGCCGTATACGATCGTGCCTCCCTGGTCGCCCTGCCAGAAGAGATGCGAATCGACTACGCCAGCCATTTCAACGCCATATTGCCTGCCGGTATCAGTTGCCTGTTGATCAGCATGGAATACCCACAGCAGGAGATGGACGGGCCGCCCTTTGCCGTAGCAGAGTCAGAGGTACGGCAACTGTTCGGCAATCGCTTCGATGTCTCGCACCTGCTGACGCTGGACATCCTGGCCGAAAACCCCCAGTTTGCCCGGCGCGGCCTCAGTACACTGCAGGAGAAGGTCTTTCTGCTCAGCGACATCCAGGAGCGACGACCATCATGATCGGTCCCGTGGATTCCAGCTGCGCAAAGGCACTCTGCCAGACCCACCGCGAGGTGCGACTGCCGGCAGCCGCCGACGAACTGCGCATCTTCTACAACCTGAGCATGGACCGGGTTCACTACTTCCCCCAGCGCCGCGCCATCTACTTCGTCGAATCGGTCTACGCCGGCGCAGACGAGATCATCCGGTCGGTACTGGCCAGCATGGGCAGCGATGCACGCATAGAGCAGCTCTACCTGGATGACAAGGGTATATTCAAAGGGGGCAAGCGCATCATTCTGCCATCACGGCAGGCCAAGGCGGTTCTGGTGGCGCTGCGGCTGAAAGGAATTCAGATCACCATTTCCAAATAAAAAACAGTCTGTTTTGTAACTGTTCAGCTGCCATGAAGATTCAGCACAAATCGCTATCAGTGGGTGTTTCTGGAGGAAACGTCGGCGGCAAGGATGCCGCCGTCGAGCATACATGGATGTGTTCACAGCGGTTTCCGGAACAAATACCCACTGACAGCGATGCCCGCGAATGCAGCTGAATAGTTACACCCGTTTTTTCATTCTCTGACCCGGTTTTTCATCACAGAAATCGCTCCAGGCCAGGATAGTCGTCACGATGCAGGCTGTATTTGCGCCCGCATTTACTCCAGGACTCGCAGTTCGCCACGGCCGCCTCCAGTCGTTCCGGATCGTCGATGACGATGCCGCCCACTGCGCTCACCCCGCGGCTGAACAGTGGATCGGGCAGGCCGCTGGCACTGGGGCCGATCAGCTCAACCCGGGCGTCCGCCGGGCAGCTGTCGAGAATCTCATCGATGGTGTCATTGATCAGGGTGGATGCGGTACAGAGCACCTGGTCGCATTCAGCCAATGCATCGGCCGTGGTGGAGAGCGTGATGCCATCATCATCCGGTACCCGCTCCGGCTGTTTTTCGATCACGGTCAGGGTCAGTCCACGGGCCCGCATCCGCTCCACCAGCGGGGGGAAGTAACCCACCATCCCGATCCTCCGTGCAGAGTGCAGGCTATCGCTCCCTTTTCCACCGGCCGCCGGATCGAAGCCGCTCTGACCCATCAGATACTGGCTGATCGCGTTATATGCCCCCAACGCAAGGGCGCTGGCGGCTACGTCCTGGCCGCCCAGTTCGGCTGCCAGAGGTGCCGGAGCCAGGGCGGCCACCGGATCGACGGCCAACCGCTGGCGCAGCCGTTGATAGGTGTCGTCAAGGCACAGATAGAACGGACCGACACTGCCATCCGCCAACACCACGAAACCGAATTCATCCTTCTTCTCCGGAGGTGGTGCGATCGGCGGCAGCAGCACCGACTCGACCGGCGGCAGTGGCACGGCCGCCGCGACCCGTTCGATCAGCTTTTGGTAATCATGGCGTAGCGTCATCGGAAACTGTCTTCTCGTTCGGTTTCTCCGCCACCAGCATGGCTATGTCACGACAGCCACGGGTCAGATCTCCCAGTCGCGCCTCTTCCCGATAGAGGCGCGGGCGTAAGGGATGGAACATTCTCAGCAGCTCATTATCCTTCAACCTGTAGTCGGGATTCACAGGACCAGCCCCGGTTACGGCAACCTGGCTGAAGGTCTGATAGAACAGCAGTCCACCCGGGCGTAATGCAGCGATGATATGCGGCGCCAGTGGCCGATGCAGGAAGAAGCTCACCAGGATCACATCGAACTGCTCCGCCGGCGGTGGGTTGGCGATCACATCCCGCACCTCGGCAATCATGGTCAGGCGCTGTGCTGCGGCGCTTTGCCGCAGCCGGTCGATGGCCACCGGTGAGAAGTCCCAGGCGGTTACCCGCATCCCCGCCTGGGCCAGTCGCAGTGCGCCGGCACCACGGCCACAGGCCAGATCCAGCGCCTCTCCCGCCGCAGGGATCAGATGTATCGCATCCTCCAGCACACGAGGCACCGATCCCGGATCATCTGTCGAAGCATGTCGCTGGTTCCACTTGTCACGCAGCGCATCTCCGCAGCCGGGTGCGTCCGTCACAAGCGATCCAGGGTGGTGGCAAGGTCCGCCTGAATATCCCGGATATCCTCCAGCCCCACGGCAATGCGGATCAGCCCTTCCTCGATCCCGGCTGCCTCTTTCTCCGCATCGGAAAGCCGGCCGTGGGTGGTTGTGGCAGGATGGGTGATCGTGGTTTTGGTATCTCCGAGGTTGGCGGTGATGGAGAGCAGCCGGGTCGCATCGATCAACTGCCATGCGCCGGCCCGCCCTCCCCGCACCACGAACGAGACGATGCCACCGCCAGCGCTCTGCTGAGTACGGATCAGGTCAGCTTGAGGATGTGTGTCCAAGCCCGGATAGTGAACCTTTTCGACCGCCGCCTGTTCCTCCAGCCAGGTCGCCAGCTGCAGTGCCTGTTCGGAATGGGCACCCATGCGCAGCTGCAGTGTCTCCAATCCCTTGAGAAACACCCAGGCATTGAACGGACTCATACTGGGGCCCGCAGTGCGAAGGACGCCGAACACCTCCTCCCCCACCAGCTTGCTGTCGCCCACCACAGCACCGCCCACACAACGGCCCTGACCATCCAGATACTTGGTGGCGGAGTGAACGACGATGTCTGCCCCCAACTCGAGCGGCCGCTGCAGCGCGGGTGTGCAGAAGCAGTTGTCCACCACCAGCAGGCAATCATGGGCATGGGCCAACTCCGCAAGACGGCGAATGTCGCCCACCTCGGTCAATGGATTGGAGGGGGTCTCAAGAAACAGCAACCGGGTCTTGCCTGGACGAATCCCCCGTTCCCAGGCGGCCAGATCGGTAAGGGGCACATAGCTGGTATCGATGCCAAACCGGCTCAGGTATTTGTTGAACAGGACACTGGTGCTGCCGAAGATACTGCGCGAGGCAAGCAGATGGTCACCGGCCTGCAACAGCCCCATACAGGTGGCAAGGATTGCAGCCATGCCGGAAGCGGTGGCCACACAGGCATCCCCGCCCTCCAGGGCAGCCAGACGCTGCTCGAACATACGCACCGTCGGATTGGTGAAACGGGCGTAGATATTTCCCGGCAGATCCCCGGCAAAACGCGCCGCCGCCTCGGCCGCGCTGGAAAAGACGAAGCTGGAGGTGGTGAAGATCGCTTCCGAGTGTTCGCCTTCAGCCGTGCGTTGATGACCAATGCGCACCGCTTTCGTAGCCAGTCCCCAGTGGTCGTCATCATGATTCATACGTTTGTTTCTCTGTCTAAAGCCCATCGACCATGCGGTCAATCACAGTTATACAGGTCGATGGCTGCATTGGTCGCCTCTTCCTCGCGTGCCTGCTTGGCGTTGTCACTGCGCAGCAGTTCCAGCTGCTCGAGATACTGATGGCTCACGTCACCGGTGACGTATTCGCCATTGAATACCGAGGTATCGAAACGCTCGACCTTGGATTTGCCCTTTTTCATCACTGCCTTGATCAGGTCGTCCAGGTCCTGATAGATCAGGCGGTCGGCGCCGATGATCTCCTGCACCTCTTTCTCACTGCGGCCGTGGGCCACCAGTTCACTGGCCGAAGGCATATCGATGCCGTAGACATTCGGATAGCGCACCGGCGGTGCCGCAGAGGCAAAATAGACCTTGCGTGCGCCGGCGTCCCGGGCCATCTGCACGATCTGCTGGGAGGTGGTGCCGCGGACGATGGAGTCATCCACCAGCAGTACATTCTTGCCACGGAACTCCGAATCGATGGCGTTCAGTTTCTGCCGCACCGATTTTTTTCGCGCCTGCTGCCCCGGCATGATGAAGGTACGGCCGATATAACGGTTCTTGATAAATCCCTCGGCGTACTTCAACCCCAGGCAGTTAGCCAACTCCAAGGCTGCAGTGCGGCTGGTATCCGGGATCGGGATCACCAGATCGATATCATGATCGGGCCAGACCCGGCGGATCTTCGCCGCCAGTCGCTCGCCCATGCGAGAGCGCGCCTTGTGCACGAAGATATCGTCGATGATGGAATCTGGGCGGGCGAAGTAGACGAATTCGAACACACAAGGGGAATGGATGGGATTGGCTGCACACTGCAGGGTGTGCAGCTTACCCTGCATGTCGATGAACACCGCCTCGCCCGGCTCCAGATCCCGCATCAACTCGAACCCCTGCGCATCCAGCGCAACGCTCTCGGAAGCGATCATGTACTCTATGCCCCTGGCGGTCTCACGCCGACCGAAGACGATGGGGCGAATACCGCAGGGATCACGAAAGCCCAGCAGGCCATAGCCATTGATCATAGCCACTGCGGCGTAGCCGCCACGGCAACGCCGGTGCATGGCCGCAACCGCCTTGAAGATATCCTGCGGGCCGATGCGCAACTTGCCCAGGGCGTGCAACTCATGGGCGAACACATTGAGCAGTATCTCCGAGTCGGAGGAGGTGTTGATGTGGCGCAGATCGTCCCGATAGAGGTCCCGTTTCAGCTCATCTGCATTGGTCAGGTTACCATTGTGGGCCAGGGTGATGCCGTAAGGTGAATTGACATAGAATGGCTGTGCCTCAGCAGAAGAGGAGCAGCCGGCGGTGGGATAGCGCACATGGCCTATGCCCAGGTTGCCGCGCAGCTCGATCATATGGCGGGTGTGGAACACATCCCGGGCCAGACCATTGTCCTTACGCAGATGCAGTCTCTCCCCCTCCAGAGTGACGATACCGGCCGCATCCTGACCACGGTGCTGTAACACCTGCAGGGCATCGTAGAGGGCCTGATTGACCGGTTCACGTCCGAAGATTCCTACAATCCCGCACATATCAAAAGCTTCTCCGAAAATACTGATTGATCGAATACCGCCTGCCTGACGGGCCGTGACTTGGCCCGCATTTCAACTGGAGGAACCGGTAAAATTGAAGTACTCGCCGATATCCTCCGGCAACATGCTTTGCAGCGAAACCGCCAATTCCTGAAAATAACCAATCAACTGCGACTGCTGCCACCAGGGATCCTCCGGCAGCGGCGTCAGGCCGGCCAACAGCATCAACGCAGTGACCAGGAGAATCCCCCGCGCCGCACCGAACAGCATCCCGATCAGACGATCGGTGCCGGTGAGCCCGGTCTTGTCGACCAGTTGCCCCGCCAGAAAGTTGATCAATCCACCCACGACCAGAGTGGTGATGAAAAGGATGGCAAAAGAGGCGCCCAGGCGTAACGACGGAATCGAAATCAACGTCAGTTGCAGAGCCAGTTCGCGGAAGAAATTCCATGCTACCCAGAAGGCAAGCACCCAGGCGGCCAAAGAGAAGGCCTCACGCATGAACCCGCGCATCAGACTGATCAGCGCTGAGAGCCCGATGATGCCAATGATTACATAATCGACCCAGATCATTCAGCTGTTGGCCCGGCGATCGTCATTGCGTCAGGCTCGGCTCCGGTGTGTGTGCGGCGAGAATGGATGGATTCTAACAAATGCGGTGGTCAGGCAGAAGCTGAGTTACGTGGAATCAGGGATAACGCCGTAGCTTACCCTGCAGTTTCAACGGTTTCAGCTGTCGATTGACCCGCACCAGCAGCTTTTCCGCCTGCGCCCGGTCCACCTCCGGCCCGACCAGCACCCGGTACACCGCACTTCCCTTCACCGTGGCCTGTTCAATATCCGATGAAAAGCCTTTTTTCCGTAACTGCAGCAGCAGCTTCTGCGCATTGTCACGGTTCGAGAAACTACCTGCCTGGATCATCCAGGCCGAGAGACCAACCCGGGGTTTCGGGGGCGGCTGCTTCGCCGGCTTGACGGGGCGGGCTGTAGCATCGGCATTACCGTTCGCCCGTGGGGCAGGTTTTGCCACTACGGACGGAGGTGACGCCTGCTGCTTGGGTGGCAGTGCAAGCTGCTCCGATTCGGCCGGGAGCACCTGGGAAGTAAAGTCGCGTTGCGGACGCGGGGGTATGTTGCTGCGCACGATCTCCTGCTCGAGCACCGGTTCATGCTGCAGCAACATGGGCACGAAAATCACCACCAGGGAGACCAGCACGGTCGCCCCAATCAGCCGTTTTTTCAGACCATCGTCCACTTACCGACCCTCGATCCTGTTGACAGCCCGATGCAGGGATCCGCTGTATCTCTTCAGGCTGCTGGTTTTCAGTCCGTCACAAGCCACTTTTATAGGAACGGCTTATGAGTATACCAGTAGTCATCACTTCAAATCAGCGCCTGTACCGCACCAACCAGGTAAAAAGAGCCAATTATCAGCAATTGATCGTCATCCGATGCGTCTGCCCGAGCCTGGGCGAATGCGGCAGCCGGCTCATGAAAACATTGGATGGCAGCTGGCGCCACCCCTGCCGCCAGCAATTCATCAGCCAACTCATCCGTGGTGAGGCCCCGCTCCACCGCCAACGGCGTCAGATACCATTGGTCGATAAGCGGTGCAAGAAGGCCCACCACTGCAGCCACATCCTTGTCCCCGAGCATGGAAAAGAGGGCCCTTCTCCGTCCCTGGCAGAACAGTTGCCGCAAGTCGTCCGCCAGCACCCTCGCCGCCTGTGGATTATGGGCCACGTCGAACAGCATCAGCGGACGACCGCCCATGACCTGAAACCGCCCGTTCAGCGTGGCAGTCTGCAATCCCTGACGCACTGCCCGTTGATCCACCGGCAGTGCCGACTGCAGCAATTGCAGACACATCAATGCCCCAGCAGCATTCTGCAGCTGATAACTGCCGCGCAGAAACGGCAGCGGCAGACCACTGCGCAGCCGCGATCCGTGCTGCCACTGCCAGCCACCCTCTTGCCGTTGCCAGCGGAAATCCCGCCCCGCCAGATAGAGCGGAGCAGCCAGTCGTTGAGCCCGCAACAACAGGGATGAAGGGGGTGCCGGCATGGTACATACCACCGGCCGTCCAGGCCGCATGATGCCGGCCTTCTCCCGTCCGATCTGCTCCAGGGTATCCCCCAGCCAGTCACTGTGGTCGATGCTCAAGGGGGTAATCAGGGCCACATCCGGGTCGACGATATTGACCGCGTCCAGACGACCGCCCAGGCCCACTTCCAGGATCGCCACATCCAGTTGCTCATCGGCAAAGATATCCAGCGCCGCCAGCGTGCCGAACTCGAAGTAGGTCAGGAGGATATCGCCACGGGCCTGCTCGATACGCTCGAAGGCGCGGCAGATGCGCTGGTCCGTCGCCTCCTTTCCAGACAGCCGGATACGTTCATTATAGCGCTGCAGATGGGGTGAGGTGTAGGCGCCGGTCCGGTAACCGGCGGCCAGCAGTATCGCCTCGAGGATCGCCACCGACGAGCCCTTGCCGTTGGTCCCAGCCACGGTGATGATCTTGCACGGCACCCCCTCTGGACGCAGCCGCTGCCATACGGCGGCCACCCGCCCCAGGCCCAGCTCGATCTCCCGGGGATGCAGGCCGGCCTGCCATTCAAGCCATTGCTCAAGCGTGCTGAAAGTCATAGTGGCTGCGGAACCGCCTGGTCGGGTTGAGTCTTCCTGCTCCCTCTCCTGGGGAGATACGGTGGCTGCCCGGAGAGGGAATCAAGGATCATGTACGGGGGCAGATTGTCCGTAAGTCTTGGCCATTGCAACCCGACCCATCCTGATACCGATGCTGCACCGGCATGGGAAAAGACTCAGGGTCGCGGTTGGTGGGTGAGGATACTCAACAGGCTGGCCAGCTGATCGCGCATGTCACGGCGATCGACGATCATATCGACGGTACCGTGTTCGAGCAGGAACTCGCTGCGCTGAAATCCCTCCGGCAGTTTCTCCCGTACCGTCTGCTCGATCACCCGGGGACCGGCAAAACCGATCAGGGCATTGGGCTCCGCCACGTTGACGTCCCCGAGCATGGCGAAACTGGCCGAGACACCGCCCATGGTGGGGTCGGTGAGCACCGAAATGAAGGGAATGCCGCGCTTCTCCATTTTGCCCAGGACGGCGCTGGTCTTGGCCATTTGCATCAGGGAGAAGAGAGATTCCTGCATGCGTGCACCGCCGCTGGCGGAAAAGCAGACCAGGGGGATATTCCGCTCCAGGCAGATGTTGGCCCCCCGCACGAAGCGTTCACCCACCACCGAGCCCATAGAGCCGCCCATGAAGCCAAACTCGAAGGCGAGGGCCACCAGATCCATCCCCTTCAGCTTGCCCTGCATGGCGACCAGGGCGTCCTTTTCGCCAGTCTGTTTCTGCGCCTGAGTGAGACGATCCTTGTATTTCTTGCTGTCCTTGAACTTCAGTGGATCCACCGGCGTCAAGTCACCAGCAATCTCTTCCTGGGTCTCCGGATCGAGAAACACCTCCAGCCGGCGCCGGGCACTGATGCGGTTATGGTGGGAGCACTTGGGGCAGACATCGAGATTTCTCTCCATCTCGGCCCGATACAGGATGGCATTGCAGCCGGGACACTTGGTCCACAGCCCTTCCGGTACCGCCCGCTTGTTGCCGCCTTCGGTGCGAATGCGACTGGGCATCAGTTTTTCGAACCAGCTCATACTCATGGTCTCAGACCTCAGATCATATCCATCGCGTCACGCATCATGGAGAGCATCTCGGCAACTGCACCGGGTATCATCTCCGGCGTATCCGCCAGCGCCTCCACCTGCTTCACCAATGCGCTGCCTACGATGACGGCATCGGCCACCTGGGCCACGGCCTGGGCGGTTTCTGCGTCTTTGATGCCAAAGCCAACGCCCAACGGTATGCGGGCCACCTTACGGATCTCCGCCAGTTTTGCCGCTACTTCACTGATGGCCAGGTTGGCAGAGCCGGTGATACCCTTCACTGACACATAATATACAAATCCACTGGCCAAGTCGCAGATGAGTTCGATGCGCGCAGGAGAACTGGTCGGCGCCAGCAGGAATATGGGATCGATCTGGCGTGGCCGTAACAGCGCAACGAGTTCACCCGCCTCCTCTGGCGGCATGTCCACCGTCAGCACACCATCCACGCCGGCCTCTGCCGCCGCACTGGCGAAGGTCTCGTAACCCATGGCCTCGATCGGATTCAGATAGCCCATCAACACCACCGGGGTCTCGTCATCGTCTTCACGAAACTGCCGCACCATGTCGAGCACGTCACGCAGGCTGGTGCCATGGGCCAGGGCCCGTTCATTGGCGAGCTGGATCACCGGGCCATCGGCCATCGGATCGGAGAAAGGCACACCAAGCTCTATGATACTGGCCCCGGCGCCAACCATCGCATGCATCAGGGGGACCGTCACATCGGGCTGTGGATCACCGGCAGTGACAAAGGGGATCAGGGCCTCGCGGTTCTGCGCTTCCAACTGTTCGAATCGTTTGCTGATACGGCTCATAGCTTTATCCCGTCCAGTGCCGCCACGGTGTGCATATCCTTGTCACCACGGCCGGAAAGATTGACCAGAATGATCTGTTCGGGGCCGAGTTCCGCCGCCAGCTTGAAGCTGTAGGCCAGGGCATGGCTCGACTCCAGGGCCGGTATGATCCCTTCCACCCGGGTCAGGGTATGAAAGGCATCCAGCGCCTCCTGATCGGTCGCCGCCACATATTCGGCCCGGCCTGTATCCTTCAACCAGGCGTGCTCGGGGCCGACCCCGGGATAGTCCAGACCGGCGGAGATGGAGTGGGTCTCGATGATCTGGCCATTGGCGTCCTGCATCAGATAGGTTCGGTTGCCGTGCAGCACACCGGAGCTGCCGGCGCAAAGGGGCGCCGCGTGGCGTCCGCTCTGCAGTCCTTCGCCCGCCGCCTCGACGCCATAGATGGCCACGCCCTCATCTTGCAGAAACGGGTAGAACAGACCGATCGCATTGGAACCGCCGCCGACGCAGGCCACCAGCGCATCCGGCAGGCGCCCGGCCTGTTGCTGGATCTGCTGCCGCGCCTCACGGCCGATGATAGACTGGAAATCCCGCACCATGGCCGGATAGGGATGAGGGCCGGCCACGGTACCGATGATATAAAACGTATCGTCGATATTGGTGACCCAATCACGCATCGCCTCATTGAGGGCATCCTTCAGGGTCTTGGAGCCGGAGCTCACCGGCACCACCTCCGCCCCCAGCATCTTCATGCGGTAGACGTTAGCGCTCTGCCGGGCTATGTCCACCTCGCCCATGTAGACCACGCACTCCAGGCCCATCCGCGCCGCCACGGTGGCAGTGGCCACACCATGCTGTCCGGCCCCGGTCTCGGCTATGATCCGGGTCTTGCCCATGCGCTTCGCCAACAGGGCCTGGCCAATGGTGTTGTTCACCTTGTGGGCACCGGTATGGTTCAGGTCCTCCCGTTTCAGGTAGATACGGGCGCCCCCCAGCTCCCGGCTGAGCCGCTCGGCGTAATAGACCGGCGAGGGCCGGCCCACGTAGTTGGCCAGATCCGCATCCAATTCGGCCAGGAACGCCTCATCCTGCATGTATTTCTCATACGCCTGACGTAGCTGATCGAGAGGATCCATCAAGGTCTCGGCCACGAAGATACCGCCATATGGGCCGAAGTGACCCCGCTCATCGGGCATGTCGCTGAATTCAGTCTGTTTGCTGGTTGGCACGTTCAACTCCTCGCATGAATGCCGCAATCCTG
Organism: uncultured Sedimenticola sp.; assembly: GCA_964544655.1. Classification (GTDB taxonomy): domain Bacteria; phylum Pseudomonadota; class Gammaproteobacteria; order Chromatiales; family Chromatiaceae; genus HyVt-443. The sequence goes on along the minus strand of CAZJCM010000004.1, from coordinate 64,266 downwards.
GTCTCATCCTTTATCCCCTTCTCCCGTTCCACGCCGCCACTCACATCCACCGCATAGGGACGCACCTGGCGTACCGCCTGGGCCACGTTGTCAGGATCGAGACCACCCGCCAACACGATGGAAGATGCCATCCGTGCGGGGATGAGATCCCACGCGAATGTGGCACCGGTACCGCCGGGCACTCCTTTCCGGTAGGTATCGAGCAACAACCCTGCGGCCTCCCGGTAATGCTTCAGCAGGGCCGGCAGATCGATTCCCTCACGCATCCGAATGGCCTTGATGTAGGGCCGGCCATGACCTCTGCAATCTGCCGCTGACTCGTTACCGTGGAACTGCAGCAGATCGATTCTGACCTGGGACAGGATTCCGGCGATCTCCTCCCGCCCGGCATCCACGAACAGACCCACCACGGTGACGAACGGCGGCAGCACTTCGACGATACGCTGCGCCTGAGCCACGGTCACGGCCCGGGGACTGGGTGGATAGAAGACCAGACCGATGGCATCCACCCCGTGGCCGGCGGCGCACTGGGCGTCTTCCGGACGGGTGATGCCGCAAATTTTTACCCGGGTTCTCATAGGGCGCACTAAGATACAGGATCGGGCGGACATGAGAAAGCTGGTTGCGGGAAAATGTGGCCTTTCAAGCCTCTTCGTCTGCGGCGACCGGCAGACCATAGCGCTCCGGATAGCCTACGCCCACCAGATAGAGACCTTGCGGAGGGGCGGTCACCCCACCCAACGTCCGGTCACGGTACTCCAGCACCTCCCGAGTCCACTCCTGCGGCTGTTCGCCTTTGCCGATGGCAATCAGCACTCCGGCGATATTACGTACCATATGATGCAAAAAGCCATCGGCCGTGACATCCAGGATCACCCGCTCGCCTTTACGCTGCACCGCGATGTGACTCAGGGTACGCACCGGACTCTTCGCCTGGCAGCCGAGGGCCCTGTAGGACGAAAAATCGTGTTGGCCCAGGAGATGGGCCGCCGCCCGGTTCATGCGCGCCGCATCCAGTGGCTGATGTATCCACACCATCCGCCGGTGCCAGAGGGCTGAACGGGTCGGCCGGTTGAGGATGATGTAGCGATAGCTGCGGCTGATCGCCGAGAAGCGGGCATGAAACGAGTCATCCACCTGCCGTACCCAGCTGACACTGATCTCAGGTGGCAGATTGACATTGGTGCCGAGCAGCCAGTTGCGCTCGTTACGCACCGCATCGGTATCGAAATGGACAACCTGCCCGGTACCATGGACACCGGTATCGGTACGCCCGGCACACTGCACACGCACCTGGTGGTTGGCCACGAAGGAGAGCGCCTGCTCCAGTCGTTCCTGCACCGTATCCGCATGATCCTGGATCTGCCAACCGTGGAATGAGGATCCATCGTATTCAACACCCATTGCCAGGCGCATGTCACTCCCCTGCTTCAGTCAATGGTCATGCCTGCAGTCGCCGGCATCCCAATGAAACGGGGCGCACCCTGGTGCGCCCCTGATTACCATTTCACTGCAACTGCGGCATCCATGCCGCAGATGGTCTCGATCAGCGACAATCCTCGCCGCCCTTCAACGTTCCAGGATCACTTGAATCCCGAATTCTGGGTTACTTGACCCAGGCCAATACACCAATTGTGGGTAGTGCTGAAACAATATGTGTCAGCCAAGCCCCTGCATGATCTGGCGGGCCTCCTCACGCTGCATCTCGTTGCCCTCCTGCAGCACCTCCTCCAGGATGGAGCGGGCCCCATCCGCATCGGCCATTTCCACATAGGCGCGGGCCAGATCGATCTTGGTATTCACCTCGTCATACCCTTCGTCAGCCAGCGCCAGGGACTCGTCTCCGGCCTCCACATCCAACTCATCCAGTGATAGAGGCAGCACTTCCGCCTGATCGGCCTCTGCGGCCGCCGACACACTCTCTGCCGCCGGTTCCGTCGCCGTGCCGGAAAAATCGATGACCGTATCCGCCAACGCCTCCTCATCCAGGACATAGACGCCACCGCCGTTCTCGCCTGCCTCTGCAGCTACATCCGGCAGATTGATCTCGACCTCGTCCTCCAGCACCGGTTCGGGTACGTTTTCATCGGACAGGTCGTCCAGGCTTATCCCGCTGGAGTCCTCGAAGATGTCCAGATCGAGGTCATCGACATCCAGACCCGACAGGTCCAGCAGCCCCTCGTCGCCACTACCGCCCGCCACCTGCTTACTGCCGGCTACGGCACCGGCATCCTTGCCGCCCAGATCAAGATCGAAATCCAGGCCCTGCTCCAGCTCCAGGTCCGGCTCATCCGGGACGATATCACTGTCGGTAGCCTTGCCTGCCGCAGGCCCATGCAGATCGAACGCGTCCGCACTCAACGCCACGGTGCCTTCTCCGCCTGCCTTGGTACCCTCGACATCTTCCTCTGCCTGATCCGACAGGTCGAGATCGATCGATCCCAACTCCTCTTCGAGCGTGGAGAAATCGACCTCGTCCTCATCCTTCGAGGGCGCGGCTCCTGCATCCACCTTGAACATGGGATTGTTGGGGGACAGCGTTGCGCCCAGCGCCGCAACGCGCCGCCAACCGGCGGGATCCCTCTCTTTCATGCCTTCGGCCCTGGCCTGTTCAGCCAGCGCCTCAAAGCCCGCGACATTGCCGCTCGATGAGAGAATCTCGAACAATTTCTGCTTCAGATCAAAGCGCTGTGGCTCACGTTCCATGGCCTGCCGGATCAGTTCCTCGGCCTGTTTGTAACGACCATAGGCGATATAGACATCCGCCTCGGCGAGCGGATCCACCTCACCGGTCTCATCCGGCGCCGCTTCGATATCTTCCGGCGTGAAATCGCTCAGGAACGAGGTCTCTTCCGTATCGTGGGAGACCGGCTCTTCCGCGACCACTGCCTGTTCTGCATCTATCTCTTCCTCATCGATGGTATCGATCAGGATGCTTTCCTGAAAATCAGCAGAGCTGGACTTCCGCCGGCGGATCACCGTCCAGATCAGCGCCAGCAGCAGCAGCACGACCCCCGCAGCAGCCCCTATCAATACCCGCGAGTCGCTCATCAACTGTTGCAACAAGTCGGGTTTTCGGGTTGGGGCGCCCATTGGTGTGCTGACCGGCGCGGCTTGCTTTTCCGGTGCAGCGACAGCTGGTGCTTCGGGTGCCGCCTCCGGCTGCTTCTGTTCCGCTTCGACTTCCAGCCCGCTCAACTCGTCATCTGGCTGGATCGCTTCATCTCCAGCCAACTCCTCGAGTCCCGCCAGCTCGTCCCCCTCAATGGAGGCTTCATCCATCTCCGCCTCGGCAGACGGGGGACCCTCAACCACAGGTGATGCCAATTCATCGGCCACCATCTCCGGTTCCGCCGGAGCTGCCTGCTCCTTGCCGGCCATGGCAACCTGCAGCCGTGCCAGCTGCTCATCCTTCAAACTCACCAAGCGCTGCAGATCCTGCAGCTGGGATTCCAGATTCTCTATCCTCGATTTCAGTTCGCGCCCTTCCTCCAGGGCACTTTCCCGCGCCTCCTGGGCAGCAATCAGGTCGTCTTCCAGTTGCGCCACCGTCTTTTCAGCGCCCTCGCCGGCCTCTGAGCCCGGCGCCCCTCCCGCCACCGGGCGGGCAGTGGCGATCTTCAGTTCCGCATCCGGCACCACCGCCGGCGCCGCCGCCGCGGGTGCAGGCGCGGCCGTGGCCATTTCACTCTCTGCGGCAGGTGCTGCAGCCGGTGCCTTGCGTTTTGGCCGGCCCCGGTCGTTTGCCTGTTCCCGGAAGGCGGTGCGTGCCTCGCGCGGACTGAGGGCCTGCACCTCTTCCGGCCCGGGTACGCGCAGTATCTCGCCCACTTTCAGGCTGTTGATGTTGTTGCCGATGAAGGCGTTGGGATTGGCCCGGAACAGAGAGATCATGGTCTGTTCCATCGTGGCACCGCGGTAACGGACCTTTTTCGCAATACTCCACAGGGTCTCGTTGCGCCGTATCGGACCATACTCACCAGGCCGGGCGGCGCCTTCACCACCAGCGTCCCTTCCACCCACTGCCACGGGCGCCGCTGTCTGTTTCGTTACCGCTGCTGCAGGGGCCAGCCGGGCCTGGGGCGATTGGATGACCGGCGCCTTCCGCTTCAGGGTCACCGGCGGATCGAGCAAGACCGTGTATTCGCGCAGCAGATGCCCACGCGGCCAATCCACTTCCACCAGGAAATTGAGGAACGGCTCGCGCACCGGCTCGCGGCTGGTCACCCGGATGACGCCGCTGCCATCAGGCAGGCGCATTGGCTTGAATTTGAGCCGGGAGAGATAAAAGGGGCGCTCCATGCCGGCCTTTTCGAAGGCCTCCCTGGGCGCCAGGTTGACCCGGATATCGGCCAGATCCTCCTCCCCCAGAGAGAGCAGTTCTATGTCTGCATTGAAATACTGGTTGAGCGCTGACTTGGAGTGGATATCACCAAGGCCCAATGCGTATGCACTGAGTGGAGAGACCCCCAAAGCGATGGCTATTGCCAGGGATAATTTACGAACCATGCACACCCCTTTTCAGCCCTGGCCACTCCGTGTGACGGCCAGGGGCGATCCTGTTGGTTTCCCGGTCACGACAAGCCTGTCCGTCATCGGGTCGATACGACAAAACTCCGGATCAACCGCCATTTATGCAGCGGATAATCACTCGGCTTCCCTCCCTGAATGGCGTGCAGGCTCGGACCCTCACAGCGATTCAGCGCTGCAACAAGATGATCAGCATGCGCCGTAGCGGCTCTGCCGCGCCCCACAGCAGCTGATCACCAACGGTAAATGCGGACAGATAGTCATCTCCCATTGCCAGCTTGCGCAAGCGCCCTACCGGGACCGAGAGGGACCCGGTAACTGCTGCCGGCGTCAATTCCCGGGCGGTCATCTCACGCTCATTGGGTATCACCTTAACCCACTCATTGGCAGCCGCCAGAATCCCTTCCACCTCGTCTATCGGCACACCACGGGTCAACTTAATGGTCAATGCCTGACTGTGTGACCGCATCGACCCTATGCGCACGCACAGGCCGTCGACAGGAATCGGGTTCTGTTCTCTTCCGAGGATCTTATTACTCTCCACGCCACCTTTCCACTCTTCCCGACTCTGCCCATTCTCGAGTTGGCTGTCGATCCAGGGAATCAGACTGCCGGCCAGGGGTACCCCAAACTGTTCAGTAGGGAAATCTTCCTTACCCATGGCCTCTGCGACCTTGCGGTCTATCTCCAGAATGGCCGCGGCAGGATCATCCAGCAGATCACCCGCGGCAGCATGCAGGGCGCCCATTTGCTGCAGCAGCTCTCGCATGTTGCGCGCGCCGGCGCCCGAGGCCGCCTGATAGGTCATGACGCTGGCCCACTCCACCAGGTTCTCCCGGAACAGACCACCCAACGCCATCAGCATCAGGCTGACGGTGCAGTTGCCGCCGATGAAGTTTTTCACACCGGCATCGAGCCCGTCTGTGATCACGTTCATATTCACTGGATCGAGAATGATGATGCTGTCAGGCGCCATACGCAGACTCGATGCAGCGTCGATCCAGTAACCCTTCCAGCCCGCATTGCGCAGATCCTCGAACACGGCCTTGGTGTAACCGCCCCCCTGGCAGGAGACGATGGCATCCATGGTCTTCAGCTGTTCGATATCCATGGCATCCAGCAGCGGCGGGATGTCACGGCCGATGTCCGGCCCCTGCTGCCCCACCTGGGAGGTGGTGAAAAAAAACGGCTGATCTATCAGGTCGAAGTCTTTCTCCGCCCTCATGCGTTCCATGAGAACCGATCCAACCATGCCCCGCCACCCAACAAAACCTATGCGTTTCATATAGTCACACCAATAATAAAATGCAGCCGCCATGAACAGGCAGCAGTTCTAAATGAGGCAAACCCATCAATGATCAGGCGGCGCGCAGTGCTGCCACCACCGCATCGCCCATCGCCTCGGTGCCAACCTCGGTGTTGCCCGGGGACATGATATCCGCCGTTCTCAGACCATCGTCGAGCACCCGCACCACCGCCTGCTCGATCCGATCCGCCATCGCCGCTTCATCGAGGGAATAGCGCAACAGCATGGCCACGGAGAGTATGGTCGCCAAGGGATTGGCCACGCCCTTGCCGGCGATGTCCGGCGCCGAGCCATGGATCGGTTCATACATACCCTTGCCATTTTCATCCAGTGAGGCCGATGGCAGCATGCCGATAGAGCCGGTCAACATGGCGGCGCAATCGGACAGAATATCGCCGAACATGTTGGTGGTCACCATTACGTCGAACTGTTTCGGCTCCCGCACCAACTGCATAGCAGCATTGTCCACATACATGTGGGAGAGCTCCACCTGAGGATAGTCGGTCCCCACCCGGCTCGCCACCTCACGCCATAGCTCAGTGCACTCGAGCACGTTCGCCTTGTCCACGGAGCAGACACGCTTGTTCCGCTTCATGGCGATATCCATGGCCACACGGACGATGCGATCCACTTCAGACTCCCGATAGACCAGGGTATTGAAGCCCTCGCGCTCACCATTCTCGAGTTCACGCACGCCGCGCGGCTGGCCAAAATAGATACCGCCGGTGAGTTCACGCACGATCATGATGTCGAGTCCGGAGACCACGTCGGCGCGCAACGTGGAAGCATCCGCCAGCTGTGGGTAGAGAATGGCCGGCCGCAGGTTGGCGAACAGACCCAGTTCGGAACGAAGCCCCAACAGCCCCTTTTCCGGGCGAACGGAGATATCCAGGGATTCCCATTTGTGGCCACCCACCGCGCCCAGCAGGATGGCATCTGCCTCCCGCGCCAAGGCCAGCGTCGCCTCCGGCAACGGATGCCCCGCCGCATCATAGGCAGTACCGCCCACCAGCGCCTCATCCAGATCCACATCGAGCCCGAAGTCATCGCGCAGACAGGCCAGCACCTTGACGGCCTCGTTGACGATCTCGGGGCCAATGCCATCCCCGGGCAGGACCAGAATATTCTTACTCATGTCGAAGTTACCTTAAGCTTGTACCTGAATTCGTGAGTTCAGGTTGTAGTGATGCAGAAAAACAAAGGCCTACGCCCCGGCAGCGACGCCCGGGACGTAGGCGGTGGCCTGACCGGTATTCTATATCGAGTACCGGCCCGTAAACAGGCATTTGGTCACCGGAGTCGGGGCGGAGGTCCCTGCCCCCGCGCTCAGAGGATGCCGTAAGCCCACCCTGGGGGCTCGACCGCGGCCATCCAGGCCGCAGACGCCACCAAGAGCGGGAGCAGGAACCATGTACGAGGGGTGTCACCAATCTACTGAAACCGGGGCCGCCGTATCCTCCTTCTCTCGGTGTACCGCCCAGTCAGCTGGCGAAGACCCATGGCGCCTGTGCTTGACGCCGCTGTTCGAAGGCACGGATCTCATCCGCGTGCTGCAGCGTCAGGCCGATATCATCCAGCCCCTCCAGCAGACAGTGTTTGCGAAACGGATCCACCTCGAATTGCAGGCACTCACCCGACGGCAGCTGCAGGGTCTGGGCAGACAGATCCACCGTAAGATGCAGCGCCGATTCCCCACCCGACAACTGGAACAGTCTATCGACGGTTTCCGCATCGAGTACAATGGGTAACATACCATTCTTAAAGCAGTTATTGAAAAATATATCGGCAAAGCTCGGGGCAATGATCACCTTGAATCCATAATCGGCCAGGGCCCATGGCGCATGCTCACGGGAGGAGCCGCAGCCAAAATTCTCCCGTGCCAGCAGGATGCTGGCCTTTTCATAGCGCGGATCATTGAGCACGAATTGCGGGTTTCTTGGCCTGGTGCTGCAATCCATGTCAGGCTCGCCATGATCGAGATAACGCCACTCATCGAACAGATAGGGGCCGAATCCCGAGCGCTTCACCGACTTGAGAAACTGTTTGGGAATAATGGCGTCCGTATCCACGTTGGAGCGGTCCAACGGGGCAACGATGCCGGTAAAGGTGCTGAATTTATCCATCTCTGTCTACCCCAGAAGTCAAATATCTTTCACATCGACGAAATGTCCGGCCACCGCGGCGGCCGCCGCCATCGCCGGCCCGACCAGGTGGGTGCGTCCATCCTTGCCCTGGCGGCCCTCGAAATTGCGATTGGAGGTCGAGGCGCAGCGCTCCCCCGGCTGCAACCGGTCGGCGTTCATCGCCAGGCACATGGAGCAGCCCGGGTCACGCCACTCGAATCCCGCTTCGATGAAGATGCGATCCAGCCCTTCCGCTTCCGCCTGCTGTTTGACCAGGCCGGAACCGGGCACCACCAGCGCCTGCATCACGTTGTCCGCCACCTTACGGCCACGCGCCACTTCCGCCGCCGCCCGCAGATCCTCGATCCGGCCATTGGTGCAGGAACCGATGAAGACGTGATCCACCGCAATCTCCGTCATCGGCATTCCCGGTTCCAGCCCCATATAGGCCAGCGCACGGCGCATTCCTTCCGCCTTGGTGGAGTCGCTCTCCTGGGCCGGATCAGGCACCCGGTCATTCACCGAGACCACCATTTCCGGTGATGTGCCCCAGGTCACCTGAGGCTCGATCTGCGCCGCATCGAGTTCGATCTCCCGGTCGAACCGTGCGCCCTCGTCCGAATGCAGTTCACGCCAGGCAGCCACCGCCTGCGCCCACTGTTCGCCCTTCGGGGCATGGGGGCGCCCCTCTATATACTGGATGGTCTTGTCATCCACCCCGATCAAGCCTGCCCGGGCGCCTGCCTCGATGGTCATATTGCAGACGGTCATACGCCCTTCCATAGAGAGATCACGGATCGCATCGCCGGCATATTCGATCACATACCCGGTGCCACCGGCGGTACCAATCTCACCGATGATCGCCAGCACGATATCCTTGGCGGCAACTCCGGGACGCAACCGGCCATTGACGTTGACACGCATGGATTTCGATTTTTTCTGGATCAGGCACTGGGTGGCAAGCACGTGCTCCACCTCTGAGGTGCCGATGCCAAAGGCCAGTGCACCCATGGCACCATGAGTAGAGGTATGGGAGTCGCCACAGACCACGGTCATGCCAGGCAGGATCAGGCCCTGCTCGGGTCCGATCACATGCACCACGCCCTGGCGCAGGTCGTTCATGCCATACTCCTCGATACCGAATTCGGCGCAATTGCGATCCAGGGTCTCCACCTGAATGCGGGCAATGGGATCTTCGATTCCCTTCTCCCGTCCGATAGTGGGCACATTGTGGTCCGGCGTGGCTATCGCCGCACCCGGCCGCCAGGGTTTGCGTCCAGCCAGTCTCAGCCCTTCGAAGGCCTGAGGCGAAGTGACCTCGTGCACCAGGTGCCGGTCGATATAAAGCAGGCTGGTGCCATCCTCTTCAGTGCGGACCAAATGTGCTTCCCACAACTTGTCGTACAGTGTCTTGTTACTCATGGCTCTCTTCCTTATTGAAGGCGGAAGGCAACTATTCAGCAGCGTTTCAGGTTGTCTCCTAAGTCACTGGTATTGGCTGTTTCTGCAGAAAATACCGGCGGCACGACTGCATGGATGCAGGAGGTAGGGCAACGCAGGGGCTGTTGCCGAGGTCTGCCGCCGCCAAGCCTGCAAAGCTGTATTTATGGCATTTTCCGGAAGAAATGGCCAATATCAATGGCGATCCAGGACAGAGCTGGATAGTTACGGTAAAAGGAGCATAACCCTGAGGTTTACATAAAACAAATTCATATTTTTCATTAAAAGTATTCCATACTAGAATACCATACACGCCATTCTTTGTTGCCGGCCAACTGCATGCATCATGGAGATAAATGAACTCAAGGCCTTCATGGCCGTAGCGGACAACGGCTCTTTCTCCTTGGCTGCAGAGCAGTTGTTCATCACTCAACCCGCGGTCAGCAAACGGGTCGCCAGCCTGGAGGAACAACTGGGGGTGCAGCTGTTCGATCGCATCGGCCGCCAGGTCAGCCTGACCGAGGGGGGGCGGCAACTGCTGCCCAGGGCGCGGCATATCCTGTTGGAGATGCTGGATATCCAGCGCAGCCTCTCCAATTTGAACCAGGAGGTCACAGGCACACTGACCATGGGCACCAGCCATCACATCGGTCTGCGTCGCCTGCCGCCGGTTCTCAAACAGTTCAGTCGCGAATATCCCCAGGTGCAACTGGATATCAGCTTCATGGACTCAGAGACCGCCTGCGCCGCCGTCGAGCAGGGACAGCTTGAGCTGGCCATCGTCACCCTGCCCCCGGACCCCCCACCGCGACTGAAGCTGCAAGAGATCTGGCGCGATCGGCTGCATTTCGTAGCGGCACCAGACCACCCCTTGGCGGAATCGGAATCAGTCAGCATGGAGCAGCTCTGCCGCTACCCGGCAGTGCTGGCAGCCAACGGCACCTACACCAGGAAGATCATGGAGCAGGCGATGGCACCACTGAAATTGAATCTGCAGGTGGGGATGGCCACCAATTATCTGGAGACCTTGCGCATGATGACCTCCATCGGACTTGGCTGGAGCCTCCTACCTGAGACCATGACGGACGGTGACGATCTGCAGCAGCTGACGCTGACACCATCACTGCGGCTGACCCGCCCTCTCGGCGTCGTCTACCACCGGGATCGCACCCTCTCCAATGCTGCACGCACCATGTTGGAGACCTGCCAACAGCATCAGGATGCAACGCACAATAACGGCCCGGACGGTGAGTCTTGAATAGATAACCATGCAAAAAATTCTGGGTCGGCATTCGGCGTCCATGTAGGATGATCATATACCAACCACTGCAACCGATAACGAAAACACGACGGCTGGAACGAGGACCTGTCAGATGATGCTCCATATCCCCAACGTCCTGAGCACCGATGAAGTGCAATCCCTGGCCCAGGCACTGGCCACACAGAAGTTCGTCGACGGCAAGCTGACCGCTGGTATGGCGGCAGAAAAAGTGAAACACAACCTGGAACTGAGCAAGGAGAATCCAGCCTGGAAGACCATGGCTCAAGCGGTCGTGGGCTGTCTCTACCGCAGCGACACCTTTCGTCACGCAGCACTGCCCCACCGCCTGGCCGCCCCCATCTTTGCCCGCTACACCCAGGGCATGGCCTATGGCGAGCATGTGGATGATCCGATAATGGGAGGCAACGAGGGGCGCTATCGCACCGACATCTCCCTCACCCTGTTTCTCAACCCGCCCGATGCCTATCAGGGAGGCGAGTTGGTGATTCAGACCTCATATGGTGAAAGGAAGATCAAGCTGGCCGCCGGCGACGCCATCATCTACCCCTCCGGCAGCCTGCACCGGGTGGCCGAAGTAACCGGGGGTGAGCGCCTGGTGGCGGTGCTCTGGATCCAGAGCCTGGTACGCGACCCGGCACGGCGCGAGGTTTTATGGGATCTCTGGCAGGCCAGGGACAAGATGCTGCGTGAGACACCCGATGAGCCGGAGACGGCCCAAGTCGACCACGCCTACATCAATCTGCTGCGTATGTGGAGCGAGGTCTGAGTCCTTTGAATCACCCATAAAGTCCCTTGGGTGTTTCTGGAAGAAACCCAGTATCAGGGGCGACCTTGAAAAGTGCTGAACAGTTACACCCGATACAAGATGAATGACGACCAGGCAAAAGCCGACCGGCCACAGACATGCAGTGCCAATAGAGGACTGCCGCCCCCTTCTGTAAAACCGCCGCATTGCAGGATTCACCGCATGCACGGCGGCCTGCTTCTCCTGCTGGGCCTGCTGATCAACCTGCAGATGGCCTTTGGCGGCACCCTGATCCTGCCCAAGGCGGCGCTGGAGAGCAGCGATCTGGGTGTGGTGGTCAACGACGCCGACCCCCTCAGCGTGCGCATCGCCGATTACTACATGGCACAGCGCAACATACCACCGGAAAACCTCATTCATATCCGCTTTCGTCCCAACCGGAACAATATTCCGGCAACGGAATTCAAACGCCTGTTCAGCAAAGTATCCCAGCAGACACCGGCACGAGTTCAGGCCTATGCTCTCACCTGGGGCCGTCCCTACCGGGTCGATTGCATGTCCATCACCAGTGCCTTCGCCACCGGCTTCAACCGGGGTTACTGCGCGGAAAAGAAACTGCCCAACCGTCCCTGCGGCATCACCGCCAAAAGTCCATACTTCGTAAGCACCAGCCTGGCCCCATACAAGGATCTCGGCATCCGCCCCACCATGTCCCTGGCTGCGACCACATTCGACGACGCAAAGCGGTTGATCGACCGGGGTATCGCATCGGACGGCAGCTTTCCTGAAGGGGCCGCTTATCTGTTGAACACCAGCGACAAAAACCGCAGCGTCCGCGCCCGCTTCTTTCCACAGGTGAAGAGACTGCTGGGCCACCGGATTCAGGTGCATATCCTGCAGCAGGATCAGATCAGGGAACGACATGATGTAATGTTCTATTTCACCGGGCTGACCCGGGTCGAAGAGCTATCCAGCCTGACCTTTCTGCCAGGTGCGGTGGCCGACCACCTCACCTCCGCAGGTGGCCGGATCACTCCCGTGAGTCGCCCCGGCAGCCAGATGAGCAGCCTGCGCTGGCTGGAAGCGGGGGCCACGGGCAGCTACGGCACCGTAGTCGAGCCATGCAACTTCCCAACGAAATTCTCCAACCCTGGCATTCTGATCGCACTGTACCTGAATGGCGCCAGCCTGATCGAGGCCTACTGGAAGAGCATGGCCTGGCCCGGCGAAGGTCTCTTCATCGGTGAGCCGCTGGCGACACCCTACGGCATGCGGGAAGTCAGGATCGAAAATGGCCAGGCTGTAGTGAGGAGTGGTGCCCTGGCACCCGGCGTCTATGAACTGTTGGTGGCAGAGAAACGCGATGGCCCCTATCGATCCACCGGGCGCTACCTCAACCCTGCGCAGCGTGGGGAGCGGCTGGTTGTCGATGGGCTCAAAACCAGCTCGTTCTATCGTCTGAAAAAGATCCAGGCGCTGATTTTCAACTCCGAACCGCGCATCTGAGTCTACAGCTACAGATCATCTGCCACCCAGCGCCAGGCGATAAACCAGGCCAGCAGGGAGATGACCGCCGCTACGGCAAAGGCCGCCACCGGCCCTGCCCCATTCCAAAGATAGCCGCTATACAAGCTGCCCACCGCACCACCGGCACCAAAGCTCAGACTGCTGTAGAGGGCCTGTCCACGGCCCTGGTGACGCCCGGTAAAATAGCGATGCACCAGATGGATCGCGGAAGCGTGGAAGGTACCGAAGGTGGCCGCGTGCAGAGTCTGCGCCAGCAGCATGATGGGCAGCGAGGTGGGGAAACCACCGATCAACAGCCAACGCAGCACCGCCAGCAGCAGGCTGGCCATCAGCACCTGACGGGCACCGAAGCGCTCGAGCAGCCGATGCATGAACAGAAACGCAACCACTTCCGCAACCACCCCTATGGCCCATAACTGCCCGATCAGGGTTTTGGAGTAACCGCTCTCTTCCATCAGGATGGAGTAAAACGCATAGTAGGTGCCATGCCCTGCCTGGAGCAGAAAGCAGACACAGAAAAAGGCCAGCACCTGAGGCCGCCTGATGATGGCGATGATGGGGGGCTGGGCCTGGTGATGGGGCTGGGGATCGGGATCCCGCAACAACAGGCTGGAGACCCAGATGGAGATATAGATCACGAACAGGACCGGCAGCACCATCTGCGCCCCGCCATGATCCACCATAACCCCCAGTAACAGTACGGAGATGATGAACCCGACCGAACCCCACAGCCGGACCCGGGCATAACGGGCGGCCTGATTGCCCAGGTACTGCAAGGTCACCGCTTCGAATTGGGGCAGCACCGCATTCCAGAAGAAGCTGAACAGAGCCATCGCCAGGCCCAGTTGCCAGAAACCACTGATCCAGAACACCGCGAAGAAGACGATGCTGGTGAGCAGTGAACCCAGGCGTACGATGGCCATCCGGTGGCCCAGGTGGTCCCCCAGCCAGCCCCAGACATAAGGTGCAACGAACTTGGTCGCCATCGGGATCGCCATCAGTTGGCCGATCTCCAGGGCGCTGAAACCCAGCTGTTTGAGATACAGCCCCCAATACGGAACCAAGGCCCCAAGGGCAGCGAAATAGAACAGATAGAAGGTAGAGAGGCGCCAATACGGCATCGGAAGGCCGCCGTCAGGAGTTCTGGGGCAGAACTGGGATTAACCGGTCAGCACCTGTGGGAACGATGGCATGGATGGTTCCGGCAGGCATCACCCTGTCGTCCGCCCGACGGCTGCCTGACAGACCTGCACGCATCAGTTGTCGATGGCGCCCGGGATGATCGGCGTTCCGCTCTGCACACCCATATTCTGGGCACGATGGCGCAGCAGGTGATCCATCAGCACGATGGCCAGCATGGCTTCGACGATGGGGGTGGCACGTATCCCGACGCAAGGGTCGTGGCGGCCTTCTGTGACCACCTCCACCGGATTGCCTGACAGGTCGACGCTACGGCCAGGGATGCGCAGACTGGAGGTCGGTTTGAAGGCGACACTGGCCAGGATCGCCTGACCGCTGGAGATACCGCCCAACACACCACCCGCCTGATTGCCGACAAAGCCCTCCGGCGTCATCTCATCCCTGTGCTCCGTCCCCTTCTGGGTGACAGATTCGAACCCGGCACCGATCTCCACCCCCTTGGCGGCATTGATACTCATCAGGGCATGGGCAATATCCGCATCCAGTCGGTCGAAGATGGGCTCACCCAGTCCGGGTGGTACACCATCGGCCACGACGTTGATCCGTGCACCCACCGAGTCGCCGGATTTGCGCAGCGCATCCATATAGGCTTCCATCTCCGCAACCTTATCCGGATCAGGACAGAAAAAAGGGTTCTTCGCCACCTGGTCCCAATCCAACTGTTGTGCCCGGATCGGTCCCAGCTGGGCCAGATAGCCACGGATACGGATACCATGGTGCTGCTGCAGGTATTTGCGCGCAATGGCCCCCGCGGCCACGCGCATGGCGGTCTCCCGGGCAGAGGAGCGTCCCCCGCCCCGATAGTCACGAAAACCGTATTTCTGGGTATAGGTGTAATCGGCATGGCCCGGACGAAACCGGTCCATGATCTTGCTGTAGTCCTTCGAGCGTTGATCCGTGTTGTGAATGATCAGGCCGATCGGCGTGCCGGTGGTACGCCCCTCGAATACGCCGGAGAGTATCTGTACCTCATCCGCTTCCCGGCGCTGGGTGGTATGGCGGGATGTACCGGGCTTGCGCCGGTCCAGATCCTGCTGCAGATCGGCGGGGCTCAGTTCAAGACCGGGGGGGCAGCCATCGACGATACAGCCGATCGCCGGGCCGTGACTCTCTCCGAAGCTGGTTACCGTAAACAGTTTGCCAAAGCTGTTGCCCGACATATGCGCTTTCCCTTACTGTTGCAGCCAGCCATTCACCAGGCTCAGGTCTTCTTCCGCCAGAGTACTGGCCGCCTGCTTCAGCAGCAGGCCGTTGATGATGTACTGGTAACGGGATGCGAGGTAGTTGCGTCGGGCTTCGAACATGCTGCTCTGCACCGTCAACACATCGACCAGGGTACGGGTTCCCACTTCATAGCCGGCCTGGGTCGATTCCAGGGCGCTGCGGGCCGATATGGTGGTGGCCTTGAGTGCATCCACCTGACTGATGGTGGAGAGGACACCGCGATAGGCGTTGCGTACCTGCCGGTTCACTTCGCGTCGCTTGCGGTCGAGGGCCTCCTTGGCCGCCTGATAATCGTACATCGCCTGCCGGGTGCGTGAGTTGACCGCGCCACCCTGGTAGATCGGGATGTTGAGCTGCAGGCCGATACTGGCACTGTCGGTGTCCGAGCCGAGATCCGCATCCGAATGATCCGTGCCGATGCTGCCCACCAGGTCGAGTGTGGGATAGTGACTCGAACGTTGAATCTCAACCGTCTTGCGGCTTGCCTCAGCGGTGTTGATAGCGGCGATGATGCCGTAGTTCTGTTCCAGCGCCACCTTCGACCACTGCTCCAGATCTGCCGGAACCGGTGGGCTCAGCGGCAGCTTGTCACCCAGTTTGGCCAAGGGTTCATTGTGCTGGCCGATGATCTCATACAAGGCCTCCCAGGCGTTGTCCACCGCGTTCTCCTTGGCGATCTCATCCGCCCGGGAGCTGTCGAAAGCGGCCTGCGCCTCATGCACGTCGGTTATTGCGATGAGTCCAACCTCGAAGCGCTGCTTGGCCTGATCCAACTGACGCTGATTGGCCTCCTTCTTGGACTTGGAGACCTCCAGATCATCCTGTGCCGCCAGCACGTCGAAATAGGCCTGAATGGTGCGGGCCATGAGATCCTGCCGGGCCGCCTCATACTCGGCCTGGGCCTGTGCGATCAGATTATCCGCCTGCTCGATCTGGATCCGGTACTCCCGGTGATAGATCGGTTGTTGCAGGGAGAGTGACAGGGCGTGCTTGCCATAATTTTGTGACCTTTCCTGGGTGCTGTCAGGGGCATTTTTCACATTGGTATAGAGGGCATTGGCATTTGCGCTGAGGGCGATATTGGGCAACAGCCGCGCCTGTGCCTGAGCCTTGTTCTCGGTCACGGACAGCAGTTTCTCTTTTGCCTCGCGGATCAGGGGATCGTTTTCCATCGCAAGGCGGTATACATCCATCAGATCCTGCGCCTGCGACAAGGTTGTCAACAGAAGGCCGAAAACGGCAACTAACAGCTTGGTTCGTTTCATTTTCATTCCTTTCATCCTGTATACCCCAGTCGCATGTTTTCAGGCACTGATAAATTTAAAGTACTGCATAAAGCAAACGGGTGCCCGGCCCCGAAAGGCAACAGCGGGATTATACCGGCAAACCCGGTGGTTGCCGATCACTATTCTGCTTTGGGCATCGGGCCGACCAACAGCTGCGGATCGATCCTCGCCTTGCGCAGGTTCATGCGCCAGTCGAGGTGTGCACCGGTTACCCGTCCGCTCTTCCCCACTTCTGCGATGACATCACCACGTTTCACCCGGTCACCAGGCTTGACCAATAGTTTGTTCAGGTGCAGAAATGAGGAGGAGAGCCAAAAGCCATGATCGAGGATCAGGGTATTGCCGGAGAAAAACATGTCCGGCTGGGCCAGGGTAACGATTCCGTCGGCCGGTGCCCGCACCGGCGTGCCTATGGGCGCGGCGATATCGACACCAAAATGGGGGCGTCTGGGTTTGCCGTTGAGAATCCGCTGGCTGCCGTAGACCCCTGATATCAGCCCCCTGGCGGGCCAGATCCAGCCACTGAGAAAGTCAGTGCGCGGATCATCCCGCTGACGCGCCTTGCGGACCATAGCCGTTTCACGGCGGATACGCTGCAGGTCCCGCTTTTCCGGTGTCACTTTGCGTTTTGGCAAACCATCGATGCGTTGGATCTGGTATTGCCGCTTCTTGACCTGCAGGGTACGGTCTTCAGTGTGGCCATCGGGATAGACGACACGGACCTGGCTGCTCGCCGGGTGATCGCGGCCAAAACCGATCAGAAACTGCCCCTGGGCCGATACCCGCACCGGCTCGTCATCGACGGTGACCTTTGCCCCGGGCTCGGTTGTGCCTATCATCATCCCACCTTGCACCGCTTCACCGTCGAGCCGCAGGCCGGCGGCGTGCAGAGGTGTAGCCAGCAGCAGCCACGAGACTGTGAATAACAGGAAAAAACGTCTACTCAACCGATTCATTACAACCAACCCATGGCACAGATCAGGGCGATATTATCTCATCACCACAGCAAAGATTACATGAAATAGACCATGCCCTCACTAAGGTAAAAGCGACACCGAAGAAAACCGTTCGCCTGCACCACCATCGCGGGCAGTGTGCGGCCACCCCCGTACTGTCTCTTGTACAGCGGCATACATTCCCGGCCGGAATCATGAAATAATCCCAACCTGCGCCAACCCGCCCCGGCTGAAGACAACAGCGAATCCATGGACACGACAGCAACGCCTGAATCCCAGCCACCACAGCCTGAAACATCTGATCGGACCTACAGCTGGTCCGCGCTGATCGACATGGTTCTGTCCCACCGCAGCAAGCTGGCAAAGGCCAATATCATCGCCATCCTGGGCGCCCTGGTCAGCGTACCCATTCCACTGCTGATCCCGCTGCTGGTGGACGAGGTGTTGCTGCACCAGCCAGGCATCGCAGTGGCAACCATGAACCGACTGTTTCCCGACGCCTGGCACGGCCCCCTACTCTATATCCTGGTAATCCTGTTTCTTACTCTGCTGATGCGGCTCGCCGCCCTGGTGATGGGGGTATGGCAGACGCGCCAGTTCACCCTCATCGCAAAAGATGTGATCTTCCGCATCCGCAAGCGCCTGTTACGGCGGCTCGAGCGGGTCTCCATGGCGGAATATGAAACTCTTGGCAGCGGTACGGTGGCCTCTCACCTGGTCACCGACCTGGATGCCCTCGATGGATTCATCGGCGTTGCCACCAGCAAGTTCCTGGTCGCCATCCTGAGTATCGTCGGAACCGCCGTGGTGTTGCTCTGGATGCATTGGCAACTGGCCCTGTTCATCCTTCTCCTCAATCCATTGGTGATCTGGGTCACCACTGTCTTTGGGCGCAAGGTCAAGAACTTGAAGCGGCAGGAGAACAGCGCCTACCAGGCATTCCAGGAGGCCCTGTCGGAGACCCTGGATGCGATTCAGCAGATCCGGGCCAGCAACCGGGAGCGCCACTACATCGGCCGTATCATCGACCAGGCAGACCAGATCCGCCACCATTCAGCCGCATTCACCTGGAAGAGCGATGCCGCCCAGCGCCTCTCGTTCACCGTCTTTTTGTTCGGTTTCGACAGCTTTCGCGCCCTGAGCATGCTGATGGTGCTGTTTTCCGGGCTCAGCATCGGTCAGATGATGGCCGTATTCGCCTATCTCTGGTTCATGATGAACCCGGTGCAGGAGGTACTTGCCATCCAGTACAGCTATCATGGCGCCCGCGCCGCCCTGGAGCGCATCAATCAACTACTGCGTATCGGGCTCGAACCCAACTACCCCCACGAAGCGGACCCTTTTCGCGGCAAGGTCACCACCGCTCTGACCTTGTCACACGTCTGCTTCCGCTATGGTGATGGACCACTGGTATTGAATGACATCTCCCTGCATGTCCAGCGCGGGGAAAAGGTGGCCCTGGTGGGTGCCAGTGGTGGTGGAAAGACCACGCTGGTACAGGTGATCCTGGGACTCTATCCAGTGGAATCGGGCGAGATCTGCTTCGACGATGTTCCCGTAACCCGCATTGGCATGGATGTGGTGCGGGACAACGTGGCCACTGTTTTGCAGCACCCTGCCCTGTTCAACGACAGCGTGCGCATGAACCTTACCCTGGGACGGGAGATCCCGGAGCAACGCCTGTGGCAGGCCCTGGCTATCGCCCAGCTGGATCGGGTGGTGCAGGAACTGGAGCAGGGTCTGGACACCCTGATCGGGCGCAACGGCATACGCCTGTCAGGTGGTCAGCAGCAACGCCTGGCCATCGCCCGCATGGTGTTGAGCGACCCCAAGGTCGTGATCCTGGACGAGGCCACTTCCGCCCTGGACACCAGCACGGAGGCGCGCCTGCACCAGGCGCTGCAGGATTTCCTGCACGACCGGACCACCCTGATCATTGCCCACCGCTTGAGCGCGGTAAAACAGGCTGACCGGGCCCTGGTCTTCGAAGGCGGATGCATCGTGGAAGAAGGCAGCCACGAGCAGTTGCTGCAGAATCGCGGACTGTACGCCTCGCTATACGGGCGTCAGGAGCCGGCTAGATCCGCGTAAGCAGCGCCGCAACGGCGTTTTCCGCCCCCTGCGCAATCTGACTGATCGAGGCATCGAGCATATAACAGGGGGTGGTGATCAGGTTATAACGCTCATCCACAACCACCTCGCCATGCCCGGCCTGCTGATGCTGCCCCTGCATCGCCTCGATTGCCTGTACTGTCCCCGGATCATTGCCAATGGTGACCCGCGCCCCTTGCAGAATCTTTGCCATCACCGCCGGCGCAATGCAGAGGGCGACGATGGGTTTTTTTCGCTCTGCCATCCCCAGCACCACCCGCTCCACATCTGCATCGACCCGGCAGTCGGGACCATCGAAGGCGAGCGTGGAAAGATTCTTCGCCACCCCAAAACCGCCAGGAAACACCAGCGCATCGAAGGCATCGGGGTCGAGTTCCGACAACGGCGTGATGTCACCCCGCGCTATGCGGGCGGACTCCACCAGCACATTCCGCGTCTCATCCATCTCCTGTCCATTGAGGTGATTGATCACATGATGCTGCGGAATATCCGGCGCAAAACAGTGATAGGCCACTCCCTGACGATCCAGCGCCAGCAGGGTCAGCACCGACTCATGGATTTCCGCGCCATCGTATACACCGCAACCGGACAGCACTACGGCCACTCGCTTTTCACTCATCGCATTCACCTCCACTGCTCTTGCAACCACCGCAGATACATTCCGCGCCCCGTAACACTCTGTAACAATTTCCGCTACCCGCGGAAACATGGAAGAAACAACCGCCCCCTATAATACTCATCATCGATTCGGATGAACAAACCACAGAGGGGCCGGGAAGATCTAACGATCGATCACAATCATCATGTCCTCCTTGCGGGAAGCCCCACTCGTGGTCGCCCGGAGTCAGGTGTATTATTGGTTCTGGGTTTAAACAGCCGCTGAACAAGTCGTGGACATATGGAATCAAACAACCACATACTCATCGTTGATGACGACCCTGATCTGCGCCATCTGCTTACCCGATATCTTGGTGAGCAGGGGTTTTCCGTTTCAGCGGTGGCAGATGGCCGGGAGATGGACGCATTTCTGGACAGTGGAGAGCAGGTTGACCTGTTGATCCTTGATCTGATGCTGCCTGGGGAGGATGGGCTGTCCATCGCCCGTCGGCTCAGGACAGAACAGCAACTGCCGATGATCATCCTTTCCGCACGGGGAGATGAGATCGACCGCATCATCGGTCTGGAAATGGGCGCCGACGACTACCTTCCCAAGCCATTCAATCCCAGAGAGCTGCTGGCGCGGATAAAAGCGGTCTTGCGCCGGCCATCGGCCAACGGCACGATAGAAAACAACAGTGCCCAGATGATGGCCTTTGGCCCCTTCAGGCTCGATCAGGAAAGCCACAGGCTGACCCGCGATGGCATAGAGATCCCTCTTACCAGTGGCGAGTACGACCTGCTCACCCTGTTTCTACAGCGTCCCCACCGGGTCCTCGACCGGGATCAGTTGCTGACCCAGCTGAAGGGGTACGACCGGGACCCGTTCGACCGCAGTATCGACGTGCGCATCACACGGCTGCGCAAGAAGATAGAGAAAAATCCGGCGGAACCGGCCTATATCCGCACCATCTGGGGCGAGGGCTATCTGTTCGATCCAACCGGAGGCAGCAGTAGTTGACCCGGCTCCTGCCCCGCACCCTGTTCGGCCAGGCCAGCCTGACCCTCTCCATAGCACTGATCCTGTTCCTGGTATTGGTAATGGGTGTCACCATGCGTTATATCCTGCTGCCAGTCGCCGAACGCTCGACGGAAGACCTGGCGGCATTGATGGTATTGAGTGCCCAGACCTGGGCCGAACTCCCCCCCACTACCAGGGACGATTTCGAGCAAGAGCTGTATCGCAGCCATCAGTTATTTCTGACGGACATATCCAAGGCAGACGGCAAACCCCTCGGTGAGAGCAATCTGCCTTATATCCTGTTCCTCAAGGACGCCCTGGAACATCGTCTCGAGCAGCAGGTGCCCGCCGGCACATTGCCTGACTGGGACGGCTGGTACTGGTTCCACATCCCGATGGCCGGGAGGATGTTGCGTATCGGATTCCCCAAGGATCGCCTGGTCAATCAGGCCCCCACTGCCGCTTTCATCATCTTCATCTTCGCCACCCTGTTCATCCTGCTGACATCGTCCCTGCTGGTGCATCGTTTGATCAAACCCCTGTCCCGGTTGGCAGACGGCGTGGAGCAGGTGGCTGCTGGTCACTTCCCTGCTCCGATGCCGGAGCAGGGCCCGAGGGAGATCGCCACTCTGGCCACAGGATTCAACCATATGGTCAGCAAACTGAAACGTCTGCTGGCGGGCCGGACAGTTCTGCTGGCCGGGGTCTCCCACGACATGCGCACACCACTGACCCATCTCTCACTGGTGACGGAGATGCTCCCCGATGATACCGACCCTGTGCTACGCCAACAGATACAGCGGGATCTGGATGAAATGGACCGCCTGATAACCCAGGTGATGGAGTTGTCCAGAGGACTTGACCGGCAGGATACCGAAATTTGTGAATTTCCAGGGTTTCTGCAGCAGTTGATCATGGACTATCAACCTTCATCGATTGAACTCGTGTTGAAGCACCAGGGAAAATGCAGTTTGCAGATATCCACCGTCGCACTGCGCAGAGTGTTGGCCAACCTGCTGGACAACGCCATACGCTACGGCAACGGCAAGGCGGTTGTCATCGACGTTCGCTGCAATCCGGAATGCGTCCGCATCACCATTTCCGATCAGGGAGATGGCATCCCTGAGGCGTTGAGAAATAAAGTATTCGAACCCTTTTTCAGGGTAGAAGAGTCACGCAGCAGAAAAACCGGTGGCAGCGGACTGGGACTGGCCATCGTCAGTCAACTTGCAGCGGTGAACCACTGGTCGGTCAAGCTGGAACAAAACCATGCCGGAGGGACTGATGCCATCCTGAGAATACCTCGCGGTCCTATCTCCCATTGCGGCTGATCTCAACCTGTTTTCAAAGTCCCGGACAGGAGGCTGTACCCACCGCCTTTGGGCGGCATAGGAAGGCATGCTATTTCATCCGCCTTCTGATGCAACTGTTGGGTTATGAGCCCGACCGGCAGCAGGCGCATTCTCAATCCTCCTGCTCTTGTTTCAACAGCCTGCCACTGACAGCATCCACCTTCAGCTCCCATACCTGACCGTGCCGGTCGAGGAGCTCGATTTCATAGCGATAGCCGTTGCCTTTATGCTCCAGCTCTACCTCCAACACCCGGCCTACCGGGCGCTCCAGCTGGCGCAGCACCTGCGCCAGAGGCAGGATGACCCCCGCCTTCACCAGCTGCCGGGCCTCCAGGTAATCAACCTCATCATCTGCCATTATCACGGCAGAAAACAGCAAGATGGGTATCATGAGCCGGATACGGAGCACTTGCTTCACTCACTTCCAGTGACGCTGAAATCCCCGGTCTCCATCTTCCCATGACAGTTATCGCAGGCACCGAGTGCTGCCGCATCCTTTAGCTCTGCATGGCGCTGTCTGAAATAGGGAATTTCAGTGACACGCAATGGCGCAGGATTGCTGCCCAGAGTGCTCATGATGCTGTCTGAGACACGGTAACTGACCCGCCCGGCCGCGTTGGTCAGGAGATAACTGTAGATTGCCCGCTCAGACTGAGGCGATAGTTTCACCGCCTGCCCGAAATGATCCTGCAAGCCCATCATCATCTTCTCCCAAGAAAGCGCAGGCAGGAGACCGGCAGGATACGGGACATGGCACTTGCCACACTCCTGCCGGTAAGGCTCACTGTCAACCGCGCCAACGCCAGATGCCAGAGCACCACCTGAACCCTGCCCATCTGCGGAGAAAGAAGAGCTGGAGCCCACCAGGACCAGGCCACCCAGCACCATACAAAACAACCTGTTATTCATCATTGATACTCCTGATACCCTGTTTTCATTCAGCTCCAACCTGAATCCGTGGGTTCAAAGTGGATGCATATTGATCTTGGATAGCGTAATAAAAATTCGCAGTCATGCCCATAGGTCTGGTGAGAATTTCCATATAGCCGGGAATCTGTCGGATTCAAATCCGATATGATTGACTTGGCCAGCTTCTGGATCTACAGATGTGCGTTTCAGTAGTGGGTCTGACCACCGTGTCACTCACGACGAGGCACCACGCCTACAGCGTAGGCAGATAGATTACATGGCCGGGCTGGTAAATCGGATCACAGCATATTTCATGGAGCTGAATTCAAGCTGAAAACTGTATGGATTGGGTGTTCAGGCAATAACAGGCTCGGCCAGTAAACAGATCTGCAGAAGCGGTCTCCCCCACAGTGAATCCGGTCCAGTATCATTCGCGCCAGGGCGGCGCTCCTACAGCATGTGCGGTTACATTGCGAGTAGTTTTGATGAGAAACCTCTGGCACCTCCCTGTGCCAGAGAAATTACCTATTACAGCTTATTCTCATGACAGGTAGAACAGGTCACCGGTGTTCCTTTGGCCAGGTTGATCATGCCCTGATCATCACTTTTCAGGATCCGGTCTGCCGCGGTGCGTGAAAGCACACTGCCCTCACCATTGACACCGTGGCAGGCACGACAGGCATTTTTATCCTTCTCCGCCAGCTTCTCATGATCCCGGGCAAAAGTGGTATCACCCACCGGATGCATGCCGTGTGGACCTTCCAGAGTGACGCCGAGATCGCCCTCGTGACAGGTAGAACATTCGGTAATAGACCCTGTATGCCCCTGCAACCCAACGGCCGTCTTGTTATCGTTGGCCCATGGATTTCCGTTTGGCCAGATAGCATGGGTACTGCCATGGCAACCCTCACAGCTCAATCCCTCATGCCCCTTGCCCAGGTTATCCTTGCCACCACTGAGACGATAGAGTTCCTGATTTGCCGCAAAGCGTGAATCCTTGAAGTCCAGCAGGGCCAGATCATCAGTTCCACCACGACTCTTGTGGTCGCTTACCGCATACGCCAGCTGCAGGCGTAGCCCATCCGGGTTGCCTGCCTTGTCCTGCCCATTGATCAGAGTATCGGTCAACATACCGGCCACTGCCAGCTGCTCCACCTGCAATACGTCACCCACATGACAGGACTGGCATTTCGGTTCTGACGCCCAGGGCACACGTTTGGTGAGATCGGCTCCGCCAGGAAAACCGGCAGCGGGCAGACCCTCGGTGAAATCATCCCCCACCTGAGTCAACTGGCCATGACAATCCTGGCAGACGATGCCGGCATCACTCATCGCGCCGCGCAGACACTTGGTGCGCTTGCCGGGATGACAGTTGTAACAGGTCTCCTGCAGCACCTCCTCCTGCTGTTGCGCAGTCCGTTCACCCGGCAACGGCATGGTCGGGAACAGGTTGCCGTAGTCGGCCGGATTGACCGTTGGCAACGAGCCATGGAAGCCGTGCATCGCCCGGGACATACTGATGTGCCGGGTCTGTTCCTTGCCATTGTCATCATTCGGTCCCAGATGGGCCAGATCCAGCGCCGGGGAATAGTGGCAGGTTGCACAGACCACATTGGGCGTGGTGCCATCGGCAAAGCGGCCATCCGGCTCGGTTCCGGCAATCATGGTGCCGTGCTTGAAATCATGCAGCTTCAGGATATTGATCTTGGCTGCGTTGATCACCTTCTGCTCCGGCGTATCACCAATCACCTGAGCCGCATCCTCGATGAAATTCACACTGCCGTAATTGGCGTTGGCAATGTCGTCGCAGACCAGCGTGCCGGTCGTGTCGAAGTCACATACGTTCTGGCTCGCATGGCAAATTGCACAATCGGCCTCCGACGCCACGGGAACGACCGTGTCCACCGCAGCCAACACATTGCCGTTACCATCTCTGGCCTCCACCCGCATCATGGGGTAGGCATTGTTACGGCCCATATCATCGGTCGGCAGGGCCGGTATCCCTTCTGCGGTATAGCGTTGGAAATTACTCACCGTATAACCAAACGGGAAGTTCACGAAGAATGGCAGATCCTGCACATAGCCATGAAACGGCTGTGGATCATTGGCATTGTATGGCTGCAGGATGCCTGGCATGGCGGATTGTTCGGCCGATAACACACCATCCCCCAGATAGAGCCGTTCCAGGTTCGGTGCCGGCAGGCCCAGATCCGATTCGAATGGAAACGCCGCCAGGACCTGTGGAGGATATAACGGCTGATAGGCGAGAAATCCTATGGGGTCACCATTGACATCCAGATCCCAGAAATTTCCTTTGAATATCGATCCACTGTTCTGGCTGGTCGAAGTGATGGAATCACTGGCTAGTGGCGGCAGCGAAGGGTCGTTCAGGTCGACGATATCCGAAGGTATAGCGCGGTAGGTCACTGTCACACCGTCTGCCGGCGTCATCAGTTGCGGCTCCTTGCCACGAAGCAGTACCTGTGCATTCAACACATTGTACGGCGGCAGGATACTGAACACACGGTAATCGGTATCGGCACAGTGCATACCCAGATCATTGGCCGCCAGCACAGTGTAGGCCGATGCCGTAGGTGGTGGTGTGGTTCCACCGCCACTGCCGCCGCCATTACCACCACCTCCGCCTGACACATCGCAATTGTCAGGCGCACCCTTTACCTTCTTCTCGGCAGCCTTCCCATCCGATTGCTCGACCCTGACCTCACAGGGTACCGGATCGAGGCCACTGACCTTGAATTTCCACTCATCTTCATCCGTAGAGTCGGAAGCGATGACGACATGGTTCGCGGCATACATCAGAGTTATAGTCTTATTCTTCTTGCCCTTTCCCTTTACTTTCAGACGGCCTTTCTCATGATCCCATTTGGCCTCTTTGATCTTGAATTTGTCACCTGCCTGTACAGTATCAGGCACAGCCAACAGCGCCGATGTGCCTAACAGGCATAACGATACTGCGATCGAACGGTATAGTGGCATGCTGGATTCTCCCGTGTCGTTTTTCTGTTCTTGCATCGCCTCCTGAGCATCGCATCAGTTACAGGCGCTCAGCGAGTCACGACCAAGGCTAACAGGCAAAGCTTAAGAACAGCTTAAGAAAGGGGGGGGGCCAGCGTGCCCTGTGTCACAGGACAGGCAGCGTTCACGCATTCTTTGTTCCAGAAAAGACGATGGTCACACACAGACCATGATGAGCATCACAGTTTTCAAGGGAGAGCCGCGCATGGTGAATATCCGCCACCGCATAGACGATGGATAGGCCGATGCCAGCACCATCGCCTGGCGTCCTTGGCAGGCGATAGAATCGCTCGAACAGGCGTTGCGCCTTGTCCATGGGGATACCCTGCCCCATATCTTCGATCAAAATAAACGGAAATCCATTCTTTCTGCCTAGACGAATGATGATTGCACCACCTGCTGGCGATGCACGCAGGGCGTTCTCCAAAAGATTCCTCAACATCACCCGGATCAATTCGTCATTGCCGTCTATGGTGATCGGTTCATCGGCGTGCAGTTGCAACTCAACGCCTTTTTCCTCCGCCTCAGGGTAAAAATCCACCAATACGGATTCGACCGACTTATTGAGTTCCAGAACGGCAAAGCCATTATCAGCGGCGGTTTCCACGCCCGCCAGCAACAGCAGCTGTTCCACTACTCTGCTCAATCTGCGCAAACCCTTCTCTGCCTGCGCCAGTGCATGACCACGCGCCTCAGGATCATCGCTATTGCCCGCGGCATGGATCTGGGCAATGGTCCCGGCCAGCGGTGTACGAAGCTCATGGGCAGCATCCGCGGCAAAATGACTGTAACGATCGAGGGACTCCTGCAGGCGTCGAAACAGACTGTTGATTTCGTCCACCAACGGTACGATTTCACTGGGCACCCTGTCGCCTGAAACGGGCTGCAGGCTCTTGCCATCCCGGCTCGACAGCTCTGCCGCTATCCAGCGCAATGGTGCCGATCCTCTGCGCACACCAAGCCAGAGGAAACCAAACAAGGGAAAAATGATCAGGAATGGCGCCAATGCATTGAGCAGGAAATTGAGCGTCAAGGCGCGCCTGGCAACATCCTCTCCGGCAACCTGAATCAGATGCCCCGGGGCGCCAAGCCTCAATGTATAGACACGCCAGGATTTGTTGGAAAAGTGCTCGTTGGTAAATCCCTGACGCCTGTTTGGCGACAGATAGTCGTAGGGGCTCTGGGGCCCTCTGATCAACAACCGGCCATCCGTCGACCAAACCTGGAATACCATTGGATACTGATAGCCGCCACGAAGCATATCCGAGGCGTATCCCTCCAGATCATACTCTTCCGACTCATGCAGGGTGGAGACGGCAAGCAAACGAGCCGTTTCCGCCAGCTGGGAATCGAGTAACCGTTCCACCTCATGTCCGGTATGAATCCATGTGGCGAGGGCAATGATCAACCAGATCAGCAGTGCGGCGCCGATGGAGAGAACGAGCAGCCGGGTCTGAATCGAACTCCTCATCGATCCACACGCCCCATGACATAGCCAACCCCCCGAACGGTTTTGATCATGTTCGGGCCAAGCTTCCTGCGCAAGTGGTGGATATGGACTTCGATCGCATTGCTCGCCACTTCCTCAGCTCCGCCATAGAGCAATTCCTCCAGGCGCCTGCGGGTCAGCACCCGTCCTGGGTTTTCCATCAATGCCTGCAGCAAGTTGAATTCACGGACAGAAAGATCGATGGGGTTTCCCTGTAAAACAACCCTGTGCCGATCGATATCCAACACCAGCCCGGCATGACCCAGGGAGAGAGGGGGCTGACCTTGGGAACGCCGATGCACGGCGCGGATCCTGGCCAATAGTTCAGCCATATCGAATGGTTTCACCAGGTAATCGTCCGCACCCTGATCCAGGGCTCGAACCAGATCAGGGACAGCACTTCGTGCCGTCGTCACCAGAACAGGCGTTACGCAACCATCGGCACGCATCTGCTGTAACAGATCGAAGCCGGACATACCCGGAAGGTTCAGATCCAGCAGAATAAAATCATATCCAGTCTGTTGATCGATGACGGTGGCGCTTTCGGCATCCTTCATCCACTCCACCATGTGGCCGTTCTGCATCAACACCGTGCAGAGGCCATCGCCCAGTATTTCGTCGTCTTCAATCAGCAGGATATGCACATTCGTCGCTGTACTGCCCTTTCGTGGAAACCGCAGATGCGGAATAGCTGTAAGGCTGTATCATGCCAGCAGCCGCTTCATATCCCGCACCGCCCGATCGAGGCCACTGAATATGGCCCGGCTGATGATGGCGTGCCCGATGTTCAATTCCTCGATACCATCGATGGCCGCAATGGCACGGACATTGTGATAATCGAGCCCGTGTCCCGCGTTTACCTGCAGGCCGAGCCCCCGGCCATGGTCCACTGCCTGCCGGATGCGTGCCAATTCCTGTTCACGGGAGGTCCGGTCGGGAGCATCGGCATAGTGCCCCGTGTGCAGCTCGACCACCGGTGCTCCCACCCGGACAGCGGCATCCAGTTGGGCACTGTCCGCATCGATGAACAGGGATACCCGCACGCCCGCCTCCGCCAGAGCGGCACAATATGGCTTCAGCAGGGCCTCATTGGCAACCACGTCCAGGCCGCCCTCGGTCGTCAACTCCTGTCGTTTCTCCGGGACCAGGCAACAGTCGGCAGGCCGGATTTTCGTGGCAATGGCAAGCATCTCTTCCGTGGCCGCCATTTCCAGATTCATTCTCGTCTGCAGGGTCTGTTGCAACAATTCCACATCACGCTCCTGGATATGCCGCCGGTCCTCACGCAAATGGATGGTGATGGCATCCGCCCCTGCCTGTTCGGCTATCAGGGCCGCCTGCAGGGTCTCTGGATAACGGGTACCACGCTGCTGCCGCAAGGTGGCCACATGGTCGATATTGACGCCGAGCAGGATTTCTCGCGCTGCATTCATGGTGGTCATTGACCTCGGTCTGTAGTGGACTGAAACAGTTCCCGGCTTTTCAGCGGCCGGTCGCCAAGATAGTGCCGTAGCACATAACGGGACAGGCTTCGTGCCTCCCGCAACTGCTGTTCACCAAGCAGCCGGCGGCGGTGGAGCGCCAGCAGCGTAGCACCGGTGGTGATCCAGGGAGCCCCTGCCCCTGCAGGTATAGGTCCGCTCTCCGGTAGATAATGATAGCGCCGATCGGGATCCAATGGCGCACCGTTCACCCCATCCCGATTCAATACCAGGCCGAAGCCCAGTTGTTGTAACATGTCTGCTTCAAAATAGCGCAACAGTGGCTCAAGCGGTTGGCCGGAGCCCAGAGCGGTAAGCGTTTCCGCGTAGACACTGAACAACTGAGGATGGGGGTCGTCTCTCTGCAGCAGGCGCATCAGCAACTCATTCAGGTAGAAGCCGCAGAACAGGGCCTTTCCCTCCAGCACTTCCTGGCCGCCGGCCGGTTCCCAAACATTCAACCGCTTCACCTCGCCGCGGCCGGAGCAGCGAATCAGGAGGGGAATGAAAGGCTGCAGCAGGCCGGCGCCCCGGCCCTTATTGCCTTTTACACCATTGACGATCGCGGCAAACCGGCCTTGGGATGGGGTGAAGCATTCGATCAACAGACTGGTGTTGGCATAAGCCCGGCGGTGCAGAAGAAAGGCCGGTGACAAACCGGTGTCAGTCACCATAACCCAATCTGGTCAAGGCACTCTGATCATTGGACCAGCTCTTCTTGACTTTCACCCAGGTATCGAGAAATACCTTCTTGCCAAACAATCTCTCCATCTCGATGCGCGCCTGCCGTGCTGCCTCTTTCAGCGCCTCACCCTTGCGGCCGATTATGATGTTCTTCTGTCCTTCCCGCTCCACCCAGATCACGGCGCTGATATGATAGAGACGCCCCTTGTCCTCGAAGCGCTCGATCTCCACCGTCAACGCATAGGGGATCTCCTTGGCATAGCGGCGGGTAAGCTGTTCACGTACCAGTTCTGCGGCAAAGAAGCGTTCACTGCGATCCGTGAGCTGATCTTCCGGATAGATGTTCTCCCCCTCCGGCAGCAGTGACACCACCCTTTCCTCCAGGGCATCCACGTTGTCTCCGTTTTGCGCTGAGACCGGAAACACCTCGGCAAAGGCGTAACGCGCTGCCACCTCAGCCAAAAAAGGCAGCATCAGCTGTTTGTTCTTTACCTGGTCGACCTTGTTGATCACCAGAATGACCGGGCACTGCTGCTGGTCCAATGCCGCCAGGACCGCTGCATCCTCATCGGTCCAGTGCAACGCCTCGACCACGAACAGGATCAGATCGACCCCCGCCAGGGCACTCTTGGCCGTGCGATTGAGATAGCGGTTCATGGCGTGATCGCCGCGCTGATGGATACCCGGCGTGTCCACATAGATCACCTGGCCACTATCCAGGGTCTTCACCCCGAGGATACTGTGACGTGTGGTCTGTGGCTTGCGTGAGGTAATAGCCAGCTTCTGTCCGATCAGACGGTTGAGCAAGGTGGACTTGCCTACATTAGGCCGCCCGACGATGGCACAATATCCTGTGTGTCTTGGTGTCATTGGTCTCACGCCTTCATCAGCTGTTGTAGCATTCGTGCTGCGGCAGCCTGCTCTGCCCGGCGGCGGCTGTGCCCCTCTCCCTCGGTAGTCATCGGCGGTGTCTGCACCTGGCACACCACGACGAACCGTTGGTTATGCTGTTCACCAGTGATGGCCTCCACCGAGTAGCTGGGAATAGGTTGCTTGCGGGACTGCAAATACTCCTGCAAACGGGTCTTTGGATCCTTTTCCTGAGCATCAGCGGGCAATGACGCGATACGCTGCCTGAACAGGGAGGTGATCACGCTTCGTGCAGCCGGATAGCCACCATCCTGATAGATGGCGGCAAGCACGGCCTCGAAGGCATCAGCCAGTATCGAGTCCCGTGAATGGCCACCACTACGCGACTCTCCTGCGCCCAGCAGGAGATACCGCCCCAGCTCCAGTTCACGTGCAATGCGCGCCAGACTCTCCTTTTTCACCAGATTGGCTCGCATACGACTGAGCTGACCTTCATTGGCCGCAGGAAATTTCTCATACAGCAGGTCGGCTATCACGAAGCCAAGAATGGCATCACCCAGAAACTCCAGGCGCTCGTTGCTCGACCCGCCAACGCTGCGATGGGTCAATGCCAACTGCAAGTGGGATGGATCGCTGAACTGGTAATCGATAGACCGGATCAGCTGGCTGACCGGTGCCTTCAATTTGAGATCAACTCCACCTGGTCAGAGAATGCCATCACCACATCCACATTCCCCATCATCGGTTTCCTTACTTCATAGGTGATGTCGACATGCATCACCCCATCGTCCCTTTTTACTCGGACCGCCTTGCTGTCCAGGTCATAGACACCGTTGATATCGAGCCGTTTCATGATCAGGCGCCGCACCTCTCCCGTCGTCTTGCGCGTGATATTCGGCTCGTCCCGCAACGATTTCAGTACCGTTTTTATTGAATAATGCTCGAGATATACCGGCGCCATCTTGATCGTCAACAGTGAAAAAAAACCGATCAGGGCCAATACGATCAACCAGCCCATGCTGGTCATGCCCCGTTGCCGCTGCATCATCTTCATCAACACCGCCCTCTAATCGATACCATTCCAGAGACGCTCCCATGCCACCGGAAAACCGGGCCGGTTGGTATCCCAGCTCATCCAGATACCAAACGCCTTGCCGACCAGATTCTGTTCCGGCACGAACCCCCAGCAACGGCTGTCGTTGCTATTGTCACGATTGTCTCCCATCGCGAAATAGTAGCCCTCTGGCACCGTCACCGGGCCATTGGCCAAAACCTGACAACCGAAACCGAAATCGGGTACCCGCGGATTGATCAGGATATGGTGCTCGATACCTGTAAGGTTTTCCAGCAACTCCAGGCTACCCGTTTCCCGGGCGCCGCTGCCGATACCCGTGTATATCCCTATCGGGGTCTGCGGCTGGGCTTCACCGTTGATAAAGAGTGTCTTGTTGCGATAAGCCACGGTATCGCCCGGCAGGCCGACCACCCGCTTGATATAATCGACACTGGGATCACGGGGATATTTGAACACCACCACATCGCCGCGCTCAGGTTCGCCCAACTCGATCACCTTCTTGTTGATCACCGGCAAACGGAGACCATAAGAAAACTTGTTGACCAGGATGAAGTCACCCACCAACAAGGTGGGCATCATGGAGCCAGAGGGGATACGAAACGGCTCCACCAGAAAAGAGCGCAGCACCAGCACCGCCAGGATGATGGGAAAAAAGGAGCGGGCATACTCCACCAGCAGTGGCTCCCGCGCCTTGCCATCGACATCACCTGCCCGCCGCTTGGGGGCGAAGAACACCACATCCATGAGCCAGACAAAACCGGTGACGAAGGTTGCTAGAACCAGAAAGGCTGGAAAATCAAAATTCATTTATCTACTCACTCGATTATTAATTATACGGCCCTGCCTTCCCGTCCCTGACGCCCTGAGATCACGCCGGCCAGACCAGTTCATACCCACGGGGTGTTCAATTATCCTTGCCCACCTTCAGCACAGCAAGGAACGCCTCCTGGGGTATCTCCACCCGGCCTACCTGCTTCATCCGCTTCTTGCCCGCTTTCTGCTTCTCCAGCAGCTTGCGTTTTCGGGTGATATCCCCGCCATAGCATTTGGCGGTGACGTTCTTGCGCAATGCCTTGACCGTGGTACGGGCGATGATCTTGCTGCCGATGGCCGCCTGGATCGCCACCTCGAACATCTGCCGCGGAATCAGCTCCTTCATCTTCACCGTCAGCTCCCGGCCGCGGGACTCGGCATGATCCCGATGTACGATGATGGAGAGGGCGTCCACCTTCTCACCGTTGATCAGGATATCCAGCTTGACCAGGGGTGCCACCTGGAATTTCTTGAACTCATACTCGAACGAGGCGTAACCCCGGCTCACCGATTTCAGGCGATCGAAGAAATCCAGCACCACTTCGTTCAT
This sequence comes from uncultured Sedimenticola sp., assembly GCA_964544655.1. GTDB lineage: Bacteria > Pseudomonadota > Gammaproteobacteria > Chromatiales > Chromatiaceae > HyVt-443. The sequence continues at coordinate 30,658 of CAZJCM010000004.1, read as the reverse complement.
CGGCAAATCATAGGTCACCTGAACCTGACCGCCGACGTAGAGCATATTTTTCTGCACCCCGCGTTTCTCGATGCAGAGGTTGATCACATTTCCAAGATAGCCCTGGGGCACCAGGATGTGCGCCTCGATGATGGGCTCGCGTACCTCGTTGATCTGCCCCGGGTCCGGCAGATCGGCCGGATTATCGATATGAATCACCGTGCCATCGCTCTTCTCCACCTGGTAGATCACGGTCGGGGCGGTGGTGATCAGGTCCAGGTTGTACTCGCGCTCCAGCCGCTCCTGCACGATCTCCATGTGCAGCATACCGAGAAATCCGCAACGGAAGCCAAATCCCAGGGCCTGGGAGGTCTCGGGCTCAAAATGGAGGGCTGCATCGTTCAGACGCAACTTCTGCAGCGCCTCACGCAAGCCATTGTAGTCGTCGGAACTGACCGGATAGAGCCCGGCAAAGACCCGTGGCCGCATCTCTTCGAACCCCGGCAGGGGCTCTTCAGCACGATTTTTGTCCAGGGTAATGGTGTCGCCAACAGGAACACCATCGATCTCCTTGATACCGGCAATGATATAGCCCACCTCGCCTGTCCCGAGGCTGGGCCGGCGTTGCCGTTTGGGGGTGAACACACCCACCTCATCCACCTGGTATACACGCCCGGTGGACATCACATGCATCTTGTCCCGGGGGCGTATCACGCCATTCACCACCCGCACCAGAGAGATCACACCCACATAGGGATCGAACCAGGAATCGATGATCAGGGCCTGCAGCGGCGCTGTTACATCACCCTCCGGTGGTGGGATGGTACGCACCAGCTCCTCCAACAGCTCGGGTATTCCCTGCCCCGTCTTGGCACTGACGTGAACCGCATGTTCCGCTTCCAGGCCGATGATCTCCTCGATCTCCTTGATCACCCGCTCCGGCTCGGCGGCCGGGAGATCGATCTTGTTCAGCACCGGCAACACCTCCAGCCCCTGTTCGATGGCGGTGTAGCAGTTGGCCACGCTCTGCGCCTCCACGCCCTGGGCGGCATCCACCACCAGCAGCGCCCCTTCACAGGCGGCCAGCGATCGGGAGACCTCATAGGAGAAGTCCACATGACCCGGAGTATCGATGAAATTGAGCTTATACATCTGGCCATCCCGCGCCCGGTAATCGAGGGTGACGCTCTGGGCCTTGATGGTGATACCGCGTTCACGCTCCAGATCCATGGAGTCGAGCACCTGCGCCTCCATTTCCCGGGCGGTCAAGCCGCCACAGACCTGAATGAAGCGGTCGGCGATGGTCGATTTACCATGGTCGATATGGGCAATGATGGAAAAGTTGCGGATGTGCTGCAGATCGGTCATGGGTACCAGCTAATGAAAAACGGAACTTTCCGTATAGAAAGTCCCGTTTCAGTTATTATCAATAAGTTACGGGGTGGTCGCTATCATACTCCAGTTTCCCCCCCCCTCAAACCACATCGACACCCCGGCTGATGCCAACAGCACCAGGGGGGTCGGAGTCACGTCATGAAAACATAATCTGCTGCCACTGCTTGCAGACAGCGTGACTCCACATATGGTCTCTGCTACTTCTCGCGGAGGCATCTGCGGCCTGGATGGCCGCAGCCGAGCCCCCGGGGATGGGTTTACGGCGTCCTTCGGAAGAGGGAGCAGGGACCATGCCGCTCAACCCCTGGTATGCTGTACCTGAAAGTGGCATCAGGCACGGTCGAGGTAACGGGACAGGGCATCCGGATCCAGATAATAGTGGCAGATCACTTCATCCCCTGCAGCCAGGACCGGGATCAGGGTGCCGTAGCGGGCCTGCAACTGTGGATCCTGATCCACATCCAGCCGTTCTATGTGCAGTTCCGCGAAGCGTGGCTGCTCACATAACTGCAGCCACATATCGTCACACAGGTGACAACCCTGGCGAAAATAGAAGCTCAGGCCAGGACCATCTCCGGCACCATTGGCTTCATCGCCCGCGCCCATCAGGATCTGCCCGCCGTGCTGGATCCAGCATGACCGATCACTCCTTCTCCGGCACCCGCATAGCAAGGAAAAGCGGTCCGCTGTCCCGCAGTACCAATACAGCAGTGGATCGTCCACTGGGCAGTTTTTTCACCTGAGCGCGGAACTCGGCGACATTTTTCACCCGCTCCCCGCCGATCATCTGAATCACATCGCCGCGCTTGATGCCCGCGGCCAGGGCCGGCCCTGGCGCAACCTCTTCCACCAGCACGCCCTGAGCGCGCTCCAATCCCAGCTGCTGGGCGATTTCCGGACTGATATCGGTCACCGCCAAGCCGAGCAGTGCTGCATCCGCACCTTTCGCCTTCACTTTTGCAGCTTGCTCCAGCGCTTCCTCCTGGGGCAGTTCACCAATATTGACATTCAGCTCCATGGTCTTACCGGCCCGCAGAACCTCTACCCGGGCAGCCCGATCGACCCGGCTGACCCCCACGAGAGGGGGCAGCATGGTGGAATTGGTGATCGATGTGCCATTGTATTTAAGGATGATGTCCCCAGGCTGGATACCTGCCCGGCTGGCCGGGCTGTCGGGCAGAACCTTTGCCACCAATGCCCCCTTGGGATGGCGCATACCGAAGGAGTCGGCCAGTTCACGGGTCACGTCCTGGATCAGCACCCCGAGCCAACCCCGCGTCACCCGTCCTTTGGTCCGCAACTGTTCCACCACACTCATGGCCATTTCGATGGGAATAGCGAAAGAGAGCCCCATATAGCCACCGGTACGGCTGTAGATCTGGGAGTTGACCCCCACCACCTCGCCATCCATGTTGAACAGAGGCCCGCCGGAGTTACCCGGATTGATGGCGACGTCGGTCTGGATGAAAGGTACGTAATTCTCATTCGGCAGGCTGCGCCCCTTGGCACTGACGATCCCTGCAGTGACCGAGTGGTCGAAACCAAACGGCGAGCCGATGGCCAGCACCCACTCACCCACCTGCAGGTTTTTGGTACTGCCGATCTTCACCTTGGGCAGGTTGTCGGCATCGATCTTGACCAAGGCCACATCACTGCGCTTGTCCTTGCCGATCACCCGGGCAACGAATTCCCGCCGGTCGCTCAAACGGACGATCACCTCATCGGCACCATCCACGACATGGTTGTTGGTGATCACATAACCATCACTGGAAATGATGAATCCGGAACCCAGAGACTGGCTTTCACGTTCGCGCGGGTTGGGATCCAGCTGATCGAGCCCCTCCCCGAAAAAGCGCTGAAAGAACTCATTCAGCGGGCTGTCTTCAGGAATGTCCGGGATCTCCGGGATATGGAATTTGCGCCGCAATCGATCGATCGAGCGGTGCTGGGTGGTACTGATGTTGACCACAGCCGGACTGTTCTGCTTGGCCAGTTCGGTAAAGTCCGGCAGCGAGCGGGCCTCCACCGATGATGCGAAAAGTAGAAACAGAAGGAACGACAAGCCAATTCTGGCAATATGTGTTACAGACATTACTGATCTCATATCCGGTGATGTTCAAAATCGACGCTGACTCCGACATCAGCGCTGATAGTTGGAGATCGGCGCAGGACGACAGCCTGATAACGCCGATCATGACGAATGCTTTCCGCATAGCGGCGCACCCAGCCGAGTCCCAGCAGCAACCCCAACACGCCACCCGCTACCGCTGCCGGCTCCGTGGATGCAATGGCCAGCCGTGTTCCGACCCATTCACCCATGACCGCAAACAGGAACAGTGACAGTAAGGGTACGATATAGAAGGCGAAAGAGGCCCGGGTCATGGCCCCCTCATGCAGGCCGATGACGACCTGCTCTCCGGGTCGCGCGCCGATGGGATTCAGGGCCTGCACAGAAGAACGGCGCGCACCGAACAGCTTCGACAACGCTGATGTTCCACACACCGCCTTCCCCTCGCAACTGCCACAGGCGCTGGAGCGCTGGGTCTCGACCTGGGCAAAGCCATCACTGCCGGCGGCGATGACCAGACCTCTCTCCTCGATCACGACTTCACCCGATACAGCGCCTTGGCCACACTCTCCACCGTCATGGCGGGCACACTGCCCACCACGGTGATCTGATAGCCATTCAGCATACGGCCAAAAGCATTGACTGCCCCCATCCGGGTCGCACCCTGCCATGCGCCATCCTTGTCCAGCCGCTCCACATAGACGGATACGGAAGCGAGCCCATCGGAAAGCACGAAATGATCCACTGGGGCACCGCTGCCCTGGACCGGGGGGCGCCGCGCATGCAGCACCACATGAAAACCGGGAGGCAATCCATTGAAATCCCAATCATGCCGACTGCTCTGGTGCATCACCTGCATCGGCGGTTGCTGTTCCCATTGATAACCCTCACTGCCCTCCAATGCACCGGGCAGCAACACATCCGTATCCGGGTTCAGTTGCAGTGAGGTAAACATCACCTGGGACACGGGTCTTGCACTGTCATTAAGCATCTCGGTCTTCAGTGGTAGGCCGTTATCCCGATCCAGATAGAGCCGATAGCCATAGCGGAAGCGGTCCTTGGGCAGAATCGCCACCCCCTGCACCGGACGGCCGGCTATGCGTGTCGTATCGAGCAGACGAAATTCATAGTTGCTTGACAGGGCATCCACGTCCAGTGAAAAGGCAGCACGAAAGCTGTCCCCAACCGCTCTTCTGCCTATGGATACGGAACGCATATCCGGCGCCACGCAGGTTACGGAAGCACTATCCCTGACCACCTCCCTTGCCGCGCCATTGAGGGAGATCAACCGCTCCCTCTCCCCATCTTCATCCGTGACATGGGTTACCTGCATGGACTCCAGCTGATTGTCATGCAGATAGATGAAAGTGCCCTGGTAATTCAAGTTATGGACGGCCTGGGTCATCTTCTCGAACCAGCCCCGCACCTGATCATCTGCCTCAGCGGCAACAACACAGGCCTGACCCCCAAGCAGGGCAACGACTACCAGCCCTCTGTAAAGCAGCATCACTTTACTCATGGTCTGCCGGTATCGTAACTGACAAAAGTGGCATAAGGCAGCACCCCATTGACGGCGCCGACTGAGGCGTATTCGTTGTGGGTCACCAGATAACGATTGAGACGGGACTCGACCCTGGGACGGCTCATATCCACCCAGCGGGTCCCGCCACTGTCGGGCCGGGCCGGCGCCTGTGCAGCAGCCAGTTGCATTGGTGCCGGATCGTGCTCGGCCGATGCGCTGGCGATCTGTGGTGAGGGGGAGGTCGAATCGGGTGAAATAGCAGTCAGACGGGGAATGGTCAGCACCGCCAGGGCAGCCACCGAGGCGGCAAGGGCGACTCCCGCCGTCGGGCGTACCCAGTGGTTGGATTTGACATGGAACCGGGAACGGCGTGGTGCAGAGATGATGGCCGGTTCCGATTCCAACTGTTGGCGCACGTTATCCGCCACGTCCCTGGCAGAGATCCTGATCCCTTCGCCACGGATGACGTCTCCGATCAGGTGATAGCAACCCCAGGTGTCTCGCAACTCATCGCCCTGCTCAATGGCATCCAACAAGCGGTCTACGTCCACCGATTCCAGCTCATCATCCAGAAAAGTGGAGATTCGTTGTCTGATCTCATTGTTCATTGCGACACCCGATATAATTGGATTGATACATTTTGCATAACCATTCAGCTCATCCGAGGATCGTCAAGACTCCAGCAACGGTCTTATCTTGTTATCGATCGCGGCCCGCGCACGAAAAATCCGAGAGCGAACCGTACCGACCGGACAGTCCATCGCCCTGGCGATCTCCTCATAGCTCAAACCCTCCAGTTCACGCAGTGTGATGGCGGTGCGCAGATCCTCCGGCAGATCGTCCATCGCCTGGCGCACCGTCTCCGCCAACTCATCGGTGAGGAGATGGCTCTCCGGAGTGGCATGCTCTTTCAGGCGGGTACCCACATCCAGCTGCTCAGCCGTCTCCGCATCCACGTCCGATCCCGGCGGCCGCCGCCCCTGGGCGACGAGAAAGTTTTTTGCGGTGTTGATGGCGATTCGATACAACCAGGTATAGAAGGCACTCTCGCCACGGAAATTGGGCAATGCGCGATAGGCTTTGATGAAGGCTTCCTGGGTCACGTCCAGTGTTTCACTCTGATCACGAACATAGCGTGAGACCAAGTTGGCGACCTTCTGCTGATATTTGAGCACCAGTAGATCGAACGCCTTCTTGTCGCCCCGCTGCACCCGGGACACCAACTCCTGGTCTACTTCCCGCTCGCCCATCCAGGCATTCCCCCTGATTGTGGCAAGCGCCCTTTCCGGTACACTCTGATTGACCCTTCGCTAATGGATAAGTTCTCAAACTTCACGACTTTTTCTGTTCTCGCCGTCTCTAAAATGGGCTAGGATTCAGGGATCGGTAGATTCCCTTACATGACAGGCTTGGCTGGCGCCGGTGTAACTGCACTGGATTATGACTGCTTGCCCGGCTGTCGGCAAATCCAGGAAGTACGATGAACAATGGCCATCTGTTCGATGTTTTGATTATTGGCAGCGGAGCCGCCGGCCTCAGCCTGGCTTTGCGCCTGCCCGCCTCATTGAACATCGGCATGATCGCCAAGGGGCCACTCACAGAAGGCAACACCTTCTACGCCCAGGGCGGTATTTCAGCGGTCCTGGACGCCGACGACTCCACAGACTCTCATATCGATGACACCCTCAATGCCGGCGCCGGGCTATGTGATGAAGAGACCGTCAGCCTGGTGGTCAAACAGGGTCCGGAAAACATCCACTGGCTGTTACAGGAAGGTGTCTCTTTCACCCAGGACAGACCGCCGAGCAATGGTTATCACCTGACGCGTGAAGGCGGGCACTCCCACCGCCGGGTGATCCATGCCGCCGATGCCACCGGACGGGAACTGGAGACCACGCTGGAGCAACGGGTACTGGCGCTGCCTCACGTCCAGGTGTTCGAGCAGCACAACGCAGTGGACCTGATCATGGGAAGGCGCCCTGAAAGCGGGAAAAAGTACTGCCGCGGGGCTTATGTCCTGAACCGGCAGAGCCGGCACGTGGAGACCTTCCAGGCCCGCTTCACGGTGCTGGCCACCGGCGGCGCCAGCAAGGTCTACCTGTATACCAGCAATCCGGACGTCTCCACCGGTGACGGCATCGCCATGGCATGGCGGGCGGGCGCGAGGGTGGCGAACATGGAATTCATCCAGTTTCACCCCACCTGCCTGTTCCATCCCCATGCCAAATCCTTTCTCATCACAGAGGCACTGCGCGGTGAAGGGGGACGTTTGCTGTTGCCCGACGGTACCCGCTTCATGCCCAACTTCGATCCCCGCGCCGAACTGGCCCCACGGGACATCGTGGCACGCGCCATCGACCATGAGATGAAGCGGCTGGGCGCCGACTGCGTGTTCCTCGACATCAGCCACAAGCCGGCCGATTTCATCCGCGAACACTTCCCCACCATCCACGAAAAATGCCTGGAGTTCGGCATCGACATCACCCGGGAGCCGATACCGGTCGTTCCCGCTGCCCACTACACCTGTGGCGGCATCCTGACCGATCACCGGGCCCGCACCGACATTCCCAACCTTTTCGCCGTCGGCGAGACAGCATATACCGGACTCCATGGCGCCAACCGCATGGCCAGCAACTCACTGCTCGAGTGTCTGGTATTCGCCCAGCAGGCAGCTGCCGAGATCAGTCGCGTATTGCCGCATACACCTGAACCGGAACCGGCCACCCATTGGGACGAGAGCCGGGTCACGGATTCCGATGAAGAGGTGGTGGTATCCCACAACTGGGATGAGCTACGCCATTTCATGTGGGATTACGTGGGCATCGTGCGCAGCAACAAGCGGCTGGAGCGGGCGCGCCGCCGCATCGAGCTGCTGAAGCAGGAGATCCGCGAATATTACAGCAACTTCCGCGTCACCAACGATCTGTTGGAATTGCGCAACCTGGTGGATGTGGCGAATCTGATCATTCGTTCTGCTCAGCACCGCAAGGAGAGCCGCGGTCTGCACTACACCATCGATTTCCCGCAACGGGACGATCGCTTCCAACGCCAGCCAACCATCCTAGTGCCGGACAGCTTCGATCCGGGATCCGTACCGCCTGAGTGAGCACCAGGCAGGACGCGGCGGCGCCTCCTTCTGACTTCATGGTGCCCCGTTAGCCCGCCACGCCCATCACCTGCACGCGGCTGCGGCCTTCGCCCAGCTTCTGCACCTCCACCCGGACGCCAACCCGTTCCACCAGCGCACTGAGGTGGGAGATGATGCCGACCTGCCGCCCCAGGGACTGCAACGTGTCCAGGCTAGAAATGGTGATATCCAGAGTCTCCTGATCCAGACTGCCGAAGCCCTCATCGATGAACAGGGACTCCACCCGGGTGCTACCACCGCTGATAGAAGCCAACCCAAGGGCCAGGGCGAGAGAGAGCAGAAAGCTCTCGCCGCCGGAGAGACTGTGCACGCTGCGCACCTCGTCACCCATGTCACGATCCACCACCTGTAGTTCGAGATCACTGCCCGGCACCCGCTGCAACAGATAACGGGGGGCCAGTTCCTGCAAATGGTGGTTGGCCTGGGCCAGCAGGGTGTCCAGGGTAAGCCCCTGGGCAAAGGTACGGAATTTCCTGCCATCGTGAGATCCGATCAGGCTGTCCAGGCCGGCCCAGCTGTGCCAGCGCTCCCGCTGTTCCGTGAACGCCTGCTGCAGTTCCTGAGCCCGGGCACGGCGGGCCGTGTCCTCGCGCAGGGCCGCCTGACACTCAGCACGCAGAGTCAGGCGTTCATCCAGCAAAGACCTGGCCTCATCTTGCTGAATCTGCAACTGTTCCAGTGTCTCGGCCGGTTGCATCTTCTCCTGCTGCGCCAGGTCGGTGGCACGGGCCTGCAATGTGCTGGCATGACGCTCCAGGGTGATTTTCAGCTCATCCAATGACGCCTTCTCCTGTTGCAGCCAGCCGGCATCATGTCGCAGCAGCCGTTGCAGCGCTTCCCGCGTCAGTCCCTGGCTGCGCAACGCCTGCTCCAGATGGGTATTGGCCAACTCGAGCCGTTCAGCACACTGCTGCCGTTGCCGGGACCAGTGCTGCTCCATCTGTGCCGCCTCGGCGCGCTCACCAGCGGCCCCGGAGAGGTGGCGTTGTGCTTCCTCCAGCGCCACGCGCGCCGATGCCAGCGTATCGTTCAACCTCGTCTCCACGACGTCCATGCCCTGGCCGGCAAATATTTCCGACCGCTCCGCTTCCAGTCCGGCCAGCTGTTCCCGCTCTGAACGCAAGTGTCGTTGCTGCGCTTCGACCGCCTGCTGCCGCTCCTGCAACACCCGTTGCTGAATCGCCAGCTCCCGCTCATCCCCGGCCAGGGATTCCGTCACCCGCTGCAGCGCAGCCTGACGCTCATCCCACTGCGCCAGCTGCCCGGCCAGCCATTGCAGAAACCCGGCACCGTCCTGTTCCATCCGGCGGCGCCACCCGCTGACGCCATGCAGCGCTTCATCCAACTGTAGGTGAATCCCCGCCTGCTCATCTCGTATCGCCGCCATCCGCTGCGTCGCCCCAACCTGTTCCGCGCCCCACTCCTGGAGCTCCAGCGTCAAGGCTGCCTGCCCGGCGGCAAGCTGCTTCTCTTCCTGCTGCAGCGTGCTCCAGTCACCGCGCATCTCATCCAAGCGTTTACGCAGACGATGTGCCGACCGTTCCTTCTCCAGCACCTGCTCCAGCGATGTCTGGGACAGCGCCATCGCCTGCACCAGCTGCTGGCCTGTGGTTGCCGCATTGAGCCCGTCAGCAGTGAATCCCGGCGGCATTCCCGCCACCCACGTCCGCTGCAACCGCTGGAGAGACTGCTCAGCCAGCTCAATCCGCCGTTCCGCCTGCTCGATCCGGGCAAGGGCCTGCTGCTCACGCTCCTCCTGCACCGAGGACTCGGCGACGATGCGGGTCCGCTCCCGTTCCAGTTCCGCAACCCGCTGCCGCTGCTGGGCCAGCTGCCGGGTCAGCAGGCCATCTGCAGATGCCCAGGGATGCTCCGTGGCACCGCAGACCGGACAGTGCTCGCCTGCCTGCAGCGCCGCACGCAGATGCTCCGCATGTTCACTTTGGGTCAGCAGCGCCAGATCCAGCGCCCGCCGCGCTTCATCCAGCGCCGCCTCCAGTTCCCCGCGCTCCCGGGTCAGAATCTGCAGCCGCTCCCGTGCCTGGTCCCGCGCCTGGCCGGCCCGCAACGCATCTGCCCGTTCTCCGGCCAGCTGCTGCCGGACCTGGTCCGCCTGCTGCCAGCAGTCATGGGCCACACGCAGTGTCTCATGCTGCGCTGTCAGCTCACTGCGTCTGACCGACAACTCATCCAGCGGACAGGCCGCTACCGCCGCCTCGAGCCGACCCATCTCCTGCTGCAGATCCTGCAGCTGCTCAGTCAGCCGGTCCTGCTGCCGTTGATACTGCTGTAGCCGCTGCTGTCCCCGGGTAAGGCGCTCTGCAACCGCTTTTTCCCTCTCCTGTAACAGCGATGCCTCCCGCTGCAGCGCCAACAGCTGTTGCAACAGCGCCTGCCACCGCGCCCATTGTTGCGCCACGGGTGCAAGAAATGCCTGCCGCTGCAGCCAATCATCCGCCTCCTGTTGCAGCCGCAGTGATTCTGCGCGCGTCTCTTCCCGGCGGCGTATCTGGTCGGCAATCTCCCTGGCGGCCTGCTCCAACTGCGCCAGCTCCGACGCCATCAGGGTGATCCGCTGCTGCGCTGAATCCATGGCACTGTCGAGTTGGCGACCACGGGCCAACAACGGCCGCGCCGCTTCGAGCGCTTTTTCCGCCTGCTGCAAGGCGGCAGCCGCCTGCGTCACCTCCCGCTGCGTCGCCGCCTCCTTGTCGATCGCACTTTGTAAGCGTCGTTGCGACTCCTGCAGGTTCTGCCGGGCGTCAGTCACCTCCAATTGGCAACGGTTGGCGGCATCCAGCAAGCTGCGCAGCGGCTGCACCCGTTCCACCCGTTGCAACAGATCACGCCGCCCGGACGCCTCCTCCCATGCCTGCAAGGCCTCCCGATGGGATGCATTGGCCTGTTGCCATGCCTGCTGCAACGATGCGTGGTGGGAGTACCACTGCACCTGCCGCTGCAGCGCTTCGAGCTGCTGTTTCAGGTCTTGGATCTCAGCATCCAACTGCTGCAGCTGATGCTGTAACTCCTCCCTGGCGGACGCCTCCAGCGGCGGGTTCTCTTGCAGCCGTTGTTCCAGCTGCTGCAGTTGCAGCTGCTCATCACTGGCCCGGCGGTGAGCTGCGATGGAGAGTTCACTGTAGATCTCGCTGCCGGTGATGCGCTCAAGAAGGCTTGAGCGCTCGTCACCCTTCGCCTTGAGAAAGGCGGCAAAATCACCCTGGGCCAACAGAACCGAGCGACGAAACTGCTCGAACGTCAATCCCAGGCGGCGGCTGATCAGTTGCAGCGTCTCCTGCTTGCCATGACCCAGCCGCTGATTGGCCGCAAGATCGGTCAGAGTCACATCCTGCTGCTGCAATCGCCCGCCCGGTCTGTTATAGGCCCGCCGCACTTCCCAGCGGGCACGGTAACGGTGGCCGTCCACACCCTGGAAATCAACCTCTGCGAAACCGCTGCCAGCCCCGCGGGAGAGTATCGAGCGGACATCGTTACTGCGTACCCGCAGCTGCTCCCCCTCATCCGCCCTGCCCACCGCCACACCACTGCCTCCGGGCAATCGTGGCATACGATCGAACAGGGCCAGACAAAGGGCATCCAGGATACTGCTCTTGCCGGCACCGGTAGGCCCGGTGATTACGAACAGTCCGCTGGAGCCCAGCGGCGGGGCATTCAGATCCAGCTCGAACGGTCGGCTCAGGCTGGCCAGGTTGTTCCCACGAATGGCAAGGATACGCATCAGCCGGCCCGTGTCTGTTCCAACAGTTCATGAAAGCAGGCCAGCAGGCGGTCATCCGGCTCCTGTTCGTACTGCTGTTGGTAACAACGCAGAAACACCTGCTCCGGCTGCAGCTCATCCAGCTGCTGCCCTGGCGTCATGTCCGCCAGCCCCACGCCTTGTCCGGAATAGTGGGAACTGACCCGCAGCAGGCGCACCGCCTTGCCGGCACAGCGGGACTCGATCTGTTGGCGCAGATCCGGTTCCGGCCGCTCCAGTTGCACCCGCACCTCCAGCAACGGCTGGCGTTCCAGCGGCAACTCCGGGTCTGGCGCAAAGGCATCGAGCTGTTGGGAAACGGTCTCCAGAGGGGCCGGGGCATCAGCAGGGATACGTATGATCTCCACGCTGCGCGGTACCGGCAGGCCGGTCACCTGTCGCAGCTGGCCGCCCTCGATCTCCAGCTGCAACACCTGATGGGGATAGTCCGCCTCGGCCAAGGAGAGTGGAATGGGTGAGCCGCTGTAACGAATGCGCCCCGCCGGATCCACCGCCTGGGCCAAATGGAGATGCCCCAGCGCAGCATAGGCGATGTCGTCGGGAAATATATCGGCGGGCAAGGCGTGCTGGTTACCGCCGAGGATGCGCCGCTCACTCAGCTCGGAAACCCGGCCATTGACCATGTAGCAATGGCCGGTGGCGATCATCGCCTGACCTTCCTGACAGCACTGACGCAGTTCGGAGAACAGGGCATCATAGCAAGCCCTCACCCCTGCAATCAGGGGATCGTCCTGTTCCGTTATCAGCGGCAGATCACCATTGCGCAGAAACGGCATGGCGCCGCACCAGGCCTCCACCTCACCGGTCTGGCTGCGCAATGGGACGATCAGACGTTCGCTCTCCAGCACCCCCGCTGCGTTGCGCGTAATGGCACCGATCAGCTGGACATCCAGCGCCTGCAACAGAGGATTGGGCGCTTCCAGACGGGCAGCGGAATCGTGATTGCCGCCAACCAATATCATGGTCAGTGCCGGCATGCGCTGCCTGGCCTGCAGCAGAAAGCGGTAAAACCTGGACAGCACGGCAGCGGATGGATTGGTGGAATCGAAGATATCGCCGGCCACGATCAAGGCGTCGGCCCGTGCCTCCTGCAGCCGGTCCAGCAGCCAGTCGAGGAAGGCCTCGTGCTCGAAGCGGCGTGACAGCCCATGCAGCCGGTGGCCCAGGTGCCAGTCAGCAGTGTGAAAGATTTTCAGCACAATTGCCCTGGAAAGAAAAACTGGTGAAGTGCTCGGATGGCAAAATTTTATAAACCCCAATGTTGCACCCGGGAACGCGATGATCGTGCCGAGATGATCGCTCTCAGGTGGATTTTCGATCGAATCAATAGCCTAAGCTATTGATGATTGAGAAAATGCCAGCTGAGGGCGTCCAGATCGGCGCGAGAGCGCGTTCAACAGAGGATGGTTACATTTCGCTGCCCGCCAATATACACACAAATCGTTTATATATCATAACGTTATACTATCCCAAAGGTGGCCGGGTGCACCATTGGGGTTAACGGCCTTCAGTATCACATAACCCCGGTAAATTGACGAGCGGGCAGATATGTCTCCTTTGTCGGATGAAGCATAATCACAGGCGGGGATAGGGCGATGGTAAACCGCTTCACATGGGCGAAGGCAGAGTTGAGAGCAAGATGCACGCCCCCGGTTGATTTGTCGCCCTTCATGCCCCATGTTGTCGGTTTTGTCAGGACGAAAAGGAAGGATGAGATGCCGCAGATCATCAACCACAAGATGAGCGATGAGTCCGCATGGAAACGCATAGTCAGCATGCTGATACTAGGGCTTGCCTACAGCATCGCAGAGACCCTGCTGGTGATTCTGGTCATTGCACAAGTGCTGTTCCGGCTGGTCAATGGCAACGGCAATGAGCCTTTGCAGGCACTGGGAAAGCAGTTGGCAGACTATCTCTACCGAATTCTCCTGTTCCTCACGTTCAACAGCGATTACCGCCCTTTCCCCTTCAACGCTTGGGCCGATGACGATGAGCCAAAGCTGATCATTGCCTCCCATAGCCACAGAGCAGATTAACAGTATGAGTATTTTTCAGCGTTTTACCCACGGGCTGACCACCGCGTTTCGACGCCTGGTGATGTTGTATCACCCCATGACACTACGGGAAAAAGGATGGGTCTGGGCCAGCGGCGTCGGCCTGATGACCCTGCTGCTGCTGATGGCTGGCTTCAGCGTCTATTGGAGCCAGGAACCGGATCCGCTGGATGTGCAGGCAGTCACCCGCGCCCAGTTGTCACCTGGCCTGGAACCCGTCACCGGCAGCTATACCACGGCCACGCTGATCGGTATCGTGGAGACCCTGCTGGACAAACCCGGCGGATACCTGAGCAACGACATCATGCCGCCCTCGGCATGGATGGACAATATGCCCAACTGGGAATTCGGCGTACTGGTCCAGGCACGGGATCTGGCCCGCTCACTGCGTAACGATCTCAGCCGCTCCCAGTCACAGTCGGTGGAGAACAAATATCTGGCCATCGCCGAACCGCAGCTCAATTTCAACAACGACTCCTGGATCTTTCCCGCCACCGAGAACGAATACCGCAAGGGGATAAAGGCGCTACATCAGTATCTGAATGATCTTTCAAGCAAGACCAATCAGGGCACCCAATTCTATGCCAGGGCGGACAATCTGCGAGACTGGCTCTCCATCGTGGAGAAGCGGCTTGGCAGCCTCTCCCAGCGGCTCAGTGCCAGCGTCGGGCAAGAGCGGGTGAATACCGATCTGGCCGGTGACCCGGATGCCACCCAGTCGACCAACACCCCCGGCCAACTGTCGATCAAAACGCCGTGGCTGGAGATCGATGATGTCTTCTACGAAGCCCGTGGCTCCACCTGGGCACTGGTGCAGATTCTGCACGCCATCGAGCTCGACTTTCAGTCTATCCTGCAGAAGAAAAACGCCCTGATCAGCCTGCGCCAGATCATCCGTGAACTGGAGGCGGCACAACAGCCCGTATTCAGCCCGGTGGTGTTGAACGGCCGTGGCTTCGGTTTCGTCACCAACTATTCCCTGGTGATGAGCTCCTATATCTCACGGGCCAATGCCGCGGTGATCGATCTGCGGGATCTGCTGCAGCAAGGTTGAGCGAACGGAACGGCAGGTGGTTCAGCACAGCCTGCCGTTCCGTCAGAAGGTCAACCTCTCTCCAATTGCCGCAGCCGTGCATGCAGCCGATCGATCTCATCCAGCAAATCGACCACCATGGCCGCCCCCGGCAGGTTTATCTCCAGGTCGCGCTGCAGCCTCAGGGCCGTACGGGCCCGGCGCAGACTGTCGCCGGGAAAGCGCCAATTGACGGGATCGTCACCCAGGGGTTCGAGGATACCCTCATCCACCATCTCCAGAATGTGTACCGCCTGCACCGAGCAGCCACGTGACAGCTCGGCCAGGGTTAACTGAATCTCATCCTCCAGGATGGTACCTGTGCATATGGATTGAATATCGCGCTTCATAACCAGTTCAAACCCCCAGGTGCCGGCGTGGATTGAAGTCGAGTTCCTTCTGCATGGTGCGATAGATCTCCTTCGCTTTGTCACTGTCTGCGGGCGGCAAGGCGATCTGCAGCACCACATAGAGATCACCGGGTGGCTTGCCGGGTATACCCCGTCCCTTGAGGCGCAACTTGCGTCCTTGGGTTGAACCGGCAGGAATCTTCAGATCCACCATCCCGGACGGCGTCGGCACTTTCAAG
This sequence comes from uncultured Sedimenticola sp., assembly GCA_964544655.1. Taxonomy (GTDB): domain Bacteria; phylum Pseudomonadota; class Gammaproteobacteria; order Chromatiales; family Chromatiaceae; genus HyVt-443. Next base: position 15,053 of record CAZJCM010000004.1, on the reverse strand, counting down.
GTGGCACCCAGGGCCGCTTCCCAAGGCGTCACCGGCAAATCGATGTACAGATCCCGTCCTTCCACGTGGTAGAACGGATGCGGCCTGAACTCCACCTCCAGATAGAGGTCGCCGGCCGGTCCCTCACCCATTCCCGGCGCACCCTGTCCGGCCAGTCTGATATGCTGGCCCTGACGCACGCCTTTTGGAATGCGCACATTGAGGGTCCGCTTGCGGGTGTGCACACGACCATCCGGTCCAACTTCCGGCACCTGCAGGACGATCGAACGGGTGGCCCCGTGATAGGCATCCTCCAGATCGATCAACACCTTGGCATGGTGATCCTCGCCCCGGGCATGGAAGCCACTGCTGCGCCGATAGCCGGCACTGCCGCCGCGACCTTGCTGCCCAAACAGGGACTCGAAGAAATCACTGAAGGCAGAGGCATCACCAGCGGTATAGCCCCCGCCGCTGAATTCAAATCCCGCATCCCAATCCGGCGGCGGATGAAAATCCTGTCCCGCCTGCCAATTGGCGCCGAGTTGGTCATAGGCGGCCCGCTTCTCCGGATCCTTTAACACCTCATAGGCCTCGCCAACCTCTTTGAAGCGCTCCTCGGCGTCCGGTGCCTTGCTCACGTCGGGATGGTATTTACGGGCCAATTTGCGATAGGCCCGCTTGATTTCATCCTGGGTGGCATCGCGCTTCACCCCAATGACGTCGTAATAATCTTTGAATTCCATGAACTACCCTGATTGATTGTCTAGAAACCTGTGAACGTTCCGCTGCATACTTCGATTCTTTGCACAAGATGGGTCACCAGACACCGGGTTTCAAGCCAAGGTCAGAGAATCATCTCCACCCGCTGCCGATAATCGGCTTCGATGCTGGATATCAGGCCATCCTCCAGAAAGGCCTCGACAGTCGGGCTCGATATTTCATCCAGCAGCATGTGCGCAGCCTGGTTGGCTACCGCCACCAGTGATGAGGCAGAGATTTCCTCGATGGCCCGATGGTGCTGCAGCGCCTGGGACACCACCAGCTCCGGCAGTCCCCAGGCCTCGAGCAGCCGGCCGCCAATCAGCGCATGGCCAAGACCCAGCCGTTCCTGCTCCAGCAGGGACAATGTCTGCCCTGTCTCTGCCGCTTCTGCAAGCAGGGGGCCATATTCCACCGGCAGCTGCTGCAACAGCAGCAGCTTGCCAATATCGTGTAACAATCCGGCGACGAAGAAATCACCCGGCACACCGATACCGTGGTATTCCGCCAGACTGCGGCTGGCGCATGCAGTAAACAGGCTGTGGCGCCAAAAGCCTTCCATATCCATCAATTGGCGGTCGATGCCGAAGAACAGCCCTTTCACTTCCGTGGTAAAGAGCAGCCACCAGACATCGAACGGGCCGATGCGGGAGACCGCCTCATCGACCCTGACGACCTCTCTGGGCATACGATAGTATGCCGAGTTGGCCAGGCGCAGGGTGCGGGCAGTGAGCGCAGCATCGGTTTCCAGCAGTACCGCGATACGATCGACACCCGCTACATCGGAAAAGAGCAGTTGATAGATCTCCAGCAAGACATGAGGCAATGAGGGAAGATCGGGGGCCTGCAGCAGGGCCTCTGCCAGCGCATCTCCCGTCAGGCCCTCAACCACTGCTTCCCTTTCCATCAGCACACTCCTGGATAACTCATCGACCGGCGCAATCAGGCCGAACGTGGAACCGTGGAAATCCAATCAATGATATGATCCCGCCTCATTCACCCGGCCATCCATCACGAAAGTTGTGTACCCAGTCAATCACATTCTTCCTCCGACCCCTCATATGCCAACAGCTAACTTGTTGCTTACCATAATAACATCTTCTGAAACAAGGCCAGACCAAACAATATGAACAGCCATACGCTGATGATTCAGGGCACTACATCAGATGCCGGCAAGAGCCTGCTGGTAACCGGACTGTGCCGGGTGTTCCGGCGCCTGGGCCTGTCGGTGGTACCGTTCAAACCCCAGAACATGGCCCTGAATAGCGCCGTCACCAGCGACGGGGGGGAGATTGGCCGCGCCCAGGCGGTACAGGCCCAGGCCGCTGGGCTGTCACCCCACACGGACATGAACCCGGTACTGCTGAAGCCGAATACGGATCAGGGATGTCAGGTCATCATTCAGGGGCGGGCAGCACGGGACGACATGACCGCCTGGAGCTATCACGACTACAAGCCCGTCGCGATGCAGGCGGTGCTGGAATCCCACCAGCGACTGGCCGACCGCTACCGGCATATCCTGGTGGAGGGGGCCGGCAGCCCGGCAGAGATCAATCTGCGGGACAAGGACATCGCCAATATGGGTTTTGCCGAGCAGGTGGATTGCCCGGTGGTGCTGATCGCCGATATCGATCGCGGCGGCGTGTTCGCCCACCTTGTCGGCACGCTGGAACTGCTCTCCGAATCCGAGCGCTCCCGCATTCAGGGCTTCGTCATCAACCGCTTTCGCGGTGACCGCAGCCTGCTGCAACCGGGACTCGACTGGCTGGAGGCCCATACCGGTATCCCGGTACTGGGCGTGTTGCCCTATCTCAACGGCCTGCATCTCGAGGCCGAGGACAGCCTCAGCCGCCAGCAGCAGACGACGGCGTCTGAACACGCCCTGCGGGTAGTGGTGCCTGCCCTGCCCCGGATCAGCAACCATACCGACCTGGACCCGCTGCGCCTGCACCCACAGGTGGAGTTGATCTGGGCTGCGCCTGACCGACCCCTGCCGACAGCCGATCTGATCCTGCTTCCCGGCTCCAAGAGCGTTCGCTCCGACCTGGCATGGCTACGCCGACAGGGCTGGGATGAATCGATTCGCCGCCACCTCCGTTATGGCGGCAAGGTGCTGGGCATTTGCGGCGGTTTCCAGATGCTGGGACAGACCCTGGCCGATCCGGATGGTATCGAAGGGCCGGCTGGCAGCAGCCCGGGTCTTGGTCTGCTGGAGATGGAGACCCGGCTGGAACGGGAGAAGCAGCTGCATCTGCGCCATGGCCGCATGGTCCTGGAACAGGCCGGTGTATCCGGCTACGAGATCCACATGGGCATCAGCCGCGGCAGTGCCCTGCAGCGGCCGTTGATCGAGCATGAAAGCGGTAACGACGGCGCCTTGTCGGCCGATGGGCAGGTGGCAGGGACTTACTGGCACGGCCTGTTCGAGTCACCCCCGGCCTGTGATGCCCTGTTGCGCTGGGCCGGTCTCCAGGCCCCTGAAACACCAGACTATCACGCCATTCGTGAGGCCGGGATCGAGCAGCTGGCAGATGCAATCGAGGCGCATCTGAACCTGAAACAGATACTCGCCATCGCCGGTGCCGAGCCCCCCGCCTGAGAAGACCATCCCGGCACGATCATCGCACCCCTGCATGCAACATTGGAGGCAGATCAGCGCAGGCATTGGACCGACGGGTGTTCCAAGGCCTGTTCCAGGCGCTGCCAGCAGTTCTCACTCCCGGGCAGGCCGACACGCAGTGCCGGCAGCTGTTCGAACAACCGCAGCAGCACCCCCTGCCTTGCCAACGCTTGATGAATGGCTGCCGCCGCTGCTGTGGGCACAAACTGAAACAGACTGGTCCCTCCACAGGGGGGCAGACCAGTGCGTTTCAGTAACCCGGCCAATCGTTGGCCATCCAGGTGCAGCTGCTTGCGGGTCTGCTGCTGCCAATCAAGGTCATTAAGCGCCGCTTCCGCAATCACACGGGCCGGCCCACTTACGTGCCAGGGGCCTAGCCACTCCCGCAACCGGTGCAACAGGGCGGGTTGCGCCAGCACGAAGCCGACTCTCAGCCCCGCCAGGCCAAAAAACTTGCCCAGGGAACGCAACACGATCAGGCCCGGTCGTGGACAGAGACCGGCCAGGCTCAGCTCCGGTGTGGGATCGATGAAGGCCTCATCCAACACCAGCCAGCCCCCCCGGGCATGCAGCCGCCGATGCCATGCCAACAGCTGCTGTGGTTCCAGCACCAGGCCGTCCGGATTGTTTGGCCGGCACAGCACCAGCACCTGCAGCTGCGCAAGCCGTTTATCGATCTCTCCAGCCGACAACGCCTCCACCCGGTGACCAGCCTGCTTCCAGGCCCAGGGATGCTCGGCATAACCAGGCTGCAGGACGCCCACCCGGGCGGTCGGGAACAACCTGGGCAGGGCCTGGATCGCCGCCTGGGAGCCGGCCACCGGCAACAGGCTGTCACAGGCAAAATAACGGGCCGCGGCCTGCTCCAACCCATCGTCCTCCTGCGGCAGGCGTTGCCATACGTCCGCCGGCAACGGCGGCACTGGCCAGCCTTGTGGATTGATGCCGGTCGAGAGATCCAGCCACCGGTCCTGGGGGATGCCGTAACGGGCAGCAGCCTGACCCAGTCGGCCACCATGCTCAAGCACAACTCAACTCCAGCAGCAGGAACAATCCCAACCAGATCAACAGGCTGCGGCGGACCAGGTCGAGTGCGCGCCCGATGTCCTTGCCACCTGGGGCCGGGCCAGTCCCAAACCGGGGTTTGTGCTGCAGACGGCCGTGATACCGGGCATCCCCCCCCAGTTCGACTCCCAACGCCCCGGCCCCGGCAGTCATCACCACGCCACCATTGGGGCTGGCCAGCAGATGGGCCTGGCGGCGCCAGCACTGCAGCGCCATGGATCGATTGCCGGCCAGGGCATAGCTGAGGGCGGTGCAGCGTGCCGGCAGCCAGTTGACCAGATCATCGAGCCGGGCGGCAGACCAGCCGAAGGCGGCAAAGCGCTCTGTGCGGTAACCCCACATGGCGTCCAGAGTATTGAGCAGGCGATAGGCCAGGGCACCAGTCCCTCCGGTGAGAAAAAACCAGAACAAGGCGGCAAAAATGGCGTCGTTTCCATTCTCCAACACCGATTCTATGGTGGCCCTGCTCACCGCATCCGCATCCATATCAGCCGTGTCCCTACTGACCATCCAGCCCACCCGCTGCCGCGCCAACGACAGATCCCCTTGCAGCAGAGCCTGTGCCACCGCTTGGGCATGCTCGGTGAGACTGCGCGCCCCCAGGACAAAGTAGAGCAGAGGCAATTCGATCCAGAAACCGAACCGGTGGACCAGCAGCCCGGCCAACGCAACCGGCGGTAACAGGAGTATCCCCAGCGCCAGCACTCCGTCGATGCGCCGGCCGCGGTTCATGCGCCGCTCCAGCAATTGGGCCAGATGACCGAAAAAAACCAACGGATGACCACGCCGGGGCTCGCCCAACAACTGATCCAGCAACACGCCGCCGATGGCCAGAAAGGCGGTCACAGCAACAGCACCGCCATCACCAATGCGGCGGCCTCCAGCAGTTCACAGATGGCCCCGGCGGCATCACCGGTGACACCTCCCAACCGCCGCATCAGCCCTTCGCGCAGCAACATGAAGCAGAGTACCAGACAGCCGCTCAGCCACACCCCATTCCACCCCCAGAACAGTACTGGCACCAGTACGACCGCGAACAACAGACGGTCGGCACTGGAATGGGGCAGATTCGCCGCCTGTACCGCACCTATGCCATTGGCCCGGACATAGGGAAGAAAGCGCAGGGCTGCCACCAGCCCTACACGACCGGCAACGGGGGCCAGCAGGAGCATCGCCCCGGCATCATCCCCGAGCAACTGGCTCAGGGCGGCGAATTTCACCAGCAGCAACAGGACCAGGGTGGCGACGGCGACCGGGCCGCTGCGTGGGTCCTTCATGATCTCCAGGGTGCGTTCCCGCTGCCCCTGTCCGCCCACCCAGCCATCGGCCAGATCGGCCAGCCCATCCAGGTGCAGGGCACCGCTGATCACGACCCATAGCAGCAACAACAGGGCGGCCTGTAATGGCGGCGCAGCCGGTTGCAGCAACAACCAGCCCAACCACAGCAGCCCACCGATCAGCAGACCCACCAGCGGATAGTACAACACCAGCCGGCCCTGCCCCCTTGCATCGGGGTAATCAGCGCTGACGGGCACCGGTAGCCGGGTAAGAAACTGGATGGCGAACAGAAACAGGCGCATCAGGTCAGAACCCCTAGGGAACCTTTGAGCAAGTCTGGGCCGTACAGATTGTTGATGAAAATGCGCTGATTTGAGGCGCAGATCGCACGTAATAGCCAGCTATTGTGAAGATTTGCAACGAAAAAGCTGGGCATTTTGGCAGCAAGATGGAGGTCCATGACTTGTTCAGAGGCTCCTTGACAGAAACAGCGAACGGAAGATGAATGGCACAAGATGGAGGCTGATGAAACAGCCGAAGGTCGCTTAGAAACGGCCGCCATGAAAGCTCAGCCTGGCCATGCCGTCCTCGACCCGAATACGGCTGGCGGCGGCATAGGGGACTTCCATACGAAACATATTGGCCGGCGGCATACCCAGGATATGGCTGATCAGCATGCGAATCACACCACCATGGGCCACCACCAGGAGATGCTCTTCCTGCCGCTCCTGATGCAACGATGCGAATGCGGCCGTCACCCGTTGTTGAAACGCCTCGAACGATTCTCCCCCCGGCGGTGGATGGGTGGTGGGATCGGCCCAGAAATTACTCACCGCCTCCGGCTGCTCCCGGTACAGGACCGCCGGATCCATCCCCTCCCACTCACCGAAGCCTATCTCCCGCAGCCGTGGTTCTTCATATAATGGAACTCCCTGTTCTGCCGCCAGTTTTCTGGCAAAACCGGCGCAGCGGCTGAGCGGCGAGGTGACGATGGCGTGCCAGGGCCGATTCCCCTCCACCGCCGCCCACATCTGGGACCAGCCGGTCTCGCTCAAAGGATCGTCCCGCCAGCCACGTATCCGCAAGCCCCCCTCCGGCTCACCGTGGCGCAGGGTATCGATGGTCACATTCCGCATCCTCTCACTCACCCCTCGGACACCCCTGCATCGGCAAAGGTCGCCATTCCATTGTGCAGGGCACAGGCAAGCCGCAGCAGTGGGAGCGCCGCCGCGGCACCGCTCCCCTCACCCAGGCGCATGCCCAGATCCAACAATGGATCGGCCTCCAGCGCCTGCAACATGGCGTGATGCCCCGGCTCGGCAGAACGGTGCGCGAACAGCAGCCACTCGCGCACTGCCGGCTGGTAGCGCACTGCAACCAGGGCGGCGGCCGTGGTGATGTAGCCATCCACCAGCACCGGCAGCCCCAACTGGGCGGCACGGAGATAAGCACCACACAGGGCCGCAATCTCAAACCCTCCGAGTTGCCGCAACACCACCAACGGCTGATCCGGCGCCACCGGCCGCCGCGCCAGGGCATCGGCTATCACCTCCGCCTTGTGCACCACTCCGGCTGCATCCAGACCGGTGCCAGGCCCGGCCAGCTGCCGCGGATCCAGTTCCAGCAGGGCACAGGCGATGGCCGCTGCAGCAGTGGTATTGGCAATCCCCATGTCACCACCGATGAACAGCTGGGCGGAGGATGCCTGTGCCCGCTCGACCGCTGACGCACCCGCCTGCAACGCCTGCGCGAGCTGCGCCTCGTCCATGGCATCCTGCCGCCGGATGTTTCCACTGCCCGCCGCAACCGGGGTATTTATCACCCCGGGCAGATCGCCACTCCCGGCAATGGTTCCCACATCGACCACCTCCAGGACCGCGTCCAGTTCGCGAGCCAACACGCTGATGGCCGCGCCACCAGTGATAAAGTTGGCCACCATCTGTCCGGTTACCGCCTGCGGAAAAGCGGAGACGCCCTCCACTGCCACCCCGTGGTCAGCAGCGAATATAGTGATATGCACCTGCTCCAAGCGCGGTTGCAGAGAGCCCTGCAGGGCGGCCAACCGGGACGCCAACTGCTCCAGCCGCCCGAGGGAACCAGGCGGCTTGGTCAGGATCTCCTGGCGCTGTCGAGCCAGCTTTTCATTCTCCCGGGATGGGTGTTTGATCGCACCCGCCAGCCAATCTACATTCACAGTGCTTCCCCCTTCAGTATTTGCGGCAGTCCCGCAATGGTAAATACGACCCGCTCACAGCGGTCAGCCAGCATCTGATGCAGCCATCCGGCCTCATCCTGAAATCGCCGGGCCAGCGCTCCCATGGGAACGATACCCAGGCCCACCTCGTTACTGACCATGATCAGCTCGCCGGGGAGTGTCGGTACCAGCTGGACCAACGCCTCCCGCTCCCGTTCCAACAAGGCAGTATCCTCTGCCAACAACAAGTTACTGAGCCACAGTGTCAGACAATCGACGAGGATGCAGCGCCCGTGCTCGGCCTCGCGCTGCAACAGGCTGGCGAGACGAAGCGGCTCTTCCCTGGTTTCCCAGGCAGCCGGGCGCCGCTGGCGGTGCAAGGCAATGCGCCGAGTCATCTCCTGATCCTCGGCCCGGGCGGTCGCCACATAGAGCACAGGCATTCCGGTATCGCAGGCCAGCCGCTCGGCCAAGGCGCTTTTACCCGATCGGGCCCCTCCAAGAATCAGCTGTTTCACCCCTGCTTCCCGAGAAAAAATGGTGATTGTATAGGAATACCCAAGAACCAATCCATGGCTCATCTGCACCGCGCACAGCAGACCACAGCTGCCGATGATGCTGACTCCAACGAAAAACCATTTACATCACGTTGAAAACTGGGTTAAATCTAGCACTTGGGTGGACGATGAGCTTGATCGCAATCAAGGCAGGAGAGCAACGACGAAATCTATAGTCCGAGCATACTGAATTCTGCGACTTATCGATAAAAACAAACCATAAATGATGATTCAGCCGACAGAGCAACCATGGCTCTGAGTTACAGCTGAACAGATACCGTTTCCCATGGAGTTGCTGCATGCTGGTATTTATCCCGAATATCCCTGAAAACTCCACTCAGGAGGAGCTCTGCTCTCTCGTCATCCACGCCTTCCAGGGTGGTTGGCCACGCCCGGTATTTGGCCAATGGAGGGCGGAAGCCTGCGATATCCTGGAGATCCACGACCAGGATGCAGACACGCTGGAATATCATGGCCTGATCAAGGTGCAGGATGAGCGGGCCGGGCAGACCCTGATCAAGCAGTTACGAGGCGCGGAATTCAAAGGCCGGCGGATCACAGCCAAAGACTATCAGATCCGCAATCAGCAAAGAGAACGCAGAAGGGCGTTACCCGAGAACAACAACCTAGCCATCATCGACCGGCGGCAGCGTGACCGGCGCCGGCCGAACCTGCGGACACGAACGGTTTTCGGCGAACTCACAGCCTGACGACCAGCACCAAATCCAGCCCCTTACCCACCTGACTTTTCTGCCCTCGCCTCCGGCCAGGCCGGGACATTCCGGTACCAGCCAGCCTCAGCAGCCTATCGGACTGTGGATTACTCTCCCGCCTTGTCCACTCTCAGCCGATTGTCAGAAAGGCTGTCAAGATACTTTTTCACTTGCCGATAAAGCAATGAAATGAACCACGTCTGACCGACGAGGACCTGTGTCGAGTCCACACATGACTGAATCCGTCGGCACCTTGATCAACTCGACCGGTAAATCACATGTCTGTAGCTATCGAGCTCCCCGAAACAATGAATGAAGGCGCCTCTATTCCTCTCAAGCGCGCGATGATTGTAGACGATGAACTCTCCAACCGATTGATTATAAAGTCATTATTAAAAAAGATCGGGTATCAGTCGATTGAGGCGGAAAACGGAGCCCAAGCCATCGAGCTGTTCCATACCGAGCAGCCGGACATCATCTTCATGGACATCATGATGCCGGTTCTGGACGGCCATGAGGCAGTGCGGCGCATACGCCAGATCAACTCCTCACACTTCGTTCCCATCATCTTTCTCACAGCCATGACCGACGCCCAGTCACTGGCCAAATGCATCGAGGTTGGCGGTGACGACTTCATCACCAAGCCGTTCGATCACAACATAGTCAGATCGAAAATCCTCGCCATGGAGCGAATCCGTGAACTGCATGACCAGGTCAGCACCCTCTATGGTCAGATGAAAAAAGACGAGGAGATGGCAGAGAGCGTCTTCAGCGGCGCAGTGGTGGCCGACAACGTGGCGATGGATCACATCCATACCCTGCTCCGCCCGGCTGAGCTGTTCAGCGGCGACGTGCTGCTGACCGCCTATGCCCCCTCCGGTGCCATCAATGTGATTCTGGGTGATTTCACTGGCCATGGGCTGGCGGCCGCAATCGGCGCATTGCCGGCATCCGAGGTGTTCCGGGCGATGACCAACAAGGGTTTCTCACCGAAACAGATCCTTTCCGGCATCAATCGAAAACTGCACTCACTGCTGCCTACAGGCATGTTCTTCGCCGCCCAGTTCCTCTCCATCAGTCCATCCCTGCGTCATGTCACTGTGTGTAATTGCGGCATGCCGGATATTCTGCTGCTGGAGGCAAACTCCAGAAGCATCAAGCACCGTTTCAAATCAAAGAGCCTGCCCCTCAGCATCACGCCAGACATCGATTTCTCCGATGCATTGGAGCATCATGATATCGAGATCGGAGACAGCCTGCTGCTGATCAGCGATGGCGTCGTCGAAGCCAGGAGCCCGGAACGAACCTATTTCGGCCAGGCGCGACTGGAGGCTGCGATCCATCATACGGAGGCCGGACAGAAAGCCACCGACAGCATCAGCCAAGCCCTGCAGCAATTCTGCCTCGATGCCCCCCAGGATGACGACATCAGCCTGGCGGAGATTCCCTGCCGGCCAGAGATTCTGCCCCATTGGGAACCCCATTTCTTCCCCCGGAATCATATATCGAAGCAGGCATTCACGGAACAGGCCGTGACTGGCAACACGCTGGAATTCTCCCTCACCATGAACGGCAGCACCCTGCAAAAAACAGATCCCATACCCCTGCTGATCAATCAGCTACAGGAGATCGAGCAGTTGCACCATCATCGGCGAACCCTGTTCACTATTCTGACGGAACTCTATGTCAACGCCATGGACCATGGGGTACTGCAACTGGACTCCAGGCTGAAGCAAGGACCCGATGGATTCACCCGCTATTTCAGTGAGCGGGAAAAACGGCTGAAGCAACTGGAGGAGGGCTTCATCGCCATTCGCATCAAGATCCTTACCGGCACGGAAGGGGGAGAACTGCTGATCGAGGTAGAGGATAGTGGTGATGGATTCTCCTTCGAAGAGCATCAGCATTCCACCATGCCACCGGCAGGAATGCACTCCGGGCGCGGCATCATGCTGGTGAAAGAACTTTGCCAATCCGTCCATTACGAGGCGCCGGGAAATCGGGTACAAGTCGTTTTCAGCTGGAGCAACGATGGCTGAGAACAGATCGACGAAGCGTTTTCTCGATCTGTCGATCATCTACAAAGTAACTCTTGCGGCCGTGGTCACGACAGTGATCGCCGTCATATTCGCTGTATCCATCTCCTTCTCCAATGCCCGTGAGTTGCTGCTATCGGCAGCGACTCACACCATGCAGGCATCCCTGTCACGCCAGATAGAACGGTTGGACGGCAGCATCCAGGCAGTGCGCAAAGATGCCCTGATAACCAGTCGGTCCGACGCAGTTCAGGGAATCATCCGGGCAACCGGGGGCCAGGGATTCGATGCCGCCGGCAACATGACCCTGGCGGAATGGCGTGAAAGACTGGAACAAACCTTCGCACTATTGCTCGATAGCAAAGACTATCTGCAAATTTCCCTGATAAGTCTGGCTGATGGCATGGAACTGGTCCGGGTGGATGCCCCGACAGTGCAGGGCGCGTCACCACGAACAGCCCGGATCGAACAGCTGCAGTTCAAGGGCAACCGTAGCTACATACAACAAGGTAAACAGCTCAAGCCGGGTGAAGTCTATATCTCACCCGTCAGACTGAATCGCGAGCACGGGGGCATGCAGCGGCCATGGCAACCCACCCAGCATTTCGTGGCACCGGTCTTCACCACCGGGCAACGACCTTTCGGCCTCATCGTCATCAACACCGATGCCAAACAACTGCTCGGCAACCTGGAAGACGGCGGGCTGTTCAAAGTGATCCTGGCCAATGGCGATGGCGGGGTACTGCATCACCCGGACAGCTCACGAAATTGGGGGTTTGAATTTGGCAGAGCCAACGGTATTCAACTAGATCATGCCGGGGCATGGCATGCGCTCGTCAGCAAACAACCACAACTCGTCCATATCCATGACAGCGACGAGATTGATGTCGTTGGCCGTGTTCCGCTGAACAGAGACGACCCGGCCAGCTTCCTTGGACTGGTGCTGACCGCCAGGAAGGATGATGTGCTGGCCGACATCACGGCACTGGGAATGAAGAGCACTTTGGTATCGCTCATAGCAATCACTATTTCCGGTCTGCTCAGTATCCTGCTGATGCGGCGCATGATGCGCCCCATACGCCAGTTAACCGAACAGGCCAACCGGCTGGCCGATGGAGAGAATGATGTTCGCCTCGAGATCGCCGCGGAAGATGAGGTTGGCGTATTGGCGCGCGCCTTCAGTAACCTGGTCGACAAGTTGAACTTGCGCACCCGGGAAGCAGAGAATAATGCGAATGAGGTGCGCAAGCTGAATGCCTCCCTGGAAGAGAAGGTGGAACAACGCACCGCCCTGCTGGCAATCAGCGAGGAGGAAAACAGACTGCTGCTTAATTCAGTGGGAGAAGGCATCTTCGGGCTGGATATACAAGGACGATTCACCTTTGCCAACCCGGCCGCCTCACGCATGCTGAAATATCCCGTTGCAGAGTTACTGGGGCGTAACGTGCACGCATTGATCCATCACAGCCATGAAGATGGCTCACCCTACCCGGAGGACGCCTGTCAGATGGCGTACGCCATGCATCATGGTAAAACGGGTCATGTCGCCAATGAGGTGTTGTGGCGCAAGGATGGCGAGCCTTTCCCGGTCGAGTACACCATCACGCCGTTGCTGAAAGATAACGAAGTGATCGGATCAGTGGTCATCTTCAGTGATATCACTCTACGCAGAAAGAGTGAACAGGCGCTGATCGAGGCCCGTATTGCAGCGGAGGAGGCATCCCGCACAAAAAGCGAATTTCTCGCCACCATGAGCCATGAGATCCGTACCCCCATGAATGGGATCCTGGGCATGGCACAGATTCTCCAAGAGACGGAATTGAACGAGGAACAACAAGAATATCTTCGGGTTTTGTACGATTCCGGAAAATCCCTGCTCACTATCATCAATGACATTCTGGACTTCTCCAAGGCTGAAGCAGAGAAGATAGAACTGGAAGCGGAGCCCTTCGACCTGGAACAGACAGCGCGTAAAGCCTGCCAGCTATTGTATGGGCAGACAAAGAATAAAGGGCTGGAACTGATTTTCGATTATCAATCAGGGCTGCCACGTAAAATGTCCGGCGATGCCGTAAGACTGCGCCAGATTCTGTTGAACCTGATGAGCAACGCCATCAAATTCACCGAAAGAGGCCATATCCGGCTGGGGATTCAGGGTAAGGTGCTCGACAAAAATACCTGCGCCATATCGATCGAGGTCGAGGACTCGGGCATTGGCATAGACCCCGAAGCACAGCGGAAGCTGTTCACGCCGTTCACCCAGGCCGACTCATCCACCACGCGCAAATATGGCGGGACCGGGCTGGGACTGGCCATCTGCAAGAATTTAGTTGAACTGATGGGCGGCAGGATCGGGGTGGACAGCACGCCCGGCAAGGGCTCCGTGTTCAGAATCGACCTGACCCTGCCCTTGGCAGAGCAGGAAACAGATTCCGCGCCGACGCAAGAGCAATCTCCCAACGGCATCCTTGATACGGATCTTCCGGAAGCGGCACACGAGGAAAAAACAACGCTTCAGGGAAGAATTCTGCTGGTTGAAGATGTACCCGCCAATCAATTGATCTGCAGGTCCATGCTGGGCAGGCTGGGGCTTGAGACCGACGTTGCAACGAACGGCAGGGAGGCCATCGATATCTGGAGAAGCGGCGACCACGATCTGATCCTGATGGACTGCCAGATGCCTGATATGGACGGCTATCAGGCGACCCGAGCCATTCGCAGCAACGAGACAGCAAGCGGAGGACGCATCCCCATCATCGCCCTTACCGCAAATAGCGATCCAAGCGACCAAAAACGTTGCCTGGAGGCCGGAATGGACGATTTCCTATCCAAGCCATTCCAACATCAGGAGTTATTGACGAAACTGCTCGAATGGCTGCCACAGACAAGCGATGACGATTTGGGCGCAGACGCTCCCGCCTTGTCACATCCGGCCAGTGTCGCACCTGAAACCCAACCGGCAGCAGCAACAGGGACCATTGACTTCTCCAAGTTGGAAATATTGAAAGATGCCATGGGAGACGACTTTTGCGAACTCATCCCGGCCTACGTCAGCAGCATGACAGAAATGTTGGATGCACTGCCCCTGGCATGGGAGCAGATGGATCTGGGTGAAAGCGCCAGACTCGCCCATAGCATCAAGTCCGCCAGTGCCAGCGTGGGCGCAAAACGATTGTCACGACAGGCCGAAGTCCTGGAACAGAAGGCCAGAGAGAAAAATCCCGGTTCGCCGATCGAGGATCTTAGCATCCTGCGACAAGAATTCACCCAGGTCCAGAGCATACTGGAGCAATATCAGATGGCCTGCTGATCCTGCGTTTGATCAAGGCCAGGATCAAAACCCATAGTATCCAACTGTTATCAAATTCGCTGCTGATTCGAGAGTCGCGAAAAATAAAAAACTGACACAGAAACAACTTGTAACAGTCTCGTCCTCCCGGGAAACAGAAGAGAAACAGCTTGACCTTAACATCTCTATCGTCGATTGGGACCAACCAACGAAACAGGAGCACTAAGATGAACAAATGGCTGAATAGAACATTGGCCTTGATGGTATTGAGCCTATCCGCCAGTTATGTAGCAGCGGCAGAGGACACCACGACAGATGACATGACCAGCGATGATCAGGCGGTCGGAACAGACGCCGACTCCATGCTTCCTGAACAGGAAAGGGTAGAGATGATGACCCGGGAGCGAACCCGTTCCCGTGAAGGTGAGATGGAGGGCCATTTCGGCATGGGTTACGAGGCCCGTCAGGAAAATGCTGCGCAGAGTGGCTTGGGCTCCGGTGGTAATGCCGGTGCCGGTGGTGGCGGTGCCGGTGGTGGCGGTGCCGGTGGTGGCGGTGCCGGT
>CAZJCM010000003.1:0-96881 GCA_964544655.1 uncultured Sedimenticola sp. | reverse complement strand
TGGGTGCGGTTGGCCAGGGTGCGCACCTCATCGGCCACCACGGCAAAGCCACGCCCCTGCTCCCCGGCCCGTGCGGCCTCGATGGCGGCATTGAGGGCCAGCAGGTTGGTCTGCTCGGCGATGTTCTGGATGACATTGAGCATCTGGCCGATGTTCTGGTTCTCCGCTTCCAGTTCCCGGATCACGTTGGTGGCGAGATCCACTTCCTGTGCCACCTGGTTGGTGGCGTCGATGGCCTGGTTGACTGCCCGCAGCCCTTCGTTGGAGGCCTGGTCGGTCTGCTCTGCGGCGGCGGCGGTCTCGGCTGCATGACTGGCCACCTCCTGTACCCGGGCGGCCATCTCCGTGATGGCATTGGCGATGTGCTCCACCTGTTGCTGCTGCTGTTCGGTGATGGCTCGGGAGGCGCCGGTAGCATTCTTCATCTCGGTGGAGGCCTGGCTCAATTGCATGGTCGCATTCGCCACCTGATGCATACTGCCCTGGAATTTGTCCAGCATTTGATTGAAAGAGGATGCCATTTGCCCGATCTCATCCGTGCTTTGGGTATCGCAGCGTTCGGATAGGTCGGCGTTGTCCGCGATATCGTTGATCGTGGCCTGCAGCAGGCGAATCGGTCGGGTGCCACGATGGGCAAAGATCAGGCCGGCCAGAATGGATGCGCCGACAGTGATCAGCAGGGTGAGGGCGGAGAATCCCATTATTTTTTGTTTCAATGCCTGGGCGGCAGCGAACGCTTCGTCCACAGTGATCTCGCTCAGGATGTACCAATCCAGTCCGGTGATATCGACCGGAGCGAAGGCCGACAGTACCTTGCGGCCGAGGTAACCGGTGAAGATGCCGTTGCCTGTATTGCCGGCGACGGCCTGCTCGGCACCTCGGGTTTGGATGGTCTGCAGACCGATATTGTTTCGTTTTGTCTCGATGCGCTCGATCACCTCCTGCTCAATACCGTTCTGTTCCAGCAGCAGGGGGAATGTCTGCGGGGACTCAACCAGAAAACGGCTGATGCTGCGAGCCTTGCGGTCCTTGCCGATCAGATATGTCTCACCGGTGGTTCCCAGGCCCACATCCTGCCACTTGCCGCCGTTGGTCATGATGCGGTTTATCTGGTCGGTCGGCAGCTGGAAGGCGAGGATGCCTATCAGGTTGTCATCGTCGAATATGGGAGAGGCGATGAAAGCGGCCTCCTCGGCGTAAGAGGGCATGAACGGAGCGAAATCGATGATGATCACCTGCTCACCTTTGCCGCTGTCCCGGGCTTGCCGGAAGGCACGCCCGAGACCGCTGTCGGCGTGTGGCCCGTCGTTCAGGGAGGTGCCGAAATCGATCTCCTTCTTTACGGAATAGACGATTCGGCCATCTTCCGGTGCGATAAGAAACAGATCGTGATAGCCAAATTTCTGCTGGAAATCCCTCAGTTTGGGGTGATAGAGGCTGTGAATCTGGGCGTAAAGGGTGTCGTCATCGGGATTTGACCAGCGATCTTTCTGTCTTGGTGGGTTGGGATTGGCAACCAGATATTGGTACTGTATGGCGGTTGTCGTCGCGTCCAGGTTTTGCAGCAGGCGCGGGATCTCCGGGGCCATGCCGCCGTTGAGCTGTCTGAAGACCGTGCCAAACTCGTTCTGGTAATAGGTTTTCAGTGCAGCGGAAAAGTCGGTCTTATTCTCATCGGCGAACTCATCGTGAAAATTACGGTAGGCGTCGTCCAGTCCCAGCATGGCGTCGACGACCATCTGGTCATTGGAGAAGGTCTGGATCTGTGCCCTGACCATGCGGAAATAGTCCTCGATCTGGGCCTTCTTGCTCTCTCGGGTCGAAATGATCTGTTTGACCGCCTGCTCCTCCAGCGCCTGTTGGCCGCTGGTGATGGCTGTCCAGCCGATGAGCGAGCTGGTGATCAGTACCGGTATGGCTGCCAGTAGGGCGGCGCCAATGACAACCTTCGTCTTGGTTTTCATACCGTGTGGATATTTCCCGTTGTTAGTTGAGTATATTAGCGGACGATGAAATGCATACTTTATAACTTGAACCCACGGGTTCAGGTTATAGGCGGCGTCTCCTCATTCGGGGGTATGGGAGTATCGTGAGTGGGTCGGGGATGGTGACCGTTGCCACATTGCTGGAGATGGGTGTAGTGGTAATAACGTGAATTCCCCTCTCCTTGGGTGCGGTTTTTTTCATTCAATTCGATATACTTTGGGCATATGGGCGTCGCTATCGATAAAATGGGTTTGTTTCCTGCCAATACCTTGCTCAGGATCATCGTCTTGGGTGCTTTTCTGGCGTGGACCCTTATCATCGGCACGGTCTATTTCTGGGATATCGAGCGGGGCCGGCAGTTCGTCGAGGAGCTGGCGATCAGCCAGGCGCGGGCGCACTACAACAAAGATGTCGCCTTTCGGTTATGGGGGACCAGTCATGGTCGTATCTATGTGCCGCAGACGGCGCGTACCCGGCCTGATCCTAACCTCTCTCATATTCCGGAACGGGATATCGAGACCCCAGCCGGTCAGCAACTTACGCTGATCAATCCTGCCGCCATCATCCGTGAACTGAATGATCGGTTTGGCCGGCTCTATGGTGTGGCCGGACGCATAACCAGCACCAATCCCCTGCGCAAGGAAAATGAGCCCGATCCCTGGGAGCGGCGCGCACTGGAGCTGTTCAAGGCCGGGGAAAAGGAGGTGATCGAGTTCACCCAGTTGAATGGTGAGCCCTATCTGCGACTGATGCAGCCGTTGATGGTGGTGCCGGGCTGCCTGCTGTGTCATGGGCATCAGGGCTATCAGGTTGGCAAGGTGGCTGGCGGTGTCGGGGTCTCGTTACCATTGCGGGAGTTGTGGACCCATGAGTATGCGCGGCAGCGGGCAGATGGTATTTCGCTGCTGCTGATCTGGTTGCTGGGATGTGTTTTGCTCGGCTTTTTCTTCTGGCGCCTTCATCATGCCGGGCAAAAATGGACCGAAACAATGGGCCGGCTGATAAAGAGCGAGGCGCGTAAGTCGGCGGTGATGGCGTCGGCCCTGGATTGCATCATCACCATGGACCACCAGGGGCGAATCATCGAGTTCAACCCTGCAGCGGAGAGGACCTTTGGCTACCAGCAAAGCGAGGCGATCGGAAGGAGCCTCGCGAAGTTGCTGATTCCCCCTTCATTGCGGGGGCTGCATCGTGATGGGTTGCGTCGGTATCTTGCGGGAGAAGGGCGGAGCATCATAGACACCAGGATTGAGACCACCGCCATGCGTGCCGACGGAAGTGAATTTCCGGTGGAACTGGCGGTGACCCGGATCGAGGCGGATGGGCACCCCATCTTTACCGCCTATCTGCGGGATCTCAGTGAAGCGCGGCGGCTGCAGGAGCGGATATCTTTTCAATCCACACATGACGATCTTACCGGTCTGATCAATCGTGCCGAATTCGAACGGCGCCTGCGCCTGTTACTGGATAATCTGGGCGTCGTCGGTGAGCGGCATGCGGTGCTGTATCTGGATCTGGATCAGTTCAAGGTGGTGAACGATATCGGTGGCCACCAGGCTGGAGATGAGTTGCTGAGGCAGGTCGCGCGTTTATTGTATGCCACCATGAAGGCCGGGGACACCTTGGCCCGGCTGGGTGGTGACGAGTTCGGATTGATCCTCGAAGATTGCTCAGAAGATGATGCGGAGCGGATGTCTGGGAAGCTGCTGCAGGCGGTGCAGGAGTTTCGTTTTGCCTGGAAAGGGCAGAGTTTCAATATTACCACCAGTATCGGTGTGGTCCCCTTGCAGCACAGGGAGCAGTCGTTGAGCGATGTGCTGATCGCCGCTGATACGGCCTGTTATATGGCCAAGGAGCAGGGGCGCAACCGTATTCACCTGTTTCAGCACAATGATGTGGAATTCGCCCGTAGGCAGGGCGAGATGCAGTGGGTCAACCGGATTCACGATGCCTTCAAGGATGGCCGTTTCTTTCTCTATTACCAGCCTCTGCATCCATTGCAGACAGGCGTGGATGCCGGCTGGCACTATGAGATCCTGATCCGCATGCAGGATGAATCGGGTGAGTTCGTCTCACCCGGTCTGTTTCTCTCCGCGGCGGAGCGTTACAGCCTGGTCTCCACTATCGATCGTTGGGTCGTACGCACGACTTTCGCTTGGCTGAAGAACAATCCCCAGCATCTGCAACGGCTCGAAATGTGCAGTATCAATCTCTCCGGCCATTCGGTGACGGATGACACCTTCCTTGAATTTTTGGTAGATCAGCTCAGGCGGAATGAGGTGCCGGCAGAGCGGATCTGCTTCGAGATCACCGAGACCGCCGCTGTTTCCAATCTGTCCAAGGCGGAGCGTTTCATCGAGATCCTGCGTACCCATGGTTGCCGCTTCGCACTGGATGACTTCGGCAGTGGCATGTCTTCATTCGCCTATCTGAAGAACCTTCCGGTGGACTTTCTCAAGATCGATGGTGCCTTCGTGCGCGATATCATGGACGATGAAATCGACTTTGCCATGGTCCGATCGATCAATGAGATCGGTCATGTCATGGGCAAGAAGACGATCGCTGAATTCGTTGAAAACGAAGCCATCATGTTGCGTCTCAAAGAGATTGGCGTCGATTATGCGCAGGGCTACGGCATTGCCCGCCCAGCCTCGTTGGAGCAGATGTCCGATCACAGCGCCAGCAAGGTGTCACAGACTTCTTAGGGCCGGCGTACCCGCGGTCTTTCGTTGACCACCGCCTCTACTGCCAGCGGCGCGCCTTTGCGCCAACCCAGGATCTGGATGCGGGTCCCTGGGCGGAGGGATGAAATGATACCCAGCACCTCATGGGCGCTGCCAGGGACCCGATTGCCAATACGGGTCAGCACATCACCGGGCTCGATGCCGGCCCGTGCGGCCGGCCCATCTTCGAGCACCGCCGATACCAGCACACCGCGGGTATCGGAGAGACCGAGCGAAGCGGCGAGTTCCGGGGTCATGTCTTGCCCGGCGATGCCCAGCCAGCCCCGCACCACCCGTCCCCGTTGCAGGATTTGATCCATGACGCCCTTTGCCAGATCGATAGGAATGGCGAAGCCAATGCCGTCGGAACCGCCGGTCTTGGAGAAGATGGCGGTGTTGATCCCGACCAGCTCACCATAGGCGTTTATCAGGGCGCCACCGGAATTTCCGGGGTTGATCGCTGCATCGGTCTGAATGAAGTTTTCGAAGGTGTTGATACCCAGCTGGTTCCTGCCAGTGGCGCTGACGATGCCCATGGTCACGGTCTGGCCGACCCCAAATGGGTTGCCGATGGCCAACACCACATCGCCCACCTGGAGGTGGCGTGAATCGCCAACGGTGATTGCGGGCAGGCCGCTGATGTCCGCCTGCAGCACCGCCAGGTCCGTATCCGGGTCGGTGCCGGCCACGCTGGCATTCATGGTGCGCCCATTGGCCAGTCCCACCCGAATCTCATCGGCATCCGCGATGACATGGTGGTTGGTCAGGATGAATCCCTGATCGTCTATGATGACGCCGGAGCCGAGGCTGGTGACCCGTTTGGCGCTGGCCGGCCCTGCCAGCCGGTCACCGAAGAAGCGCTGGAACAGCGGATCATCGAACAGGCCGTTGCCACGTTCGATGGCGATCTTGGTGGTGTAGATGTTGACTACCGAGGGCGTGGCGTTGGCAACCGCGCGGGCATAGGAGACCGGCTCCGTGCCCAGGGCTGTGATGGTCCCGGGAGTGTTGCGGTTGGCAAGATAGAGGGTCAACAGGCCGGCGATCAGACCGGCGCTGATCGAGACTAGAATGAAAATGATAGAGCGGGAAGGCTTCATGGCGTAGGGCAGCTGGCGGGGATCGTGGGCCTGTTTTTCGTATTGGGAATGATGGCACGTTCGTCACGGCTCCCTGCCATGATCGGGTATGCTGTAACCATCCGGGGATGGCAAAGGCCGGTATTGGAAAAAGGGGATGACATATATGGTCAGGCTGGATGAGCTGGAAAGCTATTGTAACCGATTACTGAAGACGACCGAATTCGATGATTATTGCCCCAATGGGTTGCAGGTGGATGCCGGTGTCGCCACGATCAGGCATCTGGTTTCAGGCGTGACTGCCAGCCAGGCCTTGATCGATGCGGCGGTGGCGCGGGGAGCGGATCTGCTGCTGGTCCATCATGGCTTTTTCTGGCGTGGAGAGGCGTTGCCCCTGATTGGTGTGAAAGGGCGCAGAGTGCGCGCCCTGATGCGGGGCGGGTTGAGTCTTCTCGCCTATCACCTGCCCTTGGATATGCATCCTGAGCTTGGTAACAATGCCTTGTTGGGACGTCTGCTTGGCCTGTCCGGGGCGAGGCCGTCGGCCGCAGGTGATGGCATGATCTGGGAGGCGATGCTGGACCCCGGGGTGCCGGCGGCCGATTTCGGGTGCAGGCTGGCGGCTCTCCTGCAGCGGGAGCCGCTGCATATCCCGGCCGGTGCAGATGTGCTGCGCCGGGTGGGCTGGTG
Organism: uncultured Sedimenticola sp.; assembly: GCA_964544655.1. Lineage (GTDB taxonomy): Bacteria > Pseudomonadota > Gammaproteobacteria > Chromatiales > Chromatiaceae > HyVt-443. The sequence continues at coordinate 90,403 of CAZJCM010000003.1, read as the reverse complement.
CAGCGGTGCGGCGCAGGGTTTGATCGAGCAGGCCGCAGCATCCGGGCTGAACGCCTTCGTGTCAGGCGAGATTTCAGAGCAGACGGTGCATCTTGCGCGTGAGCTGGATATCCATTATTACGCCGCCGGGCATCATGCAACGGAATGCCTCGGTGTGCGGGCGCTGGGCGACCATCTGGCAGAGAATTTTGATTTGAGCCACGAATTTATCGACATCCCCAATCCGGTGTGACGGGAGGGCACCCGTCGGTCGTGCGGCTCGATTTCATAAGTTGATGCGATGACTGCATAAGTGAAAGGTGATCTTGACCTGCTTTGCAGCATGTTGGAAAATGCCGCGTCTATTTGGGGTAATTTCAGTATGTTATGTTTTCCTGATTCGGGTGTTTTGTCCGGGTCGTTAAAAAATCGGGTTCCCAGGATGCAATGTCATCCAGCCTACTCCGGGAGTCATAAGCATGAGCGCAGATGGCGTTGATTTGAAAAGGCGGCGGATGTTGACCGCCGCAACGAGTGTGGTCGGTGCCGTTGGCGCCGGTTACGTGGTATATCCCTTTCTGGCGGCCTGGGCTCCCAGTGAGAAGGCGAAGGCTGCAGGGGCGCCAGTGGAGGCGGACATCAGCAAGCTCGAGCCGGGGCAGATGATGCGCGTCAAATGGCGTGGCAAGCCGGTGTGGATCGTGCATCGGACGGAAAAGAATCTGCAGGATCTGCCAAGCCTGGATGAGAAGCTTTCGGACCCGACTTCCGAGATGCCGCAGCAGCCGAGCTATTGCAAGAACGCGCACCGCTCGATCAAGCCGAAGTATCTGGTTGCGATCGGCATCTGCACCCACTTGGGCTGTTCGCCCACTTACCGTCCGGACGTGGCGCCGGCCGATCTTGGGCCGGAGTGGGTCGGTGGCTTCTTCTGTCCCTGCCATGGTTCCCGGTTCGATCTTGCCGCACGCGTCTTCAAGGGCGTGCCGGCACCCACCAACCTGGTCATACCCCCGCATCAGTATCTCTCTGACGACCTGTTACTGATCGGTGAAGATGGAGGGGCTGCCTGATGAGCGCAATGAAAAATATGGTCGCGTGGATCGATGAGCGGTTCCCCTTGACCAAGGTGTGGAATGAGCACCTGGCACAATACTACGCACCCAAGAACTTCAACTTCTGGTATTTCATGGGTTCACTGGCGATGCTGGTGCTGGTGAATCAGATACTCACCGGGGTGTGGCTGGCGATGATGTACAAGCCCGACGCCACGCTTGCGTTTGGCTCTGTCGAATACATCATGCGCGATGTGGATTGGGGTTGGCTGATTCGCTATATGCACTCAACCGGCGCATCCGCTTTCTTCATCGTGATCTACCTGCACATGTTTCGCGGGCTCATCTATGGTTCCTACCGCAAGCCGCGGGAGCTGCTCTGGCTGATCGGTGTGATCATCTATGTAGTGATGATGGCCACCGCGTTCATGGGTTATCTGCTGCCCTGGGGCCAGATGTCGTACTGGGGCGCCCAGGTGATCATCAACCTGTTTTCCGCTGTGCCGGTGGTCGGCGAGGAGCTGGGTGTCTGGATTCGTGGTGACTATGTCATCTCCGACGTGACCCTGAACCGCTTCTTTGCCCTGCACTTCCTGCTCCCCTTCCTGCTGGCAGCGATCGTGTTCATTCACATCGTGGCATTGCACAAGGTGGGGTCGAACAACCCGGATGGCATCGAGATCAAGAAAGGGCCCAAGGGCAACCGCTGGAGTGACACTGCACCAGCAGACGGCATTCCCTTTCATCCCTATTATTCGGTGAAGGATATCGCTGGTGTGGCGGGCTTTCTGTTCTTGTTCGCCGCTGTGATCTTCTATGCGCCGGAGATGGGGGGGTACTTCCTTGAGCATCCCAACTTCGAGCCGGCCAACCCGCTGAAGACGCCGGAGCACATTGCACCCGTTTGGTATTTCACCCCGTTCTACGCCATTTTGCGTGCCGTGCCTTCGATGTATGGCTCCGCTTTCCCGGGTGTGATCGCCATGGGCGCGTCGATCGTGATGTTCTTTCTCCTGCCTTGGCTGGATCGGAGCCCGGTCAAATCGATCCGTTACAAGGGGCCGATCTTCAAGGCCTGGATTGGGATCTTCGTGGTGGTGTTCATCATGCTGGGCTGGCTCGGTACCCAGCCGGCGACAGCAACCCTGACCCTGCTGGCGCAGATCTGCTCCGCACTCTACTTCGCGTTCTTCCTGCTGATGCCCATCTACAGCAAGATGGACAAGACCAAGCCTGTACCTGAGAGGGTGACCAAATGAAAAAGCTGATCATTGCATTTCTGTTGGCAGCAGTACCTGCGCTCGGGCTGGCTTCTGGCGGAGTTCATCTGGATGATGCAGACATCGATCTGAGTGATCAGGCCTCCCTGCAGCGGGGTGCCCGGCTGTTCGTCAATTACTGCCTCAGCTGCCATTCGGCCAAGTACCAGCGTTTCAACCGGACTGCCAGGGATCTTGGTCTGACGGAGCAGGAGGTGAAGGAGAACCTGATGTTCGTCACCGACAAGATCGGTGACACCATGGAGATCTCCATGCCGGCAGAGGATGCGGCAGTATGGTTCGGCACTGCCCCGCCGGACCTGAGTGTCATCACCCGTGCGCGAGGCTCAGACTGGATCTACACCTACTTGCGCAGTTTCTACCTGGATGACAGTCGCCCGTTTGGGGTGAACAATGTGGTTTTCCCCGATGTGGGCATGCCCCATGTGCTGTGGAAGCTGCAGGGCCTGCAGAAGGCCGTGTTCCAGGAGCATGATGGGCAGAAGGTGTTTGAGAAGTTCGAGCAGGTGACGCCGGGCAGCATGAGCCCAGAGGAGTTCGATGGCGCCATGCGTGATCTGACAGCCTTCCTGACCTATGTCGGTGAGCCAATCCAGATGGAGCGGCGTGCGATGGGCAAATGGGTGCTGCTGTTCATCGCCGTCTTCTTCGTCCTCGCCTATCTCCTAAAGAAGGAGTACTGGAAAGACGTACACTGAGTGCAATAAGGCGATGACACGGGGGTGCATGGTTTAGGGTATACTGTGCACCCCTTTGTTTTTTGCCCGGGGTGTTGGCCCATCCCGGCTCCAACGATCGACCTGAACAGGGATATCTGGGCTGATCCAGGTTCCCCCAAACTATTTCTGGAGTTGTTTGTATGGCAGTTGTCACGAACAAGCGGTCAGTGATGACCATGTATTCGGACCCAAAGAGTCCGTACAGTCATCGTGTTCGGCTGGTGCTGGCCGAAAAAAGCATTACGGTTGAGATCGTGGATGTGGACCCGCTGGACCTGTCCGAAGACCTGATGGATCTGAACCCGTATGGAACGCTGCCTACCCTGGTGGATCGGGATCTTACCCTGTATCAGTCCAGGATCATCATGGAGTATCTGGATGAGCGCTTCCCGCACCCGCCGTTGTTGCCGGTGGACCCGGTATCGAAGGCCGCGTCGCGCCTGTTCATGCATCGTGTGGACCATGACTGGTACCGGTTACTGGATCAGATCGAGGCCGGCGGCAAGCCCGCCACCAAGGCGCGCAAGGAACTGCGGGAGAGTCTTACTGTGACCGCACCGGTATTCGCCTCCCGTCCTTACTTCATGAGTGACGACTACTCGCTGGTGGATTGCATGATCGCCCCTCTGTTGTGGCGCCTGCCTGCACTGGGTATCGAGCTGCCGCCCCAGGCCAAGCCGGTGGATGAGTATGCCAAGCGCCTGTTTGACCGACCGTCGTTCCAGGAGAGCATCACCGAGCGGGAACGGGAGATGCGGGACTGATAGGGTCTGCAATCTGAGAATGAAGTTAAGCTCGAACCGCCCCTACCTCATACGTGCGCTGTATCAGTGGTTGGTAGACAATGATCTGACACCCCATCTGTTGGTCGATGCAAATCAGGCGCATGTGGTGGTTCCACAGCAGTTCGTGGAAGAGGGTCGTATCGTTCTGAATGTTGCGCCTACCGCCGTGCGTCACCTGGATCTGGGAAATGACTGGATCACCTTCAATGCTCGGTTTGCCGGCTTGCCGATGGATGTGATCGTGCCGCCTTCAGCGGTGCTGGGCATCTATGCCAGAGAGAATGGACGCGGTATGTTGTTCCCGGACGAAGAGACGATAGAGGAGGAGGTGCCGCCTGATGACGATCCGGATCCAAAGCCATCCAGAGATCGCCCTTCCCTGAAAGTGGTCAAATAGGTGGTTTGCCGGGGTTGTCCTCTGCGGCTTTGCGCCCCTTGAATGGAATGACGTTGTTTTCCGGTGCGGCCAGGCCCAGGCTGAACGATTGCAGTTCAATGCCGGTCATTGCGATATGGCCACTGTGCCTGCCGACCCCTTCCTCGCTGAATTCGAAACGAAACAGACGCCAGATTCGCAGTCCCTGGCTGGTCCAGCGCAGCCCGATGCGAGTCAGGGCGACCGTCTGGTCGAGAAACTGGACGCCTCTTTCCCGACAGGCGTGCTCGCAGATGGCGGTGGCGAGTTCCCGGGCACGCGCGCTGTCCAGCCAGAACCAGATGGCCAGGGCAGTCAGCAGGAATATGATGAGTGCGGACATGCCCGACATCCTACACAATATGTGGCACAAATAAACCAGGCTTCTATTGCGCCCTCATGAGGCATATGGGTTGGCACCTGAATGAGATGAAATCATGGAATGGCTTGATGAACTTCCTTTGAGTGTTTTGCTCTTGGCCTGCCTGTTGTTGGGGCTGGCGCCGTTCGTGCCTGAGCCCCACGTCTGGGAAAAATTGAAGATGCTGTTCGCCGGCACCCTGGTCCGGCCACTGGATATCTTCGATCTGCTGCTCCATGCGGCGCCCTTCGTGGTGTTGATACTCAAGCTCGTACGGATGAGAATGATTAGTGGTTGATTTCGGTATTATGGATCATGGGGTTGCTCGGTAGCCGTCTGCTTGGTCGGCCGGCAATGAGCAGCGTGATATTGCAACCTTAATTCAGGTTAGAGAGCGACAGGGTGGCAGAAAAAGATCCCAATCTGCTGTTACAGTCAGCGCCTATGTTGCGCCAGGGGATGACCACGCCGCAGGCAATGCGGGACGTTTGGTATGCCTTGGCGCCGGTAGTCCTGGCGGCTTTGTGGTTCTTTGGCGCCGGTGCGCTGCTGATATTGGTCGCTACGATTGCCGGGGCGGTAGGGACCGAGTGGGCATTCACTGCACCTGAGAAGCGGCGTGATACGTTGGCGGACAACAGCGCTGCACTCACCGGCCTGCTGCTGGGTCTGACCCTGCCGCCGGGTCTGCCGTTATGGATGGCCTTCCTGGGTGGTGCAGTGGCCATCGGTCTGGGCAAGGTGATCTGGGGCGGTCTGGGGGGAAACCTCTTCAATCCGGCACTGGTGGGGCGAGCGTTTCTACTTGGAACATTCCCCATCGCCATGACCACCTGGTCCCCCGCATCAGGACCAGCCGATTTCTTCTCCGTCCAGGGTAGTCTTTTTGCGTTGCCATTTCAGTCCCCGGTCTATGATGCCGTGTCCCAGGCGACGCCGCTGGGGTTGATGAAGTTCCAACAGCAGGAGACCGCCTTCCTGCGCCTGCTCATTGGCAATACCGGAGGATCCCTGGGTGAGACCAGTGGCCTATTGCTGATTCTGGGGGGATTGTGGTTGTGGTTGCGGCGCGATCTCGACTGGCGTATCCCAACCGCCATTTTCGTGACCGCCGGTGCCTTTTCGACGATTCTGTTTCTGGTCGATTCCACACACTATCCCAACCCTTTCTTCACCGTTTTCGCTGGTGGATTGCTACTGGGCGCCATCTATATGGCAACCGATCCGGTGACCTCGCCTACCACACCCAGAGGGGCGTGGATCTTCGGTGCCGGCGTGGGCTTGCTGGTGGTGCTGATTCGTGTGTTTGGCGGATTTCCAGAGGGCATGATGTATGCCATTCTGCTGATGAATGCCGCCGCCCCGCTGATCGACCGCTATACACAGCCTCGGGTGTTCGGCCGTGATAGGAAGCGCCCATGAGTGAAACGGTTGGAGTGCCACGAAGCAAGGAGCCGGGCAGCGGTAAGCTGGTGTTTGCGCTGGGTCTGGCCGGGTTTCTTTCTGGTCTGATCATCATCGCCATCTACGAGGCGACGCTGCCGACCATAACGGCCAACAAGGCACGGGAGCTGCGGGAGGCGGTATTTCAGGTGCTGCCAGGGGTGAGCCGAATGCAGCCTCTGCACTTCGATGGCAGGCAACTGGTGATTGGCGCCCCGAAAGGAGGCGGTGATGACACCGTTTATGCCGGTTACGATGATCAGGGGCGCTTCGTCGGCTATGCGATTCCCAGTGAGGGACCAGGATTTCAGGATACGATCAAGCTGCTGTATGGCTACCTGCCCGGGTCGCGTGAAATCGTCGGCATGGCCATTCTTGACAGTCGTGAGACCCCGGGGCTGGGCGACAAGATCTACAAGGATGAGGCCTTCGTTGCCAACTTCGATCGTCTGGCGGTGGATCCGGAGGTGGTTGCGGTAAAGAAAGGTACGAAGTCGGCGCCTAACGAGATCGATGCCATTACCGGTGCCACCATCTCGTCCAAGGCGGTGGTGCGGATCATCAATGAAGGCCGGGAGCGCTGGGAGAGGAGGTTGCCGGCGGCGGGCGATGAGCCGGCCTATGTAGCGCCGGTCGAGACCGGCAACCCGGCGGCGAAATCGACCGGGGAGCCTGGGAGCGGCGGATGAAAATCGACTTGCCCGCCCTCTCTTCACCGGCAGCGTTATACCTGTGTGGCCGAGGCGAAATGTCATGAGCATTGAAAAAGATATGGATGCCTATCAGGAGTTCGTCAAAGGGATCTGGCGCGACAACCCGGTTTTCGTTCAGGTGTTGGGTATGTGCCCGATGCTTGCAGTCACCAACTCGGCGATCAATGCCATCGTCATGGGGGTCGCCACCCTGTTCGTGCTGGTCGGATCGAGCTTCCTGGTGGCGGCACTGAAGAAACTGATTCCCAAGCAGGTGCGGATCTCTCTGTATGTGATAATCATCGCCACTTTCGTCACCGTGGCGGACTATACCCTGCTGGCACTGATGCCAAAGGTGCACAAGGAGTTGGGGGCGTTCATTCCACTGATCGTCGCCAATTGCATGATACTCGGGCGCCAGGAGGCCTTCGCCTCCCGCCACAGCATCCGTTTTGCGGTGATGGATGCCATCGGCATGTCCGGCGGCTTCATGTTGGCGCTGTTCGCCCTGGGCAGTGTGCGCGAGATCCTGGGCAATGGCTCACTGTTCAACGTCCAGTTGTTTGGTGACAGCTTCGAGCCCTGGGTGATCATGATTCTGCCGCCGGGCGGCTTCCTCACACTTGGGCTGATCCTGCTCTTTTTCAACTGGGTCACCGCACGGAAGTCCGCCTTCATGGCGCAGGTGGCCGCGGCCGAGATGGAGGAGAGATAAATGGACGATCTTATCTGGATCTTCATCAGTGCCCTGTTGGTCAATAACTTCGTCCTCGCCTATTTTCTTGGGCTGTGTCCGTTTCTTGGTGTCTCCGGCCGCCTCGAGACCTCGTTCCGCCTTGGTCTGGCCACCACCTTCGTGCTGGTGATCACCGCCTTGTGCGCATGGATTCTGAATACCTATGTTCTGATCTATGCCCCTTACCTGCGGCTCATCAGTTTCATTGTGGTTATCGCCAGCACGGTCCAGTTCATCGAGATGGCGATCAAGAAGAGCAGTCCGGCACTGTTCAAGGCGCTGGGTATTTTTCTGCCACTGATCACCACCAACTGCGCGATCCTTGGTCTGGCCATCTTTGCCACCAACCGTGGCTATGGTCTGGTGCAGGGTCTGGTATTCGCCCTTGGCGCGGGGGCGGGTTTCACCCTGGCGCTGGTGCTGATGGCCGGCTTGCGCGAAGAGACTGAACTGTCTGACGTGCCGGCCCTGGTGCAGGGGACGGCGATGAACCTGATCGTGGCCGGCATTTTGTCCATGGCTTTCATGGGCTTCGCGGGTCTGTTCAGTTCCGGATGATGGTGTTTTTGGGCGGCTGCGTTCGCGGTGCAGATTCAGCGGATTCTTCCTCTGTTCGACCCCTGGCACGCCCGGCCCGCAGACGCAGGCGAGAGAATTTTTTCAGGGGACGTAGTCCGTCGACTACATGTTGTCGCCTGGGCATGAATCTTAGGCGGCGTGACTCCGGCCTCTTACTGTGAAGGATATAGCGCGATGTTGATTCACTTTTTTGCCTTGCTTGGCCTGGTGTTGTTATGTGCCGGCTGGATGCTGTTCCAGCTCTGGCTGGGCCGTCAGGACCCGGATAAGAAGGCGGGATTCCGGCCCGGTTGCGGGGCCTGTAAGAGTAACAGCTGCCCCAGCAGGCCGATCGACAATTCTCCATGAGTAGGGCCAACGCTTAAAAGCTGCCTTGTCACCGGAGTTACATATTCCGGGTAATAAAAAACTGAAGGACCGCATGAAAAAGAAAATTCTGCTGGCGACCGTGTTCGGCCTGCTGATCGTTGCCGACATACTCGCCTTTCTGTCTCTTGGGGCCACTGCTGCGGCACCCTGGCTGCTGCTGATCGGAATTCTGCTGCTGCCGCTGCTGCTTCGCGACGGGGGTGGGAGATGCCAGAGTTTTCTGGTCTGGGGTGACGATTTCAGCGTCGGAATCGAAGCCATGGATCGGGATCACAAGAACTTGCTCAACCTGATCAACAATCTTCGTGCATCGCTGTTGTGTAATACCGGGGAGGAGTTCGAGCGGCAGAATCTGCAGGAGTTGGTGCAATATACGCGTGACCATCTGAAACGGGAGGAGGCGCTGTTACAGGCCCATGATTTTCCCAATTATGAAGGGCACAAGGCGCAGCACGATCAGATGATCACTTATGTGGACAGCTTCGTGCGCAAATATGAGAGTCAGGGCCGGAAGATACTGCCTGAACTGACGGATTATCTGACCCTATGGTTGACTGGTCACATCAACGGTACCGACAAGCAGTATTCCGCCTTCCTGCAGGAGCGTGGGGTCAAATAGGCCGGCGAAAGGGGTGATCGGCAACAAAAAAAGGCACCATCTCAGGTGCCTTTTTTCTGCCTGCGGCGATATATTCCGCCGCAGTAGGTGCATCAGCCGCGGGCGTAGCGCTTGCGGAACTTGTCCACGCGTCCTGCAGTGTCCATGATCTTCTGCTTGCCGGTGAAGAAGGGATGGCAGGCGGAGCAGACCTCCACATGCAGATCGTCGCATAGCGTAGAGCGGGTAGTGAACTCGTTGCCACAGCTGCAGGCTACTTTGATCTCACAATATTTGGGGTGGATGTCCGCTTTCATGGTTGCCTCTAAACTAGATTCTGTGTCGTTCAGCCCATTTCGGGCGCCGAGAATCGCGTATTCTAATGCAACGTCGGAAACCGCGCAACCGCCGTTTGGCGTTGTAATCGCCCCGATGGCGAAAAAGATTGGGTATTCGTTACTGCCGATGGCTGGCAAAGGCCAGGACCTTTGCCCGCTGCCTGGCGTTGGCGCTGATGGGGGTCCGGTGGTTGCTCAACCGGTGCAACTGTTCAAGCAGGCCGTTACTGCCTGAGACGCTTTCCCACATCATGCGGGAGATCCGGATGCACGCGCCTAACGGGGATTTGGCCTGGCGTCGTTCCTGGTCTATTCGCCATTGCAGACAGCGCAACCGCTGTTGCTGTTCCTTCGGGGCTTGGGCGATGACTTCTTCGATGGCTTGTCTACGCATCTCTTCAAACAGGTGTGGATTGGTTCGTGCCGTATTCGCCCAATGGTCGAAGTCCAGTGCGTTTGCCGGTTCATTGTTGATTTTCGTTGTCATGCTCGCGCTCCTCCGGCTTTGGTTTGAATCGTGGCAGATAACCCTGTGGGCAATGATTACCACAGGGCGAAGCCAAAAGCAAAGGATAGCGAATCCTAATCGTCTGTTATTACTCTTTTTATTCAGTAGGTTATGACCGGTTTTGTAGCGCTGCCGAGTGTTTGACGTTCATTTGCTGGTAAAGATGGCCAGGAGATCGTCGAGAAAACGCCGACCCAGGGGGGTTGGCCGGATCAGCTCTGGCCGTCGTTGGATCAGCCCTCTCGCTTCTGCTTCATGCAGGCCTGAATTCAGCCAGGAGAGCGTCATCCCCGTGCGTTGCCGAAACAGTTCCGGGTGAAAGCCATGGTTCAGGCGCAGGGCGTTCATCATGAACTCCAGTATCAGGTCGGCCGGTTGCAGCAGACACTCCCCCTTGATTGCCCGCCCGCTGGAAGCGGCCTCGATATAGTCCCGGGGCTGGCGCCGGCGCCACCGGCGTATCACCTGCTGGCGGGTGAGATCGGTGAGCTTGCTATGGGCGCCGGCGCCGATGCCCATGTAGTCACCGAAGCGCCAGTAGTTGAGGTTGTGCTGGCACTGCCTGGCGGGGCGGGCATAGGCGGACACCTCATATTGGCCATATCCTGCCGCAGCCAGGGCCGCCTGCCCGGCAGACTGCAGCGACCAGATCAGATCCTCGTCGGGGAGTGATGGTGGCCGTGCTGCAAACAGGGTGTTGGGCTCCAGGGTCAGCTGATAATAGGATATGTGCTCAGGGCCGAGTTCTATTGCGGTCTGGATGTCGCGCATACCCTGGTCCATTGTCTGCTCCGGCAGGCCGAACATCAGGTCGAGGTTGATGTTGTCGAAGCCGGCGGCGCGGGCGCTCAAGACAGCGGCCGTAGCTTCGTCAGGTCCATGGATCCGCCCCAGACGTTGCAAAATGGCGGCGTCGAAGCTCTGAATGCCGATGGAGAGGCGGTTTACCCCGGCTGCCCGGTAGCCGGCGAAGCGATCCGCCTCCAGGGTTCCAGGGTTGGCCTCCAGGGTGATCTCCAGATCGGGGCTGCAGGGCAGGCGGCTGCGGACCTCATGTAACAGCCTGTGAATGGCTGTGGCTGGGAACAGGCTGGGGGTGCCCCCGCCAATGAAGATCGATGTCAATGTCCGCTGCTGAAGCAGAGGCAACTCCTGCTCCAGATCGGACAACAGTGCCGTCACATAGGCCTCTGTATCCAGTCCATCCGTTGCCTGATGGGAGTTGAAGTCGCAATAGGGGCATTTGTGGACACACCAGGGGGTGTGGATGTAGAGCGCGACAGGTGGCAGTTGGTTGAATTGCATATGCCCCTACTTTGGCACACTGTAATGTGGAATGTTAATTCTGTCGTGCATGCCCGGGGTCGGAGTCACGCCATAACAGCATTTGCTGTTGGCAGAATTTTCGGATGACGTGACTCCGACCCCTCTTAAAGACAGTTACCATCCATCGTCGGTCGCCGGAATCGGCTCATTGAGTCGGCATCTGCCTATTATGGCAAATTAAGCAGCGGTATAGTTTGCGATTTCACCAGCTTTGTCCTATATATGAATCTCTCGTGTTAAATAACAATCCTGCCCGAAAGGAGAACTGGATGAAACGTCGTGACTTCCTGAAGAAAGCAGCAGTTGGCACTGCTGCAGCTACTGCTTCGGTTGCTGCACCTGCTGTGATTGCCGGCCCCAAAAGAATTCGTTGGCGCATGCCTACCAGTTGGCCCAAGGCCTTCGATACCATCTATGGTGGTGCCGAGACCGTGGCGGCCCGCGTCAAGGCGATGAGTGGCGGCAAGTTCGAGATTATCCCTTACGCCGGCGGTGAGCTGGTTGGTGGCCTGGAGGTGTTCGATGCCGTTTCCCAGGGCACGTTCCAGATGGGCCATACGGCATCCTACTACTATATCGGTAAGAATCCGGCCTTCGCCTTCGATACTGCCCTGCCTTTTGGCCTTAACTTTCGCCAGCAGAACGCCTGGCTCTATGATGGTGGCGGCATCGAGCAGATGCGCAAGGTCTACAGCGATTTCAATATCGTGAATTTCCCCGCCGGCAACACCGGTTGTCAGATGGGTGGCTGGTTCCGTAAGGAAGTCAACTCGGTGGCAGACCTGAAGGGCCTGAAGATGCGTATTCCCGGCCTTGGCGGCAAGGTGATGAGCCGTCTTGGTGTTACCGTGCAGGTGCTGGCTGGCGGCGACATCTATCCAGCCCTGGAACGCGGCGTGATCGATGCCACCGAATGGGTTGGCCCTTACGATGATGAGAAGGCCGGCTTTTACAAGGTCGCCAAATATTTCTATTTTCCCGGGTGGTGGGAGCCGGCCCCGACCCTGAGCCTCTACGTCAATCAGAAGGCGTGGGACAGCCTGCCGAAAGAGTATCAGGCGATGGTTTCCACCGCAGCGGCCCAGGCCAACCTGCAGATGATGGTGGACTATGACGCGAAGAATCCGAAGGCGCTGCAGAGCCTGTTGAACAAGGGCGTGCAGATGCGTCAGTACTCGGACGAGATCCTGCAGGCGGCGCAAAAGGAGGCCTTCAGCCTGTATGCCGAGTTGGCGGCTGCCGATCCGGCATACAAGTCTATCTACGACAACTGGAGCAAGTTCAAGAAGGGATCCGATCAGTGGCTCAGCACTGCCGAAACGGCATACGCCAGTTTCGTGTTCAAGAGCTAAACTGAGAACGCTCGGAAAAAAACCTCCCGCCGTGAGGCGTGGAGGTTTTTTTGTCGGGTTGAAAAGCTGTCTCTTCAATCATCAGGGGCCATATGTGGAGTCAAGCCGTCCTGATCATGCTGGTTTTTTCCGCACTTATTGCACGGCTTGACTCCGACCCCTGACAGTCAACTCAGCTCTGCTGTCCGAAGCCGATGCTGATCAGCCAAGTCACCAGTTGGGGATAATAGAACAGCAGGAGTAATCCGATTATCTGGATGGCAATAAAGGGGATTGCACCCCGGTAGATGTCACCGGTCTTTACTTCAGGTGGGGCGACGCCACGCAGGTAGAACAGGGAGAAGCCGAATGGTGGCGTCAGAAACGAGGTCTGCAGGTTCATGCCGATCAATACCCCGAACCAGACCAGGGCCATGCGCGCCGGCTCATCGAAATCGCCGAACATGGGGGCCAGGATGCGTGCAGCCACCGGTGCCACCAGGGGGATGATGATGAACGCGATCTCGAAGAAATCGATGAAGAAGCCGAGGATGAATACCACCAGGTTGACCAGGATCAGAAAGCCAATCGCACCACCCGGCAGATTGGTAAGCAGGTCCTCGATCCAGAGATCGCCGAACAGGCCACGGAATACCAGGGAGAAGGTCTGGGAGCCGACCAGTATGAACAGCACCATGCTGGTCAGCTTGGCCGTGGTGTCCATGCTCTCCTTCACCGATTTGAGGCTGAGGCGGCGGTTCAGGAAGGCCAGCAGTATGGCGCCTAGGGCGCCGAAGGCGCCGGCCTCGGTAGGTGTGGCCCAGCCGACGAAGATGCTGCCAAGCACCACCACGATCAGTACCAGAGGCGGCATCATCACCCAGATGATCTGCCGCCAGAGGTTCCAGCCGCTGAGGGTCCTGTCTTCGATCGGCATGGCCGGTGCAGCAGCGGGCTTGATCAAGGCTATGCCGGCTACGTAGACCAGGTACATGCTGGCGAGCATCAGGCCGGGAATCAGTGAGCCGACGAACAGGTCGCCCACCGACACACCCAACTGATCGGCCAGGACGATGAGCACGATACTGGGGGGGATCACCTGCCCCAGAGTACCGGAGGCGGAGATGATGCCGGTGGCCAGGGGCTTGGAATAGTTGTATTTGAGCATGATCGGCAGGGCGATCATGCCCATTGCCACGACAGTGGCACCGACCACGCCGGTGGCTGCAGCCAGCAGGGTGCCGACGATGATCACCGAAAAGCCGAGGCCGCCACGGATCGGCCCGAAGGCGATGCCCATGGTGCGCAACAGATCCTTGGCCAGACCTGTTCGCTCCAGGATCGTCCCCATCAGAATGAAGAAAGGGACCGCCAGCAGGGTGTAGCTCTGCATCACGCCGAAGATGCGCTGGGCAATCGCCTGCATCATGGCGAAATCGAGCAGCTCCATGTTGATGCCGATGCCGGCGAAGATCAGCGCGGTGCCGCCAAGGGCGAAGGCCACCGGGTAACCGGTGAAGATCAGGATGAGGGCGGCTCCGAACATCAATGGGCCGAGCAGATCGGGATTCACAGGGCCGCCTCCTTGAGTTCATCGTCCCCATCGCTGTCACCGGAGTGGATGCCGCGCAGCAGTGCGATATTCTTGATCAGTTCGCTGAACGCCTGGGCGAGCAGCAGTATGAAGGCGATCGGGATGGCGCTCTTGATCAGGTATCTGGGCAGGCCGTCGGGATCGGGGGAGTCTTCCAGGATATGCCAGGAGTCCATGGCATAGGGAACGCTCACCCACAGGATCAGCAGGCACAGGGGGATCAGAAACAAGAGGGTTCCCCACAGGTCGACCCAGGCCTTGCCGCGCCGGCTCAGTTTGCCGTAGATGATGTCCACCCGCACATGCACGCCGTTCTTCAGGGCGTAGGCGCCACCCCAGAGGAAGATCAGACTGAACATGTACCATTGGGCCTCGATGTAGCTGTTGGAGCTGAGATCGATGCCGATGGTCTGGCTCAATTTGCGGGTGACGGCGTTGTAGACGCCGAGCAGGGTCATGACCAGAACCAGCCAGGATATGGCGGTGCCCACTCTTTGGTTGAAGCGGTCGATCATGCCGCCGATACGCAGCAATGTGTGCATTTTCTCTCTCCTGGGATCCCCAGTTGCAAGCGGCTCAAAGGGTAATCGAAAAGGTGGTATCAGGCCACTAGAATTTTACTCCAGGCAGCACTCCCGCAAGTCCAGGGACTTTCCGGCCTTACAAAGTTTCCAGGTTGGCGTAGGCCAGCACCAGCCACTTGCTGCCAACGGCCTCGAAGTTGACCTGGACCCGGGCACTGGCGCCTTGCCCTTCGGCGTTGAGTACCACGCCTTCGCCAAATTTTGGGTGCAATACCCGCTGTCCAAGGCGGTAGCCGCCGGTCTCTTCATCGAGGGAGGAAGCGGCCGGCCTGTACGCCGGTCGGCTGATCTGGGGGCGGCTGCGGATCTCCTCGATCAACGGATCCGGGATTTCGCGCAGGAAGCGGGACGGCATGGGATAGGTCTCGCTGCCGTGCAGGCGCCGGCTCTCGGCGTAACTGAGGACCAACTGCTCCATGGCCCGGGTCATGCCCACGTAACATAGCCGC
This sequence comes from uncultured Sedimenticola sp., assembly GCA_964544655.1. Taxonomy (GTDB): domain Bacteria; phylum Pseudomonadota; class Gammaproteobacteria; order Chromatiales; family Chromatiaceae; genus HyVt-443. Next base: position 75,262 of record CAZJCM010000003.1, on the reverse strand, counting down.
CGCTCCTCTTCCAGCCGTTCCGGGTCTTCGCTGGACATGCGATGGGGGAACAGCCCCTCCTCCAGGCCGGCGATGAAGACCAGGGGGAATTCCAGGCCCTTGGCGGAATGCAGGGTCATCAGCTGGACGCACACTTCATGCTCGCCGGCCTGGGCGTCGCCAGCCTCCAGGGCGGCATGGGCGAGAAAGGCGGAGAGGTCGTCCATTTCCTCCTCTTCCTCCTGTGGCTCATACTGGAACTGGCGGCTGGCATTGACCAGTTCCTCCAGGTTCTCCACCCGGTCCTGGCCTTTGCCGTCGCGGCTTTTCTTGAAATGCTCCGGCAGGCCCGAGGCATTCACCACCTGGTCAGCCAGTTGGTGCAGTTCGAGTCCCCGGGTCTGGGCGGACTGCTCCTGAATCAACTCGATGAAGGCGGCCAGAGCATTGGCCGCCCGTTTGCTCATGCCGCCTCCCTGGATCAACTCGTTCGCCGCCTGCCACAGGGAGCAGTGAAAGTCCCGGGCATGGGCGCGCACGGCATCCAGGGTGCGTGGACCGATGCCCCGGGGTGGCATGTTCACGGCCCGCTCAAAGGCAGCGTCATCACCGGGGTTGGCGATCAGCCGCAGATAGGCCAGTGCATCCTTGATCTCTGCGCGCTCGAAGAAGCGCAGCCCGCCATAGACCCGGTAGGGGATGGCGGCCTGGATCAACGCCTCTTCGAACAGCCGGGACTGGGCGTTGGAGCGATAGAGGATGGCCACTTCATCGCGGCTGCGCCCCCGCTCCAGGAACTGCTGGATACGGCTGATAACGAAGCGGGCCTCGTCGACTTCATTGAAGGCGGCATAGAGCTGCACCAGCTCACCTTCGTTGTCCTCGGTCCAGAGGTTCTTGCCCAGGCGGGAAGGGTTGTTGGCGATCACCGCATTGGCCGCCTGCAGGATGTTGGCCGTGGAGCGGTAGTTCTGCTCCAGACGCAGCATCGCCGCCTTCGGGTAGTGTTTCTGGAAGTCGCGGATGTTCTCCACCCGGGCGCCGCGCCAGCCGTAGATGGACTGATCGTCGTCACCGACCACGAACAGGTTGTTCCGTTCGCCGGCCAACAGCCGCAGCCAGGCGTACTGGATGGTGTTGGTATCCTGGAATTCGTCCACCAGGATGTGCTGAAAGCGCTCCCGGTAGTGGTGGAGGATATCCGGGCGGTCGCGCAGCAGCTCGTGGGCCCGTAGCAGCAATTCGGCGAAATCGACCAGGCCGCCGCGTTCGCAGGCGCTTTGGTATTCGCTGTAGATGCGGATCATCCGTTTCTGGTAAGGATCGCCGCCGTCATCCATGTGTTGCGGGCGCAGCCCTTCGTCCTTCTGGCTGTTGATGAACCACTGGGCCTGGCGTGGCGGCCAGTGTGCCTCGTCCAGATCCATACTCTTCAACAGGCGCTTGATCAGCCGGAACTGGTCGTCTGAATCGAGGATCTGGAAGTTCCTGGGCAGTCCGGTGTCTTGCCAGTGGGCGCGCAACAGGCGGTGGGCCAGGCCATGGAAGGTGCCCACCCACATGCCCCCTACGGGCTGCCGCAGCAGTTCCTCAATGCGACCCTTCATCTCTCTTGCTGCCTTGTTGGTGAAGGTGACGGCGAGGATGTTCCAGGGAGAGGCCCCCGCCACCTGGATCAGCCAGGCGATCCGGTTGACCAGCACCCGGGTCTTGCCGCTGCCGGCGCCGGCCAGTACCAGCATTCCGCCGGGTGGGGCGGAGACCGCCTCGCGCTGGGCATCGTTGAGGCCGTCGAGTATGTGGGAGACATCCATCGGATCTGGGGTTGTTCGTTGGGTGGTGGAAGTGTGGCTGTCATTCTACCCGGTTTTCAACGGGTATCGGTGCGGAATTGTTTGCTAGTCATGATGATGGCCGATATGGCTTGATCAATTTGGTATCGACGCCCGGCCTGTGGTTGGTGCGTAGCGCTCCCGCAGTTTCGGCTTTTCGATCTTGCCGGTGGCATTGCGTGGCACCTCACCGAAATGAATGATCCGGGGCCGTTTATAGCGGGGCAGCCCCTCGGCGAAGACGTTGACCTCTGCCTCGGTGAGACTGTGGTCCATCTTCAGCTGGATGACGGCGGTCACCAGTTCGCCCAGGCGTTGATCCGGGGTGCCGATGACGCCGATGTCCTGAATGGACGGGTGCTGCATGAAGAAGTGCTCCACTTCCACCGGTGATACGTTCTCGCCGCCGGTGATGATCAGGTCCTTTTTGCGGTCCACCAGCCAGATGAATCCATCCCGGTCCCGACGGGCGATGTCACCAGTGTGCAGCCAGCCATTTTGCAAGGCCTCTGCAGTGGCATCGGGATTGCGGTAGTACTCTTTCATCACGCCTGGTCCCTTTACCAGCAGTTCGCCCCGTTCGCCATCGGGCAGGTCGTTTCCATCGAAATCGACGATACGGCACTCCCAGTCGAAGCCGGGGATGCCGATGGCACCGATTTTGTGGGTGTTTTTCAGGCCCAGGTGGACACAGCCCGGACCGGTGCATTCGGTGAGGCCGTAGTTGGTGTCGTAGTCGTGGTGGGGGAACAGCCGCTTCCAGGCGTGGATCAGGCTCGGAGGGACCGGCTGGGCGCCGATGTGCATCAGCCGCCACTGTTGCAGCCGGTATTGGCTGAAGTCCAGCTCACCGTTCTCCCAGGCGATCAGGATATCGTGGGCCCAGGGTACCAGCAGCCAGACGATGGTGGCCTGCTCCTCGGAGATCGCCTCCAGGATCCATTGGGGCTTGATTCCTTTCAAAATCACGGCACGCCCGCCGACGATGAAGCTGCCGAACCAGTGCATCTTCGCGCCGGTGTGATAAAGGGGGGGGATGCACAGGAAGTTGTCCTTATGGGTCTGCCGGTGGTGCTGATTTTCCACGTAGCAGGCGTGTTCGAGGTTGCGGTGGGTGAGGCGGACGGCCTTCGGCTGTCCGGTGGTGCCGGAGGTGAAGTAGAGCGCCGCGTCGTCGCTGATCTCCAGCGGTATCATCGGGTCCGCCGTGTCACAGCCGGCGGTGAATTCCTGGTAGGTCACGGCAAACGGCGGACACTGTTGTTCGCTGCCCAGAAAGACGTAGTGCGCCACTGTATCGCCCAATGCGGGCTGGATGGCCTTGATCCGCGGTATGAACTCCTCGCCAAACAGGAACACCCGTGGCTCGGCCAGTTCGCTGCATCCCTGGAGTACCTGTGCCTCGAAGCGAAAGTTCAGGGGTACCGCCCAAGCGCCGCTACGCAGGATGCCAAAGTAGGTCGGCAGCCATTCCAGGCAGTTCATCAGCAGATGGGCCACCCGGTCCCCCTTCTTCACCCCGTGCCGAATCAGGGCGTTGCTGAAGCGGCTTGCCTCCTGGTCGAAGCTGAGCCAGTCGATCTCCCGCCGCCGGCTGGTGGCCGGGTCCCGCTCGACGAGGGCGGTCTCATTGCCATACATGCGGGCATTGCGTGCCAGTATCTCGGTAATCAGCATATCGTCAGTCGTTGGTATGTGTCGTTTTAGGGACGCTGGTGCGGGGCGGCTGGTCTGCCGTCGCTGTCGGTATCAGGATCTGGCCCAGAGTAACGCGCATCTCCATCGGACTGGGGAAGCGGGCGGCATTGTAGCTGTCCCAGCCACCGCGGCAGGTCAAGCGTATCACCTGGGGCTGTGCATCAGAATGGACGTTCATGCGGATATAGCGGTGGATCGATGGGCCGCTGTTCCACAAACGCCGCGACCTCCAGCCAAAGGCTGCAGTCTGCACAGGCCGTTGCTGCACCACGGGCTCGAGCCCTGACTCGATGCCGGTGATGTAGAAGCTGTCCTGGTGCACCAGCCGAGGCGCGTCGCTCAGGGTTTTCACTTCCAGATCACAGCTGGGATTGTAGCCGTCGAGCCGCTCCTTGGAAATGATCTCGCCATGCTGGAAGAAGACCCGGGCATGGCCGGGGGGAATGGTCAGATCCCTGGTCAGCTGAAGCAGGGATCCGACCCGGTAGGGGGAGGTTCCATCCTTTGCCTGATGAACAGGTTGATTGGTGCAGCCAACCAGCAGGGCCAGCAGGATGGTTGCCAATGGAAGTCTGTTCATGGGTGCTATCATCGGGGTATTGACTGACGCCATACTGTAGCAGATGTAGACTCCGAGTGACCTGGCAGCCAATCTGAAATGGTGCTGAACAGTTACAAAACCGGATCTATTGCCATGACTCGATCAGCAAAGAAAAGCCAGATACGCCAGCTGGTGGCCGATGAAGCGGCCCGGCTGCTGGCGCGGGATGAATGCGCCGACTATCAGGGTGCGAGGCGCAAGGCGGCTGCCCGGTTGGGTTGCCGGGACCACCGGCAACTGCCGGACAACCGGGAGATCGAGGCGGCGCTGTTGGCCTATCAACGGCTGTTCTCGGCCGAGAGTCAGCAGCAGGTGCTGGTGGCCTTGCGCCAGTTGGCGCTGGAGGCGATGCAGCACCTGGCTCGTTTCGATCCTCGTCTCATCGGTGCGGTAGCCAGCGGAACGGCGACTGCCAGCACGCCTTTGCAGTTATATCTGTTTGCCGATGCGCCGGAAGAGGTGGTCTTCTATCTGGAGGAACAGCGGATCCCTTATCAGCAACGGACGGTGCGTCTCTGTTATGCGGGTGGCGTGGTCCGCAACCGGCCTCTGTTCGCTTTCATGGCCGGAGCGCATGGGGTCGAGTTGACGGTGCTGCCGCTGACCGAGCGCGCCGACCCCCCGATCGACCCGCTGACGGGGCGACCGGGGTTGGGGCTGTCCCTCTCCCGGGTGCGTGATATGGCCGCGATTCAGCGCTGATCGATGGGGACGTAATTACGTAGGTCGTTACCGATATAGACCTGCCGTGGGCGGCCGATGCGTTGTTCCGGATCATCCATCATCTCCATCCAGTGAGCGACCCAGCCCACAGTGCGGGCGATGGCGAACATCACCGTGAACATGCTGTTGGGGATGCCCAGGGCGCGATAGATAATGCCTGAATAGAAGTCTACATTGGGATAGAGCTTGCGCTCGATGAAGTACTCATCCTTCAGCGCCACCTCTTCAAGTCGCAGGGCCAGCTCGAACATCGGGTTGTTGTTATCGGCCACTTTTTCCAGCACTTCGTGGCACATCTTCCGAATGATGGTGGCGCGGGGGTCGAAGTTCTTGTACACCCGGTGACCGAAGCCCATCAGTCGGAAGGGATCGTTCTTGTCCTTGGCCTTGGCCAGGTACTTGTCGATGTTCGAGACGTCACCGATCTCCTGCAGCATGTCCAGCACCGCCTCATTGGCGCCACCGTGGGCAGGGCCCCAGAGCGAGGCAATGCCTGAGGCGATACAGGCGAACGGGTTGGCCTGGGAACTGCCTGCCAGACGTACGGTGGAGGTGCTGGCATTCTGTTCATGATCGGCATGGAGGATGAACAGCAGGTTGACCGCCTTTACCGCCAGCGGGTCCGGTGTGTATTCCTCGCAGGGGGTGGAGAACATCATGTTGAGGAAGTTGGCGCAATAGTCCAGGTCATTGCGCGGGTAGATGAAGGGTTCCCCTACGTTGTGCTTGTAACTGGCCGCGGCGATGGTGGGCATCTTGGCGATCAGGCGGTGGGCGGATATCTCCCGGTGACGGGGGTCGTGGATGTCGAGGGAGTCGTGATAGAAGGCGGAGAGTGAGCCCACCACGCCGACCATTACCGCCATCGGATGGGCGTCATAGTGAAACCCGTCGAAGAAGTTCTTCAGGGTCTCGTTGATCATGGTGTGATAGCGGATGATGCGCTCGAATTCGCTCAATTGATCGGGCTTCGGCAACTCTCCATAGAGCAGCAGATAGGCTACTTCGATGAAACTGCTCTGTTCGGACAGCTGCTCGATGGGATAGCCGCGATACCAGAGTTTTCCGGCATCGCCGTCGATATAGGTGATGGCGCTTCTGCAACTGCCGGTGGAGACGAAACCCGGGTCATAGGTGAAGATCCCCATCTTACTGTAAAGACTGGATATATCCAGGACCTGAGGGCCGACAGTGCCTTTGTGCAGTGGCAGCTCTATAGCTTGTCCACTGGTATTGTCGGTGAGTGTCATCGTTTGTTCAGTCATGGATCCTTATCTCCTGGGGCAGAGAAATCCAACGTGGAATGCAGGGAGGGTCCTGAGGCATAACGGTGGTTTTTTCCTGCCGGGTGATTGCTTGGTATCTTTCGTATAACAGACAGACAGTGTCGGAACAAGTTTCTCCATAAAATAGGACGAACGTCTGTATTAATTATTCTGTTGCCCCGGTGAGCGCCGCCAGATTGCCCGGAAGAGGGTTCCCCCTCTCCCGCAATGCTCGCTACGATCACTTGAATCACTCCTTGTCCGTGATCTCCCGCATCTTCCCAAGATCCTCGCGGATGTAGGCGACGGAACTCCGGAAGAGGGCCAGTTCATCCTCATTCAGATCGAGCTGCACGATCTGTTCGACGCCGCTGTCACCGAGCACGCAGGGCACGCCCATGGCGATGTCATGCTCGCCGTATTCTCCTTCCAGCATGGCTACACAAGGCATGATGCGGCGTCGGTTGTGGCTGATGGAATCGATCATGGCGGCCACCGCAGCGCCGGGGGCGTCATAGGCGCTGCTGTTCTTTCGCAGCGCCAGGATCTCTGCGCCGCCGGTGCGGGTGCGGTCGATGATCTGCTGCATGGTCTCAGGCTCGATGAAGTGCTCCACCGGTATGCCGTTGATGGTACAGAAGCGGGGGAGGGGCACCATGGTGTCACCATGCCCGCCAAGCACCAGAGTGGTGATGTCACGGGCCGAGAAGCCGGTCTCCATGGCGATGAAGCCGGCCATGCGGGACGAGTCGAGCACGCCGGCCTGGCCGAATACCCGCTCCCGCCCCCAGCCGGTTCTTTGCTGGGCGCGGTAGGTGAGGATGTCTACCGGGTTGGTCACCAGTATCATGATCGCATCCGGGGCGTATTCGATGGCGTTGTCACAGACGCTGTCGATGATTCCCAGGTTGGCCTCCAGTACGTCGGAGCGTGACATTCCGGGCTTTCGCGGGAAGCCTGCGGTGACCACGATGACATCCGAGCCGGTCATGATGGCAGGGTCGCTGCTGCCACTCACTTGGGTGTCGAAATCGAAGAATGGTGATGTCTGGAAGATATCCAGCGCCACCCCTTCCGGTACGTCTTCCCGCACGTCGAGTAGGGCCACTTCGCGGCACAGCTCCTCTTCTGCAAGTATCTGTGCCGCGGTCTCTCCGACCCGGCCGGCGCCAACGATGGTGACTTTCTTCATGTCTTGTCTTCTCCAGAGAAGGTAGGGGTGATCGCTTTGATAAATATAGACACAGATGGACATCTGTCCAGTAATTCTTTCAGGATGCTTTTTGCATTGCTGCCGGGTGCCTGTTCGGCTTGCCGGATGACCCGCTGTCGGTCGATTCCATAACCTTTTCCAATTCAATGAATTTTCCATTACCCTTTATAAAGTTACGGAATTAAGATTGTGTGGTGGATGAGTGGAAAGCGGCGGAATTGCGGAAGGAGCGGGTATCCATGGGTAGAAAAAAAATAGGGCTTGTCGGTGGTGGTCAGATTGGCGGTATCCTGGCGTTGCTGGCAACCCAGAAAGAGCTTGGGGATGTGGTGATCATAGACCTTCCTCAGCTGGAGAACCCGATCAAAGGCAAGGCCCTGGATCTGATGGCACTGCGCCCTCACGGCGGCTATGATGTGGCCCTTTCGGGCAGTGGGGACTATGCCGCCATTGCCGATGCCGATCTGGTGATCATCACCGCCGGCGTCCCGCGGAAGCCGGGTATGAACCGGGAAGATCTGTTGGAGATCAACCTGCGGGTCATCCGCGATGTGGCCGATCAGGTGAAGCGGTACGCGCCGGATGCCTTCGTGATCATTACTACCAATCCGCTGGATGCCATGATCTACGCCTTTCACCAGCGCACGGGCATGTCCCGGCACCAGGTGGTGGGGATGGCCGGTGCATTGGATTCCGGGCGCTTCCGCACCTTTCTCGCGATGGAGACCGGGTTGTCGGTGGAGGATGTCTCGGCGATGGTGATCGGTGGCCACGGACCCTCCATGATTCCCCTGGTGCGCACTGCGACCGTCGGTGGGATTCCGGTGACCGATCTGTTGAGTGAGGCGCAGATCGCCAAGGTGGTGGAGCGCACCCAGGGGGCAGGCACCGAGATCGTTCAGCTGCTGGGTAACGGCAGTGCCTTCTACAGCCCGGCGGCCTCGGTCATCGAGATGGCGGAGGCCTACCTGAAGGACAAGAAGCGTGTAATTCCTTCTGCTGCGTTGTGTAGCGGTGAATATGGTGTCGACGGCTATTTTGTCGGCGTGCCCTGCGTCATCGGTGCCGGGGGCGTAGAGCGGGTGATCGAGTTCGAACTCACCCGGGAAGAACGGACAAAATTTGATCAAACGGTTGAGACGGTGAAAGAGACGGTCTCGAGAATGGCGGGCCAGGAGTAATAGATAATGCAGATTACCGGGATGTATTGGGGAGGGATGCTCCTCGATTATGTGGACTTTCCCACATCAGAAGTGCTGGGACCTGAGGCGAGTGCGGAGCAGATCAGGGATCTGATTGCGCGTCATGGCGAGGTGTTCGTCAAGCCCATGTTCAAGGGCGGCGTGGGCAAGAAGGGGAAGGCCGGCCTGCTCGGGCGGGCCAAGGATGTGCCCACGGCGATGAAGGAGAAGGCACGGCTCTATTTTGCCGAGCATTTTCATAACAACACCCTGGCCAAGGCGGAAGGTGTCACCTTCGAGGGCGCGGTGCCGGCGGAGCATGAGATCTATTTCTCCATCACCGACAGCACCGAGTATCGTGCCCCCACCATTACACTGACCCATTATGGCGGCATGGATATCGAGGAGCTGCCGCCGGAGAAGATCGCCCGTATCCCATTCGATCCCCTGACCGGGCTCAAGGGTTTCGTCATCTCCAATGCCTTGAAGCGGTTGAAGGCGCCACGGGAGCTGATCAGTCCGCTGGTGCAGAATCTGCCCAAGTTGTGGGATCTCTACCACACCTACGGTATGACCACCCTGGAGTTGAATCCGATCCGCATGATGCCGGGGAAGAACGGCCGCCTGACGCCGGTGGCCTGCGACTTCAAGTGCGCCTTCGACGATGACGACCCCAACTGGAAGCGGCTGGATCTGCCGGAGGCGCTGGATACCTCCAGTTATTCGGATTTTGAGCAGGAAGTGAACCAGCTGCGCACCTATCAGGGTCAGTCCGACGTGTTCGTGATCAACGAACAGGGGACCATCACCGCCATGACCTTTGGCGGTGGCGCCAATGCGCTGGTCACCGAGCTGCTGGGTGATGCCGCCACCATCTCCTCGGACTTCGGCGGCAATCCTCCCTACGCCAAGATGCACGACATCAGCCGCATCGTCTACAAGTACTGGCTGCGGCAATCCAATGTTCTGTTCATCATTGGCGGCAAGGCCAACAACACCGATATCTACGAGACCTTTCGCGCCATGGCTGACGCCCTGCGGGATCATTTCAACAGCCACGGCCCCCAGCCCCTCTATGTGGTGGTCGGGCGGGGTGGTCCCAACCTGATTCGGGGCATGGGCTATCTGCGCGATACCCTGGATGCCCTCGGGCTGCCGTACCAGATGTTCGGCCACGATTCGGCCATGAGTGAGGTGGTCAATTTTGCCCAGGAGGCGGATAAGTGGATGAACGAGGGCGGTCGGGACCTGGTGGCCAAGCGGCTGGGGATCGCCTGAGGCGGAAATCATAACCCGAAATTCTGGTCGCGAATGATGCCTGGGCCTGTATTTTTCCCGGCAGCCATTCGGCAGTTTAAAGAACATATGCGTCTATTCATGTTCATTTGCGGCCCAACCAATCCAAGCAGAGATGTGCGGCTCCGGCCTGACGGCCGGAAGAGATCGAAGAGGAAGGCAACATGCATCCCCAAGGCGTAGCAGCGTTTCCCCACTATTACGTGGGCATCGATTCACTGGCCCAGTTGGCCACCCGGGAAGACCGGGTTTGTGTCCTCAATATCACCGGCGGTGAGAGCCGTACCGTTACACCGGTAAGCCACAGCTTTTCCGGTGGCAATATTGTCTGTGGTACCGCGCCAGGCCGTTCAGGTACGGTGATGAAGACGGCGGATGGCGATATCCCCGTCTATGACAACCTGCCAGAGGCGATGGAGGCCGGCCACCGTTTCAATGTGGTGGTGGTCTATCTGCCCCCCGCCGGGGTGCGCGACGGCGTGCTCGAGGCGGTGCGGGTGAATCCCGATATCGACAAGATCGTGATCCTCACCGAGAAGGTGCCGGTACGGGATGCGCGGGTGATCCGTGCCATCGGCCAGATGCATGGTATCGATATCTTCGGCGCCAACTGCCTGGGTATCGCCGATGCCCATAACCGGGTGCGTATCGGCGGCGCCCTCGGCGGCAGCAACCCGGAGGAATCTCTGGTGCCGGGGTCAGTGGCGATCTATTCCAACTCGGGCAACTTCACCACCACCATTGCCGTCTATCTGCTCACTGCGGGCTGGGGCAGCACGGTCTCCCTGTCATCCGGCAAGGATCTGTATATCCATTATTCCGCCATGGAGTGGGCCCACGCCTTCCATAACGATGACCGCTCCAAGGCGGCGGTAATGTATATCGAACCCGGCGGTTACTATGAACACGATCTCTCCTTCGACAAGCCGGTGGTGGCCTGTGTGGTCGGACGCTGGAAGGCGAAGCTGACCAAGGCCTGTGGCCACGCCGGTGCCATCGCCGGCAGCGGTGACAATGCGGCCGCCAAGGAAGAGTGGTTCATGCAGAAATTCGGCGTGGACGATATCTTCACCCCGGAAAACCCGGTCTGCTCCGAGAAGGGGGCGGTGGTGATCAATATCGCCCATATCCCCCTGGCGATGACCGCGGTGATGGAGAAGAACGGGGTAGGGCCCGACTTTGCCCCGAAGGGTGACCTTTCTCTGAAGTGCTGGTTCAGCAATTCCCAGGGCATCAAGCTGCCAGAACAGCTCAATCCGCCCGTAGTCCAGGCCGTATCCCCCTATGATGAGCAGATAGCGGCCCTGGACGAACAGGTGGGGGCAGTCTTTCCACGGCAGGTGATGAAGGATGCCTCCGGCGCCTCGATGATGGACCCGAAGACCCAGGTGACCCGCATCCATGGCACCAGTGTGCTGGATGCCTCCACCCGCAGTTACGAGGAGAACCTGGTGCAGGCCTTGGTGCGGGAATATCCCGACATGAACGGGGTGGCGCTGGCCAATGTGGCCCTCAACGGCTTCGTCAATCAGAGCGGCAGCATCGGTCTGGCGGCAGCCGAGGCGGCGCGGCAGGCGGGTAACAGCCCGAACACCAGCCTCTCTGCGGCCCTTGCCCTGGTCGGGCCGGGTGAAGTGGAGGCGGCACGGGATGCTGCGGCGGTCCTGGTCGATCTGTTTCGCAAGAGCGGTCTGAACGACCCTTCCGATACGGCGTTTGATTTTACCGATCAACTGAATCAGGCGTTGGATGGTGACCCGGCACGGGTACTGGTCTCCGATGCTGCCTGCAGCCGGGGCAGCGCCATGCTGGCTGCGATGACGGCACGGGGTGCCAAGTCGGTGTTCGTCGAATTTCTCAAGGCCCTGGCAGAGCGGCTCGGTGGTCAGCTGCGCGGACAGGTGGTTCTTGCTGCCATCACTACCCATCTGGCATGGCCGGCGCTGATGCGCAAACGCATCTCCATCACCACGGTGGAGAACCTGCCCTGGCATTTTCGTATCTACAGTACGCTGGTTGGTGCTGCCGCCAGCGAAGCGAAGCAGGAGCCCGGTAAGTTCTGCGGTGTGCCCGACAGCGAGCTGCTCAACGATTGGAGCTTCGCCGAGACCGCCCATCTGGCGCTGCTGGGTCAGCGCCCGGACATGGAGGCCCTGTTCTCCTTCTCGGTGCTGCTGGGGCTGATCATCTCCAACGGTCCTGGCACCATTTCGGCCCAGGGCGCCAAGGGGGCGGTCAGCGCCGATGGGCCGGAGGCGCCGAAGCGGGTGCAGATCAACAAGAGCTACCTGGGTTTCCTCACTCACACCGGTTATGCCCACGGCGGTAATGGATACGAAGCGATCTCCTTTCTGCTCGACCGCTTCCGGGACTCTGGCCTGGTCAATCCAGGCGCCCGCGATCACGGCCTCGATCTGTCCGCAATGGCCCTGGCCTATGCCAAGGAATATCTGGCCTATAAGAAGAAGGCGAAAGCGGCGGGGGATCTCTCCTACGCCAAGATTCCCTGCATCAATCACCCGGTATTCAAGGGCGAGCCGGTGAACTATGACCCGCGGGAGGTGTTCGTCAGCGAGCTGTTCAACAAGCGCGGCAGTTACAACATATTCCTCGATTTCTACCATGAACTGGTGCAGGCCCTGTACAAGGTCGGTGTCAGCCGCAATGTCTACTGTGTGAACGTGGATGCGGTGATCGCGGTTATCCTGCTGAAGATGCTGTGGCGGCCCTATGTGGATGGCGATATTTCCGACCGGGTGATGGAGTCTGCGGCCTTCACCACCTTCCTGTTCGGTCGCATGATCGGCAGTGCAGCGGAGATCGAGGACCACACCAACCGCGGGCGTAATATGGATACCCGGACGCCGGCCAGCAAGTGTAGTCACATCGGCTGAGGTATGTGGACGCCGCCCCGGTCGTTGCGGGGTGGCAATCAGCGTGGCGGATCTTGACCCAATGCGATTTCATTGGTGACGTCCATGGGCAGGCGGACAAGCTGGAGCGGCTGTTGCAGCAGCTCCGGTATGAGCGGCGCGGTGGTGGCTGTCGGCGGTCGGCCGGCAAGGCCGTGTTCCTGGGGGATTTTATCGATTGCGGGCCGGCTGCAACAGGCCTGTTTTTTTATCCAGGATTGATTTTTCACCACTCGTTGCAAAATGACGGGATTCCCCTTTTTTGGCTGGATTCGCACAGAATAGGTACGTTATGCTTGTGATTGTCTTATGAATTACAAGGCAATGGGGCGTGACGTTGGCACTGGATGCGAAGGCCGGATGGTGGTCGCACTGAAGCCGTCTGGTATATGCCGATACGTAACTGGGTAGAACTTTTAGGAAGATGATAACAATGACAGATCAAACATCGAAGATCGTTTATACGATAACCGACGAGGCACCCGCATTGGCGACTTGCTCCCTGCTCCCTATCATCAAGGCCTTCACCCAGGGGTCCGGTATCGAGATCGAGACCAGGGACATCTCACTTGCCGGCCGGATCATCGCCAATTTCCCGGATAATCTCACCGAGGCGCAGAGACAGACCGACGACCTCGCCGTGCTGGGGGCCCTCACCCAGGACCCGCTGGCCAATATCATCAAGCTGCCCAATATCAGCGCATCCATCCCCCAGTTGAAGGCTGCGATCGCGGAACTGCAGGCCCAGGGCTACGATATCCCGGACTACCCGCAGGAGCCGCAGAACGACCAAGAGCGGGAGATCAAGGCGCGCTACGCCAAGATCCTGGGCAGCGCGGTAAACCCGGTATTGCGGGAGGGCAACTCCGACCGCCGGGCGCCCCCCGCAGTGAAGAACTATGCGCGGAAGAATCCCCACTCCATGGGGGAGTGGAGCGCCACCTCGAAATCCCATGTCGCCCATATGGCGGCGGGCGACTTCCGCTCCAATGAGAAATCGATCACCCTCGATCAGGCGACGGAGGCGAAAATCGAGTTCGTCGATACGGAGGGGAATGTAACCCTGTTGAAAGACAGCTACCCGCTGCTGGCCGGTGAAGTGGTCGATGCGACCTACATGAGCCGGCGGGCGTTGCGTGAGTTCCTCGAACAGCAGATCGAAGATGCGAAGGCACAGGATATCCTCTTCTCCCTGCACCTGAAGGCCACCATGATGAAGGTCTCGGACCCGATCATCTTCGGCCAGGCGGTCTCTGTCTTCTTCAAGGATGTGCTGGAAAAGCATGCCGCCCTGTTCGAGCAGTTGGGGGTCAACCCCAACAACGGCCTGGGCGATCTCCTGGCCAAGATCGCCGATCTGCCGGAGCAGCAGCGGGCCGAGATCGAGGCCGATATCCAGGCCTGCTACGCCAACCGGCCGGAACTGGCCATGGTCAACTCGGACAAGGGGATCACCAATCTCCATGTGCCCAGCGATGTGATCATCGATGCCTCGATGCCGGCGGCCATTCGCTCCTCCGGCAAGATGTGGGGGCCGGACGGCAAGCTGCACGATACCAAGTTCGTGATTCCCGATGGCAGCTATGCCGGCGTGTACCAGGAGGTGATCAGCTTCTGCAAGGAGCATGGCGCCTTCGATCCCGCCACCATGGGCACCGTGCCCAATGTCGGTCTGATGGCGCAAAAGGCGGAGGAGTACGGCTCACATGACAAGACCTTCGAGGCGCCGGGGACGGGCACCATCCGCATCGTCGACGCCGGCGGCAACACGCTGCTGGAGCAGCCGGTGGAGGAGGGGGACATCTGGCGCAGTTGCCAGGTGAAGGATCTGCCGATCCAGGATTGGGTCAAGCTGGCCATCACCCGGGCCCGGGCCACCGGTGCCCCTGCGGTGTTCTGGCTGGATGAGACACGGGCCCATGACGCCCAACTGATCCAGAAGGTGAAACGCTATCTGCAGGATCACGACACCAGCGGGCTGGAGCTCCACATCATGTCCCCGGAGGAGGCCACGCGCTTCTCCCTGGAGCGGATGAAGGCGGGCAAGGACACCATTTCCGTCACCGGCAACGTGCTGCGTGATTACAATACCGACCTGTTCCCCATCCTCGAGGTGGGCACCAGCGCCAAGATGCTCTCCATCGTGCCGCTGATGAAGGGGGGCGGCCTGTTCGAGACCGGGGCCGGCGGCTCCGCACCCAAGCATGTCCAGCAGTTCGTCGAAGAGGGGCACCTGCGCTGGGACTCTCTGGGTGAGTTCCTGGCCCTGGCTGCGTCGCTGGAGCATTTGAGCAGCGTCACCGGCAACGAGACCGCCGGCATCCTGGCGCGGACCTTGGACCAGGCCACCGGCAAGCTCCTGGAGAACAACAAATCCCCTTCCAGGGTGGTCAATGAGCTGGATAACCGGGGCAGCCATTTCTACCTGGCCCTGTATTGGGCGGAGGCACTGGCCGGGCAGGACGAAGACAAGGTGCTGCAGCAGCGTTTCGCCAAGCTGGCCAAGGCCCTGGCTGAGAACGAGGAGAAGATTGTCGCTGAATTGAATGCGGCCCAGGGCCATAGCGTGGACCTGGGTGGTTACTACCATCCGGGCCCGGGCAAGTTGACCCAGGCGATGCGCCCCAGTGCAACCTTCAATGCGCTGTTGGAGGCTGCCTGAGGCACCCCTGTTCCAGCAGTCTGAAGGTCAGTCCGCTGAGACGGAACCAGATCCAGGTCAGCGCTGCGCTGACGGTGGTGAAGGGTGGCAGACCGATTACCGGTTGGAGCAGGCGGTCATGCAGCCACAGAAAAGGGCGGCGCCGTCCCAGCAGGGGTTGCAGTGTCACGTCGAGCCAGAAAAACGGCTGCCAGGCGTGGCTGCATACGTAGCGTCCGGTGGCCTGCCAGCGGCGTAGGGCTTCGGCCATGCCGGCCTCCCGGTTGAGTTCCCGGATCAGACGAAAGATGGGGCTCATACAGAGCCTGCCCGTTTCCGTCTGATTGCGGTAGACGCTGCCTGCCCGCTGGAAGAACTCATCCAGGCCGATGCTGTGGAAATTCATGATCAGCGCTGACAGGATCATGCGCCGCAGCATACCTTCCTGCTCGAACCGTCGGGCCGATGTGATGATCTCACCGGACAGGGTGATCCAGGTTCCCTGGCTGCGGATCTTTTCGGCCAGCCGCTGGTCCTCGAGGAACCAGAGGCTTTCATCGAAACCGCCCAGTTGCAGAAAAAAGCGGTGGCTCAACAGAAAGCCTTGATCGCCATTGGTGCACTCCGGCCGGTTGAGTTCGCTCTTTTTCTCATAGTAACGGTAGGCGCGTCGACGGCCGCCCTCCTGCTGGCTGAAGCGGAGGCGGAAGTGGCCGGCCACCCGGTCATTTCCCTGAGACTGTATGCGCTGCTGCAGGGCCTCCAGGGCAGAGGCGAGTTGCCGCGTATCGGTGAGTCTGGAGTCCGCGTGCAGAAACAGCAGCCATTTGCCGTTACAGGCCGCTACTGCACGGTTCATCTGCCGGCCTCGGCCCGGCGCCGTTTGCACGATGCGGGCACCCATTTCCCGGGCGATACTGCGGGTGGAGTCCGTCGAGCCGCCGTCCGCCACTATCACCTCCATGCGGACGGCCTGCTGATTCTGCAGTTGCCCCAGCAGATGCGGCAGCGTCGCCGCCTCATCGATGGTCGGGATGACGATGCTCAGTGCGGGCTCATTGGTGATCTGGTGGGGCTCGTTCATCCGGTCGCAGTCTTCACGCCTTGATTTTACAGATGATGCAGTATACCTGCTGATGGATTGTTCCATCACTCGGCTGGTGGGTGTTTGGGCCAGGGTTACAGTCTTGCTACTTTTGGCAATGTCACCTAGAGTTCAACCGATGAGTTCCCTGTTTTGCAAAAAAGTCTGTCAGCAATCGGCCCGGCGGCGGATAGAGGGTTATCTCGATCGGCTCTATGGCTATGCCTTCAGTCTCACCCACAACCAGGAGCAGGCGCGTGACCTGGTGCAGACCTGTGCCTTGAAAGCGCTGGCCGCCAAGCGGGTTCCCCGGGACGAGCCGGCCTATCGTAGCTGGTTGTTCAAGATATTGCGCAATGCGCATCTGGACGAGGTGCGGCGGGAGCGGGAGGATCTGATCAGTCTGGAGCAGTGTGCCACTGAGGGGGATTGGGATGGGAAGGTGGTCCCCCTGCAGTTTGCCATATCCAATGACGATGCCCTGATCGATCAGCTGACTGTGCAGAGTGCAATGGATCGGTTGAGCCGTGACCATCATGAGATCATGGTGCTGATCGACATGCTGGGTTTCAGTTACCGGGAGGCAGCCGATCTGTTGAGCGTTCCTGTGGGAACCGTGATGAGCCGGGTCAGCCGGGCGCGACAACTCCTGCTGGATGAATTGCACAGGGAAAAGCCTCCACTGACCAGGCTGCAGGTTGTGGGGGTCGAATCGTGAGTGGCGATGTCGAATGGGAAACATTGAATGCCTATGTCGATGGTGAACTGACACCGGCAGAGACCGCGCAGGTGGCAGAACAGTTGGCGCAGGATCCCGGTCTGGCGCGGCGGGTGGCAGAGCTGAGCAGGCTCAAATCCACACTGTTCGATTTACGCCAGCCCTGCCCTGAGCCCATTCGGCTCAAGCCCGCAGGTTATCGGCGCAGAGGGCTGGTTGCCGCGCTGTTTCTATTCATGGCCCTGTTCAGCGGATGGCAGCTCTTTGAGGAGAGGGCGTTGCCGCCGGATCTGGTGGCGCAGGCCGTGGTCGCCCATAACGGTTGGCTCAGCGGCGGCCACGCGGAAAAAGCCGGCGCCTCCGGAGAGCTACTGAAAAGCAGTCTGAAACGGCTGCAACTGGATGCCTATGTTCCTGACCTGTCCCGGGCTGGCCTCAGTTACGATGGCATTCGTCCCGTCTCTTTCCAGTCCCAGAAGGGATTGCATGTGGGGTATCGCGGCCCCCATGGATGCCGGGTGAGCCTGGTCGTGTTCAAAGATGACAGCCGCCGCTCCGGCAAGGCGATCGATACCTTTGCCTACGGCGGTTATCAGATCTATGGCTGGCAGGTTCGCGGTGCTGCCTATTATCTGTTGGCGCCTCGCATGGACCCACAGCGGCTGCAGCAGATTGCCCGCGTGGTCCAGCGTATGACCCGGTCGCACAGAACCATGGATGGCCGTGCCATGATGGCGCTGCAACAGGCGCGCGATGCGAGCACGCCCTGTGTGGTGTGAGCGGTCGAACCCCCAGATCCTCCCGCTGAGCAATATTTATTTTTTTGGATGGAATAAAATTGCTCTATCACACGTTTCTTCTTCGAGCTTGATCAGATAAACACCTGCATCGCTATACGGGTGAGGAGGCGCCATATATGCATTGAACCCTTGCGTAGTCCTGCGCATCGGCCGGTAGTCCCGGTCTGCAACGAGAACAACAACAAATAATCGTAGTCGTCCAGCACCACTTTGGCTTGTCAGCAGCGTCTTCTGTACTCCGTTGCGTCTTGTGACGCACAGGGTCTGAGCGTTTATGCCATAGCTGTTGGAATGGTCACGAATAATTGAAGAAACACCAGAGGAGAAATCATGGTTTATACCAAGAAATCACCCGCGCTATTGATCGTGGGTCTCATCATGCTTGCCATTTGGTTTCTGGCAAGCAGCGGTCTAATGGCCCCCTATATCGACCATCTTGGTGGGGCGAAATACAAGTACACATCCGAGCTGAGCAGTATCCCCCTCTATTTCGGCGTCCTCTCCGTGGTGATAGGTGTGTGGCAGCTGTTCGGTGCGCATCGCGAGGGGCACTGGGACTATTATTCGTCTTCCATTGCCGGTGCCATGTTCATCCTGCTCATTGCCATGTTGGTGCGCTGGTTCGTGGCGCCGGAAGTTGCGGTGATCAGCCATGCCATGGGCAAAGTGGGCGATACCGGCAAATACATCCATAAGCTCCTTGGTCTCAACTACGTGGTGATCGGCATCGTGGTGGGTATCGTCGTGGTCAACGTGTTCGGCGTGCCAAAATGGGCCGAGAACGGCGTGCGACTGTCGCGGCTGGGCCTGAAGACCGGGGTCATCCTGCTCGGCACACTGTATAGCGCAGCCGAGTTGAAGAACCTGGGTGGCCTCTCCATCATCATGATCGGCGTGTTCGTGCTGGGTTCCGTGGGCACCGTTCTCTGGCTCGGTGCGCGGATGAAGATTCCCAACTCCATGGGCGGGGTGTTGTCCGCCGGTATGGGGGTGTGCGGTGTTTCGGCCACGGTGGCTTCTGCACCTGTAGTGCAGGCCAAGTCGGTGGAGATCGCCTACACCATCGGCACCATTCTGCTGTGGGGTGTCGGCTGTATGTTTGTGTTTCCCATCGTAGGTAACCTGTTCAACATGTCCTACGTCCAGTTCGGTGCCTGGGCCGGCACCGGTATTCTCAACTCGGCCCAGGTCGCGGGTGCCGCGCTGGCCTATCAGCCGGATGGGATCGAGACCCTGAAGGTGGCTGAAATCTTCAACATCACCCGGGTGCTGGTGCTGCCGATCATCGTGTTGTGGCTGGCGGTCTGGTATGTGAAGCGGGAAGAGAGTGCCGAGCAGGTCAATGTGGGGCGGGTGATCTTCGAGAAGTTCCCGGTGTTCGTCATCGGCTTCATCCTGATGTTCGCCCTTTCCAGCACCGGTATCTTTGCCCCGGCCAACCACTATAAGGGGAAGTATTTCGGCAATACCCCGGAGTCCGGCTTCAAGGAGAGCAAGCTGCTGAAGGCGGATCAGATCGCCATCCTGCAGGCCGAGGCGTCTAAGGTGCAGCGTGAGAATCGCAAGGCTGCGCTGCAACGGCTGGTGGAGAACGGCAAGATTATGACCATCGACGACGATGATGCGCTGCGTGGTCTGGTGAATGCCAGACTCCTGTCCAAAGAGGCGAACCATATCCTCAAGGGGGCGCACAAGGCGGTGCGGCATACGGCGAAGAAGGTGAAGGCGTTCCGCAAATGGATCACATGGCTGTTTGCCTTTGGTCTGGTTGGACTGGGCATGCAGATCACGGTCTCGTCGATGAAGCAGGCCGGTGGACAACCGGCTGTGATTGGTGCGGTGGTGGGCCTGGGTAAGGCCGTTCTGTCGCTGATCGTCGTGTTGATGCTGGTTTCAGAAACAGTTTAAGAGGTGTGCCATGAGTGAAGAACAGAAGAAATTTGATCGGGGTTCGGCCCTCTCCATCTTTGGCAGTGACCGGAAAGAAGATTTCATGGCGCTGTTGATTTCCCTGGCGATCGCCTTTTTTGTCTATATCAGCTATTGAGATGATATCGTCGTAGAGATGGCTGGCGCCCCCGTTTGGGGGCGCTGGTTTTTTGGTGTGAAATGAATTTGAAAAATATTTTGTTATCGAGCCATGGTACCGAGGGGGCGCAGGCCGCCGAGCGCATGGCGATTGAGTTGTCGTCACAACAGACCACCTTGCACCATCTGATCGTGGTGCCTGATCTGTGGAAGGGCATGATGGGTGATGATTGGTTGAACAACGGAGTCTCCCGTGACCGCTATGCCCGCTATCTGGAGTCCGAACTGGGGCGGGAGGTCGAGGAGCACTGTGAGCGGGTGCAGTCCCGGGCGGAGGAGAAGGGCATTGGTTACCGCAAGAGTGTGCTCCTGGGCAAGCCGAATGACTGCCTGCTCAACAGTTGCCGGGAGAGTGACTATGATCTGGTGGTGATGGGATCGCCACGGCCCAAGGGGAAATCCGGGATCCGCTCACGCATGTTGCTTGAACCTCTGGTCCGGGCGCTGCCGGTGCCGTTGCTGATCGTGCCCTATCCCAATGGATGAGCGTGGTGTGGCGGCTGCGGAGGAAGATCGGGCCTGGGCCGCTTTCAACGTGCCTCTGCCCCCTTCCGAGCTGATTGCTTTCTGTCAGGATGTGGAGCGTCTGCTGCGGATCAACCCCTATCTGGAATTCAAACAGTGGCAACCACTGGGCGAGGGGCGATTTCACTTCCAGGGACGGAACCTGAGTCGTGAGCCGGCCCTGGAGATCGATCTGGAGCTCTCCGCCGAGGCTCAGCCGGATGGTATCATCATCCATTATCATGACGGTCTCAAGGCGAGCACCCGGTTTGCGGTCGAAGCGTCGTCCATCGGATCGAAGATGACCATCGTCGAAGATTACAGCAGGCATGATCCGCAAACCCGTGAGGCGCGGCTGCATGAGGTGGACCAGAGCCTGGTGAAATGGGCCGAGGATCTGCAGGCCTGGCTGGTGCGCTGGAAACGCTGGTCGGGATTCCCGCCCTGGCGCTGGTATATGCGCCGGATGTGGCTGCCGATGAAGCCGTCGGCACGGCGTATCACCTATATTCTGCTATGGATCAGCCTGGCCGAGGTGGCTCTGATCGGCTTGGGGGTGGTTATCTATCTGCTGGAGTATCGATAACCGCTGTCACTGGTCAAATCCGGCGCCACGCCCGCTGCGTGTCAGCCTTTGATGGATCATGGCAGGTTCGGTGGATTGTCATTCAGGGTGCGGAGAAAAGAGATCAGGGCGGCGCGATCCTTGTCTCGTCGCAGGCCTCGGAACTCCATGGCCAGTCCTGGGACGGCCCGGTCGGTACGGGTCAGGTAGTAGTTGAGAGTGGCGAAGGTCCAGGTGTGCCCGGAGTTCTTCATCGCCTTGGAGAAGTCGAATCCGGCAATGCTGCCGGCCTTGCGTCCCATGACGTTCCACAGGTGGGGGCCCTTGCCGTGCCCGCCGCTCTTTTCATGGTCGTGACAGGATGAACATTTGCGCATGAACAGCGCTTCGCCCCGCGCCGGATCGGCCTGGCGCAGCAGTGCGGTCATCCTGGCGCTGAGCTCTGGCTGGTAGCTGGAGAGCGGCCCAGGTTCGGCGGCGTGCGCGCCGGCGGAAATGAACGAGGCGACAACGAGCAGGGCCTGCAACAGGGGCCTGGTGAAATGCATCGGTCCTTACCCTCGGTTTGTGTTTCCGTTGCAGCCGCGGTGAGCCGGGCCGCTCTCCTTTAGGTCTGCATCCGTACTCCCTGCCCAATCCCTCCAGAGGTGTTTGCGCTCCGGGAAGATCGATCCAGGGATCTTTCCATATTGATTGTCAGGTTACAGATTCGCCAGGATCGCTTCGACGCTGGCCTTGGCATCGCCGAACAGCATGCGGGTGTTCTCCTTGAAGAACAGGGGGTTTTCCACCCCGGCGTAGCCGGTGGCCATGCTGCGCTTCATCACGATTACCGTTTGTGCCCGCCATACCTCCAGTACCGGCATGCCGGCGATTGGGCTGTTGGGATTCTCCAGGGCGTCGGGATTGACGATGTCGTTGGCGCCAATCACCAGTACCACGTCGGTGTCGGGGAAATCGTCGTTCAGCTCGTCCATCTCCAACACGATGTCATAGGGCACCTTGGCTTCGGCCAGCAGCACATTCATGTGTCCGGGCATGCGGCCTGCCACCGGATGGATGCCGAAGCGCACATTGACCCCCTGGTCCCGCAGCTTGCGGGTGATCTCGTTGATGATGTACTGGGCCTGGGCCACGGCCATGCCGTAACCGGGCACGATGACCACCTCTTTGGCGTTCTTCAGCAGTTCCGCCGTCTCCTCCGGGTTGGTTGCAACCACCTCACCCTGTTCACCTTCAGCTGCCGCTGTCGTACCGGCCGAGGTGCCAAAACCACCGGCGATCACGGCCAGGAACTTGCGGTTCATGGCGCGACACATGATGTAGCTGAGGATGGCGCCGCTGCTGCCTACCAGGGCGCCGGTGACGATCAGCAGGTCGTTGGCGAGCATGAAACCGGTGGCGGCGGCGGCCCAGCCGGAGTAGCTGTTGAGCATCGAGACCACCACCGGCATGTCGGCACCGCCGATGGCCATTACCATGTGCACACCGAAGGCGAAGGCGATCAGGGTCATCAGCACCAGGGGCATCAGGCCTCCGCCGTGGTCACTGCCGACGAACTGTACTCCGAGCCAGATGCAGAGCAGCCCCATGCCCAGATTCAGCCAGTGGCGGGCCGGCAGCAGCAGGGGTTTGCTGGTGATGTTGCCACGCAGCTTGCCAAAGGCAACCACCGAGCCGGTAAAGGTGACGGCACCGATCAGCACACCGAGATAGATCTCGATTTCATGGATGGTTTTTTCGGCGCCCTGAAAGTTGCTGGCAGGGTCCAGGTAGCTGGCATAGCCCACCAGTACGGCGGCCAGGCCGACGAAGCTGTGCAGAATGGCCACCAGTTCAGGCATCTGGGTCATCTCCACCCGCTTGGCCAGCAGTGCGCCAATGGAGCCGCCGATGGCCATGCAGATGAGGATGGTGGTGTAGCCGGTGACCTGGGCGCCGAGCACGGTGGCGAGGATGGCGATGGTCATGCCGATCATGCCATAGAGATTGCCGCGGCGGGAGGTCTCGGGGTGGCTGAGGCCGCCGAGGGCGAGGATGAACAGGATACTGGCCGCGATATAGGCGACCGTGATGATTCCTTCAGTCATGGTGCGCGGCTCCTACTTCTGAAACATCTTCAACATGCGTTGGGTGACCAGAAAGCCACCGGCGATGTTGATACTGGCGATGAGAATGGCGATGGCGGCCAGCCCGGTAACCAGGGTCGAGGTACCGGAGACCTGCAGCAGGGCGCCGATGACGATGATGCCGGAGATGGCGTTGGTGACGCTCATCAGCGGCGTGTGCAGAGCTGGCGTCACGTTCCAGATCACCATGTAGCCGATGAAGCAGGCCAGTACGAAGACGGTGAAATGGGCCAGGAAATCGGGGGGTGCCACGCTGCCGATGCCGAGCAGGGCCAGTCCGGCGATGCCCATCAGCACAGCGGTCATCAGTCCGCCGGATTTTTTCTCCTCTTTCACCGGCTCCTTGGGCGGTGCTGCGGTGGCCGGCTTCTGCTTCGGCGCCGCGGAGAGCTTGGGCGGTGGTGGTGGCCAGGTGATCTCACCCTCTTTGACCACGGTCACGCCGCGGATGATCTCGTCTTCCATATTGACCTGAATCTCGCCGTTCTTCTCTGGCGTCAGATCGGTCAGGAGATGGCGCAGGTTGGTGCCATAGAGCTGGCTCGACTGGGTCGGCAGGCGGCTCGGCAGATCGGAGAAGCCGATGATGGTGACCCCGTGTTCCACCACCACTTCACCCGGCTTGGTCAGTGCGCAGTTGCCACCCTGCTCAGCGGCCAGATCGACGATCACACTGCCGTCGCGCATGGATTCGACCATGCCGGCGGTGATCAGTTTGGGCGCTGGCTTTCCGGGGATCAGTGCGGTGGTGATGATGATGTCCACTTCCATCGCCTGTTTGGCGAACAGGGCCATCTCGGCCTCGATGAAGGCCTTGCTCATCACCTTGGCGTAGCCCCCCTCGCCGCTGCCGTCCTCCTCTTCTTCATAGTCCAGTTCGAGGAATTCGGCACCCATGCTCTCCACCTGCTCTTTCACCTCGGGGCGGGTGTCGAAGGCGCGGACGATGGCGCCGAGAGAGCCGGCGGCGCCGATGGCGGCCAGGCCGGCCACGCCGGCGCCAATCACCATCACCTTGGCCGGCGGTACCTTGCCGGCGGCTGTCACCTGCCCGGTGAAGAAGCGGCCGAAGTGGTTGGCTGCCTCTACCACCGCCCGGTAACCAGCGATGTTGGCCATGGAGCTGAGGGCGTCCATCTTCTGGGCGCGGGAGATGCGGGGGACGCTGTCCATCGCCATCACCGTCGCTTTGCGTGCAGCCAGTTTCTTCAGCAGCTCCGGGTGCTGGGCCGGCCAAAGAAAGCTGATCAGGGTGCCGCCCTCGCGCAGCAGCTCGGTCTCGTCCACACAGAGTGCGGGATGCGTCTCCGGCCCCCGGACCTTCATCACGATGTCGGATTCGGCCCACAGAGCCTTGACTTCATCCACCACCTCAACGCCGACCTCTCGATAGGCATCGTCCGAGAAGTGTGCCAACTCCCCGGCGCCTGCCTCGATGGCAATGCTGAAGCCCAGTTTCTGTATCTGCTGTGCTGTCTCAGGGGTGAGCGCAACGCGGCACTCATTCGGGTGGACTTCCCGTGGAACCCCGATCTTCATGGACATGGTTTGGCCTCCAAACCTGCATTCGAGTGTTGTTGTGGTATCTGTATCATCTTCGTCATGGCGTATATCGTAACGGATCGGCCATCGTGGCAGGTCAAGTCATGGGGCGATGCCGGGCCGCATGATCGTGCGAATGGCCCGGATACCCCGGCCTCTGCCGGCATGCGGCATCTCTGCATCGGAGCTGTGCAGAACATCGCCTGAGAAAACCTGCCCGGAGCCTGTGTTTATATATGATTTTGCCTGCGCCATCCATGGCACAGGCAAAATATTTCCCCAGATGTTATCTGTTATGTTCCATGCACAGCGCGGGGCACCGTCACTCCTGATGCGTCATCTTGAAATAGGGCAGCGCACCGCCGGCCTTCAGCACCGGGATGTCCTTGGTTTCAAACGCAGGCTGCAGCAGTATCTTCTCTCCATTCACCTGTAATGAGAGCTCCCCCTCCAGGTTGGAGACGTCGATGGTCACATTGTCCCCCTGGGCGATCTTTTCGTAATCGTCCGGGTCGGCAAAGGTGAGGGGAACGATGCCGAAGTTCACCAGGTTGGCCACGTGGATGCGGGCGAACTGCTTTACGATCACTGCGCGCACGCCCAGCCAGCGGGGGCATAGTGCGGCGTGCTCACGGGAGCTGCCTTGTCCATAGTTGTCCCGCGCTACGATGATCCCGCTCTTGCCGGCATCACGCAGGGCCACGGCCCGCTCGGCGAAGGTCTCGTCCACCGGGCGGAAGGTGGCCTGCATGGCGTATTCTTTGACGTTCGAACGCAGGGAGAGGTAGATGCCGGCGGGCTGGATGTCATCGGTGCTGATATCGTTGCCCAGCTTCAGCAGGACCTCACCTTCGATCTGCTCCGGCAGCGGATCGAAATCGGGCAGGGCCATGATGTTCGGACCGCGGATCACTTCGACCTGTTCCGCTTCTTCGGGTGATGGTGGATGGATGAAGGCGCCCGTGTCATCCACTTGCGGCACCTGCTTGATATCCATTTCGTGCTCCGGCAGGGTGATGACGCCGGTCAGGGCGCTGGCCGCCGCTACCAGCGGGCTCACCAGGTGGACCTGGGCGTCGGCAGTGCCGGAGCGCTTGGGGAAATTGCGGTTGAAGGTGCGCAGGCTGACGCCCTTGCTGGGGGGCGAGCCGCCCTGGCCGATGCAGGCGCCACAGCCGCTCTCCATTACCCGGACCCCGGAATAGAGCAGGGAGGTGAGATAGCCGGATTCGGCCAGCTGCAGCTCTACCGCGCGGGAGCCAGGGTAGAGCAGGGTGTCTACCACCACGCGCTTGCCTTTCAGCATCTCGGCGAAATTTGCGATGTTGTAGAACGAGCTGTTGGTGCAGCTGCCGACGCAGACCTGGTCGATCTTTTCGCCCACATGATCCGCTATCGTCTCCACCTGACCGGGAGAGGGATAGATGGCGATGGAGGGCTCCAGGGTCGACAGATCGATCTCGATGATGTCGGAATACTCGGCGCCTTCGTCCGCCCTCAGTGGCTGGTAGTCTTCCACCCGGCGGCGGCTTTCCAGGTATTCCCGGGTCTTCTCGTCGCTGATGAATACTGAGGTGGTCGCCCCCATCTCGGCACCCATGTTGGTGATGGTGGCCCGCTCGTTCAGTGTCAGCGTGGCGGCACCGGGACCATCGTACTCGAAGATGATCCCTTTGCCTCCCTTGACGCCGACGATGGAGAGCATCTTCAGGATTACGTCCATGGCCATCACGCCGGGGCGCAGCTTTCCGCTCAACTCGACCCGCACCACCTTCGGCATTGGCAGGGTGTAGTTGCCGGTGGCCATGGCCAGGGCCACATCGTAGCCGCCTGCACCGAAGTAAAGGGCGCCCATGCCGCCTGCATTCACCGTGTGGCTGTCGGCGCCAACGCCGGTCATGCCTGGTTTGACGAAGTTTTCGATATTGAGGAAGTGGCAGATGCCGGTCCCCGGCGGTGAGAAGATGATGCCCAGCTTTTTCGAAACACTCTGCAGATAACGATGGTCGTCCGGATTGCGGAAACCCACCTGCATCATGCTGTGGTCGACGAAGTTGACGGAGAGGGGTTTGACCCGCTTTACGCCCATCGCCTCCAACTGCAGCATGCACATGGTGCCGGTGGCGTCCTGGGTGAACGCCTCGTCGATGCGGATGGTGATAGGTTCACCTGGAGGCGGAAGCTTATCGCCGCTTACCAGATGATCCAGCAGGATCTTCTCCGTCAGATTCAAAGGTTTCATTCTTCTGTTTCCTCGTTGCAGGTTCCCGGGTCGGACACCGGTCAATCATAATCAATATCCCCTGATGGGTGCTAGTGCTCTATTACATAGATGCTGCATGGATGCGCGACGGTCGATGAGGAAGGGCGGCCGGGCTGTGGGCGGTGGGCGATCTTTGCGCCCTTTCAACAGCGGTCAATCGGGAGGTGTCGAAGTGCGTTTTTTTTTGTGTGCCCGTTAATCCACTTTTTTGGCAGGGGTTGTGCTATCGCGTATCATTTTGTTTTTGCAGTGATTATTTCCATCCTTCGGGGTCTGCCCTGGACAATGGCCCGTTCAGGGGGGAAAATCATGCCCTCTCGCCGGGCCTTTTTCAGGCTGCAAGGGCTGCAAAGATGGCCCCGCAGACAGAGCCATCCTGCATATTCCGCTGGCGAAAAGCCGGTCTCCATGGCCCGGATATCCAGGTGAGCCTGACCATGACAACGGCATAGGATCGCTGGCGCACGCCGACAGAGGGAGCATGAGTACGAAAAGCGAACAACAGATCAATGTCACCATCGATGGAAAAGAGATAACGGCACCTGCAGGTCTTTCCACCATCCAGGCCTTGTGGCATGCCGGCTATCCCCGGGTCAAGAGCGTGGGTTGCCTGGAGGGGGTGTGTGGTTCCTGCCGGATCATGGTGCGCCGGGCCGGCACGGCGGAAGTGACCATGGAATTGGGCTGCCAGACCCTGATCGAAGAGGGGATGGAAGTCAGTTTCCTGGTCTTTCCAACCCCTACCCACCATACCTATGAGCTGACCGAGATCAGCAACTCCTGGGAGGTGCAGGCCCAGTTCAGTCGTATCTTCCCGGAAGCCGATCATTGCCGCCACTGCTCTGGCTGCACCGCATCATGCCCCAAGGGTATCGATGTGGAAAAGGGCGTCGAGCTGGCCTGCAAGGGGCGCTTTCGCGAGGCCGGAGAGTTGTTCGTCGAGTGCGTGATGTGCAATTTCTGCATGACCGCCTGCCCTGAATTCATTGCCCCCAATCATGTGGGTATCTTTGCCCGGCGGGTGACCGCCTATTTTCACACCAGGCCGTCCAATCTCATCAATCGCCTGGAAAAGCTGCGCCGGGGCGAGCTCCAGATCATGGAGTAGCGTGTCATCGTGTCTGCTTCCCATCCAGTGATACCCAATTGGTAAATCCCATGTCCAGAGGCATCCCTTACGCTGAGGCGTTAACTCTGTATCAGCCGCTCGCTGAGCGTCCCCCGGCAGAAGAGGCGTTGTCGCCGGAATCCCTGCTTCACGAATTTCATCCGGATTTTTACGACGGCTCCATCACCACCCTGAAGGTCGGGCCAAACAAGGGGGACAAGTGCCACCGCCAGCTGGCCGATCTGTTGCAGGCCGATGCCCGCATCGACGAGGCCGATCTGGCTGCGGCGCCGGTGCAGGAGACCGATGTGCTGGTGATCGGCGGGGGCGGCGCCGGTTGTGCCGCTGCCCTGGTCGCCGCCAAGGCCGGCGCACGGGTGATGCTGGTCACCAAACTGCGCCTGGGGGACAGCAATACGGTCATGGCGGAGGGGGGAATTCAGGCTTCTATCGAGCGGGAAGACACGCCGCGGGCCCATCTGGATGATACGTTGCGTGCCGGCCACTACCATGCGGATCGCAAGCTGGTGACGCGCATGGTGATGGATGGCCCGGACGTGATCCGCTGGCTGATTCAGCAGGGGATGCAGTTCGATCTGGATAAATTCGGCGATATCCTGCTGCGCCGTGCGGGTGGCACCAGCGCCAACCGGGTGGCCTATTACCGCGACTACACCGGCCTGGAGATGATGCGGGTGTTGCGTGAATCGGTCAGCAACAGCAGGGTGGAGGTGCTGGATTACAGTCCGGCGGTGGAACTGCTCTCCGATGATGTGGGGCACTGTGGTGGCGCAGTGATCTTTTCACTGAAAAACTGCCGCTACACCCTGGTCAAGGCGAAGTCGGTGATCATCGCCACCGGTGGTATCGGGCGGGTCCATATCAACGACTTCCCCACTTCCAACCATTTTGGCGCCACTGGTGACGGGCTGGTGATGGCCTACCGGCTGGGGGCGCGGCTGCGTGATCTGGACTCGTTTCAGTATCATCCATCCGGCCTGGCCCATCCCCAGCACTTGGCGGGGACCCTGATCACGGAGGGTGTGCGTTCCGCCGGCGCCTACCTGCTGAATGCCATGGGAGAGCGTTTCGTCGACGAGTTGAAGAGCCGTGATCATGTCTCCTCCGCCATTCTGCGCGAGTGCACCGAGGGGCGGGGAGTGCGGGTCAATGACGATGCGGTGGGGGTATGGCTGGACACGCCGGGGCTGGAATTGCGCAACCCCGGAATCCTGAATGCACGTTTTCCCAAGCTGGTGCAGCTGGGCAAGCGCTGTAATACCGACCTCTATACCACACCCCTGTTGATCTATCCCACGCTGCATTACCAGAACGGTGGTGTAGTGATCGATGAAAATGCCCTCTCCAGCGTGCCCGGTCTCTATTGTGTAGGGGAGGTGAGCGGGGGAATTCATGGCAAGAACAGGATCATGGGCAATGCCCTGCTGGAGATCATCAGCTTTGGTCGCCGGGCCGGCGCCCATGCGGCGGAGAACAGCCATCGGCGGGGGCCGAAGAAGATTTTACTGGAGCATATCAGCAACCTGAGGCGGGAGCTGACCCTGGCTGATATGCCGATGGCGCTGAAGGGCCCCATGTTGTTTCCCGAGTGTGCCAAGTTCGAGAACGACACTGATTATGATGGTCTGCGTAAAAACTGAGGAAGCGACGGCATGACGGTACTGAATCAGGTTCTGCTGCATGAAAACAACCGGGTCGGCGCGGATTTCGATGCCTGGCTGGCCAATCATGGTGGTGAAGGGCTGCAGATCGCGTTGCAGGAGCCGGAAGCCCTGATTTCCCTGATTCAGGAAGCGGGTCTGCGTGGGCTGGGTGGCAGCGGTTTTCCCACCTATAAGAAGTGGGCGTTCGTGGCGGCGCAGCGTGAGGCGGTGGCCAAGTATCTCATCTGTAACGGCAATGAGGATGAGCCGGGAACCTTCAAGGACCGCATCCTGTTACAGGAGACCCCGTTCCAGGTGATTGAGGGGGCCACCATCGCCGCCCTTGCCACCGGCGTCGATCATATCGTTTTCTATATCAATCCGGATCAGAAGGAATCCCTGGATGTGATGCTCAGGGCGGTGGAGGAGTGGGAGAAATCGGATCTCTATTTCGCCGTCTGTAAATGTATGAATCAGCCTCTGGAGTATTGGGTGATGGCCAGCTCCGGCCATTACATCGGCGGCGAGGAGACGGCGGCCATCGAGTCAGTGGAGGGTAAATTCCCCTTCCCCCGTGGCAAGCCGCCGTATCCGGCCGAGTCAGGCGTGCACGGCCATCCCACCCTGATCAACAACATGGAGACCCTGGCCAACCTGCCCCATATCGTTCGTCACGGTGCTGAATGGTATCGCAATCTGGGACGGGGGGATGCCTGTGGCACCAAGCTCTACTGCCTGAGCGGTGATGTGCTCTACCCTGGGATCTACGAACTGCCCATGGGTACCCCGTTGTCCGAGCTGATCGAGCAGTATGGTGGCGGCATGTTGCTGGGCAAGAAATTGAAGGCTGTTTTCACCGGTGGTCCCTCCAACACCATTTTGACGCCGGAGGATCTGGACGTGCCACTGGATTTCGATTCGGTGCAGGCGCGCCGCTCCAGCCTGGGTACGGGGGCCATGATCGTGGTCTCCGAGGGGACCGGCATCGTCAAGCGGGTGACCGAGTATGTGGACTTCTTCGCCGCCTCCTCCTGCGGCCAGTGCCCGCCCTGCAAGACCGGGACTTATTATATCTCCCTGCTGCTGGGCAAGATCGACACCGGCCAGGGTTCGCGGGCGGATCTGGATTCGCTGATCAATCTGTGCCGGATCCTCCCCGGCACCGGGCGCTGCCATCTACTGGATGGGGCGGTAAAGGTGTTGGACAGCTCCCTATACCACTTTATGGATGAATATGAGCAGGCGATCGGAGGCTGATCAGTAATGGTTAACGTTCTAAAATATGCAGAGAATATTCGTTATCTGTCGCTATCATCGGTTTAATTAGCGGCATTATGCGGGAACTGTACTCCCATTCAAGGGGTGGGGATTTGACCGTCGGCCCCCCCTTTGCCATAGTCTGACGCTCGAATGATTGTCTCCACGCCGAAGCCAGCGGGTGGTTTTGGCCCGGTTTTTACCGGTAGATCAAGCAGAATTTCCCCGGATCTTTGCCGGGAGACTCCGGTCTCCCGGAGACGTTTATCCCGATCCGGACAGCTTCAACAGGAAGGCCCATGACGCAACAAACAGAGCAAAGCAACAACGTCGTTCGCATGGAAGAACGCACGGGTGCCGCTCAGCGCATCCCGGAACATATCGTCGAGATCGTCAGCGATTCGGGTGAAGGCGCACAGAAGTGTGGACAGACCTTCGGTGCCGTCAGCGGCAAGATGGGGAATGGGGTGTGGACGGTCGAGATCATCCCGGCCGAGATCCAGCCGCCGGCCCGTTCACCGGCCGGTGCCAGTGGCATCCGTATCAGGCTGGGCTCCAAGCGGGTCACGAATATGGGTAACGAGGCCGATCTGGTGGTGGCCTTCAATGAGCAGGTGCTGTTTTCGCGTATCGCCAATGGCGCCTACAAGAAGGGCACCATCGTGTTGCTGGAGAACAAATGGGCCACGGATCCCCAAGAGAAGATCCGTGAGCAATACGCCGCGGCGGTGAAGGAGTTCCAGGAACACGGTCTGATCGTGCATGAACTGCCGCTGGAGGAGGAGTGCCTGAAGCTGGTATCCAATCCGCGCCGGGGCAAGAACATGTTCGTGCTCGGCATGATCTGCAACATCTACAGCCGTGATGTGGAACTGGCGAAGAAAGAGATCGCCAGCACCTTCGCCCGCAAGGGGGAGAAGGTGATCCAGGTCAACCATGACCTGTTCGATGCCGGTTACCGCTTCGCCGCGGAAAATGTGCAATACCACTGGGAGATCCCGCCCCAGGAGACTGGCCACAGCCGGCCGATGATGATCAGCAACGGTAACCAGGCGGTCGGCCTCGGCGTGATGGCGGCGGGCATGGAACTGGTTTCCATGTACCCCATCACACCGGCCACCTCCGCTTCCCACTATATCGCTGACGTATTCGACGGTGTGGGGGGGTTCGTGCATCAGGCTGAGGATGAGATCGCGGCCATCGGCTTTGCCCTCGGCGCCTCGTTCGCCGGCAAAACCGCCTGCACCATCACCTCCGGACCCGGTATGGCGCTGAAGACCGAGATGATCGGTCTGGCGGTGATGGCGGAGATACCCATCGTCATCGTCGATGTGCAACGGGGTGGGCCTTCGACCGGACTGCCGACCAAGGTGGAGCAGGCGGATCTGCTCTCATCCCTCTATGGCGAACCCGGTGATGCGCCCAAGGTGGTGATCGCGCCCTCGACCATCGAGGAGTGTTTCCATTATGTGATTCTGGCGCGCAAGCTGGCAGAGGCGTTCCGCATCCCGGTGATCATGCTCACCGATGCCAATCTCGCCACCGGCGTGCAGCCTTACCCCCGTCCTGAGCTGAAAGAGGAGTGGCTGGGCGCC
Source organism: uncultured Sedimenticola sp. (assembly GCA_964544655.1). Classification (GTDB taxonomy): domain Bacteria; phylum Pseudomonadota; class Gammaproteobacteria; order Chromatiales; family Chromatiaceae; genus HyVt-443. The sequence continues at coordinate 42,604 of CAZJCM010000003.1, read as the reverse complement.
CCGGTGGATCAGTCACCCTGGGATCCGGAGGTCCCGGCCTATGACTGGAACGAGGAGACCGGGCTCTCCCAACGTCCGATCCCGGGTCAGCGGGGCGGTGAATACGTACTCACCGGTCTGGCCCACACCCATCGCAGCAAGGTGGCCTACGATTCCGACACCAATCAGCGCAGCATGGAGTATCGCAGCCGCAAGCTGGCAGCACTGCACAAGACCCTGAAGCCGCCGAAAGTGCACGGCGATCAGGAGGGTGACCTGCTGGTGGTGGGTTGGGGCTCCACCCTTGGTGCCATCGAAGAAGCGGTGGACCTCCTGCGTGATGAGGGCAAGCGGGTCTCCTCGCTGCATCTGCACTTCCTGTCACCCCTGGAGCCCGGATTGCCGGAGATCTTCAGCCGCTTCAAGAAGGTGATGACGGTGGAGATCAATTACAGCGATCGCGCCGACGCTCCCCTGATCACCAACGAGAACCGGCGCTATGCTCAGCTTGCCATGGTGCTGCGGGCTCAGACCCTGGTCGATGTCGACTGCTGGTCGGTGGTCTACGGTCACCCGCTGCAGCCGGGCATGCTCTACGATGCGATCAGCGAAAAGCTGAACGCCCTGAACAATTGAAGAGGAACCCATATATGTTTGGATTGAAAGCGGACTGGTCCCTCGACGTATTCGAACGTTATTTCACCCTCGGCGACTATGCTGGCGGCGAGGCCCGCTGGTGCCCCGGCTGCGGGGACTTCGCCGTACTCAACACCGTGCATCGGGTGCTGCGCGACGCCCAGCTGCCACCGGAGCAGACGGTGGCCGTCTCCGGCATTGGATGTTCCAGTCGGTTGCCCCACTACATGGGTACATACGGCTTCCATGGTCTGCATGGCCGTGCGCTGCCCCTGGCCAACGGGGTCAAGGCGCGGCGTCCCGATCTGGACGTATGGGTGGCCACCGGTGATGGCGACTGCTTCTCCATCGGCGCCGGTCCCTGGGTGCATGCGTTGCGCTACAACATGGATATGGTGGTGTTGGTGTTCGATAACGCCATCTATGGCCTCACCAAGAAACAGACCTCGCCCACCAGTCCATCGGGGATGACCACCAACACCCATCCGCACGGGGCGCCCCTGCCGGCCCTGAATCCACTGACCGTGACCTTGGGTGTGAGCAACATCTCCTTCGTGGCCCAGGTGGTGGACTGGAACCCGCCCATGCTCTACGAGACCATCAAGGCGGCCCATCAGCACAAGGGGACCAGTTTCGTGCGTATCATCCAGCGATGCCCGGTGTTCTCGGACTCCTTTTGCAAGCCGCTGCAGGAAGACGCCTCCCGGATTCTACTGCTGCATCACGAGGATGGAATTCCGGTAGACGACAGCGTGAAGCGGGTGTTCGAGAATCAGCGTGAGCATGACCCGTCCGACTGGCTGGGGGCGATGGAGATCGCCCGCGATACCAGCCAGGTCCCCGTGGGTCTGCTCTATCGTGACGATGATGCCATAGTCTATGACGACATCTCCTCCCAGGGTCTGGACAAGACCAACGCGGAGAAGCTGGCTGCGATCAACGCGGCGCTGGACAAGTTCGCTATTTGATCGGGAGAGAATCCGTCAGGAGTTGAATTCGTGTGGGTCCGGATCTGTCCAACGGACCCCAGGGGGAGAGGCGCGGGGGGGCGTAAGCCACCACCTCCGGCCGTTGCCCTCAGTGCTTAGCCCTTACCCTTACACAGATACCGATGAACGCCACAGTCCAAACTGAAGGACCCTTGCCCACCCTGCCAACCGCAGTGAAGGATGCCGATGTCTCCAAAGAGATCATGCATACTCTGCGGCATTTTCATCTGGGAAACCCAGAAGCTCGGGACAAGCTGGAGCCGGTAGCGCGCGACACTCTGCCGGTGCTGATGGACCCGTTTCGTGACAGCAGCAGATTGCGTTATGAGTATCCGCTCTACCTGGCGCCGGCGCCGGAGCAGTCCGAAGCGATCGAACCGGACCGGTTGGCCCGGCCGCTGTCCCGTTTTCTGCGTGAAGCAGTTGAGCAGTTTGCCCCGGCTGATGAGGCGGCCAGGATTCTGAAGGATAACCTGCCCTGGTTGGAACGGGACCTGCGGCGCCAGTTGGGTGGCGAGGATGAACTGGAGGCGGTGGAGGGACCGGTTCCCGCGTTACCCCTGTTGCGTGAATCCGCAGACCGGCTGTTGTCACAGTTGGCGCTGGACGAGGAGAACAGCGCCAAACTGCGGGCCGATCTGGATCGCCTGCTGGAACAGGTGCCGGAAGCGGGACAGTTGCTGGGTTACGGCCATTATCCGGCAATCCAGCTGCTGATCCATGTGGTGCGCAGCCTCTCGGCTCCCCGCCTGGCCCGCTTCCGCGCCCAGGTCGATGAAGGCATCCGCGATCTGAGCCGGCTGCTGGAGGTGGAACGAGGCAAATCGTTGGAGGCTATCGAACCGGCCCGGCTCCAGGAGAGTGTCGGCGCAGCGGCCGATCTGCTGGATCCGGAGGCGCTGTCCGACATCATGGACCATTCCCATGGTTCGGTACGCATGCCTGAATCCAGGCGCCGCCGGGTGGAGCAGGCCCTGGCGACCCTGCAGGCGTACCAGGAGGGTCCTGTGCGGGTGCGCTTCATCCATTCCGGGAGCCTGGCCGATGACAGCTGGCTGCAGGGCCACTCCGACTTCGAGGCCCTGACCGATCCTAACCCGGTCGCCCAGGCAACGGCCCTGTTCGATCGCAAGGCGGAGAAGCTGGCGCAGGTATTCGCCGCTCTGCGCATCGCTCATCTGGAGCGGGATGACCTGTATGACCCCTCGATCCACGACCCCTGGTTCGACAGCTTCAACTGGGAAGGCTTCTCCAAGGACGAGATCCGCCTGGTGCCTACCGTGATTGCACTGGAAGGGGCGGATCGGATGGCCGGTGAAGGGATGTCCGATTTTTCCCGCCTGCTCAATTCCGGCCGGCCGATACAGGTGATGGTACGGGTCCAGGCTCACCATAACCCGGGTGCACGCCATGATGAGGACCCGTTTCAGGCGTTTCGTACCGAGCTGGGTTATCTGGGCATCGCCCATCGCCAGGCCTTCGTGGCTCAGACCTCGGCGGCGCGCCATGAACATCTGCTGCAGGGCTATATCGAAGCGCTGGATGCCACCCGCACCAGCCTGCATCTGATCAACACCGGGCTGAAGACCGTAGGGACCGAGACGGCTCTCAATGCCTGGTTGGTCGCCGGTGCGGCCCTGGAAGGGCGCGTTCACCCCTTCTTCCGGGTGGATCCATCCCGCGGTGATTCATTTGCCGAGCGCATGGATTTCACCGGCAACCCACAACCTGAGCGCGACTGGCCGCTGCATCCGTTTCGTTATCAGGATGAGAGCGGCGCCCCGGTGGAAAGCGAACTGGCCTTCACCTTTGCCGACTATGCGCTGCTGATGCCGCGGCTGTTCGATCACTTTGCCCAGGTGCCGGTGGTCTGTGAATCCGATGATCTGATCCCGATCGCCGACTATCTGGCGTTGTCTCAGGAAGAGGCGCTCCAATACCTGCCATTCGTCTGGGGGGTGGACAAATACGGCACCCTGCAACAGCTGGTGGTCAGCCGTACGCTGGTCAATGCCTGTCGTGACCGGCTCAGCTTCTGGCATACCCTGCAGGAGATGGGGGGCGTGCGCAACCGCTATGTCGAGCAGGCGGTGGCCCAGGTCAGGGATGAGGCTGCCGCCGAGGCGGCGTCGCGCATCGCCCAGCTGGAGGCACAACATGAGGAAGCGTTGGCCCAGGCCCGGGCGGAGGCCGCTGGAGAGGTGATGGGGCGGCTTACCGAGGTGTTGATGGGCATGGACTTCAGCACCGGCGCCCCACGGGCGCCGATATCGGCTCCTGCCGCGCCTGCTGCGGAACGGACGGCGGCAGAGGGCGGAGGAGAGGCGGCGCAGGAGCCTGAAGAGGTGGAGGAAGAGGATGAGGATGCCGTCGGCTTCGATGAGCCGTGGATCGACAGCCCCCTCTGCACCAGCTGCAACGACTGTCTGGCGATCAACCCGATCATGTTCGTCTACAACGAGAACAACCAGGCCATCATCGCCGATGCCAGTGCCGGCACCTATCTTCAGCTGGTGGAGGCGGCGGAGATCTGCCCGTCGAAATGTATCCATCCGGGCAAGCCACTCAACCCGAATGAGGATGGTATCGATGAGTTGCTGGAACGGGCGGCGGCTTTTAATTAAGGATCCGTATTCTAGTATCTGTTGTGGGGTTTATCACATTGCCTGATCTGGGTTCATTTTTCACCGCCCCCGCGGTAATGACCGGGCTGGGGCTGTTCTTCGGCATCATCCTGGCGGTGGCCTACAAGCTGCTGAAGGTGGAGGAGGACCCGCGCCTGGAGCGGACCGAGGAGCTGTTGCCGGGAACCAACTGTGGTGCCTGCGGCGAGCCCGGCTGTATGCCTTTTGCCGAGGCCCTGGTGAAGGGCGAGGTGCAGCCCAGCGGCTGCACCGTGGCCGATGCGGATACCATCCAGGCAATTGCCGATTTCCTCGGCGTCGACGCCGGCGAGCAGGTGAAGCGGGTGGCGCGGCTGCATTGTGCCGGCGGCCAGGGGCAGGCGTACCAGATTGCCGAATACCAGGGGTTCGAGAGCTGCCGGGCGGCGGCGGTGGTCTCGGGGGGCGGCAAGGGCTGCTCCTGGGGTTGCCTGGGCCTGGGTGACTGTGCCATTGCCTGCACCTTCGACGTGATTCAGATGAACGCCAACGGGCTGCCTCAAGTCGACACGGAGAACTGCACCGCCTGCAACGACTGTGTCGAGGCCTGTCCCAAGGATCTGTTCGAAGTGGTGCCCATCAGCCAGAAGCTGTTCGTGCAATGCAATACCCCGCTGGACGGAGAGGCGGCGGTGGCCCTCTGCACGGTGGCTTGCGATGCCTGCGGGCGTTGCGCCGCTGACGCCACGCCCGGGCTGATTGAAATGCGGGACAATCTGCCCCGTATCGATTACGGGGCCGGCCTCGTGGTGAGTGAAGCCGCCACCCGCCGCTGTCCTACCGGCGCCATCCGCTGGCTGGAGGGTGATCAGTTCAGTGTCGCCACTGGGGAACCATCTCAATGATCAATGAAATTGCAGTTCGTCTCTATAGGCGCCTGTTCGGTGTTCCTGCCGGGACGGGTCCGGCAGCCGGTGCCGATCAGGTGCTGGATGGCAACAGTGCGGTAGCCCTTACCGAAGCGGCCCTGGCCGATGCGGCTGCCCTGAGCAATGCTACCTCCGCCAGCGGCGCGGAACTGGCCTGGCAACAGGCGCTTCAGCGCATGCCGGTGAACAGTTTCGGTATCAGGCCGGAAGCCCAGGCTGCGGAAGGCCCCCGGGGCGCCTTTGCCGTTGCCATGGGACAGTCCATGGCCGGACTGCGTACCACACTGTTTCTGGCCGGGCCGGATCTGGCGGCGGTGCAGGATCTGCTGGCCAATGCGGCTTCCCGTCATCTGCCGCTGGTGATTCATCTCGACAATCAGGCGTTGCCGGCCCAAGGCGTGAGCCGGGGCAGCGACCATCGGGCACTGCATATGGCCGCGGAATCAGGGGCCGTGATCCTGCTCGCCGAAAATGTCCAGCAGGCGGTCGACTTCACTCTGATTGCCCGCCGGCTGGCCGAGACCGCCCTGCTGCCGGTGGTGGTGGCAATGGACGGGGAGGGTACTGCCCGCTCGCTGCAGGAATTGCGGCTGGTGGATGCAGCGCTGATTCGTGACTACATCGGTGGTACGGAGGCGTCGGTGGCCTGCCCAACGCCGGCCCAGCAGCTGCTGTTTGGCGACAGCAGACGCCGGTTGCCGCGTTGGCACGACCTGGACCGGCCGTTGCAGCAGGGTAGTCTGCAGGCGCCGGATGCCTATGCCCAAGGCGTGGCGGGCAATCGCCCGTTCTTCGACGACCACCTGCCGGAGTTGTTGCGCCAGGCCCAGGATGCGTTTGCCCGATTGACCGGGCGTCGCTACCGCGCCCTCTCCAGCCATCGGGTGGAGGATGCCCGGTTACTGCTGCTGGTCCAGGGCAGTGCCGTGGAGCAGGTCCGTGCAGTGGCCGACCGGTTGCGTCAGGAGCACAAGATGAAGGTTGGCGTGGTCGGTATCAACAGCCTGCGCCCTTTCCCCCATAACCAACTGCTGGAGCGGCTGAAGGGCAGGCGCCAGCTGCTGGTGCTGGAGCGTCTGGACACCCCCCTGGCGGGTGATGCGCCGCTGCTGCGGGAGGTCCGTGCCACCCTGGCGATGGCGTTGGAGAATCGGCGTCACGGTGGTGCCCCGCCCTACCCCGCGGTGCCGGCCCTGGATCAGCAGCAACTGCCACGACCCTTCTCGGTGCTCTATGGCCTGGGCGGCCTGGCGCTGGACAGTGGTGACCTGATCACCTGTTGTCGCGACCTGGATGGCGGGGCGCCCTCCGTTCGTTATCTTGGTATCGATTTTCATGGCAATATCGAAAAGCACCCCAAGAGGCAGGTGCTGCTGGACCAGGTTCGCCGCGCCTATCCCGGGATCGAACGGCTGGGCGTACGCGCGCGGGATGCCGGGGTAGACCTTCGCGGCAAGGGCGCCCTCGCCTTGGCAGTGCTCCATCGGCCGGTTCATCACGCCGGGGGTATCCTGCCGGATTGTGCCGGACTGCTGCACCGGCTGGCCGGTGGATGGCTGCGCAGTCTGCCCGACTCCGCCTGGGACGAGTGGAATGGCTGGCGCTGCGACCGTCTCATTCATGGCGCTGAGGGTGCGCCACTGCCGGCAGAGGGAGAGAAGAGTCTCGATTTCGCCCTGATCACGGCCGATGAACCGCTGCACCCGGCGCTTCTGGCGCGGCTGCGCCAAGGCGCGGGCCTGCTGGTCTGCGGCCTGGAGGATCCTGCGGAGTCTGTGCTGGGGCAGGATGCGACGGCCCGCTCCCTCATCGAGCGTATGGAATTGCGCCTGTTCCGTCTCCCGGCCGGGAGATGGGAGCAGGACGGCCCGGGGGAATCCGGCCCCGGCAGGGCCGAGAGGCAGGATGCATACCGCCTTGGCGGAGCGATGGCCGCAATGCAGGCACTGGGGCTGATCGGGGAGTCGAGCCGGCGTATCCAGTCGGCCTGGGAAAGCGGCTTGGCCGGCCTCTCCGCTGCGGGGCGGGATGCCCTGACGGCGGCCCTCGACGCCGGAATGACGCGGCTTGAGCCCTTTTCCCTGGCTGCGTCAGTAGTGGCGGAAGAGGCGCAGTGGCGGGACCAGGTCCCGGCTGTGGTGCGCCAATTGGGGGGGAGCGATGAGACCCTGTTCAGTCTGCCCCGGTTCTGGGATCAGGTCGGAATCCTCTATCGCGAAGGCGAGCAGGAGGATCTAACGGCGGATCCCTTCATGACGGTGGCGGCGGTACCGCCGCTGAGCAGCACGTTCCGCAGTATGGGGCCTTGGCGCCGGATCCTGCCCGAATTCAACCCGGAACTCTGCACCGCGTGCGGTGATTGCTGGACCGCCTGTCCCGACAGCGCCATCGCCGTTGCCGCGCTCACCCCCAGTACGCTGGTCGATAGCGGTATCCGGCTGGCCGGCGCCGATGCCCTGCGTCAGGTAGGGGGCAAGCTGGCAGCCCGGATCAGTGCCTTGGGGCGCAAGGGTGAGATTACCGGCGCTACGGCAGGCGCTCTGCTGCAGCGGGCCTGGGACTGGTTGCAGGAAAAGGCCCCCCTGCCCGAGGGGCGCAGAGAGGCGGTGCAGGAGGCATTCGCTGCGGTGGTGGAACAGGTCGGACCGCTGCCTCTGGCCCAGACCGATCTCCTGTTTCAGGGCGGTGAAAGGCTGCAGAAGGATGGTGGGGAGCTGTTGTCCCTGGTGATCGATCCGGATGCCTGCAAGGGCTGTGGCCTATGTCTGGCGGCCTGCGAGGCCCAGGCCCTGACCCCGCAGCCGCAGACAGCGGCCCTGCTGGAGCAGGCGGGCCTGTGCTGGCGCATTTGGGAACAGATGCCGGATACGGCCTCATCCACCATTGAGCGGCTGGGTGCAGAAGGCGATATGAACGGCCTGGCCGCCCTGTTGATGTCCCGGCACTGCGCCATGGCAGTGGCTGGCGGCGATGGCTCCGAGGCGGGTTCAGGCGAGAAGATCGCGCTGCGCCTGGCCTTGGCCGCTACAGAGTATCACCAGCAGCCCCGGCTCAGCCGTTTCAATACAGAGTTGGCGGCCCTGCTGGGGGAGATTGAAACGCGGATCCGGGACACCCTCACCGATGCCTTGCCTACGGACGACCTCGATACGCTGTTGAACAATCTGGGGGCGGCGGGCGGCCGGCAGATCGATCTCTCCACCCTGACCAGGGGCTCCAGTGGCCGGGAAAGCAGTATCGACGCCGACCGGCTGGGTGGGCTGATCGAATTGGCCAGTGGCCTGCGTCAGGCGCATTGGCAGCTTTCCAAGGGTGATTACGGCCTGGGTCGCGCCCGCTTCGGGCTGGCGCTGGTGCCAGGCAGCGTCGCCGCCTGGGCCGGGGTGTTTCCGAACAACCCGTTTCACGCGCCGGTCACCCTCGACATGACCGGTGATGGGGCGCAGATGGCGGTCGGCCTGCTGCAGGGACAGCTGGCTGAGATGATGGCGACCCTGAACCTGGCACGCCGCGCCAGGGCGGCACTGGATGACAAACAGGCGACAGCCGAGGTCGCCTCCTGCTGGCAGGCGCTGACCGATGAAGAGCGGGCCCTCTGTCCGCCCCTGATCCTGGTCGGCAGTGAGCGGGAACTGGGAGGCCGTGGGCTGGCCCAGGTCGCCTGGCTGCTCAACAGCGGCCTGCCGCTCAAAGTATTGCTGCTCAGCAGCCTGGATCTCGGGCTGGCCGGGGCCGGGCCGACGTCCGATTCAGTCTCCGACAGCCATGATCCCCGTACCGACCTGCTCCTCATGGCCCTGGCCCAGCGCGATGCCTATGTCGCCCAGTGTGCCATCGCTGAGCCGGACCATTATCGCCAGTGCCTGAAGGAGGCCCTCGGCTTTTCCGGGCCCGCCTTGATCCGGCTGCATGCGCCGAGTCCCCTGCGCCATGGCTTCGCCGCCGATCAGACCCTGCGGCAGTCCCGGCTGGCGCTGCTCAGCCGCGCCTTTCCCCTGCTGCGCTATAACCCCGAAGAGGAGGGAGTCTTCGGTAGCCGGATCAGCCTTGCCGGCAACCCGCATGAGCGGGAGGCGTGGGCACCGGGTGACGATGGGGCGCCGTTCACGCCGCTGGACTGGATGCTTTCAGAGCAGCGTTTCGCCGACCATTTTTCCCGCCTGGAGGAAGACGATCCGCCGGCTGTGCCAGTGATCGACTGGCTCGCACTGGCGCCAGCGGAGCGGCAACGGAAGACACCTGTGGTCAGGCTCACCGATGAGGCCGGGACTGCGCTGAAAGTGAGCGTGGATGCTGCCATGCAGATGGGGCGTCTGGGCCATATATGGCGCACACTGCAGGAGCTGGCGGGCCTGGTCACCCCTTTCACCGAGCGGGTGCGGCAGGAGGCCGAGCAGTGCGTGGCAAACGAGCGGGCGGCCGAGATCGCCGCACTGAAAGCGGAATACGAACGACGCATGGCGGAGTTGCAGTCCGGTCTGCAAGGCGAGATCGCCGGTCAGATCCGCCAGCGCCTGCTGCATCTGGCGGGGTACGAGTAGGTATGCCATGTCCTTGCTGAATCTGTTTGAACGCTCCTTCTCCCACGGCGTCCATCCGGCTGGCCACAAGGAGCAGACGGTGGACCGGCCGATCCAGCGCGTACCCTTTGGCGAGCGCTATCTGATGCCCCTGGGGCAGCACATCGGGGCGCCGGCGAAGCCGGTGGTGAAGGTGGGTGAGGAGGTGGTGCGCGGTCAGTTGATAGCCGAGGCAGGGGCCTTCGTCTCGACCTGCCTGCACAGTCCGGTTACCGGTCGGGTGCGGGATATCGGTCCCCATCGCTATATCGATGGCAGCTTCAAGCTGGCGATCGAGATCGAGGCCGATCCTTATGCCACGCAGCAGCTGCCGGTTCAGCCGCCACGGGAGTGGGCGTCCCTCAGCATGGATGAATTCATCAGGGAGGTGCAGCAGGCCGGCATCGTTGGCATGGGAGGCGCCGCCTTTCCCGCCCATGTGAAATATGCCATCCCCGAGGGCCAGCAGATCCACGATCTGCTGGTCAACGGCGCCGAGTGCGAGCCCTATCTGACCAATGACCACCGGCTGATGATGGAGCGCCCGGATGCCCTGTTGCGGGGCATCGAGATATTGCGTACCAAGCTGGGCGCGGAGCGTGCCGCCATCGGTGTGGAGGCGAACAAGCCGGATGCCATCCGCGAGCTGGAGAAACGGCTCGACCCCAATGGGCCGGTGAGTGTGGTCTCGCTGCCGGTGAAGTACCCCCAGGGGGCGGAAAAGATGCTGATCAAGGCGATCTATGATCGTGAGGTGCCGGCAGGTCAGCTGCCCCGTGATCTGGGTATAGCGGTGAACAACGTGGGCACCCTAGTGGCCATCGCCGACTGGTTCGACCGCGGTATGCCCCTGATCGAGCGGGTGGTGACCGTCTCCGGCCCCGGTGCCGCCTATCCGGCCAACCTGATCGTGCCGCTCGGCACGCCGGTACGGGATGTGCTGCGTTTCTGCGGTGGTCTGAAGGAAGAGACCCGGGAGGTGATCATGGGTGGTCCAATGATGGGCGCCCCCATCGCCAGCCTGGATGTGCCGGTGCTGAAGGGGACCTCCGGCATCCTCGCCTTTACCGAGAAGGAGACGGCGCGGCCGAAAGAATATCCCTGCATCCGTTGCGGCCGTTGCCTGGAGGCCTGCCCCTACTTTCTCAATCCCTCACGCCTGGCGCGGTTGGGCAAGGCGCGGTTGTTCGAGGAGATGAAGGAGCTATACCGGGTGATGGACTGCGTGGAGTGTGGTGCCTGTACCTTTGCCTGTCCGTCCAGCATTCCCATCGTGCAGTTGATCCGCACCGCCAAGGACAACCTGCGGCACCTGTGACTGGCGGCAACGCCGGGTTTATGCGGTTAATTCAATCGTAACTATTCAGCTGCAATCGAGATCGTCGCTGAATTTTCATGGCAGCAGGATAGTTACTTCAACCTTTGCTGAACCATGGACGTAATCAGGACAGCTTATAGCCAATAGACGCTCCTGGTCATCAGCTTCGAGGTGAGTTTCATCGCCAGCCTGATCGGCTTCGGCAGCTTGGCGCCGCCGCCCTCCAGGGCTGTCGTGGCATGGCGCATCTCATCCTCTTTCATCTGCTCCAGGATGGCGCGGCTTTTCCGGTCATCCGCAGGAATCTGCTGCAGATGGCTCTCCAGGTGAGCGCACACCTGATACTCGGTTTCGGCGACGAAGCCCAGGCTCCACTTGTCGCCGGCCAGACCGGCGCCGGCACCGATGGCGAAGGCGCCGCCATACCAGAGTGGATTGAGCAGGCTCTTGCGGTCGTCCAGCTCCCGCAGTCTTTGATCGCACCATGCCAGGTGGTCGTTCTCCTCCTGAGCGGAACGTTCCATGCTGTGACGTACCTCGGGCAATTTTGCGGTCAGCGCCTGCCCCTGGTACAGGGCCTGGGCACACACTTCACCAGTGTGGTTGATACGCATCAACCTGGCGGTATGCCGTTTCTGCTCCGTAGTCAGCTCGGCCTCCGGTAGTCTGTCGGCCGGGTTGGGGCGCCCGGTGACCTGCGGCTGGCCAAAGAGGGTGCGCAGGAACTGATCGATGCCGATCAGCAACTGATCGGCCGGGGTGTAGTTGCGTGTATCCATAGTTTTAATGATAGCCGGTTTTACCGGTTGCACGGTAGATGCCGTTCGCAGGAGCAGCCTCCTGGATGCGATGACCGGGCCAGCCGGATGCCTTGGTGCCGCTGCCTTCCTGGCTCAGCGGGGCTGTTGTTCCACCTGCCGCCACAACAACTCCACCGGGTGCATCACTTTCAGGTCTGCGTTCTGTCGCTTTAGTCCCGCGGCCAGATGCAGGGTGCAGCCGGTATTGGAAGTGACCAGGATGTCAGGTTGCAGATCACCGATTGCGGTCAGCGCATCTTCCCGCAGTTCGTCGGCCATCTCCGGCTGAGTCAGCAGGTAGCTGCCGGCTGCGCCGCAACAGCCCTCTCCAGGGAGGAACTGCAGATCGATTTGGGGGATCTGGCGCAATAGTGCCGGCGCGGAGCCTTCCCCCCTCAAGGGATAGCGCAGGGAGCAGGGGGTGTGGATGGCGACGCGCTTCTGCAGCGGCCGCAGTGTCAGCCGTGACTGGGCCTGGATCTGCGTCAGATAGCGACATATCTCGATTACTGGTGCGCCGCCGGGAGGTGCGGATTTCTCCAGTTGATCACCGCAGCCGCTGGCCAGATAGACGACGGCATCGATCTCTGGCAGGGCAAATGCGGTGCGGTTGGCCGAGACCAGACGTTCTGCCGCATCCGGGTCTCCGTTGTGTTGGTGCAGGGCGCCGCAGCAGGCCTGCTTTTCTGTCACCAGCACCTCGATACCGAGGTGGTTGAGCAACTGGATGGTGGCATCCAGCGCGGGCTGGTCGGTGATGCGGCCCATGCAGCCGGTGAACAGGAGTATCCGGCTGTGTTCGCCGGTTGCAGGGGGGTAGCTCTCCTGCCAGCCCGGATGGGATGACAGCGGTGGCAGCAGATCATCCAGCCGCCGCCAGCGTCTGCCGCCGAGACGGCGTGCCAGCCAGCGGGCCCCGGACCGTTGATAGAGTCGCAGCAGTGGGCGGCTGTAGGGTTTATAGGGCAGCGAGGAGATGAGGGCCGGAATCAGCCGCTGACCGACCGTGGGGTGTCTCCGCCGGCTGATATTGCGGGCGCTGTCGAGTAGCGCCCCGTAACGGACCCCGGAGGGACAGGCGGCTTCACAAGCGCGGCAGCCGAGGCAGCGGGAGAGATGACGCTGCAGTCGGCGGCTGTCGATACCCTCTGCGGTCATTGCCTGAATCAGGGCGATCCTGCCTCTTGGTGAGTCACCCTCGTCGAGAGTATGGCGGTAGGTGGGGCAGTGGGGCAGGCAGAGGCCGCATTTGACGCAGCGGTCACACTCTTCGGTTAGCTGTTCAGGCTTCACTTGGGTATTGAGATCGGAGTCGGGCTGTGTGGAGTGGTGCATTGTAAACACTGCCCGTGCAAAATGCTCCCGACTGATAGGGGTTGACGGGAGTGATTTCCTGGTTGCGATCACTTGTCCGGTCAATCATGGTGTACAGCTTGCTCCCGCAACGAAGGATTATACTGACGCTGTTTTCCTCCATAGAATCGGGCAGGGGTGATATTTTTGCTATTGGGGCCCTGCAATTCTTGGCCCTTGGACCTCATCGGGGGTATCATGTCCGGTTTTCCATTCCTCTGATTCTGAAGCGATCTCCGGCAATTCCATGACAGACTCGACCCCAAGCCCTGGCGTGCGCTGGACGGTGGTGGCCCTGGCCGCCCTGATCTGGTTCGGGCTGCTTGGCCAGCGGGATCTGATGGGGCCGGACGAGGGGCGCTATGCCGAAATCCCGCGGGAGATGGTGGCCTCGGGCGACTGGTTGACCCCGCGGCTCAACGACATCAAGTATTTCGAAAAGCCGGCACTGCAGTACTGGCTCACCGCGATCAGCTATGAACTGTTTGGCGTCAGCGTCGCCAGTGCGCGCCTTCCCCTGGCCCTGGTGTCGTTTCTCGGCGCATTATGGGCGATGTTCGTGGCCGGGCGCTTGTGGGGCCAACGGGCCGGTTTTTACGCCTTTTTGCTGCTGATCAGCAGCTTCCTCTATGCAGCGCTGGGGCACATCATCACCCTGGATATGATGGTGGGGGTGTTTCTTGCCTTCGGCGTGGGTGCCTTGCTGATCGCCCAGTCCCGGCGGGACGATCCGCGTCATGTGCGCAACTGGATGCTGTTCGGCTGGGCTGCCTTGGGACTGGCCACCCTGAGTAAAGGATTGATCGGCCTGGTGCTGCCCGGTGGTGCCATCCTGATCTACTCCCTATGGCAGCGGGATTGGGCCCTGTGGCGCCATCTGCATATCGGCAAGGGGCTGTTGCTCTACCTGTTGGTGACCGCCCCCTGGTTCGTCGCCGTCAGTGTGGCGAATCCGGAATTTCCTGAATTCTTTTTCATTCATGAGCATTTCGCCCGTTACACCTCCACCGTGCACCAGCGGGACCAGGCGGTCTGGTACCTTCTCCCCATACTGCTGCTGGGACTGATCCCCTGGATCCCCAGTGGATTGCGGGCGCTGCTTCGTCCCGGTTTCGACTGGTTGCCAGCGCGGGCAGGGGGGTTCGATCCACTGCGTTTCCTCTGGGTCTACGCCCTGTTCATCCTGCTGTTCTTCTCCGCCGGACACTCCATGCTGGCCGGCTATATCCTGCCCATGTTTCCCGCCCTGGCCCTGATCATGGGGCGGCAACTATCCCGCCGACCCCTGGTGGGGCTGGATGGGGGGCTGCTGGCGCTGCTTGGCTTGCTGCTGCTCGGGATTGGCATCGGCCTGGAGTCGCTGCTGGCAGGGCGTTATCCGCCTTCGCAGCTGGCAGCTTTTCGTCCTTGGGTGCTGGCGGCAGGAGGTGTGCTGAGCATCAGCGCCCTGCTCCTCTATCGCTTACGCTGGCGTGGTGACCGGGCGGTGGTGGTCATGGCGATCGGCTTTCTGCTCGCCAGCCAGATCCTGCTGCGTGGCTTTCAGCCCCTGGGTGTGCATCGTTCCAGCCGGGCGCTGGTGGAGGCGATCCGGCCCTGGACCGATGCAGGAGCGCCGGTCTACAGCGTGGCCAATTTCTCCCGCGATCTGCCGTTTTATCTGGGGCGTCCGGTATGGCTGGCGCTGACGCCGAGCGAGCTGCAGATGGGGATCGATCAGGAGCCGGCCAAATGGATCCCCGATTGGGAAAGTTTCAGCCGGCGCTGGCAGGGGGAGAGACAGGCGGTTGCCGTGTTCAGGGCGGGGGATTTCCCCGGCTTTCGTAACCGTGGCCTGCCAATGCGGGTAATATATCGCGACTTGAACAAAATAGCGGTGGTGAAACCATGAACCTGTCGAGCTTTGCCCTGATTCTGACCGGGGTGCTGTTGAACGCAGTGGCCCAGCTGGCGCTGAAGGCGAGTGTGCGCGATATGGGCGAGATCGGCCTGGCCCTGTCTGGCTCCATCGGTGTGGCCCAGCGGCTGCTGGCCGAGCCCTGGCTCTGGCTGGGGCTGTTTTGTTACGGCATCAGCGTGGTGGTGTGGATCCTGGCCCTGTCCAGGGTGGATGTGAGCATCGCCTATCCGATGCTCTCCATCGGTTACGTGGTCAATGCCTTCGCCGCCTGGGCCCTGTTCGGTGAGGCCCTCACCCTGGCCCGCCTGGGTGGCATCGGTATCATCATCCTGGGTGTCTTCATTCTTGCGCGGAGTTGATCATGCTGCCTTTTACCTGTCCTTCCATTGGTGATCAGGAGCAGCAGGCGGCGGCCGAGGTGCTGGCCTCCGGCTGGCTCGCCACCGGCCCCAAGGTGGCTGCCCTGGAGCAGGCGCTGGCCGATTATATCGGCGGTGGCGTCTCGGTGCGCCTGTTCAACTCGGGCACCAGCGCCCTGGAGGCCGCCCTCACCGCCGCCGGCGTGGGCCCCGGCGATCAGGTGGTCGTCCCGGCCATGAGTTTCACCGCCAGCGCCAATGTGGTGGTGCGGGTGGGGGCGGAGCCGGTGTTTGTGGATGTGGACCCGGTGAGCCGCAATCTCTCCATCGATGGGGTGACGGCCGCACTCACCCCCAGGACCCGCGCCATCATGCCGGTCCATTTTGCCGGTCGGCCGGCGGAGATGGCGCCGCTGCGGGCACTGGCGGCGCAGCGCCGGCTGCTGTTGATCGAGGATGCGGCCCAGGCCATCGGCAGTTCGGAGGGCGGTCACCGGGTGGGAGCCGCCGGTAATCCGGTCTGCTTCAGTTTTCATCCCAACAAGAACATGACCACTATCGAAGGCGGGGCGGTGGCCTGCAGCGACCGGCGGCTGCTGCGGCGCCTGGAACGTATCCGCTTTCACGGCATCGAGCGCGCCGCGGACGGCGCCATGGATGTGCCGGAGTGGGGCGGCAAGATGAACCTGCCCGATGTGAACGCCGCCATCGGCCTGGTCCAGCTGGGCCGGCTGGATGGTTTCAACCGGCGCCGGCGGGAGCTGGCTCTGCATTACCTGGCGCGGCTGCCGCGCCATCCGGCGCTGCTGCTGCCCGAGGATGTGCCCGGCCACAGCTGGCATATGTTCTGTGTCTGTATCGATTTCGCTGCCCTGGGCTGCGACCGCCGGACGTTCGTGGAACGGTTGGCGAAAAAAGGGGTCGGAGTGGGCATTCACTATCCGGCCATGCACCTGTTCTCGCTCTACCGGAGCTACGGTTATGGGCCCGGGGATTTTCCCCATGCGGAGCGCATCGGCGAACAGACTCTCACCCTGCCCCTGTTCCCGGCCATGACCGATGGTGATCTGGAGCGGGTCTGTGAGGCTCTGTCTGAACTGCTGACTGAAGGAGAAAACCCATGACCGGCATGACCGAACTGGGTTTGGATCAGGGGCCGCTGCTGTCGGTGGTGATCCCGGTCTATAACGAGGAGGCGGTGCTGCCGGCCCTGTTCGCCCGGCTGTATCCGGCCCTGGACGCCCTGGACCGCCCCTATGAGGTGATCTTCGTCGACGACGGCAGCCGCGACCGCTCGGTGGCCCTGCTGCGCAAGCAGTTCCAGCAGCGCCCGGACGAGACCAAAGTGGTCTGTCTGCGCGCCAATGCCGGCCAGCACGCCGCCATCATGGCCGGCTTCGAGCAGTGCCAGGGGCGCTACGTGGTGACCCTGGATGCCGACCTGCAGAATCCGCCGGAAGAGATCGGCAAGCTGCTGGAGAAGCTGGAGCAGGGTCACGACTACGTGGGCAGTATCCGCCGGGTGCGCCAGGACAGCCTGTGGCGGGACTGGGCCTCCAAAGCGATGAACCGGCTGCGCGAGCGCATCACCAACATCCACATGACCGACCAGGGCTGCATGCTGCGCGGCTACGACCGGGAGATCGTGGAGGCGATCCTGGACTCGGAGGAGGCCAACACTTTCATTCCTGCCCTGGCTTATCTCTACTCCGGCAACCCGGTGGAAGTCGTGGTGGAGCACGAGGAGCGGGCGGCCGGCGAGTCCAAGTACCCGCTGTACAAGCTGATCCACCTCAACTTCGATCTGATGACCGGCTTCTCCCTGATGCCGCTGCAGCTCTTCTCCCTGATCGGGGTCGGCATCTCCATCGCCTCCTTCCTATTCGTGATCTTCCTGGCGGTGCGCCGCCTGATCGTCGGACCGGAAGTGGAGGGGGTGTTCACCCTGTTTGCCATCGCCTTCTTCCTGATCGGTATCCTGCTGTTCGGTATCGGTCTGCTGGGGGAGTACGTGGGACGCATCTACGTCCAGGCCCGGGGCCGGCCACGTTATCTGGTGCGGGCGGTGCTGTCCCGGGAGAGCCAGGATGTCACCGGTGCCAGCGGCGGGAAAGATGAGCCATGAGCCAATCGGCGGTAGTCTTCGCCTATCATCAGGTGGGGGTGCGCTGTCTCGCCGCCCTGCTGGCTGCCGGCGTCGAGGTGCCCCTGGTGGTGACCCATCGGGACAATCCCGGTGAGGACGTCTGGTGGGACAGCGTGGCGGAGCTGGCGGGCCATGCCGGCATCCCGGTGATCACCCCGGACAATCCCAACGCCCCCGAAGTGGTGGCACGGGTGCGGGCCGCGGCGCCAGCGTTCATCTTCTCTTTCTACTATCGGCACATGCTGCGGGCGGATCTGCTGGGCATTCCCCCCAAGGGCGCATTCAACATGCACGGTTCCCTGTTGCCCAGGTACCGCGGCCGGGTGCCGGTCAACTGGGCCCTGGTCAACGGTGAATCCGAGACCGGGGTCAGCCTTCATCGGATGGAGATCAAGCCGGATGCGGGCAATCTGATCGGCCAGCAGCGGGTGGCGATCCTGCCCAACGACACCGCCCTGGATCTGTTTCGCAAACTGGTCTGCGCCGCCGAGCAGGTGCTGGAACGCGCCCTGCCGGGGCTGCTCGACGGCAGTGTACGGGAGACCCCCCTGGACCTGGGCGCCGGCAGCTACTTCGGCGGCCGGCGGCCGGAGGATGGGCGCATCGACTGGTCCCGGGGCGCATGGCAGATCCACAACCTGATCCGGGCGGTGGCACCGCCCTATCCTGGCGCCTTCACCGATCTGCCGGCGGGGCGGCTGCTGATTTTGGGCAGTTACTGGCGTAACCAGGCCGCTACGGGCGATAATGCACGGCTTTACTGGGATTCGGGCCGCTGCTACGCGGATTGTGCGGACGGCCGACGAATCGAACTGACCCGGCTGGCGCTGGACGGCAAGCCACTGGACCGGCAGGGATTTCATGCCCTGTTCGGCCAGGAACTGTCCCTCCCGGCCAACAATCCAACGGAGAAGCAGAGTCCATGAAAGTACTGATCCTGGGTGTGAACGGTTTCATTGGCCACCACCTGTCACGGCGTATCCTCGACACCACCGACTGGGAGGTGTACGGCATGGACATGCACTCGGAGCGGGTGCAGGCATTCCTGGACCATGACCGCTTCAGCTTCTTCGAGGGGGATATCACCATCAACCACGAGTGGGTGGAGTACCACGTCAAGAAGTGCGACGTGATCCTGCCCCTGGTGGCCATCGCCACCCCGGCCACCTACGTCACCGATCCCCTCTCCGTGTTCGAACTGGACTTCGAGGCCAACCTGCCGATCATCCGCGCCTGTGTGCGCTATGGCAAGCGGGTGCTGTTCCCCTCCACCTCGGAGGTCTACGGCATGTCCGCCGACGCCCAGTTCCACCCCTACGAGTCCAACCTGGTACTGGGGCCGATTACCAAGCCGCGCTGGATCTACTCCTGCTCCAAGCAACTGCTGGACCGGGTGATCAGCGCCTACGGCCAGCAGCAGGGGCTGGAGTACACCCTGTTCCGCCCCTTCAACTGGATCGGCCCGGGGCTGGACAGCATCCACACCCCCAAGGAGGGCAGCTCCCGGGTGGTGACCCAGTTCCTTGGCCACATTGCCCGCGGCGAGCCGATCAAGCTGGTGGATGGCGGCAGCCAGCGGCGCAGCTTCACCGACTTCAGCGATGGCATCGGGGCACTGATGAAGATCATCGAGAACAAGGAGGGCTGCGCCCTGGGCAACATCTACAACATCGGCAACCCGGCCAACGACCTGTCGGTGCGGGAGCTGGCGGAGCTGATGCTGGAGATCGCCCGTGAGTTTCCCGAATACGCCGCCGGAGCGGAGAAGGTCGAGCTGCAGGAGGTCTCCTCCGGCAAGTATTACGGTGAGGGCTACCAGGACATCCAGACCCGGGTGCCCTACATCGGCAACACCATGGAAGACCTGGGCTGGAAGCCGGAAGTGGATGTGCGCGATGCCCTGCGCAAGATCTTTGAGGCCTACCGCCACGAAGTGGCCGAGGCGCGGGCGTTGCTGGACGATTAGTTTTTTGGATGCAGAGATTTTTCAGTGTGGCGCGCAGGGTGGACAAGGTCCGAAGGGCCGCATCCGCCAAAGAGGGTACGTTAGCCCTCCGGCCGGTGGATGCGCTGCGCTTATCCATCCTGCAGCACGAGGCCGTTCCTCGTGCCAGGCACCTAGAACCTAGAACCTAGAACCTGAATAGATGCATATTGCCCTGAAAGTAGACGTCGACACCTACCGTGGCACCCTCGAAGGGGTGCCCGCCCTGCTGCGCCTGTTCGATGAATACCAGGTGCGCGCCACCTTTCTGTTCAGCTTGGGGCCGGACCACACCGGCCGCGCCCTGCGGCGCGTCTTCCGCCCCGGTTTCCTGCAGAAGGTGCGGCGCACCTCGGTGGCCAGCAACTACGGGCTCAAGACCCTGATGTACGGCACCCTGCTGCCGGGGCCACACATCGGCCGCAAGGCGGGTGACGTGATGCGCTCGGTGGCCGAGGCGGGCCACGAAGTGGGCATCCACTGTTACGATCACGTGCGCTGGCAGGATTTCGTCGCCCACAAGGATGCGGCCTGGACCCGGCGCGAGCTGGAACGGGCGGTGGAGGCGTTTCAACAGGTGTTCGGCCGCCCTGCCCGGGTCCACGGCGCCGCCGGCTGGCAGCTCAACCCGCACCTGCTGGCCTTGGAGGAGGAGATGGGCTTCCGCTATGCCAGCGACGTGCGCGGCAAGAGCATCTTCTACCCCGAGCTTCAGGGCGTGGTCTCCCGCTGCCCCCAGATCCCCACCACCCTCCCCACCCTGGACGAACTGATCGGCCGCGATGGCATCACCGAGGATAACGTGCACGAGCATGTCTACGCCGAGAGCCTGCACCTGCTGCCCCAGGGCCACGTCTACACCCTCCATGCCGAGCTGGAGGGGATGCGCCTGCTGCCGGTGATGGAGAAGCTGCTGGTGATGTGGAAGAGCTTCGAGGGCGAGATCTGCGCCCTGGAGGACACCTTCAATGCCATCGACCAGTCGGTGATCCCCACCCACCGTATCGGCTGGGGCCAGGTCGAAGGCCGATCTGGCCACCTGGCCATGCAGAGTGTGGCGCTGTAATCCTCAGGGGTCGGAGTCAAACTGCTCCAGCCATGTGGGTTTTTGCTGCTGTTTTTTGCGCCGGTTTGACTCCGGCCCCGGGTGTATCTATCGGCGCCGATCCAGCCTTCGATAGCCGATCGCCTCGCTGAGGTGGCGTTTGCCGATGTCGCCCGCCTGATCCAGGTCGGCGATGGTGCGGGCCAGGCGCAGGATGCGGTGGTAGGCACGGGCCGAGAGCCCGAGCTGTTCCATGGCGTGCAGCATGAGTTGGCGCTCTCCTTCGTGCAACAGGCAGACCTGTTCCAGCCGATGGCCGTTCAGCCGGCTGTTGGGGCAGCCGTTCCTGGCCAGTTGGCGCTGGCGGCACGCCTCCACCCGTTGCCGTACCTGTGCCGACGATTCCGCTTGTCCGCCCTCCGTGCTGGCGAGCACGTCCGGGGGCAGCCTGGGTACCTCGATGTGCATGTCGATGCGGTCCAGCAGCGGACCCGAGATGCGGCCGCGATAGCGTGCTATCTGGTCCTCGGTGCAGCGGCAGCCATGGCCGCTGTCCAGATCTCCCAAATGGCCGCAGGGGCAGGGATTCATGGCCGCCACCAGCTGGAAGCGGGCGGGAAAGTCGGCCTGGCGGTTGGCTCGGGAGATGGTGATGCGGCCACACTCGAGGGGTTCGCGTAGCACCTCCAGAACTCGGCGGTCGAATTCGGGCAGCTCATCGAGAAACAGCACCCCATGATGGGCCAGGGAGATCTCTCCCGGCCGCGGATTGCTGCCGCCGCCGACCAGGGCGACGCCGGAGGCGGTATGGTGCGGTGCGCGGAAGGGGCGCAGTTTCCACATCGATGGCTGGAATCCGCCACTGCTGATGGAATGCACGGCGGCGGTTTCCTGGGCCTCCTGTTCGGTCATGGCGGGCAGGATGCCGGGCAGACGTGTGGCCAGCATGGATTTGCCGGAGCCGGGCGGGCCGATCATCAGCAGGCTGTGGCCGCCGGCGGCGGCGATCTCCAGGGCGCGGCGGGCGTGGGGTTGACCCTTTACCTCGGACAGGTCGGGGAGTGGAGCGGCCGGCGGTATTTCTGCCGGTCGGTGCCGGGGGAGCGGGTCGTCCTGGATCAGAGCGTTGCACAATTCCAGCAGGTCGTGAAAGGGATGGACCGCCATCCCCTCCACCCGTGCGGCTTCGTCCGCATTGGCATCGGGCAGGATGAGGGCGCGCTCCGCCCGCCGGGCGGCGAGGGCGACCGGCAGCACCCCTTTCACCGGCCGCAGTTCCCCGCACAGGGCCAGTTCGCCGAGGAATTCGTAGCCGGAGAGGGCCGTTTCGGGGATCTGGCCCGAGGCGGCCAGGATGCCCAGGGCAATGGGCAGATCGAAGCGCCCCCCCTCCTTGGGCAGGTCGGCGGGGGCCAGGTTGATGGTGATGCGCCGGGCGGGAAACTCGAAATGGCTGTTGAGCAGGGCGCCGCGCACCCGGTCCTTGCTCTCCTTTACCGCAGTCTCGGCGAGACCGACCATGGAGAGGGAGGGAAGTCCATTGGAGAGGTGCACCTCGACGGTGACCAGCGGTGCATCCACGCCGTTGCGGGCGCGGCTGTAGAGCAGGGCGAGTGACATGATTGCCTTCCTTGGTGTCGTCGGGCCGGTTCCGTCCGGCGTGTATATCTTTTAAGAGGGGTCGGAGTCATGCTATCCCAAAGCCGTGCCAACAGAAGATGCTTCTGTGGCGTGACTCCGGTCCCATATGGTCGAGGATCGTCGCTGACATCGGCAGTTGCTTCCGGAAAGCGCCGTGAATACATCCTTGTAGGCTTGGCGGCGGCGTCCCTCGGCAACTGCTCCTGCGTTGCTCTACCTCCTGCATCCATGCATTCGTCCCGCCGGATATTTCCCCCAGAAACAGCAGATATCAGCGGCTTAGTGGCCAATCTGACAAAGTAAAACTCATCAGACGACCGAAGACACAACCGCGTTCATTCGCCTTCATTCGCGGCCAGCATTCCCTCGAGTTCGGCCACCTGCCGCTCCAGCCGCTCCAGCTTTTCCCGGGTGCGGGCCAGCACCGCGCTCTGGACATCGAACTCTTCCCGGGTCACCAGATCCAGGTGGGAGAGCCCGCTCTCCAGGGCGCTGCGCAGGTTCTTTTGCAGCTCTTCCTGCAGGGATTGGAGGCCGGTGGGGATGTTCCCCGCCATCCGTTTCGCCAGGTCGTCTAATAGCTTGGGGTCGATCATAGGCGCACCTTAACGGGGCAATGGCGGCTTGTCCAGCCTGGATGAGTCGTGGGTTGCTATGTCATGCGCTGTTTTGGTGCGTTGCTGCCCGGTGCATTGGGCAAGGCGCGTCCAATTTGGTGCAGCGCGTTTTTTGAATCTCTTTTTCATCTGGGCAACATGCTGAATTAATGGAATAAATCATCGTTGGCACGGCAGATGCATAGTGCTGTATCAGCCAACACTGGTGCCGCACAGGCGCCTGGATTTTATAACCGGCTTTATTAAGCAATCTGAATTCCCCTGCGAGGAGAACAACGAGATGAAATTGGTAACAGCAATCATCAAGCCCTTCAAGCTGGATGATGTCCGCGAAGCCCTGTCAGACATGGGCGCTTCCGGTATCACCGTGATCGAGGTAAAGGGCTTCGGTCGTCAAAAGGGTCACACCGAGCTTTATCGTGGTGCTGAATACGTGGTGGATTTTCTGCCCAAGATCAAGATCGAGGTGGCAGTCAGCGCCGATCAGGTGGAGCAGGTGATCGAGGCGATCACCGGAGCGGCCAAGACCGGCAAGATCGGTGACGGCAAGATCTTCGTCTCCGATCTGGATCAGGTGGTCCGGATCCGTACCGGCGAGACCGGCGCGGAAGCGCTTTAATCCAGAACGAGGGCAATGACAGTGGAAAACAATATCTTCGAACTGCAGTACGCCATTGACACCTTCTACTTTCTGGTGATGGGTGCGTTGGTGATGTGGATGGCGGCTGGTTTCGCCATGCTTGAGGCGGGGCTGGTGCGGGCCAAGAACACCACCGAGATCCTGACCAAGAATGTGGTGCTGTTTGCGATCGCCTGTACCGCATATCTGGTGGTCGGTTACGATCTGATGTACGACGGCGGGCTGTTCCTCGCCGACATCGCGCTGGACGGTGCCGTCAGTGCCGATGCGCTGACCGCAGCGGTGTTGAAGGAGTCTGCCGAGGCCGGTTTTGGCGGTGATTCGGTCTACTCCAACGCCTCTGACTTCTTCTTTCAGGTGGTATTCGTCGCCACCGCGATGTCGATCGTCTCCGGTGCAGTGGCCGAGCGCATGAAGCTGTGGGCCTTCCTGCTGTTTGCAGTGGTGATGACCGCCTTCATCTACCCGATGGAGGGTGCCTGGACCTGGGGCGGCAAGTCCGTCTTCGGTATGTTCAGCCTGGGGGATGACTTCGGCTTCTCCGACTTTGCCGGCTCCGGCATCGTCCACCTGGCAGGCGCCAGTGCGGCACTGGCCGGTGTGCTGTTGCTCGGCGCCCGCAAGGGTAAATATGGCCCGAATGGTGAGATCCGCCCGATCCCGGGTGCCAACATGCCCATGGCCACCCTGGGTACCTTCATCCTGTGGATGGGCTGGTTCGGTTTCAACGGCGGTTCGGTACTGAAGCTCGGCGATGCGGCCAGCGCCAATTCTGTTGCCATGGTCTTCCTGAACACCAACGCTGCCGCTGCCGGTGGCGTGGTAGCCGCCCTGCTTGTTGCCCGCATGCTGTTCGGCAAGGCCGATCTGAGCATGGTGCTCAATGGCGCGCTGGCCGGCCTGGTGGCGATTACCGCCGAACCATCCACACCGTCGCCGCTGATGGCGACCCTGATTGGAGCCGCCGGTGGTGCGCTGGTGGTGCTCTCCATCATCACCCTTGACAAGCTGAAGATAGACGACCCGGTCGGTGCCATTTCGGTACATGGCGTGGTCGGCATCTGGGGCCTGATGGCGGTGCCCCTGACCAATGACGGTGCCAGCTTCCTCGGCCAGTTCGTCGGTATGGCCACCATCTTCATCTGGGTCTTCGCGGTCAGCTTCGTGGTCTGGCTGGTCATCAAGATGGTGATGGGCATCCGGGTCAGCGAGGAGGAGGAGTACGAGGGCGTCGATATCGGCGAATGCGGCATGGAGGCCTATCCAGAGTTTGTGGGTTCCCGCGGCTCCGGTATGTAACAGCGACATCGTCTCTGGGAAAGCGGGCGCTTCGGCGCCCGTTTTTTTGCCGGCAAGGAAATGGAGAGAATGTCTGCCGGTTGTTGAGAGTTTTCTCTGCTCCCGGTAATCTGCCGGGATAATGGAATCCCCCGATACAGAAAGACCCTCCTGCCCGGTTGGCGAGCCCGTTTGTCCGCTCCTGGATGAGCTGCAACAGGCGCGCGCCGAGGCGACGACGCTGGCCCGGCTGGTCCATGTCGACGAGCTCACCGGTCTGTACAACTATCGGCATTTTCTGTTGGCCATGGAGCGGGAGATAGCGCGCACCCGGCGGACTGGGCAGCCCCTCTCCCTGGTGATGCTGGATCTGGATCACTTCAAACAGGTCAATGACGACTGGGGGCATGAGGCGGGCAACCGCATCCTGCAGCACTGTGCCGGGCTGATGAAGAAGCTGCTGCGCCGGGTGGATATCCCCTGCAGATATGGTGGCGAGGAGTTCGCCCTGATCATGCCGGCGACCCCGCTGCCCCGGGCGGTGAATGCAGCCGAGCGTGTACGGCAGGCCATCGCCGGGAGTGTGATTCCATTCGAAGGGCAGGAGATACGGGTTACGGTCAGTATGGGTGCAGATCTCTGCATGCCGGAGGATGATCTTACTGTCGAGGCACTGGTCGAACGAGCCGATGGCTTCCTCTATCAGGCCAAGGCAGAAGGGCGTAACCGGGTTTGTCATGGAGACTTCTCTCGCCTGCAGCCCAAGGGACAGGTCAGCCGGGATGAGAAACGAGAATTGCTCGAATAGGGCCGCAGAGGAGATGCTGGATGCCGTGCAGCTGGCGGACCGCGTCTGGTGGGTCGGAGGCGGGCTGCCGGACGACCGGTTACAGTCGCACGCCTACCTGATCGAGCAAGGCGATCAGTCGGTGCTGATCGATCCAGGTTCCGCAACCGGCTTTGACCATACGCGGCGCAAGATCGAACAGGTGCTGCCCTTCAGCCACATCCGCTGGTTCGTCTGTCACCATCCGGATCCGGATGTCACCAGCTGTCTGCCCCTGATCGATCAACTGCTCAGTCGTGAAGACGCCCGCCTCGTCTGTCATCGGCGGGCCGAGACGGTGATCGGGCATTACGGCCTGCGTATCCCGTTCTGGCTGGTGGACGAGCATGACTGGCAGCTGGTGCTGGAAGACCGTACGCTCAATTTCATCTCTACCCCCTATGTCTGCTTCCCGGGGGCCTTTTGCAGCTACGACAGTACCAGCCGGGTGCTGTTTTCCAGCCATCTGTTTGGCGGTGGCTCCACCGTACCGGGGCTGTTTGCCCAGGATGAGAGTTGCTTCGAGGCGATACGTCCCTGGCATGAACAGTATATCGCCAGCCGGGAGGTGCTCACCTATGCCCTGCGGCATATCGATAACCGGCCGCTCGACCTGATTGCCCCTCAATGCGGGGCACTGATACCGGAGCAGCTGGCGGCCTACGTCATCGGCAAGCTGAAGGAGTTGGAGTGCGGTCTCTATCTGATGGCGCGGGAAGGTAATGACATACAGCGCCTCTCCCGCCTCAATGACTCCCTGCAGGAGATCACCTCCACCATGGTGGTGTCCCGGGATTTCCGTGAGATTGCCAATCGCCTGCTGGTGATCCTGCAGCGGATGCTGCCGGCCGAGTCGCTGGAGTTTCAGGTGCTGCTGGAGAATGAGGGGGTTCTGCAGCTGACCCGGGAGAGTCGTTTTCGCGGTGTGTTGCTGGCCTCTCCGGCCGCCCATGTCTCCGCCCTGCTCGGCATGCCGCGGGCGGCCTGGGAGGCGCGGCACCGCCACTGCTTCAGCCTGGAACGTTGGGCGACGGAGGATGGCGGCGGCCGTGACCAGCTGTTGTTGCCGCTGTTCGCCGGGGATGAGGCGCACATCCATGGCGTCGCGCTGATCACCCTGCGTGAACAGATCCTGCTGGACGACGATATCTGCCGCATGCTGGAGCAGATGTCCGCGGCGCTTGGCGTGGCGGTGGAGCGGGAGACCATCTATCGTCGTATCGAACTGGAACGCCAGCGCTTCTACGAACGCTCGATCCGTGACGCCTTGACGGGGCTGTTCACCCGTTTTTATATGGAGGATACCCTGCGCCGGCTGTTCGAGATCCATGATCGCAGTGGTGGAACGCCGGTGGCCATGGCGATGCTGGACATCGATCACTTCAAGGCGATCAATGATCGCTATGGACATTCGCGGGGCGACCAGGTGTTGCGGGAGGTGGCTGGTATCATCAAGGCGGATGCGCGGGCGGGGGATCTGCCGGTACGCATCGGTGGTGAGGAGTTTGGTGTCATCGTAGTGGGGGAGCCGGCGACGGAAATCCATTCCTTCGCCGAGCGCCTGCGGCAGAAGGTGGCGGCCATCCAGTCTCCGGGCCGGCTCCCCGGCCTGCGCGTCAGTGTCAGCATCGGCACGGCGGTCCGCCAGGTGGGAGAGTCCATCCCCGGTTTCATCGAACGTGCGGATCTGGCCCTCTACCGGGCGAAGAATTTGGGCCGCAATCGGGTCTGCAGTGCAGACAACCGGGGCGGTAGCAACCAGTGGACGCTCCATTTTGAATGAGGTGAATGGGCCCCGGGCCATTGCCGGCCACGCGATCGGTGATTGCACTCGGTCGTCCGGGTCAGCGGTCAGCCCTGCCCAATCGCCATACCAGAGATCATTCAATGATCGGCGGAGGGAACTGCGATCATGAAACGTTGCACGATAATATCTTTTCTGTTGCTGCTGATGGCTGGCAGTGCCGTTGCCGGTGCATACCGCTGGGTGGATGCCCAGAGCAAGGTCCACTTTGGCGACCATCCCCCACAGGAAGGTGGACAGGCGCTGGATATACCGAATGAAGCAGCGTCTGCCCCCGCCCCGGATCAGCAGCGGCTGGATGCAGAGCGCCGGGCGCGTCAGCGGAAGCTGTTGCAGAGTTTTCAGGCGGACCGCCGGGCGCAGCAAGCGGCCCGGGAGCGGCGTGCGGCGGAACTCAAGGCCCACGAAACCAAATGCACCGAGGCGAGAAAACGGCTGCAGCGTTATGAAACCCTGGCACTGCTCTACCGGGATCTGCCAAACGGGGAGCGGCGCTATCTCTCTCCCGCCGAGCGGCGTCAGCTGATTGCCGCTGCGCGTGACAATGCGGCGCGCCTGTGTGATTGATGCCAACGCCGCCCCGGATGGCTGTCTGTCGGGCCAGGGGCGGGGTCGCCCGATCGGCCTGTTCAGGCAGCGGCCGGGTGGGAGGCTGCGGTTACCGCAGCAGCGACAGGAAGAATTCCGGTGCCGCGAAGGCGGCCCGATGGATCTCCGCGTTGTAATAGCGGGTGGTGAAGTTGCGCTCCAGCACATCCTGTTCACGGAAGCCGCTGATCGGTTCCGCCTTGCGCGCCAGCGTGGCGCTCCACCAGCCTGAGGGATACACCGGTTGTGGAAAGAACAGACTGCGGCGTTGCTGCAGGCCCGCGGCCTTCATGTCCCGGTACATACGCTGCAGTATCTCCTGGTGCAACAGAGGGGATTCACTCTGTTGCACCAGCAGCCCGTCTTCTCCCAAGGCTTCCCGGCAGGCGCGGTAGAAGGCCTCGGAAAAGAGTATCTCCCCGGGGCCGATGGGGTCGGTGCTGTCGACGATAATGACATCCAGGCTGCCTGGGGCAGCCTGCTCCATCCAGCGGATGCCGTCGACGAACAGCAGTTCCGCCCGCGGATCCTGGTTGGATTTGCACAGCTCCGGAAAATAGATCTCCGCCAGCCGGGTGACCCGCTCATCGATGTCGATCTGAGTGACCTGCTCCACTTCGGGGTGACGCAGCACCTCACGCAGGGTGCCACAGTCGCCGCCGCCTATGATGGCGACCCGCTTGGGTGAGGGGTGGGTATAGAGCACCGGGTGGGCCATCATCTCGTGGTAGAGGAAGTTGTCCCGGCTGCTGAGCATGATGAAACCGTCGATCACCATCAGCTTGCCGAAATCGGTAGTGTCGTAGATATCTATCTTCTGGAATGGGGTCTGCTCGGTATGCAGCAGGCCGTTGATGCGCAGGGAGAAGGCGGTGCCGGCCTCATCACAGGGTTCGGTAAACCAGTTTTCATCCAGTGTCATCTGTCGGGCTCCTGTACGGGACATGGGGCACGATAAACAACCTTCAGCATGCAGGCAACAGGTTTTCCTGTTGCCGTTGATTGCCGCATAATCCCCGTTATGAACAGACATCCACCCAATGGTGATGGTGAGCCCGGCACCATACCCCAGGACTATGCAGTGCAGCGCTGGGGCGAGGGCTATTTCGAGGTCGGTCCCCAGGGGTGCCTGCAGGTGCGTCCTGATCCTCAAATTCCGGTGCGGATCGACCTGCACCGGCTGGCCCATGAGCTGAAGGCCGCCGGCCTGGCCTGGCCGGTACTGGTCCGCTTCGTCGACATTCTGCACGACCGTGTGCGCGTGCTGTGCCGCGCCTTCGCCAGCGCCCGGCAGGAGCTGGCGTACCAGGGGGGCTATACCGCCCTCTATCCGGTGAAGGTGAATCAGCAGCGCACCGTGGTCGATGAGATCCTGGCCGGCGGTGGGGCCTGTGTGGGGCTGGAAGCGGGCAGCAAACCGGAACTGATGGCGGTGCTGGCACACTCGCCGGTTGGCGGGATGATCGTCTGCAACGGCTATAAAGATCGGGAGTATGTGCGTCTGGCCCTGATCGGGCAGCGCATGGGATGCCGGGTCTACCTGGTGATCGAGAAACTCTCCGAGCTCTCTCTGATCCTGCATGAGGCGGCCGCTATGGGAGTCTCTCCTCTGCTGGGGGTGCGGATCCGGCTCTCCTCGTCCGCTGCCGGCAAATGGCAGAACTCCGGCGGTGAGAAAGCCAAGTTCGGCCTTACCGCTGGCCAGTTGTTACAGCTGGTCGACCGGCTGCGCCAGGCCGGCCGCCTCGACTGCCTGCAGCTTCTGCACTCTCACATCGGCTCGCAGATCCCCAACCTGCGCGACATCCGGCGGGGGATGGCGGAGGCGGCCCGTTTCTATGGCGAGTTGCGCCGCCTGGGAGCGGATATCCGTATCGTCGACGTGGGTGGCGGGCTGGGGGTGGACTATGAAGGCACCGGCACCCGCCATTTCTGCTCCATAAATTACAATCTGGAGAGTTACGCCCGGGAGGTGGTGAAGGCGTTCAAGGGCATCTGCCAGGAGCGTTCGTTACCCCATCCGCACCTCTGCACCGAGTCGGGCCGGGCCATGACCGCCCACCATGCGGTGCTGATCACGAATGTCATCGAATGTGACCCCGTGGCCCAGGACGATGGCGGGCTGGAGATCGGCGCCGATCAGCCGGATCCGTTGAGACAGCTTGGCCGGGAGCTGCAGCGGGCGCTGGATGACTCCCCCTCCGAGGTGTACCAGGAGAGTCTGCACGCACTGGAGGAGGTACAGGAGATGTTCGAGCAGGGGCGGCTCGATCTGGAGCAGCGCGCGCTGGCGGAGGCGGCCTTTGTCCAGGTGTGCCGGCGCCTGCTGCCCCGGCTGCGGCCGGAGTCACGGCGTCACCGGGCGCTGCTCGATCGCCTGCATGAGCGGCTGGCGGATCGCCTCTATTGCAACTTCTCCCTGTTCCAGTCGCTGCCGGATGCCTGGGCCATCGATCAGGTCTTCCCGGTAATGCCGTTGCACCGGCTGCTGGAGGCGCCCTGTCACAGCGCCGTACTGCACGACCTGACCTGTGACTCCGATGGCTGCCTGCAGAGCTATGTGGAGCATGACGGCATCGAGCACAGCCTGCGGGTGCACGATCTCCGGCCGGGTGAGCCCTACCTGCTGGGGATGTTCCTGGTTGGCGCCTACCAGGAGATACTGGGGGATATGCATAACCTGTTCGGCGACACGGATACAGTCAACGTGAGGCTGGATGGCAAGGGTGGCTATTACCTGAGCGAAATAGAGCGGGGCGATTCAGTGGACGAGCTGCTGCGCTATGTCCACTTCTCCCCGGAAGCGCTGCAGGACGCCTACCGTGACAAACTGGCGCAGGCGGGTCTTGGCGAGGAGGAGGCTGCGGCCTTGTTCCAGGAGCTGGACGCAGGGCTGCATGGTTACACCTACTTCGAGGAATGAGCTATCAGGGCTGATCTCCTGCCTGGTGCCTACTCAGTATGCCAGTATCCCTGCCGGATCATCTCCGACACCTCCGATGGTCCTACCGGCTGGCTGTAGATGAAGCCCTGAACCTCGTCACAGCGCTCCTGACGCAGGAACTCCATCTGCGCTTCGCTTTCCACCCCCTCGGCGATCACCCGCAATTTCAGGTTGTGAGCCATGGAGATGATGGCGCGGCAGATGGCCGCGTCGTTGTTGTTGCCGGGGATCTCCTGGATGAATGAGCTGTCGATCTTGATCCTGTCGATGGACAGGCGCTTGAGATAGCTCAGGGAGGAATAGCCCGTGCCGAAGTCGTCCACCGCGATCTTGAATCCCTGCACCGAGAGCAGGTTGATCAGATTCTCCATGATGCCGGCGTTCTCCATCAGGCTGCTCTCGGTGATCTCCAGTTCGATCATCTTCGGGGAGATGCCATATTTGTCGATGATACGACGCAGGCGTTCCGGGAAATCCGCCTGCTTCAGCTGCAGTGGCGAGATGTTGATCGCCACGCGCAGGTTGTTGTAGCCCTCATTGGCCCTTTGCACCGCCTGGCGGCAGGCGCTCTCGATGATCTGGTCCCCCATGCGGTGGATCAGGCCGGTATCTTCCGCCACCTTGATGAAGGTCTCCGGCGGTGTCTCTTCCGGCCCTTTGTGATGCCAGCGCGCCAACGCCTCCAGGCCGATGATGTTGCCGCTGCGCAGGTCGAACTGGGGCTGGTAGAGAATCTGAATAGACTCCTGCTCGATCGCCCGGCGGAGGGCGTTCTCCACCGTCAGGTTCCAGCGTACTGGGTCGCTCATGTCGGCGGCGAAGAACTGAAAGCCATTGCCGCCCAGTTCCTTTGCGCGGTACATGGCGGTATCGGCGTGCTTGGTCAACTCGTCGCTGGTATTGCCGTCGTTGGGGAACACGGAGATGCCGATGCTCGGGGTGATGAACAGCTCATGTCCTTCCACATTCAGCGGATCCTGGAATGCCTTCACTACCTTCTCCGCGACCAGGATGGCGTCGAAATCCTCGTTGATGTCCTGCACCACGATGGTGAATTCGTCTCCCCCCAGGCGGGCCAGGGTATCCGTCTGGCGGATGTACTTCGACAGCCGCTCTGCCGTCATCTGCAGGATCTTGTCGCCGATACTGTGTCCCAGGGTGTCGTTGATGTTCTTGAAGCGGTCCAGATCCAGGAGGAACAGTGCCAGCCGCCGGCTGTGACGCCCGGAGTATTTGATCGCCTGGTTCAGACGGTCGGTGAACAGTTGGCGGTTGGGCAGCCCGGTGAGGATGTCGTAATAGGCCAGGCGGTGGATCCGTTCCTGGATCTGTTTCTGGTGGGATACGTCGGAGTAGATGCCAAGATAGTGGGTGGTGTGCCGGTTGCTGTCGGTGATCGCCGTGAGATGCAGCCACTGGGGCAGTATCTCGCCACTGTTGTTGCGGTTCCATATCTCACCCTCCCAATGGCCGGTGCTGCGTAACTGGCGCCAGATATTGGTGAAGAAGTCATCGCTGTGGTGCACCGAGGTGAGTTGCTGGATCGACTTGCCGATGATGTCGCTCTTCTGAAACCCGGTATTTTGAAAGAATGCCGGATTGCCGGAGAGTATGATGCCGCGGGGGTCGGTGACGATGATGCCATCTGGAGAATGGGTGATCACCTTGCCTGCCAGGGCCAGGCGGGAGGTGATCTGCTGACGCTCACTGATGGCCGCTTTCACCATCAGCGCGGTGATGCAGAGGACGGCGATGTAGAACTGCAGCAGGATCATGGCGTGATCCGTGTCTGGCAGGATGAATGGGCCGTTGCCGCTGAGGGTGCCCCACAGGGCGATGGCGGAAATGGTGAGCAGGAGCGTGGTGGCAGTGCGGTGTTTGAAGCGCAGGATGCTCCAGGCCAGCAAGGGAAAAGGGAGGTAGGATATGGGGTAAGCTGCCGGCAGGATGCCGCCAAAGAGCAGCGCGCCGGTGAACAGCGTGGTGGCTGCCAGAGCTGCCAGTTCCCACTTGTGCCTGGTTGCTTTACCCGCCGTCTGGGTGCGCCAGGCGAGTACGAAAGGGGCTACCAGGATGCTGCCGGTGGCCTCTCCCGCCCACCAGGCGAAAAGGGTGTGAGGCAGGTTCCCGTCATCCAGAGCGGCGCTGAAGAACAGCATGGCAACGCCGGTCAGTGCACTGACGAGCGGGGCTGCGAGCACCCCGTAGAGTATCAGCGACAGGGTGTTGCGAGTATTGGAAAGCAGCTTGTGCGGCGGGCCGATGCGCTTCAGCAACAGGGCGGCGAGCAGCGCCGCGAGGCTCTCTCCAGAGGCGATGACGGCGGCGGAGACGGGTGGCAGCTGGTGCATCAGCAGGGCGGTGAGCCCCCCGATCCAGATGCCCGGCAGCACCCTGTAGCCATGCAGTAATACACCGGCCAGGGCAAAGCCTGCAGCGAACCAGACCGGAGAGATGATGCCCTCCACGGTGGCCAGCTGCAGACTGAGATGGGCGCTCAGGAAATACAATATTCCGTAGCTTAGCCACGAGGGTATGCCTGGGAGACGTATAGATTTCATTATCCTTGAATTATAACGACCATCGTCATGCTTCCTGGCAAAAACGGTCTCTCGTATCCTCATAATATATGGGTATATAGAGGGTAGTATGGCAAGAATCGGCATCGCTGTAACCAGTCGCGGCCGATTTTGTCAGGAATGAAATGGGGGGTCGTACCGTTGCCGGAGAATATCCACTGACTTTCCGCTACCAGGCTGAATTTCAGCAGGTCATGAGCCGTGCTTTCCGCTGTTGAACATGCTCACATGCGGATTCGGCCGCTGGTGATTCCTGGGATTGATGATTTCGGGTATGCTGCAGGACCGCACCCCAATATCGACGATATACCGATGAGTTCCAAACCCCCCTTCATCCTGGTGGATGGCTCCTCCTACCTGTTTCGCGCTTTTCATGCGCTGCCTCCCCTGACCAACTCCCATGGCGAGGCCACCGGCGCCATCGTCGGCGTGGTCAATATGCTGCGTAAGCTGATCAAGGAGTATCAGCCCAGGCAGATGGCGGTGGTGTTCGACGCGCCAGGCGGCACCTTCCGTAATGAGCTCTATGAGCAGTACAAGGCCCACCGTCCGCCGATGCCCGATGAGTTGCGGCAGCAGATCGAGCCGCTGCACCGGATCGTGCAGGCGATGGGACTTCCGCTGTTGGTGGTGCCCGGGGTGGAGGCGGATGACGTGATCGGTACCCTGGCCAGCCGTGCATCTGCAGAAGGGATGGAGACGCTGATTTCCACCGGGGACAAGGATCTGGCCCAGTTGGTGGATGATCACACCACCCTGATCAACACCATGAGCGATACCCTCACCGATCGGGAGGAGGTGCGGCGCAAGTTTGGTGTGGAGCCGGAGCAGATGGTCGACTATCTGGCCCTGGTGGGGGATCCGGTGGACAATATCCCCGGTGTGCCCAAGTGCGGCCCCAAGACCGCGGCCAAATGGCTGGCCAAGTACCGCAGCCTGGATCAGCTGATGGCCCATGCGGATGAGATCAAGGGCAAGGTGGGGGAGTATCTGCGGCAGAGCCTGGACCAGCTACCCCTGTCGCGGCAGCTGACCACCATTCGTCGGGATCTGGAATTGGACCTTGATCCCAAAGAGCTGCGGCCGGGGAAGCCGGACAATGCCACGCTACGGGAGATCTTCGGCCGCATGGAGGCGCGGCGGCTGCTGGAAGGGGTGGATGATGTGGCCGGCGCAGTCATTGATGAACCCTCTGTATCGGTGGCGCAGTACCAGACCATTCTCGATCGGAAGAGCCTGGAACAGTGGCTGGAGCGGCTGCAGCAGGCAGCGCTGTTCGCTTTTGATACAGAGACCACCAGTCTGAACTATATGCAGGCGGAGATCGTTGGTGTCTCCTTTGCCATCGAGCCGGGAGAGGCCGCCTACCTGCCCCTGGCCCATAGCTATCCGGGTGCCCCGGAGCAGTTGCCGCGGGAGGATACGCTGGCCCTGCTCAAGCCCCTGTTGGAAGATGCCCGTCAGGCCAAGGTGGGACAGAACCTGAAATATGATATGAGCGTGCTGGCCCGCCACGGCATCGAGCTGCGCGGCGTGGCGTTCGACACCATGCTGGAATCCTATGTGCTCGACTCCACCGCCACCCGCCATGATATGGATTCCCTGGCCCGCAAGTACCTGAATCACAAGACCATCAAGTACGAGGATGTGGCAGGCAAGGGTGCCAAGCAGCTGCGCTTCGACCAGGTGCCGCTGGAGCAGGCGGCACCCTATGCTGCCGAGGATGCGGAAGTGACGCTGCGCCTGCATCGTGAACTGTGGCCGAAACTGGAGTCCGAGCCCGCTCTGGCACAGCTGTTTCTCGATCTGGAGATGCCCTTGGTGCCGGTACTGTCACGCATGGAGCGCACCGGCGTGCGCATCGACAGCGCCATGCTGGCGCGTCAGAGCGAGGAGCTGGCCGCCCGTCTGCATCAGCTGGAGCAGCAGGCCTGCGAACTGGCGGGCCATCCCTTCAATCTGGGTTCGCCCAAGCAGATCGGTGAGATCCTGTTTCAGGAGCTGGCCCTGCCGGTAGTGGCCAAGACCCCCAAGGGCGCCCCCTCCACCGCTGAATCGGTGCTGCAGGAACTGGCGGATCAGGGTTACCAGCTCCCGGCCCTGATCCTGCAGCACCGGGGATTGTCCAAGCTGAAATCCACCTACACCGACAAACTGCCGGGGATGGTGGATCCCAACACCGGGCGGGTGCACACCTCATACCATCAGGCCGTGGCCGCCACCGGGCGCCTCAGCTCGTCGGATCCCAATCTGCAGAACATCCCGGTGCGCACCGAGGAGGGCCGGCGTATCCGCCAGGCCTTCGTGCCGGAGCAGGGCTGCCGCATGGTAGCGGCGGACTATTCCCAGATCGAGCTGCGCATCATGGCCCACCTGTCCGGGGATCAGGGGTTGCTGCAGGCGTTTGCCAGTGGGCAGGATATCCATCGTGCCACGGCGGCCGAGGTGTTTGGCCTGGAATCGCCGGAGGCGGTGGACAACGAGCAGCGCCGCGCCGCCAAGGCGATTAATTTCGGCCTGATCTATGGCATGTCTGCATTCGGGCTGGCCAAGCAGCTGGGCATCGATCGCGCGGCGGCACAGATCTATGTGGATCGCTATTTCGAGCGTTATCCCGGCGTGAAGGCGTTCATGGAACAGATCCGCAACGATGCCCGTGAGAAGGGCTATGTGGAAACGGTGTTCGGCCGCCGCCTCTATCTGCCCGAGATCAATGCCCGTAATGGCCAGCGCCGGGCGGCGGCGGAGCGCACCGCGATCAATGCGCCGATGCAGGGCACTGCCTCGGACATCATCAAACGAGCCATGCTGAAGGTGGATGAGTGGATCGAATCGGCGCAGCCCCCGGTGCGCATGATCATGCAGGTGCATGATGAGCTGGTGTTTGAGATCCGCGAGGATCAGGTGGTGCCGGCCTGTGAGCAGATCCGCAGCTTCATGGAATCAGCGGCCGAGTTGAAGGTGCCACTGGTGGTGGATATCGGCATCGGCGACAACTGGGACCAGGCCCACTGAGAAAATTTCTCCCATGGGGAACTCCCAGTAGAATGCTTGGTCATATCTTATGAGCGTCATCTGACGCCTGGCCGTTTTTCCCCGAATGGCCAGTGGTCCGGCCTCCCCAGCCGGGTCTGCGATCCCGGTAGCCTTACTCCCCTTGGGTGCCGGGATCTTTTTTTGCCTGAGATTCGGGCTCAAGCCCGAACCACTGGTCCAGCTGCCGGTGCGCCTGGTCGATCCCCTGGTGTTTCAGCGCCGAAAACAGCTGTGCCGTTATCCTGCCCTCCATTCTGCCGGTTGCCTGCCGCACCTTCAGCAGGCTGTTGTTGGCGGCGCCACGCTTCAGCTTGTCTGCCTTGGTCAGGAGGATATGCACCGGCAGGCCGATGTGGCAGCCCCATTCCAGCAGTTGCTGGTCGAACGCCTTCATCGGATGGCGCACATCCATCAACAGGATCAGGCCACGCAGCGCGCGGCGTTGCTCGAGATAGGCGGCCAGCTCCCGCTGCCATTGGTTCTTTACCGCCTCGGCCACCTTGGCGTAGCCGTAGCCAGGCAGGTCCACCAGGAAGCGGTGGTCGTCCAGGGCAAAGAAGTTGATCAACTGGGTGCGTCCCGGCGTCTTGCTGGTCCGGGCCAGGGCCTTCTGCTGACACAAGGCGTTGATGGCGCTGGACTTGCCGGCGTTGGAGCGGCCGGCAAAGGCCACTTCGATGCCGTCATCCGGCGGGCACTGGTCCAGGTGGGCGGCGCTGGTGAGGAAGCGGGCCTGGTGATAGAACGGGTTCATGGATTGGGTAGTAACCTGCTTTGTTGCCGCAACTGGACGTGAATTAACGCAAATCCGCTTGTTGCAGACGGTTGTACGGCTCGTTTTACGGGCCAGTCAATTTGCTGTCTATTCGCGTTTTTCTGCGTCCATTCACGGCTGACAGACAATCGGGCGTCCCTTGGGTTCAGGTGCGGATGTGACCATCGCCCAACACGATGTATTTCACCGATGTCAGCCCCTCCAGCCCCACTGGGCCGCGGGCGTGGAACTTGTCGGTGGAGATGCCGATCTCGGCCCCCAGGCCGTACTCGAAGCCATCTGCAAAGCGGGTGGAGGCATTGACCATCACCGAACTCGAATCCACCTCGGTGAGGAAACGCCGCGCTCTGGTGTAGTTCTCGGTGACGATGCTGTCCGTATGCTGGGAGCTGTGGCCGTTGATGTGGTCGATGGCCTGGTCCAGCCCCTCCACCACCCGGATCGAGAGGATTGGCCCCAGATATTCGGTGTCCCAGTCTTCATCGGAGGCGGGCGTGCAGCCCTCGATGATACTGCAGGTGCGGGGGCAGCCGCGTAACTCGATCTCTTTTTCCAGCAGCGCGGTGGCCAGCATCGGCAGGATCTCATCGGCGATCGCCTCTGCCACCAGCAGGGTTTCCATGGTGTTGCAGGTGCCGAGGCGCTGAGTCTTGGCGTTGAGGGCGATGTCGAAGGCCTTGCCGATATCGGCCTGGTCGTCGATGTAGACGTGGCAGATACCGTCCAGGTGCTTGATCACCGGTACCCGGGCCTCCCGTGAGATGCGCTCGATCAGTCCCTTGCCGCCGCGTGGGATGATCACATCGACATATTCGGGCATGGTGATCATGGCGCCGACCGCTGCCCGGTCGGTGGTGGCCACTACCTGCACCCCATCTGCCGGCAGCCCGGCCTGCACCAGCCCCCGATGGATGCTGGCGGCGATGGCCTGATTGGAGTGGAACGCCTCGGAGCCGCCACGCAACAGGGTGGCGTTACCCGACTTCAGGCACAGTGCCGCGGCATCGGCGGTGACGTTCGGCCTGGATTCATAGATGATGCCGACCACGCCCAGGGGCACCCGCATGCGCCCCACCTGGATACCGCTGGGACGATATTTCAGGTCGAAGATCTCGCCGATCGGATCGGCCAGGGCGGCGATCTGGCGCACTCCATCGATCATGCTGTCGATGCGCGCCGGGGTCAGCTCCAGCCGGTCGAGCAGGGCGGCGTCCAGGCCTTTGGCGACACCGGCCTCCATGTCCTTGCGGTTCTCCGCCATCAGGAACTCACGGTTCCGGTCCAGATCGGCGGCGATCGCCTCCAGGGCGGCGTTTTTCGCGCTGGTGGGGGCGGCCGCCAACTGGCGTGAGGCGGCCCGGGCGCGGGCGCCCGCTTCATTCATATAGGCAGAGATGTCGCTGATCTGATCGGCCATGGTGGTTTGTACCTGGTTGAATCACTGATTCAGCAGATCTTACCATAGGAACTCGAATTTCGGAGTTGGTGGCGGTGGGCGATGATCTCAGTGTACAGCTGAATAGTTACGAACGGAAAAGCCGGGTCAGGAAAGATCCGCGCCGGCCATGCGGGTGACGATCTGTTGCATCAGCAGCCAGGGGTCGGCCGGGTCCCGGCCCTTGATGGCGCGGTCGGCACGGCTGCATAACTGCAGCAGCTGCTGCCATTGCGCCAGCGGCAGGCGTTGCAGCCCACGGCTGATCAGGGGTTTGCGTTTGTCCCATATCTCACGCCGGGCGGCAATGGCCCGGGCGGGGGGGGTGCCGCCGGCCACTTCTGCAGCCAGGCTGGTCAGGGTGCGGATATCCCGGGCCAGAGCCCATAGCACCACCGGGGCTGCGGTTCCTTCCGCACGCAGGCCATTGAGCATACGCAGCCCGCGCGCCACCTGGCCCTGCAATGCGCTGTCAGCCAGACCGTAGACATCGTAGCGGGCGCTGTCGGAGACGGCTTCGGCCAGCTGTTCAGGGGTGATGACGCCGGGGCCGTGGAGCAGCAGCAGTTTTTCGATCTCCTGGGTGGCGGCCAGCAGGTTTCCTTCCACCCGCTCGGCCAGCATCTCCACCACCCCTGGCGCCGGGGTGAGGCCGCTCTTGCGCATGCGCTGCTCTATCCAGGGCGGCAGCCTCGAACCCTCTACCGGCCACACCTGGATCACTACCCCGACCCGCTCCAGCGCCTTGAACCATTTGCTGTTGTCCTGCCCCCGCTCCAGCTTGGGCAGGGTGATCAGCAGCAGGGTGTCGGGTGGCAGGTCAGCAGCGTAAGCAGTCAATGCCTTGCCGCCATCGTTGCCCGGCTTGCCCGAAGGAATGCGCAGGTCGATGATGCGTTGCTCGGCGAACAGGGAGAGGCTGTTGGCCGCAGTCAGCAGCTGTTGCCAGTCGAACCCCTTTTCCGCTTCCAGCACTTCACGGCCGCTGAATCCCTGCTGGCGTGCCCGTTGGCGGATGGCGTCGCAGGCCTCCTGCCGTTGCAGGGGCTCGTCCCCACTGACCAAGTAGACCGGGGCCAGCTTGCGGGCGAGGTGGCTGTCCAGTTCGTGGGGACGTACCCGCATGGTCAACGCAGTTGTGCTTCCAGGCGGCGTACGATCTGGTCGGCAATGCGGCGATACATGTCCTGGCGCAGGGAAGCCTCTTCGCTCTGCTTGCCCAGCACCTCCGTCTCCGGGTTGAGGTAGCTCTGAACCGCGCTTACCGGCTGGGGTTCGACCCATTGGACATCCTGCGCCCCCTTCAGGCTGAAGCGCAGGCGTTCACTCAGCTGGTACTCGATCACTTTACCCTGGCCATCCACCGCTACGACACGGCGTTCGCTGCTGCGGTTGCTGATCCGCAACTGGCTGGCGGCCGCGGTCGGGTCGTTGGTGAGTTGTGCGCCCGCGGCATACAGCCGCTCCTCCAGGATGCGGCGCAGGTCGCCACCGTTTTCCAGCCCCTGGATATAGACCGGGCTGACACTGGCCGGCAGGCTGGCGCCCATCGTGCCGTCGCTGCCGCGCAGGTGGAAGCCGCAGCCTTGCAGCAGCAACAGCAACAACGGGACTGACCAGAGAAGAAGATGGCGGGAATGGGGTGTTTTACTGTTTTCGTTCATGGGGATATCTCTATGGTCGTGCCGGGAGGCCCTTGTCATTTGCGCGCCGGTGCGACAGGACAGGCCCGGTCTATTTGGCCACCACCAGGCTGACCAGTTTGCCCGGCACCACGATGATCTTGCGAACCTTGGCATCGCCGATGAACCGCTGCACGTTGTCATCTGCCAGGGCGGTCTCCTCGATGGTGCCTTTGTCGGCGTCCGCCGGCACCTGGATCTTGGCCCGTACCTTGCCGTTCACCTGTACCACGTACTGGATGCTCTCCTGTTTCAGGGCCGCCTCGTCCGGGGCCGGCCAATCGGCCTGCAGAATCTCATCACCGTAGCCCAGCTCACGCCACAGCTTGTGGGTGACGTGGGGGGCGATGGGGGCGAGCAGGCGTAGCACGATGCCCATGCCTTCGTGCAGTAGGGCGTGGTCACCGGCGTCGTCTCCCAGTTTGTACAGGCTGTTGACGATCTTCATGGCGGCGGAGACCACGGTGTTGAACTGCTGCCGGTCATAGTCGAACCGGGCCTGCTTCAGCGCCGCGTGGATCTCCCGCCGGGCCGCCCGCTGGGAATCGCTGAGGCTGCCCAGGTCGCCGGGACCCTGCTGCAGTTCTTCGCGCCGGTTCCAGGCCAGGCTCCACAGCCGCTTGATGAAGCGGTGGGCACCCTCCACCCCTTCGTCGTTCCACTCCAGGGACTGATCCGGCGGGGCGGTGAACATGGTGTAGAGGCGCACGGTGTCGGCGCCGAAGCGGTCCACCATGGACTGGGGATCGACGCCGTTGTTCTTGGATTTGGCCATCTTCTCGATGCCGCCCACCTGCACCGGCTGGCCGTCGGCCTTGAGGATGGCGCTGATCACCCGGCCTTTTTCGTCGTGGACCGGTTCCACCTCTGCCGGGTTGTACCACTGCTTGCTGCCGTCCGGGTTGTCCCGGTAGTAGGTTTCGGCGATCACCATGCCCTGGGTCAGCAGCCGGGTGAAGGGTTCATCGGATTTGACCAGACCGGCGTCCCGCATCAACTTGTGGTAGAAGCGGGCGTACAGCAGATGCAGGATGGCGTGCTCGATGCCGCCGACGTAATGGTCTACGGGCAGCCAGTAGTCGGCCCGCTCGTCCAGCATCGCCTGGTTCGCGTCCGGGCAGCTGTAGCGGGCGTAGTACCAGGAGGACTCCATGAAGGTGTCGAAGGTGTCGGTCTCCCGCTCCGCCGGGCTGCCGCATTTGGGGCATTCGGTCTGGTACCACTCGGGCATCTTCTTGATCGGGGAGCCGCCGGTGGCATCGAACGCCACGTCCTCCGGCAGCACCACCGGCAACTGCTCCAGGGGCACCGGCACGATACCACAGTTGTCGCAGTGGACCATGGGGATGGGGGCGCCCCAGTAGCGCTGGCGGGAAACGCCCCAGTCGCGCAGCCGGTAGTTGACCTGTTTCTCGCCCAGCCCCCGTTCGCTGAGGTAGGCGGCGATGGCGTCGAACGCCTGCTCGGAGGTGAGGCCGTCGAACTGGCCGGAGTTGATCAGGATTCCCTTCTTGGTGTAGGCGCTTTTGGCGATGTCCCAGTCGGAGCCGTCCGCCGGCTGGATCACCTGTTTGATGGGGACGCCGTACTTGGTGGCGAACTCCCAGTCGCGCTGGTCGTGGCCGGGTACCGCCATCACCGCGCCGGTGCCGTAGCCCATGAGCACGAAGTTGGCGGCGAACACCGGCATCGGCTCGCCGGTGATGGGATGCAGGGCATTGATACCGAGACGCATCCCCTTCTTCTCCATCGTCTCGATGTCCGCCTCGGAGGTGCTGCCGCGACGGCATTCATCGATGAATTCAGACAGCTCCGGGTTGTCTTTTGCGGCCTGCAGGGAGAGGGGATGTTCTGCGGCTACCGCCATGTAGGTGACGCCCATCAGGGTATCCGGGCGGGTGGTGTAGATGGTCAGCTTGTCGTCGGAACCCTCGATGCCGAAGTCCATCTGCACGCCTTCGGAGCGGCCGATCCAGTTGCGCTGCATGGTGCGCACCTGCTCCGGCCATTGATCCATCTTCTCCAGTTCGGTCAGCAGCTCGTCGGCGTAATTGGTTATCTTGATGAACCACTGGGGGATCTCACGCCGCTCCACCAGGGCGCCGGAGCGCCAGCCGCGGCCGTCGATCACCTGCTCGTTGGCCAGCACCGTCTGGTCC
>CAZJCM010000002.1:0-101515 GCA_964544655.1 uncultured Sedimenticola sp. | reverse complement strand
ATGGCCATCGAGAGAGACGAGATGCCTTGCTGTAGGAGCGGCGTCCCCGCCGCGACTGCCCGCTGGCCCGCAGCAGCATCGCAGTCGGAAGGCCGCTCCTGCAGGGCCTGGCCCGGTCTTGCAGCCGACCGCACATATGGATAATCAGGAGCCAGATATGAATCAAGCAACCGCAACCCAGCGATCCCGCGAACCAATCCCGGTAAGCCGCAATGAGTTGCCCCTCAGTTGCCCAAGGGCGGACGCGGACCTCTATATGCAGCATCCCCGGGTCTATCTGCCGATCAAACAGAGCGGCCATGCGGTCTGCCCATACTGCGGTGCGGAGTATGTGCTGCAGGACTGATCCCTGACCTCCTGCCCGGCAAGGCCGAACTTGAGCGGTTCCCTCTCATCTCCCCGGGTTATCTGGCGCCTGTGTGATGGCAAGCCCGGGCATGAAAATCAGACCCTGGGGTTGGCCGATGCGCTGCAGCAGCGCCTGCCGCTGCAGCGATACGATATTCCGGTCACGCGCAGCAGCGTCTCCATTGCGGCGTTGCTGACCGCGCGCTTCTCCCCCGGACGTGAGCTGCCGCCGCCGGCCCTGATCCTGGGGGCCGGTCATGCCACCCATCGCGCCCTGCTCGCCGCCCGCCGCGCCTATGGCGGCCGTGCGTTGGTGCTGATGCGCCCCAGCCTGCCCCTGGGACTGTTCGATCTCTGCCTGATTCCCGAGCATGACCGGCCGCAGCCGC
Organism: uncultured Sedimenticola sp.; assembly: GCA_964544655.1. Classification (GTDB taxonomy): domain Bacteria; phylum Pseudomonadota; class Gammaproteobacteria; order Chromatiales; family Chromatiaceae; genus HyVt-443. The sequence continues at coordinate 100,778 of CAZJCM010000002.1, read as the reverse complement.
GGGCCAATGTGCTGGTCACCCGCGGTGTGCTCAACAACCTCCGTGCGGACGGGGTTCACGACCCGGAACAGAGCCTGATCCTGATCGGCGGCCCGTCCAAGCATCACGGCTGGGACGATGCGGATCTGATCGATCAGCTGCAGCGCCTGTTCTCCGCCATGCCCGAGCATCAGTTCATCCTCACCAACTCCCGGCGCACGCCACCCGGCCTGCTGCTCCGGTTGCAGGAGATGGCGCCGGATCACTGCCGGATCGTGCCGGCCGATGAGACCCCGCCTGGCTGGGTGGCGCAACAGCTGGCCCGTTGCGCCAACGCCTGGGTGACGGAGGATTCGGTTTCCATGGTCTACGAGGCCCTCACCGCCGGCTGTTCGGTGGGGTTGCTGAGGGTGCCGGCGCTGGGTGGCGGCCGGGTGGCTGCCGGTGTGGAGCAATTGCTGGCCGATGGTTGGGTGACCTCTTTCGAACGCTGGTGGGAGCGGGGAAGGCTGGCGCCGCCGCGCACCGACTTCAATGAAGCGCAACGCTGTGCCGATTGGCTGTACCGGCATTGGTTCGACGGTGGCGAACGTGGATAGGCCGTTGACGTTGCTCCAGGTGTTGCCGGATCTGACCGGCGGCGGTGTCGAACGGGGCACCCTGGAAGTGGCGTCGGCGCTGGTGGCCCATGGCCACCGGTCGCTGGTGTTGTCCAATGGCGGTCCGCTGGTGGCCCGGCTGGAGGCAGAGGGGAGTCAACACATCCAGTGGCCCATCGGCGTCAAGTCTCTGCTCACACTGCGTTATATCCGGCCGCTGCGGCGGTTGCTTCGGGAACAGGCCGTGGATATCGTCCATGTGCGCTCACGGCTGCCGGGGTGGATCGTCTGGCGGGCCCTGCAGGGTATGCCGGCAGCACGGCGGCCGCGGCTGGTGACCACGGTGCACGGGCTCTATTCGGTGTCCCGCTACAGCGCCATCATGACCCGCGGCGAGCGGGTGATCGCAGTATCCGAGACGGTGCGGGACTATATCCTGCGGCACTATCCCGAGACGCCGCCGGAGCGGATCGAGCTGATCCACCGGGGGGTCGAACGGGCCGCCTTTCCCCGTGGTTACAGGCCGGATCCGGCCTGGATATCGGCATGGTATGGTCGCTATCCCCGGTTGCAGGGGGTGCCGGTGCTGACTCTGGCTGGGCGCCTGACCCGGCTCAAGGGGCATCACGCCTTCATCGACCTGATCGGGGCGCTGCGTGACTCGGGGCATCCCGTGCAGGGGTTGATCGTCGGGGGGGAAGATCCCAGGCGGCGGGCGTATGCGGCGGAACTGCGCCGCCGGGTGGCCCAGCTGAAGTTGACGGACCATATCACCTTCACCGGACAACGTGACGATATCCGGGAGATCTATGCCCTCTCCGATCTGGTATTCTCCCTCTCCGGCAAGCCGGAGTCGTTCGGCCGCACGGTGGTGGAGGCCTTGAGCATGGGGCGGCCGGTGATCGGCTACGATCATGGCGGGGTGGGGGAGATCCTGGCCCGTCTGTTTCCCGCCGGCGCGGTTCCACTGAATGCTGCGGAACGGCTGCTGCAGACCACCCGGGCGTTCCTGGAACAGCCGCCCGTGGTGGCGGATTTCGACGCCTTCAGGCTAGACACCATGCTCGACAAGACCCTTGCCCTGTACCAACAACTGGTCACCGACTGAATTATGGATCCACGCTCCCTCTATCTGCGCCTGCTCACCTATGTTCGTCCCTACAGCCGGACCTTCGCCCTGGCCATTGCCGCCACCGTGCTGTTGGCGCTGACCGAGCCGGCCATGCCGATGCTGCTCAAGCCGCTGCTGGACGGCAGCTTCGTGGAGAAGGATCCGCAGATGATGGTGCTGATGCCGATCGCCCTGGTGGTCCTGTTCGCGGTGCGTGGCCTGGCCACCATCGGCAGCGTGGTGGCATTGGAGTGGGTGGCCAACAAGGTGGTCACCGATCTGCGTAATCTGATGTTCGAGAAGTTGCTGACCCTGCCCTCCAGTTTCTACGACGCCAACGCCACCGGCGTGGTGATCTCCAAGGTGACCTACGACGTGGAGCAGGTGACGGTGGCCGCCTCCAAGGTGTTGGTGATCGCCGTGCGTGACTCCCTCGCCATCGCCGGTCTGCTGGCCTGGATTCTCTATCTGAACTGGAAACTGGCCCTGCTCGCCTTCGCCATCACTCCAGTGGTGGCCTGGCTGGTGAAGCTGGTCAGCCGCCGGTTGCGCCGGGTGAGCCACGGTCTGCAGGGGGAGATGGGGGAGATGACCCATATCCTGGAAGAGGTGGTGACCGGCAATCGGGTGGTGCGGGTGTTCGGGGGCCAGGCCTATGAGCAGCGCCGCTTCCACCGGGTCACCGACCGGGTGCGCCAGTTGAAGGTGAAGATCGTGGTGGCCTCCAACACCAATGTCCAGGTGATTCAGGTAATGGCGGTGGCGACCCTCGCCCTGATGGCCTATCTGGCGGCCCAGCAGCAGTTGAGCGTGGGTGAGTTCGTCTCCTTTTTCACGGCTGTGGCCCTGATTCTGTCGCCCCTGAAGCGGCTGACCAATATCAACGAGCCGCTGCAGAAGGGGCTGGCCGCTGCCGAGAGCATCTTTACCCTGCTCGACCAGCCGGGGGAGCCGGACCAGGGGCGGAAGCGGCTGGAGCAGGCCGCGGGGGAGGTGGCCTTCGAGGATGTCTCCCTGCGTTACCCGACGGCGGACGAGGATGCCCTGCGCCATCTCAATCTGCATATCCGGGCCGGCGAGCATATCGCGCTGGTAGGACCGTCAGGCAGTGGCAAGAGCACCCTGGCCAGCCTGTTGCCCCTGTTCTATCCGCCGTCGTCGGGCCGTATCACCCTGGACGGGATCGCCCTGGCCGAACTGCCGCTGCGGGATCTGCGCCGGCAGGTGGCGCTGGTCTCCCAGGACGTGGTGCTGTTCAACGACAGCGTGCGGGCCAATATCGCCTATGGCGAGATGAGCGGGGCGGACGATGCGGCAGTGGAGCAGGCCGCCGCCGCCGCCAATGCCCTGGGGTTCATCCAGGAGTTGCCCCAGGGGATGGCCACCGAGGTAGGGGCCAACGGGGTGCGACTCTCCGGCGGCCAGCGCCAGCGCCTGGCCATCGCCCGCGCCCTGCTCAAGGATGCCCCCATCCTGGTCATGGACGAGGCCACCTCGGCCCTGGATACGGAGTCGGAGAAGGCGATCCAGCAGGCCCTGGAGACCTTGAAGGCCGGCCGCACCACCATCACCATCGCCCACCGTCTCTCCACCATCGAGAAGGCGGACCGGATCGTGGTGATGGATCGGGGGCAGATCGTGGAAGTGGGCACTCACTCCGAGCTGTTGCAGGCGAACGGACTCTATGCCCGCCTGTATCAGGCGCGGCTGCATGAGGCCGGGCAGTGACCCAGGGCGCTCGATCCCACACCCTGGTGCGCCGCCCGCCGGCTGCGGATCGCAGTCTGAGGGATTTTCTTGGCCCCCGCTATTGGCCCGGCTGGCTGGTGCTGGGGCTACTGCGGTCAGTGAGTCTGTTGCCCTGGTCTGTGCAGCGGCGGATTGGCAGCCTGTTGGGGCGGCTGCTGCGACGATTGATGAAACGCCGGGTCCATGTGGTGCGGACCAACCTGCGGCTCTGCTTTCCGGAGCAGGAGAAGGCTGGGATCGAGCAGTTGGTGAGTGCCCACTTCGGCGCTCTGGGCCTGGGTGTGATGGAGGCCAACCTGTGCATCTGGGGCCGGGACCGCAAGGTGACGGCACCGCTCTGGACCGTTCGCGGCCTGGAGCACCTGGAAGCGGCACGTCGGGAGGGGCGTGGGGTGATTCTGGTGACCGGACATTTCACCACCATGGAGATGGCGTCGGCCACCCTGAGCGATCGGTTTCTGATCGCGGCCATGTACCGGCCGCTGAAGAATCCGCTGATGGACTGGATTCTCTACCGGGCCCGGTCATCCCGCACCTCGGTAATGATCGAGCGGGAAGACGTTCGCGGCATGGTCCGGTGCCTCAAGGCCGGTGAGGTGGTCTGGTATGGGTTCGACCAGAATCACGGTGGATCGAAAAGCGTGTTCGTCGACTTCTTCGCCATGCAGGCCTGCACCATCGCCACCACCTCGCGCCTGGCGCGAATGGGCAACGCCCTGGTGATTCCCTATTTCCCCCGCCGGTTGGCGGATGGCCGCTATGAGATAGAGATACAGCCGCCGCTGAAGGATTTTCCCTCTGACGACAAATGGGCGGATACCCGGCGCCTGAACATGCTGCTGGAGCAGGCGGTGATGCGCTGCCCGGAGCAATATTTGTGGATTCATCGTCGCTTCAAAACCCGGCCGCCCGGGGAGAGTGGGGTATATTGATATGTGTCGCCTGACTGCTTCGCCGTCGCTGTCGTAGTGCCATGAGTACTGAAATTCGTGTAAAGGTGCTGAGCCCCGTCCCGGTACGCTATTTCAGGCACCAGCTCCCTGATGCCGATCCGGTATGGGGCGATTGCCGTTTTATCTTCGATCCCGATGAGCGGGATTACGATTGGCTGCTGGTCTATGAAGACCTGCCGCGCCGGCCCGATGTGCCGGCCGGGCAGCGCTGCGAGAACCTGCCCTGTCCGGCTTCGCATACCCTGTTGACCACCAGTGAACCCTCTTCCATCAAACACTACGGTAATCCATACACCCGCCAGTTCGGCTGTGTCATCACCAGCCAGGAGGCATGGGCCCTGCCGCACCGGGATCGTCTCTTTTCCCAGGCCGGGTTGATCTGGATGTATGGTGTGGGCAGCGATGGCGTGCGGACATTCGATGACATGGTCGCGCATCCGCCACTGGCAAAATCGAAGGATCTGTCGATGGTGTTTTCCCCCAAGCGCCAGCGGCATACGCTGCACCACCGTCGCCACGCCTTCATGTGTAAAATGATGCAATGGTTGCCATCGATGGATGTGTTCGGCCGCGGGGTTAGGCCGTTGGAGAATGACGACAAGGCTGCTGCCCTCGATGCCTATCGCTACCATATTGCGGTTGAAAACCATAATGGTCGCCACCACTGGACGGAGAAGCTCTCAGACGCCTTTCTCGGTCTGACGCTGCCATTCTATAGCGGTTGTCCGAATGCCGATGACTACTTCCCTGAAGAGAGTTTCATCCGGATTGATATCAATAGGCCGGAGGAAGCGAGGCGGATTATCGAGACGGCGATTGCCGACAATGAGTTCGAGCGGCGTTTGCCGGCCATCATCGAAGCGCGCCGACGGGTGCTGTATGAGTATAATCTGTTCGCGCTGGCTGCACGGGAAATTGGCAAGCGTCATGGTGGTGGCAGTGCGGAGAAAGGCGGCGGCAGGATCTGTTCGCGGCACGCCCTGCGCAAGAACAGCACCACCATTGCCATACAGGATGTTCTGGGCAAGATACGCGCGCGCCTGCTCCATATGACCCGCTATCGCTGAATATTTTCGAAGATGAATGTTGTCATAGCGGTCATCCCCGTGATCTCCGCAATGTTGTACTTTGTTGTACTGCTGTCCAACAAGCTTTGTTCAGTATTCATGCAACCTGGTGTTGAAAGGTGATTTTTTACACTTATTGGCGCTTCCAGACATGAAATGTCTGATATGGGCACCTCTTCTCCCATTGGGAGAAGGTCGGGATGAGGGGGTGAAAAATCAAAGCATTTGCTTGTCTGATCACCTCACCCCGAACCTCTCCCTGAGGGAGAGGGAGTTTATGGGACAGCAGTGACGTTGTTGGTGTATTCAATTCAATTTTTATTAGAGCTGTTCGTCAATACGAACCGGCTGTTATGAAAGGAAATTAGCATTATGGCGATATTGGTTCCCGTTTCATGGGGGGAGTTGTTGGACAAGATCACCATCTTACGCATCAAGGTGGAGCGCATCACTGATCCGGAGAAGAATGCCAATGTGCGTAAAGAGCTGACTCAGCTGGAAGCCATTGCGGATCGGATCAAGCCGTTGGCCGATGATGTCGAGGCCCTGCTGCAGGCGCTGTATGAGGTGAATCTGGCGCTGTGGGATATCGAGGATGAGATCCGCTCCCATGAGCGGCAGAAGCAATACGATGATAGATTTATCGAGCTTGCGCGGTCGGTGTATATCACCAATGACAAGCGATCTGAATTGAAGCGGGCGCTGAACGCAAAACTCGATTCTGATTTGGTGGAAGAGAAGTCGTACGAGCCCTATTCCTGAAATGGAGCGGGTGCTGATAATAAAGCTGGGGGCATTTGGTGATGTGGTTCAGGCCGAGGGGGCGGTGCACGACATACGTCTCCATCACCCTGCGGCCGAGGTCTCCGTTCTTACCACGCCACCCTACAGGAATATATTCGAGCGTTGCCCCTGGATCGATCGGGTGTTGATCGATCACCGGGATCCGCGTTGGCGCATTGATTTACTCCTGGCGTTGAGGCGTCGGATCGGTTTCGATCGCTTCGAGATGATATATGACCTGCAAAACAGTGCGCGTACATCGTTCTATTTTCGCTGGCTGGTGAGGCGGGCGAATTGGTCAGGGGTTGCGCCCGGCTGCAGCCATCCCGCGGATTTGCCCGCGACCGCTAAGAAAACTGTGCCCAGCATCGAGCGGTTGGCCCGCCAGCTAGAGGCGGCGGGGGTGGCGGTGGAGCATACCCGGCGACCGGACGTCACCTGGTTCGCCGAAGATGTGGCGCCATTGTTGCGCCGTTTTGCTGTCGAGCAGCCATATGTGGTGCTGCTTGCAGGGGCCTCGGCCAGACACCCGGAGAAAATTTGGCCCTATTACCATGCATTGGCCCAGCGGCTGCTTGCGAAAGGATTAGCCGTGGTGACCGTGCCGGGGCCGGGCGAGTTTGAATATTATCGGGAATTCCCGGGCACCATGCTGACTACGGAAGAAGGTGGGTTTCTGGACTTCTTCTATTTGGCAGGGGTGCTGAAACAGGCCTGCTTCGTGGTTGGGAACGATACCGGCCCCAGCCATCTCGCCGCCCACCTCGGTGTTCCTGGTATCGCCCTGTTTGGCCACCACGCCTCTGCGCGTATGACGAGTATAGAGCGGGAGCGATTCCATTGCCTGGAGGTGGATGACCTGGCGCAATTGCCAGTGGAGAGCGTGCTTGCGGAGATAGAGCGGAGGATGTAGCCGTGGCCAGGTCTGCCGCCGTTTGGCGATCGTCAGGCCTTGGTCTTCCCAATACCGGTTATGCTCCCTCTATACTGCCGTCATGGGGCTTTTTCTCTGGGACCGGGATGGAAGTCATGGCGAAATAGAGCGCTGTTACCCACCATACGACCTGGCCCATGAACGACGAATAAAAAGCGAGGTGGGTGTTGAGCGGAAACCATACTGCAATTAGCGACACCATGATGAAATACGCCATGTTTCGTTGCGAGGGTGATGAACTTCGCCATCGCTGAATGAGCGAGGTGTAAAACAACAACAGTCCTCCAAGCCCTATCAGTCCGGTTTCTGCGCCGATTTCCAGAATGTACTGATGCGGGTGCATGGGCGTGGTGTTGTGCGCGACATAGAAGTCACCGGGTGTTGCATAGGTGGTATAGGCGCTACGAAAATCTCTTACGCCTACACCATTGACCGGATGGTCCTCGATCATCTTCAGGGCGCCTTCCCATATAGGCAGTCGATAAGATAGAGCCCGGTCCATAAGGGCGGCATCTCCTGAAAACAACTGTAGTGTCTGATCTACCCGTGCGGTGATGGTAGGCACGAACCTGTACGTGAGATAGCCGGTGGAGATCGATGCAATGATGATCAGGGCAATGAGCTTCGGTGCTCTGTCCTTGTGCGCGCGGAGGTAATTCACCAGATAGGCGACAGAGACAACCCCAAACATCACCCAACTTGCACGTGTTCCTGACGCGATGATGACGAAAACAACGGCGGCCAAGAACAGGGCGGCGCCTCGTTTGGTATTGCCTTCTTGAACCCAGCTTATGATGAAGGGCGAAAGCATGGCCAGGATCAGTCCCAGTTTGATGTGCCGGCCAAACAGGCCGTTGAGCCTCTGTTCTATATAAGGGTAGCCGAAGAGATCGGTGCCGAAAATGAACTGGATTATGGCGTCGGCGGCCCAGAACAGTAGCAGCCATGCGGTCAGGCGCAGTAGCAGGTTGCGTTTTTCCTTGTTGTCGATGGCCCAGATGATAAACAGACCGGCAAAATAGAAACGCAGGTAGAGTGTGGTGACCCGCAATGCCTCTGTCGGGTTGACCGCATCGGTCAGTGAGATGGCCATCGGGAGCCAGATCAGGAAAAATGCGAGTGTGAATATCCGATAGCGGTTGGCCAGTGGGTGCAAGTGGCACCGATACCAGAGCCTCCCGGCGATGATCGCCATCACGGTGGTTGGCAGTTCCACCAGGCGTCCTACGGGCAGCAGCAACAGGCAGGACCAGACCAGGAGCACGGGCCAGGGCCATCGCTGGATCAACGCCGGGATGTTGAAGGTCACGCTGGACATGGTTTTCTTGGCTTGCAGGTGCATTACGTAAAACCGCGGGATTATACTCAATTCTTCGGAGAAAGGCCCATTCCTGCTATAATTGCGCGCATTTTTCCGCTCGATCGATACGAAGGGTAACCGTGCAATGAAGGTGACGATATTTGGCTCCGGCTACGTGGGCCTGGTGACAGGGGCCTGTCTGGCCGATGTGGGTAACGATGTGCTCTGTGTCGATATCGACCAGGACAAGATCGATCGCCTGAACCAGGGTGAAGTGCCGATCTACGAGCCGGGGCTGGATCAGTTGATCCGCAGCAATGCCGGGGCGGGAAGGCTCGCCTTTACCACTGATATTGCCCATGGCGTTGCCCATGGCCTGTTTCAGTTCATTGCAGTAGGCACCCCGCCCGATGAGGATGGTTCGGCCGATCTTCAGTATGTGCTGGCGGTGGCGGGCAGTATCGGTGAGCACATGGAAGAGTACAAGGTGATCATCGACAAGTCCACGGTGCCGGTGGGTACCGCAGACAAGGTGCGGGCCCGGGTGCGTGAGGCCTTGGCCGGGCGCGGCAAGTCGAATCTGGAGTTCGACGTGGTCTCCAATCCCGAGTTCCTCAAGGAGGGGGATGCCATCGACGACTTCATGAAGCCGGACCGCATCATCGTGGGCGCCGATAACCCCCGCACCACAGAGCTGCTACGGGCCCTGTATGCCCCTTTCAACCGCAATCACGACCGCCTTGTGGCGATGGACATCCGCTCGGCGGAGCTGACCAAATATGCCGCCAATGCCATGCTGGCGACCAAGATCAGCTTCATGAACGAACTGGCCAATATCGCCGAGCGGGTGGGGGCGGATATCGAGCAGGTGCGTATCGGCATCGGCTCGGACCCACGGATCGGCTACCACTTCATCTATCCCGGCATCGGCTATGGTGGCTCCTGCTTCCCCAAGGATGTGCAGGCGCTGGAGCGCTCCGCCCGCGAGCACGGTTACCAGGCCAGTATCCTGGCCGCGGTGGAGGCGGTCAATTACCGTCAGAAAACGGTGTTGTTCGACAAGATCAGCCGCCATTTCGATGATGATCTGGCGGGCAGGACCATCGCCCTCTGGGGGCTCTCCTTCAAGCCCAATACGGATGATATGCGCGAGGCGCCCAGTCGGGTGCTGATGGAGGCGCTGTGGCGTGTCGGTGTCAGAGTCCGGGCTTACGATCCCCAGGCGATGGAGGAGACGCGGCGGATCTACGGTGAGCGGGACGATCTGCTGCTGTGCGACTCTCCGGAAGCGGCCCTGGAGGGGGCGGATGCCCTGGTGGTGGCCACTGAATGGAAGATCTTTCGCAGCCCCGATTTCGAACGTATCAAAGCCAGTCTGGTAACGCCCGTGATCTTCGATGGGCGCAATCTCTATGACCCTGATTTGCTGGCCGATCAGGGCTTCACCCACTATGCCATCGGCAGGGCAGCGCCGGCGTAAGAGAGGAAAGAGCAGCCTGGCACCAAGCTCCGGGAGCGCGGCTCGATTGCACCCCCGCGCCACTCACGTGCCGGACGGCAGTCGATGGTTAGAACCGTGTATAATGGCGCTAATTATCAGCGCCGATAATCCAATCTTATAGAAATATCAATTATAATAGGTGGTGTCAATGACAAAGTATGATCAGCTGAAGGAGCATCTGAGCGGCCAGCAATATACCTGGTTGGTGACGGGTGTCGCCGGTTTCATTGGCTCAAACCTGCTGGAGGCCCTGCTCAGGCTGAATCAGAAAGTGGTTGGCCTGGACAATTTCGTTACCGGATATCAGCACAACATCGACCAGGCCCTGGCTGATGCCGGGTGCCCGGCGGATACTGACCGCTTCCGTTTCATCGAGGGTGACATCCGTGACCTGAAGACTTGCCAAGGAGCCTGTGATGGAGTCGATTTCGTATTGCATCAGGCGGCGCTGGGCTCGGTTCCGCGTTCGATAGAGGACCCGATTCGCACCAACCAGGCCAACATCGATGGTTTTCTCAACATGCTGGTGGCTGCCAGGGATGCGGGTGTCAGGCGCTTCGTCTACGCCGCATCCAGCTCCACCTACGGTGATCACCCGGATCTGCCGAAGGTGGAGGAGAAGATCGGCAATCCACTCAGTCCCTATGCCGTGACCAAGGTCGTCAACGAGCTCTATGCCAGCGTGTTCGCCCGGACCTATGGCTTCAAGACCATCGGTCTGCGCTACTTCAACATCTTCGGCAAGCGCCAGGATCCCAACGGGGCCTATGCCGCGGTGATACCGAAATGGGTGGCCAGCCTGCTGGCCGGCGAAGAGGTGTTCATCAATGGCGACGGCGAGACCAGCCGGGATTTCTGCTATATCGACAACACGGTGCAGATGAATATCCTGGCCGCCATGAGCGAGGATGAATCGGCCCACGACCAGGTCTACAACGTGGCGTTGAACGACCGTACCAGCCTCAATCAGCTGTTCGATATGATTCAGCAGCGGCTGCTCGATCGTAAGCCCGGAATGGTGGCGGTGGAGCCCAGCTATCGGGATTTTCGCGCCGGTGACGTACGTCACTCGTTGGCGGACATCGGCAAGGCCCAGCGCCTGTTGGGGTATGCGCCCACTCACCGCATCGATCAAGGGCTGGATGAGGCCATGGACTGGTATGTTGCCGCTTTGGGATAGGGAGCCTCTGATCAAGTCATGACCTCGTGTCTTGCGTTGGTTGCCGGGACGGTGGTCGGTTATTGAGCCCGCTGTTCATTTGCTGAGGGGTTAAAAAGGGGGTCGGTGGCGGAGTACCGGGTTACTGGCTGACAGATACATAGTTACTGCCGTGCATGACGACGGTAGAGAGAGTTGGTGTATAGCAATGTTCCATGGCTACGAAACGATAAAAGACAGGAAGATAAGGGTTGCCCTGATAGGTTGTGGCCGCATCTCGGCCAAGCATTTCGATGCGCTGGAAAAACATGCCGAGCGCATGGAGTTGGTGGCCGTCTGTGACACAGATCGGGAACGGCTGGACAAGGCGGTCGCGGATACCGGTGCACCGGGTTACCACCGGCTGGATGACGTGCTGGCCAAGTCGAATGCGGATCTCTACGTCCTGACCACCCCATCCGGCATGCACCCCGAGCAGACGGTGCAGATCGCGGCGGCGGGCCGTCATGTGATGACCGAGAAGCCGATGGCCACCCGCTGGAAGGATGGCCTGCGCATGGTGGAGGCCTGTGACAATGCGGGTGTGCGGCTCTTCGTGGTGAAGCAGAATCGCCGCAATGCCACCCTGCAGATGCTCAAGCGCGCGGTCGAGCAGAAGCGCTTCGGGCGTATCCACATGGTGGTGATCAACGTCTTCTGGACCCGCCCCCAGTCCTATTACGACATGGATGCCTGGCGTGGCACCTGGGAGTTCGACGGTGGAGCGCTGATGAACCAGGCCAGCCACTATGTGGATCTGCTCGACTGGCTGATCGGGCCGGTGGAGAGCGTGCAGGCCTATACCGGCACCCTGGCCCGGGATATCGAGGTGGAAGACACGGCCACCATGAATGTCCGCTGGCGCTCCGGCGCCATGGGCTCCATGAACGTCACCATGCTGACCTATCCGCAGAACCTGGAAGGTTCGATCACCATTCTGGGGGAAAAGGGCACGGTGCGGGTGGGTGGCGTGGCCGTCAATGAGATACAGCACTGGGAGTTCGCCGAATCCCATGAGGACGATGCCAGGATCAAGGAGGTGAATTACGAGACCACCTCGGTGTATGGCTTTGGCCATCCGCTCTACTACGACAATGTAATCGAGACACTGCGTGGCGAGGCGACGCCGGAGACCGATGGGCGTGAGGGCCTGCGCTCTCTGGAGATGTTGATCGCCGCCTACATCTCCGCCCGGGACGGTCGCCGTATCCCGCTGCCGCTGGAGTATTGAGCAGATGAGTGAATGCCAGATTCATCAGACCGCCATCGTCGACGAGGGCGCAGTGATCGGCGCCGGCAGCCGGATATGGCACTGGGTTCACGTGTGTGGCGGTGCGGTCATAGGCCGGGGCTGCAGCCTGGGGCAGAATGTCTTCGTTGGCAACCGGGTGCAGATCGGTGACAACGTCAAGATTCAAAACAATGTCTCGGTATATGACAACGTGACCCTGGAAGACGATGTCTTCTGTGGTCCGAGCATGGTCTTCACCAACGTATACAATCCCCGTTCGGCGGTGACCAGGAAAGATGAGTATCGGGATACCCTGGTCAAGCGCGGCGCCACCCTTGGCGCCAACTGCACCATCGTCTGCGGTACCACTATCGGGCGATATGCCTTCGTTGCCGCAGGCGCGGTGGTCAATCGAGACGTGCCTGAATTTGCCCTGGTGGCCGGCGTGCCGGCCCGTCAGATCGGCTGGATGAGCCGTTTCGGCGAACGTCTGCCGCTGCCGTTGGCCGGGGACGGTGAGGCCGTTTGCGAGCATACCGGTGATCGTTACCGCCTGCGTGATGGCGTTTGCACCTTGCTGGAAGGCTGATTATTCGTTATCCGGGCGGGCCGCGAGGCCCGTTCACTGACAAATCATATTCGAGAGCACAGATGGATTTCATAGATTTGAAGACACAGTACGCCCGCATCCAGGATCAGGTGCAGGCACGTATTCAGGCGGTATTCGAGCACGGCCGCTTCATTATGGGGCCGGAGGTGCAGGAGTTGGAACAGCGCCTGGCGGAGCAGGTCGGAGTGAAACACTGCATCGGTGTGTCGTCAGGGACGGATGCCCTGCTGGTGGCGATGATGGCGTTGGATATCGGACCGGGCGATGAGGTGATCACCACCCCTTTCACCTTCATCGCCACCGGCGAGATGATCGCCCTGCTCGGCGCCAAGCCGGTGTTCGTCGATATCGATGAACGGACCTACAACATCGATCCGGAGAAGATCGAGGACGCGATAACGGACAAGACCCGGGCGATCATGCCGGTCAGTCTCTATGGTCAGTGTGCGGACATGGACCGGATCAACGAGATCGCGGGTCGACATGGGCTGCCGGTGATCGAGGATGCCGCGCAAAGCCTGGGGGCCACCTACAACGGAAGGCAGTCGTGTGCCCTGTCGACCATCGGCTGCACCAGTTTCTTTCCCTCCAAACCCCTGGGAGGGTACGGTGACAGCGGCGCCTGCTTTACCGATGACGACGATCTTGCCAGGGTGATGCGGGAGATCCGGGTGCATGGGCAGGATCGCCGTTATCACCACCCCAGAATCGGCATCAATGGACGGCTCGATACACTGCAGGCAGCGAGCCTGTTGCCAAAACTGGATATCTTCGCCGAGGAAGTGGTGCTGAGGGCAGAGCGCGGAGAGCGCTATACCCGCCTTATTCAGGAGCGGTGCCCCGATATCGTCCCGCCATACATCGCAGAAGGAAATACCAGTGTCTATGCCCAGTACACGATCCTGGTGGAAAACCGGGAAGCGGTGCAACAGCAGATGCAGGCGGCGGATATCCCTACCGCAGTACATTACCCGGTGCCGCTGAACCGGCAGCCGGCCCTGTCGACCGATGAGTTCGATCTGCAGGTGGCGGAGCGCCTGTCGGAAAAGGTCATCAGCCTGCCTATGCATCCGTATCTCAGCGAGGCCGACCAAGAGAGGGTTGTCGCCGTGCTCGCGCAGGCCGGCTCCCAGGGGTAGGTGGGGGCTACCGGGGAGATGATGCGTGGACCGAAAGCTGAAATATGGATTGGTAACAGTTGAGTGGCTGATATGGTGATTGTTGGCATATCTGCCTTCCAACATGACAGCGCGGCATCCATCGTCGTGGGTGGTGAGATCATGGGTACGGCTCAGGAGGACCGCATCATGCGCAAGAAGCACGATGCGGTCTTTCGTCTGAATGCCATTGGCTATTGTCTTGAAGAGGCCGGTGTGGGTCGCGGTAGTGTCGACTATGTGGTCTTCTACGATGCGCCACTTATCAAGTTCGAATGTTTGCTGGAGACCTGTCTTGCCTATGTCCTGCGTGGCTTCCACTTATTCATCATGGCCATCCCAGTCTGGCTCAAGGGCAAGCAGTTTCAGTCATTTTCAGAAGGCGATATGGCATAGGTAGAGTACATACAGCAATGAACAGCAGTCGCTCAATCATCTCAGGAAGTTTGAAGTGACGATTTAACAGGTATTCAAATTCAGGAAGGTGTCGAGGTGCGTGTCTTTCGCGAATAGCGTGAAAAATTTATGGCAAGGAATTGTTTACGTTTCCAAGTCTGGAGTCCATCCATTTGAAGCTGTGTGGCATTTTTCTGCGTTATGGATATTTCCAGTATTTCAGTGAGTTCAATTATGCAGACACCATAGGCTCTATTGTCGAGCCTGGTATGTGATCAGATATAGTTATTTGAAGATTTTTATAAATTTGGAGAATTTGATGTTCCGTGCTCTGTTTTTTCTTTCCATTATGTTGCTGGTTTTTCTTTGGGGAGGCCTAAGTGTCAGTTTTGGTTTCTTCCCCCATAGTTTATTTGAAGAGGCAAGGATTGCCTGGGATGCATTAAACGAGGTTGCAGAAGAGGAAATAATCGACTCGAAACCCAGCAAGTTTGAAGAACTGGTGCCGGAGGGTGGGGAAAATTCGCCTGTGGCAACATCGTTCGTTAAAAAGAGTAGTGCGGATAATGATCTTATTCTGATAAATGGCGGATATTTTCAGTTGATGTCTGAATGCCCGACATTTGGATGCCTCGCGTGGATTATAGATCGTGATGGTAACGTTCGCCATACCTGGGAAATCGATCCGCAGGCAGTGTGGGGTGATGTCGAGCGTATATCGGGTTTCAATAAAGCTGAAAATATATACCCGGCAGGTATGCATCTTTATGACAATGGGGACCTGCTGGTCATTTTTCAGGCGAGAAACACGTTTCCATATGCCGTTGGAATAGCAAAGTTCGATAAAAATTCAAGCTTGTTGTGGGAGGTCGAGAGTCTGAGCCATCATTGGCTTTCGGTTGATGATGAAGGTTTGATTTATGCGCCTTCTTTAAACCCCGTAGATAGTCCAATGAAAATTGGAAACACAAGTGTGCGCGTTGCTTGCAAGTCAAAAAAAGTCTACGAAGATATGATCAATGTCTACACGCCGGATGGGAAGCTGGTAAAGAAGATATCTGTAACCAAAGCGTTAATAGAATCTGGCTACTCAGGATTGGTTTATGAAGGGAATCAGTCGAAGATTCCTGAATATGATGAGTGTGATCCGACGCACC
Organism: uncultured Sedimenticola sp.; assembly: GCA_964544655.1. GTDB lineage: Bacteria > Pseudomonadota > Gammaproteobacteria > Chromatiales > Chromatiaceae > HyVt-443. Next base: position 85,053 of record CAZJCM010000002.1, on the reverse strand, counting down.
TTAATGACGTTAAAGTCCTGACGAAAGAGATGGCGCCTGAATATCCTGGGTTGAATGCAGGGGACCTGCTTGTTTCGATGCGTAACAATAACACGATTGCAGTTATTGATGGAAAAACCAATCGAGTGAAAAAAACTGTCAGCGGAAAATCGATTCTGCAGCATAGTCCTATATATGCGGGTAACAACAAGGTGGTATTGTTCGACAATCTTGGTGGTGATGCTGAACATGGTGGTTCCCGGATCCTGAAAATTGATTTGACAACCGAGAAGGACGAAACTCTGTTTCCACAACAAACTACACCTAAGGATGTTGACTTTATTACCCATAACGGAGGGCGTGTGGTGCTAAGTTCAGGGCAGGACCGCGCACTGGTGAGCCTGACAAGGCGTGGACGCATACTTGAAGTTGATTTGGTTAATGGGAAGGTCTTATGGGAATACCTGAACTCTCATAGTTTGGACGATTATTTGGGATCAAAGGGGCTCGAGAAAATAGGGCGTGCTGGGCGATTCACTGTGTCTGGCGCTTACTATGTAACAAACGCGACGTTCATTGATAACTGATTTCTACTTGAGGAATTTTCCATGGAATATCGGATTTTTTATTTTGCAGTTTTGTGCGGTGTGATGATTTTTCCCTCACTGTCCCATGCTTATGTGGGGCCTGGCGCAGGTTTAAGTATGCTGGGCAGTTTGGTGGCAATCGTCGTTGGCGTTTTTATTGCCTTGGTTGGGCTTGTTGTCTATCCGTTAAAGATCTTGAAAAAGAAAATGCAGGCTAAAAATGCAGAAGATCAAAATAAATCGGAGTAGATGACGCGGTGATTTATTATGTTTTGGCCTCCATTGCGGGTCTTTTTGCCGGTTTCGCAGGCGCATTCGCGTGGCGTTATGTTATTCCAGGTGGATACAACAGATCGTTTTGGAAAGCCTTTGCAGGACAAATGTCGGAGATGATGGCTAAAGATGACCCTGATGACTTTTGGGCTGCATATAAATCGCTGTTGTTGAAGATGCTGAAATATACAGGGAAAAGTCTCATTGCGTTAGTACTCATTGTTTTGCCGACAGTAATCGTGTTCTATGGTGTATTTGTTCCGCTATCCAGTCATTGGGGTCGAAGTGCGAGTGATTTGATAGTGGTTGTTGATAGTTCAGCAGTCGTTGGTGATGGTGACGGCCATTTAACTGGCGAGGGGAACGTGATGCCAATTAAAGAGATGAGTGTGCCATGGGATGGCAAAGATAATATTAAACTCAGTATTGATTCGGCAGAAGTCTCGATCAGTGATGCATCGCTTCCAAATGTGTTTTGCCTGGCGCAGGCTGATTGTTATTTGTATGTTTTGTTGGGTTTCAACGATAGTGTGCTTGACGTGGAATCAAAGCAGATTAGTTCGATAGTGGTGCGCCCAGATACAGGATCGAAAAACCCATTTTGGCCATTATTGAGTGATCTTGATGTTGCTTTTTTTGCGTCACTGATTATAGGGATGTTCGTCTTTCTGGTAATGAAACGTTCCTCAGATGAAACTCAGTAACATAGATTATCGATTTGCTCTTTTTGCACATCAGCATCCAGGTCTGCTTTCAACCCTTGGCGATGTTGAAACTAGCCTCCTTAATAGGAAACTGTCGTCGATCGAGATTGACCGGCCGGTTTTTATATCTGGGTTGGCAAGGTCAGGGACGACGCTGATTCTCAATCTATTGGCAAAAATTCCAACGGTTGCAACGCATCAATACCGGGATTTTCCCTTCCTTCATTTTCCTGTGGCATGGAATGCATTTCAAAAATATTTTTCCCGTGAAACAGGAGAGCAGGAGAGGCCTCACAAAGACAGAATAAAGATTTCGCCCTCGAGTCCTGATGCGTTTGAAGAGCCAGTATGGATGGCCTTCTTTGAAGGAATTCATGATCCGAGTCAAAGCAACCTATTGACGAAGGCGCAGTTTAACAGCGAATTCAATGAGTATTATTTGGCTCATCTGAAAAAAATACTGTATCTACGGAAGGGGCGTAGATATGTCTCCAAAGAGAATTACAATATAACGAGGATTCGTTACCTTGCAGAATTGTTTCCGGAAGCCTTGTTTATAATTGTTATTCGCCATCCATTTACACATATAGCTTCTCTGATTCGCCAACATGAGCTGTTTTGTTCGTATATCAAACAGGATCCAAGGATCAAGGAATACCTGATTGCGGCAGGACACTTCGAGTTTGGGTGTCAGCGTATACCCATTTCAATTTCCAGTAAAGATGGCTCGATGATACGAAAAGCATGGGAGGATGGAAGAGAGGATGTCGGTTATGCGATTCAGTGGAGAGTTATTTATGGTTATATCAGCAATATGCTTGAGCAAGATGGTGCGCTGAGGGATCGGATATTTCTGTTAAAATATGAAGATCTCTGTATGAACCCAAATGATAAAGTGCGTCAATTGTTGACCCATGCGGGTTTGCCTACTTCTCTAGAAACGATAGCAGATAAAATCGCTAATATAAGCCTGCCTGATTACTATCAGAGTGGAGATATTTTGAAATCGAGCGAGGAAGTATGGAGCCAGGTTTCAGAAGTGGCGCAATATTATGGCTACACTTGTTGAATCGTGGTTGCCCATAAGCCTGTATCATTATCATAAAATGATTTTGCATTTGTGGTGTGCGTACACCAATGAACTGCAAATGCACAATTTCCTCTGGAGAATTGAATGGCGGTTAAGTCGGTATTCTAATTCTGCATGGCAGCGATGCACGTGTTTTTCATAAATGGCATGAAATGTTTGTGGCAAGTGATATCTTATGTTGCTAGGCACGGTATTCATTCATTTGAAGCAGAATGGTGTTTTCCTGCACGATGGGATTTCCTGTTTGTCGATGAGTGCCATTATGCTGGAGTTGCAGGCCCAATAGCTGGGATTGTTGGTGCTAATGATGATCAAATCTTCGCTGAATGAGTTGTCAAAAAAGTATGGCGTCATGGATCCAGACCCATAGGATGTCTATTATCAGGTCGATGATTTCTTCGGTCATCTGCTCGTCGATGTCGAGGACGAGTGGGAAAATGCAGCGTGTGTTTTTAGCCGGGATATGGAGATTCTGAATGCGCCAAGCATTAATCGAGCCATGATTCCTTCAGGTACAATCCGCATGACAGTTCTGTACGCCCTGATCAACTCACGGCTTCCGAATCAAATTAAAGGGTAAAGGCGATGTGTGGCATAGCAGGAATTGTTCTGACCCGAGGGGCCAGTGGGCGTTACGTAGACAATCTGCTGAAAATGGCAGATGCGATGCATTCCAGGGGGCCGGATGATGAAGGCTATCTTGTTGCCGGACATGAGTCTGTGCCGGTAGAGATATATGGTGGCCCTGATACGCCTGTTACAGATGAAGTAATCGATTTTTATCCGGATCAGCAGATTGGTGCTGCAGTAGATAGAACGGCATCGGTATTCCTCGCTCATCGTCGGCTCTCCATTATAGACCTCTCTGCGCATGGACATCAGCCGATGTGCACGGAAGAGAGGCGTTACTGGGTTGTCTTCAATGGCGAGATTTATAATCACAAGGAAGTGCGCTCTCAACTGGAGTCTGAAGGCGTCTTGTTTCATGGCGGTAGCGACACGGAAGTTCTGCTAAAGGCGTTTCGCCGCTGGGGAGCGGATTGTGTTTCCAGATTCAATGGCATGTTTGCCTTCGTCATCTGGGATGATATAGAAAAAAAACTATATTGCTTCCGTGACCGAATTGGGATCAAGCCTTTTTACTTTACCTGGGTGGATCAGGCATTCTTGTTCGCATCAGACATAGCGACGCTGATAGCAAGTGGTCTGTACAAACCCAAGGAAGATATCGAAGGACTCTATCATGCCCTGAGTTTTGGCGTTGCTCCGAGACCACTGACGGCGTTCCATGGTGTGTATGCCCTGGAGCAGGGGCATTGGATGGTGATTGACGCCACAGGAGATGTAAGAAAGGAGTGTTACTGGAAGGTTCCGGTAGGGACGCAGAATCCGAACATGAGTGAACAGGAAGCGATAGATCTTCTGGATACGGAGTTGCAAAGATCTATCGATCTCAGATTGATCGCTGATGTGGACGTTGGAACATTCATGAGTGGTGGAATAGATTCCACGACCATTGCTTCGCTTGCATCCATGCGTCATCCCGGAATCAAGGCATTTACCCTGGCATTCAAATCAGATGCGAATCTCGATGAACTGGCTCAGGCGCAGGAAGCTGCAGCGAAATATGGAATGGATCACATCGTAAAGAATATTGACGATGAGACGGTGATCGACGACTTGGAAGAGATCGTGACCTGTTATGAAGAGCCGTTCTACGATATTTCTCCCAATTACATCATATCGAAGCTGGTTGCCGAGAATCAGCAAAAAGTGATTCTTACAGGACTTGGCGGTGATGAACTGTTCGGTGGCTATCCTTATTACAAGTGGGAGCAGCGATGGCGTTTATTGAGCAAGGTGAGGCCATTGCTCGCTGTAGCCAGCCATTTTCCCGTTGTAGGACATCTCGCTGACCGTTTATATCGCATCGGGAAGACGAAAAGTGGCGATGACTTCGCTACGGCAGTGCGAAGTTTCGTTACCGACAGGGAAAAGCAAAAGCTCTTTTCCAGTAGTGAAGTGAAGAGCTTCGATACCATCGATCGCGTTCGGGAATTGTACGTGGATGATGATGTGGAATTCACCAGTTTCATGGAGGCGATCAGTTATATCGACATGGTTAATTACATTGGTAACCATCATGTGTACCGGGTGGATAAATTCACCATGAACTTCTCCATAGAGGGGCGGATTCCCTTTCTTGATCACGAGTTGGTGGAAGCGGCATATCGTATCCCGGATAAATATAAAATAGCAGACGGTCAATCGAAATACGTACTACGAAAGGTCGCGCAAAACTACATTCCTGCCTCCTGCCTCGAAGCAAAGAAAAAGGGCTTTGACCTGCCGACCGACAGGTGGCTTCGGGGAAGATTGAAATCGTTTACGCAGGAAAAGCTCAGGGCATTGAGTGAGCGAGGCGTTTTTTCTCCAAAAATGATATGGAAGATATATGCAGAATGGAAAATGAGGGCACGTTCATTTCGCAGCGTTTGGGAGCTGGTATCTGTAGAAATGTGGTTTGAGCAATTCATCGACTAGTTTGCGCGCGTATTCGCGCTGTTTCGAGATATGTGTACGTGGAGGCGGAATGTACAAGGGGAATTCAATTGTTGTCGTGGTTCCTGCTTATAACGAGGAAACACAAATAGCCAAGGTTATCGAGACGATGCCTGAGTTGGTCGACAAGATCGTCATTGTCGATGATTGCAGCAAGGATAAAACAGTCGACGTGGTGCGTGAATACAGTGAAAAAGAGCAGCGCGTTTTACTCATCGAGCATGAGGTAAACCAAGGAGTGGGCGGCGCTATTGCCACCGGTTACAAATGGGCCAGAGACAACGATTTTGATGTTGCAGTAGTGATGGCCGGTGATGGCCAGATGGACCCGGATAATCTGCCCGCGTTGCTCGATCCTGTGGTCGAGGAGGGCGTCCACTATTCAAAGGGCAATCGGCTGTTTACTGGCGAAGCCTATAAGAAGATTCCAAAGGTCAGATATTTCGGTAACTCTGCGTTGTCACTGCTCACCAAGATCGCCTCAGGTTATTGGCATGTGGCCGATTCGCAGACCGGTTACACAGCAATCAACAAGGAAGCACTGCATACGATAGACTGGGATAAGATGTATAAACGTTATGGCCAACCTAATGATTTGCTGGTCAAGCTGAATGTCTACAATTTCCGTGTGAGAGATGTTCCGGTGAGGCCAGTCTATGACATTGGTGAACAGTCAGGGATCAAGGTTCGAAAGGTCATATTTTCTATTGGTTGGCTCATCATCAAACTCTTTGCCTGGCGTCTCAAGGAAAAATATATCATACGTGACTTTCACCCATTGGTGTTCTTCTATCTCCTTGGTTTCATTCTGCTTGCGGTGAGCTCCCTGTTCTTTATCAGCATTATCTATCTATGGATTGCCAATGGCGTAGCACCAGAGCTAAGTATCCTGGGCTGGATGTTCTGTTTTGCCACCGGTTTGCAATCGATTTTCTTTGCCATGTGGTTCGACATGGAAACGAACAAGGAATTGAGATAGTGCGTGACTTCAGTCACAAAAAATACATATCGTTACTCGAGGCGTTGAAAAAAAACGGTTATAGGTTTCGCCGTTTTGCAGAGTTGCCCCTTGCCCACGGCGGTGGTGACGGTCCTGAAGTGCTGTTGCGACACGATGTCGACAGAATGCCTGGGAGAAGCATGCAGTTGGCGCGTACCGAGGCAGAGCATGGTGCGAAGAGTACGTATTTTTTCAGGAGCAAGCCGATCTCGTTCAATAAAGAGATTGTCGAACGTATTGCCGAACTGGGTCATGAGATCGGGTTTCATTATGAATCGTTGAGCGATGCCCATGGCGACTTTAAGAAGGCGTGGAAATTGTTCAATGATGATCTGGCACAATTTTCGCCGATCTGTACCGTAAAGAGTATTGCCATGCATGGCAGGCCATTCTCGCCATGGGACAATCGCGATATCTGGCGGCATTTCGACTATCGTGCTGCAGGCATAGCAATAGAGGCCTATGAAGATATAGATTGGGGCAGATATCTCTACTTTACCGATACCGGCAGGCGCTGGAACAGCGAAAGTAATGTGAGGGACCATGTTGCAACTTCTGATTCGTCGCAGTCGCGCCTGGCAGTTACCTGGACCGATGATCTGATTCAGTTGATCGAGACCAGGCAGCCGGACCTCGTGATTTCGACTCATCCTGAACGATGGACGGCAGGAATCGATGGTTGGCTGCAGGTGTATGCGACGGACATGGGCATCAATATGGCCAAAAGAATATTGAAGACGTTTCGTGGAGGCGGTTCATGAACAGGCATGGAGAGGCTGTATGAAAATCCTGGTGCTTAACTGCTATAGCAGAAATTCTCTTGCGATCGTCAAGTCATTGACCGCTGATTGGGAACTGATCGGTGGTGCAATCAAGCATGACAGTTACCTGTTGATCAAACCGGATCACTTTTTTCACCATCGGCGCCTGCAATCGGTGATTCGGCACACGGATCCAAAGCTCGATGAAGCTGGTTTCGTCGAGGACATTGTCAGGCACTGCAGGGAACAATCCATCGATGCGGTAATCGCATCCGGTACATCGATCACCAACAGCCTGTCAAAATGCAAGCAACAGATTGAGCAACAAGCCGGTGTCAGAGTCCTGGTCGAGGACTATGCAAAGCTGATACGCCTTACGGACAAATGGAATGCCTATGAGATAGCATTGGCCGTCGGGGTCAAGGCGCCAAGAACCGTACTCCTGGATGGCACTGATGACAGCGAAAAGGAACTATCGGAACTCCGCTATCCGGTAGTATTGAAACCGAGAATGTCGTTTGCCGCTATTGGGGTGGAGTTTTTTGATACGCAGGCAGAGTTGTCGTCGTACCTTGCGGCGCTGTCCGCCGCAGACGACTCCGCCGTGGATTCGACCCTGATCGTACAGGAAATGATTGAAGGTGAACTGTGCGATGTGACCGCCTGTGCGCAGAATGGCCGTGCAGTCTCGTTGCTGTCACAGCGCCGCCTGAAAACATTGTATGATTTTGGGGGCGGAGGTATCGTCAATATCACTACTGATGAACCGGTGCCCAGGGAATATGCCAAGGCCATAATGGCCCACGTCGGCTGGAATGGAGCCTGTGAATTCGACTTCATTGCGGATCAGCAGGGCGATTACCACATGCTTGAATGCAATCCCAAGATTTGGGGAACCACACATCTTACTGTGTCGGCTGGTATGAACGTGGTGCAGCAGACGGCGGACATATTTCTGCAACCGGAATCAGAGTTGCCTCAACTGACTGACTACGAAGTAGGATTACAGTACCGGTGGTTTTTCCCTGAGTGTCTGTTCAATTGGATACAAAGGCCTCGCACCATCGTGAATCTACGCCGCAGAATAAAGGAAACTTTTGATAGCAGCGCTGCATCACGCGTCATATCCAGTTTTAATTTTACCGATCTCCGGCATCAGATTGGGATCGTATTGGATAAAGCACAGCTGTAGTGGTCATGTCTGACATTAGACAACCAGGAAGGAAGATGAAAATGAGTAAGCCAAAAATTCTTGCAGTAAGTGCAAGCCTGCGCAATGCCCGCTGGGGTAAAGGAGTGGGTGATCTGCTCGATGCAATACGTGAGCAGAAGGATCGTGACGCGCTATTTGAGTTTATCCATGACCAGGCAAAGATTCATTTTCAACAATTCATAGATGCTGGCAGAAAAGAGGGTATTCCATTCGATGAAATGTATGAGAATCTGAAGCGGCAGACGGGAAAAAAAGGTCTGTGCAATTCAGAGATAGGCATGGCGGTGGCCTTGTGGGCCGCCTATAACACAGGTTGTGAAATAGATTACGTCCCATTGTCCAGCCATTTCAAGCCCATGGGCGATATCAAGAACGCCGCTGCGCTCAAAGAGAAACTGCTGTCAGCGGATGGCCTGTTGTTATGCACTCCAGTCTATTTTGGTGACAGAAGCTCACTTGCAAGTGATTTTATCGAATTCATTCGCAGTGACCAGGAATTGCGTGATCACCTTGCAGGTAAGCCGGTGGGTGGGGTCGCAGTTGGTGCAAAACGAAATGGCGGGCAGGAGACCACACTTATATATCAACTCATAGAGATGACCGATCTGGGAATGCTGGGGTTGGGCAACGATTCAGACACGACGTCCCAATATGGCGGGACCATAAAGGCCGGCGATATTGGAACGGCGGCTGATGATGACTATGGGTTAAATACGGCGATTGGTACTGGGCATCGGGTGGGCCAGGTAAGCTACGAGTTGTGCCGGTCAAAAAACAAAGGCCTGTCAGGTCCACTGCGAGTGATGTTCTGGATCCTCCAGGATGCGGAAGGCCAGGCGGAGAAGAGAGTGCAGGATTTGATCGAAGCAACGACTTTCGAGATAGCACCCAAGGTCATGCCATTGACCCAGGGTAATGTCGGTCGCTGCATCGCATGCGACATCTGTCCGACACATATCGGTGCAGACATCGAATATCGCTGTATCATCAAGAAGAATGCCGACGAATTCGCCACCATCCACGAGGATCTCCTGGACTACGATGTGATCGTTCCAGTGGCCTTGTCACTGAACGACCGGTCAGCGCTGACCACCGTATATCAACGTTTTATCGAGCGGACCCGTTATCTCCGACGGGGAGATTATCTGTTTACCGATGTAGCGATAATCCCCGTTGTTTTCGAAGAGCTTGGTGCGACAGAAAATCTTCATATACGCATGCTGACGTCGATGATTCGGCATCACACCGTCGTTTTGAAACCTTGTGTCGGTTTTATCCATGAGGGGAAGATGCTGAATTGGGATTCGGTTTTGGACATATGGAAAAAGAACCTTGATTATGCCCGTCAGATAACCGTAGGTCGGCTTGCCGCTTCGCAGGACAACAACGAGGCGATCAGCTATCACCCGGTGGGATATGTCCTCTCGGCAGCTGCCGACCGTGAGCTGTCGGTCGCGGAAAGGCGCAAGATGCTGCATGATGACCGTGAGCAGCGGCGGGCACAGGACGTAGCTGCGAGACTGACCAGATGAGGGGCGAACGATGAAGATCAACGCTTGTGCGCTCTATCACACCCGAATAGCGCTCACTGAGCCGTATGTCCTCTCCTTCTCTACCGTCGAAACGATTGATGTCCTGGTCTTTAAAGTAAGAACCGACAGTGGTGACGAGGGTGTCGCCGAAGCTGTGCCGCTGCCTGGCTACACCGCAGATACCCGTGAAAGCACCGAGCAGGCGTTGCTATATGCAATGGAAAGCTGTATTGGCATGGAGCCGGAGGCGTTGTTTGCAAATTTCTCCCTGCCCATGCGGCATGCGCCTTTTGCCTTGTCGGCTCTCATGACGGCAGCCGAGGTTGCGCAGGGCGCGCTGCAGCTCGATCATACGTTGCGTGTGCCTTTATTGGCGCCAGTATCATCCTCCGTAGACACGCAAAGTGTAGTTGACAAGATACAGCAGGCGTTGGATGCAGGATTCCGCACCATAAAGCTGAAGGTGGGGCGGGATATCAGGGCTGATCAGGCCACGATCAAACGGATTTTGGACTGGTTGCCTGATAAGGTTGCGTTGCGCATAGACGCCAATCAGGGGTATAGCCTTGATGACGCCATACGTCTCACTGAGGCGATGGATCATCCTCGCAACAGCCTGATAGAGTTGTTTGAACAACCATTTCCCTACGATGACTGGGACACATTCAGAAAATTTTCCCGTGGTATTGCCAATGTCCCGTTGATGCTTGATGAGTCGATTGTCAAAGATGAGGATGTGGAGCGATCGGCTGAAGTGGGTGCGGACTATGTCAAATTGAAGTTATTCAAGCATGCTGGTATTTCCGGTTTGCTGAAGCTTGCTCGTAAGGCCCGGGATTTGGGGATGAAAGTCGTTCTTGGGAATGGCGTCGCGACAGATATTGGTAATCTGATCGAGGCTGAGGTGTTTCATCGCAGTGGGCTTTTTTCAGGCGCTTCCGAAGGGAATGGTTTCGCCAAACTGGCATGGAGGATAATGACCAATCCACTCTCCATCTCAAACGGTGACCTTGTGTGGAGTCCGCCTAACGGGCAAACACTGTCCGAGATGGTCGACTATGATGGATTGCAATGTATCAAGGCTGTCGGTTTCGATTGAATAAATGACACTGGACCGGAATTTATGTGTGGAATATTTGGGATATGTGTAACGGGTGAAACAAGGCTGACCTGGCAGGAAGTGCAAGATGCCACCAAGCGTTTGTTCCTGTTATCTGAATCCAGAGGGAAAGAGGCCTCCGGGTTGTCGATTCTCGCCAATGGGCGCATTCAACTCGACAAGCGCCCCTTGCCTGCGAGCAAATTACTCAAGTCGTCTGGCTACAAGGAGATGTGGCAGGCGCTGGAAACCGATCTGTCAGCCCGGGTGACACCGCCTGTTGCAGTAATCGGCCACTCGCGACTGGTAACCAATGGCCTGCAGGGTGTTTCGACCAACAATCAGCCTGTGTCCAAAGATGGTGTCGTCGCTGTCCATAATGGCATTATCTGTAATGACGCGGAACTATGGGAGAAATACCCTTCCCTCGAGCGCCGATGGGAAGTGGATACCGAAGTTATAACCAGCCTTGTTCGGCACCATTACCAGGCGTCGAAAAGCATCATATCTGCGATCAAGGAGACATTTTCCGAAATCGAAGGCTCTGCCTCGGTGGCCCTCATGTTCGATGATGTTGCCTGTATTGCCCTGGCGACCAACACAGGGTCCCTTTACACCGCGACAAGTCATGATGGTGGTATCGTTGTCTTTTCGTCTGAAGAATACATCCTGCGGCGCTTCCTGTCCGAAACCCAGTTGCAAGAGAAAACGGGACAGCTCGAAGTGGCCCATTTGAAGGCTGGAAATGGGCTGATTGTCGATATTGCTTCAGCCAGCTGCACCGGCTTCTCATTCGACGATGATGCCATTGATGACAATGTCTCTGACCGCATGCAGATCAAGGTAGTTGATTTTTCTCTTGCGGACGATTTACGCAGAGAGCATCTGCGCCGCTGTACCCGCTGTCTTCTCCCTGAGACCTTCCCCATGATTTCATATGATGAGGATGGCGTCTGTAGTGTATGTCGCGATTACCAGCCAATCCAGTTGCAGGGTAAGGACGCACTCATGGAATTGGCAGACAAATATCGCTCGAAAGGTGACGAGGCGGACTGTATCGTTGCTTTCTCAGGTGGGCGTGACAGCTCATATATGCTGCATTATGTGAAGCAGGAACTGGGGCTTACGCCAGTGGCCTATGGTTATGACTGGGGCATGGTGACAGATATTGCACGACGCAATCAGGCGCGTTTGACCGGAAAACTCGGTGTCGAGTATATCGTTGTCTCTGCAGACATTCGGCAAAAGCGCAAGAATATCCAGAAAAATATCAATGCCTGGCTGAAACGCCCTTCTCTGGGAATGATCCCGCTGTTCATGGCAGGCGACAAACAGTATTTTTATCATCTTGCCCGCCTGCGTAGACAGTTGGGGATAGATCTCGCCTTCCTGGGTGGCAACCCGCTGGAAAAAACCGGTTTCAAGACCGGGTTCACAGGCGTCAAGGAATCGGGCGGGCGGACCTATGATATATCGGCTGCGAAAAAAGCACGTATAGCGCTGTACTACGGGACACAGTTTCTGCTGAATCCCGGCTATCTCAATCGTTCGCTGTTGGATACCGCGAATGCCTACTATTCATCTTATATGCTGAAACATGATTTCACCTGGTTGTTCAGATATATCAAATGGGACGAAGATGAGATCGATGGCGTATTGAAACATGAATATGACTGGGAAGTGGCGACGGACACGGATACCACCTGGCGAATCGGCGACGGCACGGCGGCTTTTTATAACTATATCTACTATACGGTTGCAGGTTTTACGGAGAATGACACATTGCGTAGCAATCAGATCAGGGAAGGAATGATTTCGCGTGAAGATGCCTTGAAAACAGTTCAGCGAGACAATCAGCCAAGATACGAAACCATGAAGGAGTACGCATATCAGGTGGGTTTCGATCTTGATGAAGCGCTGTATGTGATCAACTCGATGCCGAAACTGTATTGAAGGTGTAATTGTGAATGTCTCAAATCGACATGAATACGGGCGTTTTATCACGGCACTGTTTATAATTGTGGCTATTGCTTTTGATAGGCATGACTATTCATTTGCCGAAGAGCAAGATAAAGGTACTGTTTCTGCAGAATTGTATCTCAACAAGGCCTATTCTCTGGACAAGGACAGAGTGTTTGTTTTTGCAGTGGGTCGATTGACTGATGCGACCCAATCTATACAGATACATCGCCTGTACAATAGACAGAACTGGAGATTGTTCCTGAAGGACAAGTATCTACCGGATGGTGTCGACACTTGGGAGATGTTCTATAAATCAGTGAATGACTACTTTTCACTGGTTCGGAATGAACTGGCCCGGGACTGGGGATTGCAGGGTGATGTTCTGAAGGCTGCATTCTACACGGCCGTCGTCGGGCATCTTTTTCCTGTAGGGTTTCGTGATAAAAATGGAGAAAACGGGGTTTTTTCCAGTGCCTCAAAACAGTTTGCCATGGAATATAAGCGCAAAGGCATGGATGTGCCCGGCACTATTCCGTTGTCCTTCTATCTCTATCGGGCAAAGTCCGGGGATTGCAATGATTTTGCGACACTTCTGTATATGCTGCTCAAAATGGCAGGGATCGAGGCCCGGCATGTGGGCCCCGATCCATCACATATACATGTACAGGCTGTGGTTGATGGTCGGCCATATATTTTAGATGCAATGAGCCTGTTTTTTTCTCCAATGCCGGTAGATGTTTTCTATCATCGTGACCAAAATACAGGAAAGAACAGCAGCCTCATGGCTGCCAAAGACGTTTACCTGTTGCCCAATGCGGGAGAAGATTCAACGAGCGTGTTTTATCGGCCCAGAAGGGGAATCCGTGTTGCACCGTCCTGGATTACGTCTGGAATGGTGGACAAACAGGTGAAATATTACACTAACTGGGATCATTTCAAGAAGAACATGGATAGAGGGGGCGTTGCGCGTCCATAGCACTGCTAGCCGCTGGATGGGGACGGAGATATGGCGGTTCGTCTTGTGCCGCGTTTTGGCCTTTCCATACATACTCAGGGTGCAGGCAAGATAAAACGATTCGACATAGCCCATGGCCATCAATCTGAAAAGCGGGGTGATCTGGACCTTTTCGGCCTTTGTCGTCATGGGGTTGGTTGGTGTTGGTTTGAATCTTTTGATCGGCCGATACTATGACGCCTCTGCGCTGGGTATATTCAATCAGGTATTCGCACTCTACATAATTGTATCTCAGTTTGCATCTTTTGGTTTCTGGTTGTCGGCTTTACGCTACGTTTCCGAGTTGTCCGAGGATAAGGAACGCGCGAGTCAGGCAATTGTCTCGGCAATAATGCTGGTTACCGTCAGTTCCAGTGCGATTACACTGCTCTGCTACTTGACCGTCCCGCTGGTCGAACGAGTTTTCGACAGTCATGGTGTGGCTGTGGGTTGGCGTTATGCATTGCCTGGATTGTGGGCGTATTCGATTAACAAGGTCCTGCTGGCGGTTATAAACGCCAACAGGGATATGCATGTCTATTCACTGGCACAAATTACACGCTATCTCATTATTATATCGGTCTTGCTCTATGCTTCGCTGAATGGCGTCGAGCCGGATATGCTGCCGCTGGCGTTGACCATTCCTGAGCTTGTGCTGATGCCGTTACTGCTCGGATATATATCGAAGCGATACATTACACGATGGAATGACTGTACTCTGTCCTGGCTGGGCAAGCATTACGCTTTTGGCCTCAGGAGCTTTCTGAGTGGTACCATGGCTGAGCTCAATACGCGTGTCGATGTTATCATGCTTGGCATATTTATGAATGACCTGGCTGTTGGCATCTACAGCATGGCGGCAATTATTGCGGAAGGCATTTCGCAACTTTCTATCGTTTTGCGGGACAATCTAAATCCGATAATTACTCAGTATTTCTTTTCTGACAGGCATGATGAGCTGCAGAGTTATTTGCGCAGGTCTATTAAGCTGTTCTATCTGTTGATGGCGGCAGTTTATTTAATTTCAATTTTTCTATTTTCACACGCACTAGAGTTTCTTACCGGTGGTGTTGAGTTTGCGGGGAGTTGGTACGTGTTTCTTATTCTTTCCGCTGGTTTCAGCCTGGCATCAGGCTATCTTCCCCTGAATATGTTATTGGCCCAAGGTGGTTATCCTGCTATCCATATGCGCCTGAAAATATATGTTGTCGCTGTTAACATGGCTGCGAATCTATTGTTGATACCAATATTTGGCGTTTATGGCGCAGCACTGGGAACGGCATTTTCTTTTGTTTCTTCAGTTATTTTGTTGAAATATTTTGCAAAGACCAAGATGAAATTGCTGATCTAGCAAGCTTGCAGATATTCTCATGACAATAAATGTACCGATCATGACATTGGCTCGTTCAGACTGGTGCATAGGGTGTTTATGGGATAGGAAAAAATGCTGTTTTCTTCTCGTTCCATGAGTGACATGGCTCTGAATGTGCCACGATCACTTTTCGTAATGGCAACGGTAATGATTGCACTGATTACCCTGTTGAGTGCCTTTTTATTTTTCTATTCATGGCAGGGTTCAAAAGAGAAAGAGTATGCTGATTATGATGCGGTTGTGGTTTTGTTTGCCGACTTCATGACGCCAACGAGTCTGGGTGCGGAATCGATTGAACGAGCCAGGTTCGCTGCATCATTGGCATCAAGTGAAGATTTGCCATTACTTTGTGTGGGAGGCTTCAGGAGAAACGGTCGCGTGACCGGTGCGGAGTTGATGATTCGGTATCTGTCAGAAGCAAAGTTTCCGGAAAATAAGATGGCTACGGATGAAAGGTCCTGGGACACGATATCGAATCTTCGCGAAATTGAGCGTATCAGCCATCAACGAAACTGGCGCAAGTTGATCCTGGTTACATCTGCGATGCACCGGTTCAGGGTGGAATTCCTGTCGGATCTGCTGTCGGATATTGAGTATCATGTGGTTGTGGTACCGGAGTCGAGTCGTGGCATTTTTGTTGAAATTGCAGAGAGTATTCGCGAAGCGGTCTCGCTTATGGTGACGGTCGTTGTCGGTACTGATTTGAGTAGCTATTTGATGCAGATGCTTAGAGTGGAGAGAGAAATGGAAGAAAAAGATGATGCATGGCTGCAAGCACTGTCATTCCAGGAGGGGCAATGACTCCAGTACTATATCTGCTCTTGAGTTTGCTTTTGTCATCACTGATCACTTGTTCAGCGTTGATCCGTGCCGCAAGGGCAGGATCTGATCAGGCAGTTACCATATTTCTGATGTCTTTCGGCATCGGGCCTGCTCTTCTTTCATGGCTGCTTGTCTTTTTGATAAGGATCGTACCGCACCAGGTAGATGGTTTTTATATTGCGGTAATCATCTCTATATTCGTTGCTATCGCGTTTTATGGTCGAAAGGAGCACAGGGCCATTCTTGATGTCATGTCTGGCGCAGGGCGATTCCTCCACCATATTATTGAAAAAGGTCGTTTTTTTGAACAGTTTCTTTTCCTGCTGTTGTTGGCGGTGATCGCTTCGAATCTGTTTCTTGCGATATTCATTCCTCTGTCCGAGAACGATGCCATTCAGTATGCGGTGGTATCGAAGATGATATATCTCTACAAGTCTGTTTCATTCTACCCTGTGGTCGAGCCTGATCCGAATACTGGTTTTTATGCAGTGTCTAGTCATCCACTCGGATTCATGGGGTTGTATTTTTGGGCGTTCCTCATTCAGGGAGGGGTCAAAACTGTCAATATCATTTCGCTGGTCACGCCATACTATGTATTTGCTACCATCCTTGCCTTGTTAGCAGCGTGCCGTGGCCGGCCCTTGGTTGTGTTTTTCTTTTCAGTCATCTTGCTGCTCGTCACTCCAGCCTATTACATTCAGTCCTCGCAATTGAGCATTGACGCATTCCGTATCTACCTTATGTTCAGCGCGTTTCTGTGGATTGTTTATCTCGCCGATAAAACTGATCGTCCACTTTCACTGCTGATGGCAACCGCGGTCGTGCTTGCGATGAGCATGCAGGCCCATTCCATGGGTCTTCTGTTCACCCTGCCGTTCTTGCTGCCGATCATGTTTGTCTTGATGAAGGGTGAACTGAGCGGCAGGATCAAGGATGTTTTGATCATCGCGACAGTAGCGACACTGGTCGGTGGCTGGAGGATGTTTGAGAATGTCGCCATGTACGGGACACCGGTTTATGATTTTCTTCCGGTCTATAACCTACCAAGCATTCATTATGATGAATATGTATGGTATGGGAATGGTTTGCTTACTGGGTGGGACAGGGTCGTACGTGGATTGCTGCGTGGCTTTACAAATCTAAAGGGTTTTGGCTTTAGCTACTGGTTGTTCCTTGGCTTTCTCTATTTTTCAGTCCGGTACTGGCTGGAGAACCGTTTCGATATAAGTGGCAGCGGGTTGGAAAGTGCTGTGGTGCTGTTCGTGGCTGGTTTTATGTTTACGTCAGCGCTGACTCTGGCCTTAGGGATGCACGTTATGGTGGCGGGAGATCGTTATATGTTGACGGCACAGCCTCTCATAGCTTTCGGTGGGGGAATATTTCTTGGCAAAATATATGGATCGTTATCCAAGACTTAGACGGCTATTTGCATTCGCCATACTTATTGGATCGCTATTGCCGATTGGTGTCTATTTGCACAACAGGATAGATGGCTTTGGCGGTATGGCCATCCTGTTTTCCGAAAAATCCAATTTGCTGCTTCGGTCAGGAAGAGGTATCTATCTTCTTATTGACTACATAAATAATTACACACCGAAAGATTCTCTTGTATTGGTGTTTCGGCAGAATGACTTCGCTCTGTACGGGGAGAGAAAGTTCATCAGGCATCTTGATCCGAGGATGATCCCTGTATTGCAGGCCAATGATAGAGAAACGGCATTACGTGAGTTGCATAGACTGGGCGTCGATTACTTATTGGTTCCTGCGTATGGCGTAGTTACGATCTTCGATACAAAAATATACGAGATACTGTCAGATCCGGCTGTTTCGGAGGTGGTTATGGAGTCTGGTGGCGCCAGACTGTTGAAGTTGTTGAAGCGGAATGAAATTCGTACCGTTGAGTACAGTCCGGTAGATCTCGGTGGCGGTGGGCTTTCCGTTACGCGGAATGGAGAGGTATTGAGTGTTCTTGATGTCAATGAGATGCATGAGATCCAGGTCGAGCCGACAGGAGGAATGAGTTATTTTTATACTGGACTGGGAGGTGTTGCTCATCCACCATTGGCCGATAGCTGGAAGATAAAGCCTGGTGCAGCCTATCGATTCACCTCCAGTATCTCTGGTGTTGGCTGGCTGAGGGTGTATCTGGTCGAGTATCTGGTCAGTGGCGGAAAAAAGATATCCCGCATTTGGGAGTCTACCATGTTGGGTGGAGCGCGGGATGTCGCGGCTTTGTTTACCAGTGACAGGAAAGCCGTCAAATATCGAATCGTGTATGAGATGTCGACCGTATCTCCTGCAATTGTTGAGTCGATACATCTCGATGAGGTTGGACTTCTTCGACAACGGCTATCCCAGACGCAGGCAGAAGGGATGATCTGGACCACTTATGATGAACATATATCATATTCCAGTGATGCCGAAGGTGCTACAACCTTCAAGGTTGATGCCGGTTCAAAAAGTCAGTGTATTTACAGCGGGTTCGGAAGCAAGGCGGTTGCACATTCCAGATACGGCATCGAACCTGACAGATACAATATATGGAGTATTTTTCCGCAGGCCTTCGCCATCGATATCGATGGACACGGTGTTGGAGAGGTAAGAGTTGATATCCTGTTTTATTCTGAGGAATCCTATATCAGCAAACTTACGCTGTTGAATGGTTTTGTGAGTCAACATGAGCGATTCTCACTGCATAAGATACTGGTACTGCCACCTGGTATAAAAGAATACCGCCTTGAGTTCTGCTTCAACAATAGAGTCCAGGGTGGATTTAAAATAAGGAAAAAAATATCAAAAATGATAAGTCAGACAATGAGATGGACAGATAATATAAATATAGAATATAGTGGTTATAGTGAATTGACGATAGATCACGTTGCATTCCGCAAGCTGCAGGACAAGGAATTTCCGGCAACCGACTATAGATGTTTTGTCGATTCGGGCATTTATACTTCATCCCGGATCGACAAGGCCATTATGTGCCTGAATCCGCAGCGTTGACCATGGCGGTCTACGGTATGTCTGCTGATGTGGAGCTTGAGCAGAAAACTGACCTGAGTAGCGTGTGAATACTAACTATACGACAGAAGAAAAAACTCGATGGCTGCAGAATATCCTTATTCTGTCGCTCATCATCATACCTCTGACGCCCTCTTATTTGCTATGGCTTCTTGATTTTGTCGCTGAAGGTAATGTATTGCCTGATCTGGTCGTCAAGCCATATTTATCTTTACTGCTCATAGGTCTCTATTCCGTCATGGCATTCGCCGCATGGAAAGGCTGGAATGACAGACTCTCCATGCTATTTATCGGATCGTTTTCGGTAAAAACATTCTATTCATTGATCACGCTGTTGCTGGTTGTTTTTCTGGTGATAACCGCACTTGCGCTCTTCATGCCCCTCTATGCAAATGATCCTACGCAGTATGCAATGGTGGCAAGGATTGCCATGGAGACGGGCGGTTTCTCTTTTTATCCGATGGAGAATGCAGCGCAGCTGAACGGCTTTGTCGTTTACATGACACACCCTTTGGGCTACCCAAGCAATATACTTGCTCATTGGTCTGTTGGGCTGGGTGGCAATGAATTTGGCTTTGCCAAGATTATCTCCGTTTGGTTTGGCATCGCCTCTGCAATTTTGTTGCTTGGCGCTACGCCGACTCTTGATATCAGCTATCGCCTGATTGGTGTGCTGTTTTTGATGCTCACCCCATTATATGGATATCAGGTGGTAACCCATGGTGTGGATCCGGCTGTGATTGCATGTGCTGTAGCGCTCGCATTGGTGCTGGGAAGAGGATTGCGGACTCGACTTGATCTTGTATTGGCAGCCGCTTTGCTTGGTTTTCTTGTTTTTAGTCATTCGCTCGGTATCGTCATAGGTGCCTTGTTGATGTTTTCATACATCCTGTTTGGGGCCGGAAAAATATCGCGCAGGATTGTATATTCAGTTGCTTGCGGCATTTCTGGTCTGGTCATGGGTGGGTACCAATATTTCGATAATTTCATCACCTACGGTTCGCTATTGAGTGATCAGACACCGGTTTGGGATATAGAGCAGTTAGCCAGAAACGAATATCTGGAGGTGAGAAATAGCATGGTGGACCTGCCCGGGAAGGTGATTCACGGCTTGTTGATGCCATTCACCAGGATAACTTTTTATGGCCTGACTGCGTGGTTTGCTCTATTGCTGTTGCCCTTTGCGGTAAGAAGCTGGCAGCAATCATCGATTCTTCGTCTGTCCATTTCATTCATATTGCTTTATTGGGGCCTGGTCATCGTTCTGGTGGCTGCTGGAAATGATGCCCCCATCCGTGGATCACGTTATTTCCTTCCGCTGTTGCCGTTCCTCTCCATCATCATCATGTATGGGCTACAGGGACTGCTGGCATCTCGCCATGTCGGGCGCCTGCCGCACCGGTTGGAAATCCATGGGGGAAAGTTGCTCATCATGCTGTTGTCGATTCAGTTCGCGCCGGTCGCGCTGGCCGTTGCTGCGCGTGCGGATACGCCGCTATACGATCTGGTCTATGGTGATCAACGCCGATTCGATATGAAAGCGAAGGATCCATCCACGCTGAACTATCTTTTGTCCAGAGCGGCGAAAGTCAGCAGGCAAGATGACAATCTGTTACTGACATTCAGAATGGATCAACTTGCCTACTATACCAAGGCGCGTTTTATCCGCTATCTGGATAGGCGACTGATACCGTTCTATCAGGCTGATAGCATGCCGGACGCGCTTCGTGTCCTGAGGGCTCTCGGTATCACTCATGTGTTCATCCCGAACTACAGCCTCGCAGCAATGGAAAACAGTTGGATCAGGTCGATTATGGGAAACCCGTCTTATGCGGAGGTGATAGCCCGCAATTTGCATGGCTCGCTGTACAAACTGCACCGAAATGCCCCGGATCTGATGCCAATGTCTGAACTCCCGTATTGCCGCCCATGGCAGGAGGTTGGCCGCCGGCAGGAGGAGGGGCTGCAGCCGGTCCCTTGCGATACCATGATTACCCTGAAAAATGGTCGATATCAGGTGAATATTCCGGTCGACCAGGGCGGTAACATGGCACTCTCCTGGACCTGGCGTGGCAAGGCGCAGGCAAGAGTGGCAGTGCAGCAGATGGGGGCTGATCGAAAGATAGCTGACATGGAGGTTGTGTTGAGCCGGGGTAACAGAGGGTTTTCGGATCAGTTCAATATCCTCCCCGGCACTGAGGCTGTGACCATATCTTTGCTGCTGAATACAGAGAGCCCGATTGAAATCTCACCACTGCGAGCCATCCGGTAGCTGCCCGGCAACCGGTGAATGGTGCTGACGGATGGCGTCTGACCACTTTTCAGCATCGTTCAAGATATCAGTCGCAACCCTGATCGGGGCGGTATTCTCCTTTCTCACCCTCTGGTTGTTGGCGCGGAACCTGGATGTGGCTTCATTTGGCGCCTTCAGTGTCGCCTGGACTGGAATCCAGGCGCTGATCCCGTTGGCCGTCATCGGTATTCCGCAATATGTGCTGCATCGATATAAGGCGGTGGGTCCTGGTGCGGCGTGCTATTTTGCCCCTGCGGCAAAAGGACTTGTGCTGTTCTCTTTGCTGTCGGCCTCTCTATATGGGGCCTGGCTGGCACTAGCCGGTGTCAGTCAGGAGGTGCGAAGCACGGGGCTGGTTCTGACGGTATGGCTGCTGATGGTGATCCCGGTGGTTGCCGTCTACGCAAAATACCAGTATGAGCATAGACTGCCTGCCCTGGTCTATTGGCCCTTGTGGCAGATTCTGCCGCGAACGCTGGTCGTCGTGATCGTGCTTCTGTTCGACATGCCGATGTTCTACGTCGCAGTCGGCTTTGTGCTCATGCTATCGCCATTGACCTGGATTGCCCTACGTGAACTTCTGGCGTTGCCCGCATCGGCAGGAGGCAGTGAAACCAACCGGATGAGGGTCACGTCGCCGGAGCTGATTGCAGACGCCTGGCCCTACGGTATTGCGGAGTGGTTGGAAAAACTCGATCTTCGCCTCATCGTTCCGCTGGTTGCCGTCGTCGGTACCGATCAGGATGCAGCTTATGTCGCTGTATCGGCAAGCCTGTTGTTTCTGATCTATCTGTTGCCGTCATCCATATTGCAACGCTACTTTTTGCCGCACCTGCACGAATGGTCGGCCCATGACCCTGCACGGCTGTATCGCTTCGCCTATCGCTGGATACTCCTGCTGGCGGGTGGCAGCCTGTTGCTGATCCCCATCCTCTGGATCATCTCCGGTCCAGCGATCATCCGGCTGTATGGTGCGGGTTATGCCCCTGCAGTCGAGGTGTTCAATGTTATGATCCTGGTGGTGCCCATACTATTGATATCGGGCGTCATCAGTAAGACGTTCCTCAAGCCTTCTGAGGTCCGCAAGCTGGTGCTGCTGCAGACGCTCAGTCTCCTGCTGTTATTGGCCGGCGTCTGGTTTTTCTTTTCCCGTGTCGGCCTGATTGCCATGGCCTGGGTGTTCGTCTCGGCACGGTTGTTCCTGCTGCTGTCATTGTCCTTTGCGGCGTGGCGGAACTATCGGCAGAACGTGCGGTTTAACAAGGCAGTATGAAAGTTCATATCATCAATCAATACGTCAGACTGCCGTGGCAGGATGGAGGAAATCGCCATTTCCTCATTGCCCGCGAGCTGGTGCGGCGGGGCCATGATGTTACCCTGATTGCATCTCCGGTGAGCTATGTCAGCGGCCATCCGGATGCCGATATTCAGCCCGGCCTTACCGAGTATGAGGGGGTCAAGGTGCTGTGGCTGGCAACCCCTTCCTATGCAAGCCACTCATTGAGCCGGATCTGGAATATGCTGGTGTTTGCCGTCAAGGTGGTCTTTTCCCCGGCCAGCAGGGGGCTGCCCCGGCCCGATGTGATCATCGGCTCCAGCCCACACCTGTTTGCCGCCATCGCTGCGAGGAAAAGGGCGGCTGATGCAGCCGTCCCGTTCCTGTTCGAGGTGCGCGACCTCTGGCCGCTCTCTTTGCAGGAGATCTCGGGCTTCGGCCGGCGCCATCCGCTGGTATGGTTGTTTGGCTGGATCGAGCGCTACTGCTACCGGCATGCTGACCGGATCATCTCCCTGCTGCCCAATGCTGCTGCTTACATGGAGCGGCATGGTGCAGCCAAAGGATCTGTACGCTGGATTCCAAACGGTGTCGATTTGCAGCCTCTGCCGCGGGTCGACGTCCCCCGCTCCGGTGACCGTTTCGTCGTCACCTATACCGGTACCCATGCCCGGGCAAACGTGCTCGATACCGTCATCGAAGCCGCCGGCCTGCTGCAGGAGCAGGGGTTGGCGCATCGTGTCCTGTTCAGGTTCGTCGGCCGCGGCAGTGAAAAGAGCAGGCTGCAGGCAATGGCCGCAAAACGGGCGTCGGGCATGGTGGAGTTCCTGGAGCCGGTGCCGAAGTGCGAGGTGATGTCGGTGTTGATGCAGACGGATGCATGTATCGCCACACTGAAGGGCATTCCCCTCTACCGGCACGGCATCAGCCTGAACAAGCTGTTTGACTATCTGGCGGCGGAGAAACCGGTGATTCTCGCTGGTGATTCACCGAAAAATCCGGTGGAATTGTCGGGAGCCGGTATCGTCGTGCCGGCGGAGGATCCGGTGGCAATCGCTGCTGCCGTGCGCAGACTGATGGAGATGTCCGAGGATGAGCGCAGGTCGATGGGGTGTGCCGGTCGGCGGTATGTAGAGGAAAACCATTCGATTCCGGTTTTGGCGGACAAATTCGAAAGCCTGCTGCAGGAAGTCTCCGGCTGATGTTGAAGCGACTATTCGATATTTTCGTTGCAGCAATGCTGCTGCTGTTGCTGGCGTTGCCGATGGCGCTGCTGGCCCTGCTGGTGCGGATCCGGCTGGGCCGGCCGGTGCTGTTCTGCCAGCAGCGGCCGGGTTACCGTGGGCGGCCGTTCCGCTTGTGTAAATTTCGCACCATGCTGGACCTGGTGGATGACCAGGGTGAGCCGCTGCCGGACGAGCGTCGTATGACCCCTTTCGGCCAATGGCTACGGCGTACCAGCCTGGATGAACTGCCGGAACTCTGGAACGTACTGAAGGGTGAGATGAGCCTGGTGGGTCCGCGACCTCTGTTAATGGAATACCTGCCCCTCTATACTCAAGAGCAGGCGCGGCGGCATGATGTGCGCCCCGGGATAACCGGGTGGGCCCAGGTCAATGGACGGAACGCCCTGGACTGGGATGCGCGTCTGCGCCTGGACGTCTGGTATGTGGATCATCAGAGTCTGTGGCTCGACCTCAGGATCCTCTGGATGACCCTGTTCAAGGTGCTGAAATCTGAAGGCGTGACCCAGGCGGGCCACGCCACGGTGGAGAAGTTTCGCGGTTCTGACAAATGAAGGAACTATTGATCATCGGTGGCAGTGGCCATGGCAAGGTGGTGGCCGACAGTGCGGAGGCCTGCGGCCGCTGGGCCCGTGTGCGCATGCTCGACGACCGTTACCCGGCGCTGCAGCAGGCCGGCCGCTGGCCGGTGATCGGCGGCAGTGGCGATTGGTCCCGCTTCCCGCCGGATCGGGTGGATGTGCTGGTGGGTGTCGGTGACAATCGGACCCGCCTCAGGCTGCACCAGGGGATAGCAGACGCAGGCTATATCCTGCCGGCGTTGGTCCATCCCCGGGCCTGGGTCAGCCCCGAGGCCAGTATCGGCCCGGGCAGCGTGGTGTTCGCCGGTGGTGTGATCAACGCGGATGCGCGAATCGGTGAGGCGGTGATCGTCAACACGGGTGCCACGATCGATCATGATTGCACTGTGGCCTCTGGGGCGCATCTCTCACCCGGTGTGCATCTGGGAGGCAATGTGACCGTAGGCCGACGGAGTTGGATCGGCATTGGCGCCGTGGTGCGGCAGGGCATCGTCATCGGCGGCGACGTGATGGTGGGGGCCGGTGCCGCAGTGGTTTCCGATCTGACGGATGGCATCACCGTGGTCGGTGTCCCCGCCAGACAGGTATCTGCCAGTGATTGAGCAGAATCGATCCGACACCATTGGCGCCCTTGCCTCTCAAGGCGGTCCGCCGGTGCGTGAAACGCCTTTCCCACCATGGCCCCATTATGCCGAAGACGAGATCGAGGCAGTGACCCGGGTGTTGCGCTCGGGACGGGTCAACTACCTCGGAGGTGAACAGGGCAACGCATTCGAGCGGGATTTCGCGGCATATTGTGAGGCGCGATTTGCCATTGCCCTGGCCAATGGAACCTTGGCACTGGAGCTGGCGTTGCGCGCCCTGGGTATCGGCGAGGGTGACGAGGTGATCGTGACCGCCCGCAGCTTCATCGCCTCTGCCAGCTGTATCGTCCTGAACCAGGCGGTACCCGTGTTTGCGGATGTGGATGCCGAGACCCAGAATGTCACGGCGGCCACCATTGCCCCGCACATCACCCCTCGTACCCGGGCAATCATCGCGGTCCATCTGGCCGGGATGCCCTGCGATATGGATCCGATCATGGCGCTGGCCCGGCAGCACGACCTGTTCGTCATCGAGGACTGTGCCCAGGCCCACGGTGCCCGCTACAAGGGGCGACCTGTGGGTGGAATCGGCCATGCGGCGGCCTTCTCTTTTTGTCAGGACAAGATCATCTCCAGCGGCGGCGAAGGGGGCATGTTGCTGACCAACGACGAAGCGGTCTGGCGCCGCGCCTGGTCATTCAAGGATCACGGCAAGAACCGGCAGAAGATGCTGAGTGACGATCATCCGCCCGGTTTTCGCTGGTTGCACGACGGCATTGGCAGCAACTGGCGCATGACCGAGATGCAGGCGGCGATTGGACGCCTGCAACTGACCAAACTGCCGGACTGGCATCGCCGCCGGGCGCAGAATGCGGCTCGGCTGCAGGCCGCGTTGCAGGAGATACCCTGTCTGCGTCTGCCGCCGGTGCCTGAATATGCCGAACACGCCTGGTACAAGTTCTATCTCTTCGTGCAGCCACGGCTGTTGCGGCCGGATTGGGACCGGGATGCCATCCTCCAGGCGGTGGCGGCGGAAGGGGTGCCCTGTTTCACCGGCTCCTGCCCGGAGATCTATCGTGAGCGGGCGTTCCGCGGCGGCCCCTATGAACCCGGGCAGCGGTTGCCGGTGGCACGGCGGCTGGGTGAAGAGAGCCTGATGTTTCCGGTTCACCCCACCCTCACCACGGCCGATATGGATGACATGGCGCTCGCCTTGCGTAAGGTGCTCGCCGTGGCCTGTACTACCGGTTCGAATGGATGATGAGACTGCAAGGCAACAGATTGCGTAGTCAGTGGGCGGCCATCGTCCACGACCTGCTGATGATCCCGGCGGCCTGGCTGCTGAGCTATTGGCTCCGTTTCAACCTGCGTGAGATTCCGCCGGAGCTGTTGCAGACCGCCCTGCAGTACCTGCTGATCGTCGTGCCGGTGCAGTTCACCGTTTGTGGCTTCTTCGGGCTCTACCGGGGGGTCTGGCGCTTCACCTCCCTGCCCGATCTGATGCGCATCCTCAAGAGTGTGCTGGTCGGTGTCGGCCTGAGCGTGGCACTGCTGTTTCTGTTCTATCGGCTGGAGGGAATGCCACGCTCGGTGCCGGTGCTGTACGCTATCCTGCTGGGCCTGCTGTTGAGTGGACCACGGCTGCTCTACCGCTGGCTGAAAGATCGCCATTTCAGTCTGCGCAGTGGCAAGCGGGTGCTGATCGTGGGGGCGGGGCAGGCCGGTGAGATGCTGGCGCGTGATCTGCTGCGCAATGTCCAGGAAGAGTATCTGCCGGTGGCCTTCGTCGACGACCGGGCCAGGCGCCAGGGGCAGGAGATCCATGGCATACCGGTCGCCGGCACCACCTCTGCCATACCGGATCTGGTGGTGCGGCTGGGGATCGAGGTGATCGTGCTGGCGGTTCCCTCGGCCTCGGTGCAGGAGCGGAAACAGCTGATCGCCCTGTGCGAACAAACCGGCGTGCCGTTCCGCACCGTGCCGCAGCTGGACAGCCTGATGTCAGGCCAGGTGGCCATCAACCAGCTGCGTGAGGTCTCGATCGAGGACCTGTTGGGACGCGCGCCGGTTGCCCTCTCCTGGGACGCCATTCGCCAGGGGCTGGCCGGGCGGGTGATTCTGATCACCGGTGCCGGTGGTTCCATCGGCTCCGAGTTGTGTCGTCAGATCGCCCGCATCCAGCCGGAGCGGCTGGTGTTGTTCGAGAACAGCGAATTCAATCTCTATGCCATCGAACTGGAACTGCGGCAGCGATTCCCCGACCTTACCCTGCATGCGGTGTTGGGCGATGTGCGGGACGACACCTCGGTGGATGCTGTGTTCGCCGATTTCACCCCGTCGGTCGTGTTCCATGCCGCGGCCTACAAGCACGTGCCGATGCTGGAACAACAGGTGCGTGAGGCGGTGCGCAACAATGTGCTGGGTACCCGACGGGTGGCCGAAGCGGCGGACCGCCACGGCTGCAGTCAGTTCGTTTTGATATCCACCGACAAGGCGGTCAACCCGGCCAATGTCATGGGCACCACCAAGCGGGTGGCCGAGCTGTTTTGCCAGAATCTGAATGCCCGCTCCACCACCCGCTTCATCACCGTGCGGTTCGGCAACGTGCTGGGCTCTGCCGGCAGCGTGGTGCCCCTGTTTCGCCAGCAGATCGCCGACGGCGGGCCGGTAACGGTGACCCATGCCGAGATCGAGCGCTATTTCATGACCATTCCCGAGGCGTGCCAGTTGATCATGCAGGCGGCCACCCTGGGTGAGGGGGGGGAGATCTTCGTTCTCGATATGGGCGAACCGGTCAAGATCCGTTATCTGGCAGAGCAGATGATCCGGCTCTCGGGGCGTGAGCCCGGCCGCGACGTGGAGATCGTCTATACTGGCCTGCGCCCGGGAGAGAAACTCTATGAAGAGCTGTTCCACCAGGATGAGTCGCTGCAGCCCACCGGCCACGAGAAAATCCTGCTTGCCCGCCATCGGAGGATGGAGTGGCAGCGGCTGTGTGCAGTGCTGGATCGAATGGACAGCGCGGTAACGGGTGATGACGAAAAGGTGCTGCTGAGCAGCCTCATGCAGCTGGTGCCGGAAAACCGCATGGCGGAAGGGGGCCGGCCGGTGAATGCGGATGCTGCCGCAGCGGAAGTGTGATGCGGCAGTTCTACACAGCACTGTTCTACCTTCTGTTGCCATTCGCCCAGCTGCGCCTGCTCTGGCGCAGCCTCAAGGCGCCGGCCTACCGCCGGCGCTGGGCCGAGCGTTTCGGCCGTTTTGCCGATCACGGGATAGATGACAGTATCTGGATCCATGCCGTCTCGGTCGGCGAGACTCAGGCCGTGGAGCCGCTGGTGAAGCGGCTGCTGGAGCAGCATCCTGATGTTCCATTGGTGATAACCACCACCACGCCTACCGGCTCGGCCCATGTGCGTAAGCTGTTCGGTGACCGGGTCCACCATGTCTATTTCCCCTACGATATTCCATTTGCCATCGAGGGCTTTCTGGCCCGCATGCGACCCCGCATGCTGGTGATGATCGAGACGGAGATCTGGCCCAACCTGCTGGCCGTCTGTGCCCGCCGGGGGATAGCGACCATCCTGGCCAACGCCCGTTTGTCGGAGCGCTCCGCCCGGGGTTATGGGCGTCTGGGGCGGTTTACCCAGGAGACCTTTGGCCGCATCGGCCTGGTGGCGGCCCAGTCCCCGGCCGATGCGGAGCGCTTCCTCTCTCTGGGGGTCCGGCGTGATCGGGTGCGGGTCACCGGCAGCATCAAGTTCGACATCAGCCTGCCGGCCAGCCTGCATGAGCAGGCGGAAGTGTTGCGGCGTCAATGGCGGGGGCGGCCGGTGTGGGTGGCGGCGAGCACCCATGAAGGGGAGGATGAGATCCTGCTCGATGCCCACCGGCAGATATTGAAGGCACATGCCGATGCGTTGCTGGTGCTGGTGCCCCGTCATCCTGAACGCTTCGAACGTGTGGCGGGGCTGTGCCGCAGGCAGGGCTTCCAACTCGCTCGCCGCTCCGTAGCGGAGCCCTGCGGTCCCGAGCGGGAAATATTTCTCGGCGATACCATGGGCGAGCTGGCCCTGTTCATGGCCGCGTCTGATGTGGCCTTCGTTGGCGGCAGCCTGGTGCCGGTGGGCGGGCACAACATCCTGGAACCGGCGGCATTGGGGGTGCCTATCTTATTTGGCCCCCATATGTTCAATTTCGCCCTGATCAGCCGCATGATGCTGGCCGCGGATGCGGCCGTGCAGATAGCGAATGGTGAACAGCTGGCGACTGTGGTCAGCCGCTGGCTGGGCGATGCCAGCGAGCGCAGCCGGGTGGGGGAGAATGGACGCCGGGTGGTGGCGGAGAACCGGGGCGCGCTGGACCGGCTGTATGCCCTGATCGAGGAGCAGTTGTAGCCTCTGGCTTGGCATGTCGCGGCCGGGAGGCCGCTCCCACAACAGGGGACTGCTCTCATCGACGCCCCTGTCTACTGTTACTCTGTGGGAGCGGTCTCCTGGCCGCGTTAAAGTTACGCTGCAGTAACAGGTAAAAGGAGAACAGACTCATGGATGAGTCGCAAAAAAGGCCGCGTAGCCGTGAATTGCGCAAAGGACGATACTCGATACCAGGCCAGATCTATCTGGTGACGACAGCGACGGCTGGCCGCAAGCCCTTGTTCAAAGACATGCGTCTAGGGCGACAGGTTATCTTGTCGTTTATGCACCAGCATCGGCGGGGTTTGGTCAATCATCTGGCCTATGTAATCATGCCGGATCACTTCCACTGGTTGTTTGAGCTGGGTGTTCCCTGCTCGCTGTCCCAGGTGGTTGGAGGAGTGAAATCGTATAGTGCAAAACGGGTAAACTCCCTGGCAGGTAATGCCGGGATGAACGTCTGGCAGCCCGGTTTTCACGACCGTGCGTTACGCAGGGAAGAGGACGTGCGATCGGTGGCCAGGTACATCGTAGCCAATCCCATAAGGGCCGGATTGGTGGACGATATCGGGCGTTATCCCCTGTGGGATGCGGTCTGGGTGGGCTAGGCGCTTGTGGGAGCGGTGTCTCAGTTGTGGGAGCAGTGTCCCAGTTGTGGGAGCGGCCTCCCGGCCGCGATTGTCAAAACAGCATTTCTGATCGCGACCGGGAGGTCGCTCCCACACATATTTGGCTATGATCGATGATCCGGTCAGAACTGGAAGTGGCTCGGTTTCGGGGCGTTCTCCAGTGCCGGCAGATCGGTCTCGAACAGATACTCCTCCTGCCAGGCGTCATCGCCGGTGCGGGTGATCAATGTGGCCTCCATGACCGGTGATTGACCGATGATCGCGAACAGGCGACCGCCCACCTTGAGTTGCTGTTTCAGTGAGTCCGGCAGTGCGGGCAGGGAGCCGGTGACGGCAATCACATCGAATGGCCCGCCCTCGATGCCGTCGGCCAGGCCGTCACCGCTGAGCAGGTTGACGCCCTGGATCTCTTGGGCCTGCAGCCGTCCGGCGGCCTGGTCGGTGAATTCCGCATGGATATCGATACTGGTTACCTCTCCGCCCAGCTTGGCCAGACAGGCGGTGACATAGCCGCTGCCGGTGCCGATCTCCAGTATCCGGTCACCGGGTTGCAGATCCAGTGCTTGCAGGAGGCGTGCCTCCACCCGCGGAAACATCATTCGCTGGCCGTGTCCCAGGGGGATCTCGATGTCGGCATAGGCCAGTCCCCGGTACGCCTCGGGCACGAACGCCTCCCGTGGCAGTGCCTCGATCAGATCCAGGACCCGCCGGTCGAAGACCTCCCAAGGCCGGATCTGCTGTTCCACCATGTTGTGTCGGGCGTGTGACGGGCTGTTGGCGATCATGGGAACTCCTGGATTCTCAACGCTGGGGGATTGGCCCAATAGCCTAAGGGGTTTGGGATTTTCAGGCAATCCCTTAAATTTTGCATCAACGGTTGGGGGTTTGGGCGTGTGGTGCGTTCAAATTGTGGATGTGGTGGGCAGCATCCGCCACGCAATTGAGCCAATCCCCTATTATTCATATATGTTATTCCGGTTGCAAAGGTGGCCGCCATCCGCTAGCGTTATCGGCCTGTCCGGGCGCAGTTGCGCCCAAGCGCCGGGGGTGCCCGATTTCATGGGCTGAGAGATACCCTTTGCACCTGATCCGGATAATACCGGCGGAGGGACGCTGCGCCAGAAGATGCCATTCTGTGCCCGCTCTCCGCCCCTGTGAGGAAAACGGCATGAGCGCCATCCCAGAAGATTTCATCAGTCAGACCGCCCGCCTGTCGGAAGCGGTCACCCAGCCCTTCGCCAATTCACGCAAGATCTATGTGGAGGGGTCGCGACCGGATATCCGGGTGCCGATGCGGGAGATCCAGCAGTCGCCCACCCAGGCCAGTTTCGGCGCCGAGGAGAATCCGCCCATCGTGGTCTATGACACTTCCGGCCCATTCACCGACCCTGATGTGGAGGTGGATCTGCTGAAGGGGATGCCGGACGTGCGCAGCGGCTGGATCGAGGAGCGTGGGGATACCGAGCAACTGCCGGAATTGAGTTCGGAATATGGTCGCCAGCGCCGGGATGACGCCTCCCTGGACAGCCTGCGTTTCGAGCATATCCGCCTGCCGCGCCGGGCCCGGGCCGGACAGAACGTCACCCAGATGCACTACGCCCGTCAGGGCATCATCACGCCGGAGATGGAGTATTGCGCCATCCGTGAGAATTGCCGCCTGCAGGAACTGCGGCAGGATCCGCGCTATGCCCGGCTGTTGCGTCAACATCCGGGCCAGAGTTTCGGCGCCAACATCCCCGATGAGATAACGCCCGAGTTCGTCCGTTCGGAGGTGGCCGCCGGCCGCGCCATCATCCCCGCCAACATCAACCATCCGGAGCTGGAGCCGATGATCATCGGCCGTAACTTCCGGGTCAAGATCAACACCAATATCGGCAATTCCGCCGTCTCATCTTCCATTGCCGAGGAGGTGGAGAAGATGGCCTGGTCAGCTCGCTGGGGCGGCGACACCCTGATGGACCTCTCCACCGGCAAGAACATCCATGAGACCCGGGAGTGGATCCTGCGCAACGCCCCCATGCCCATCGGTACCGTGCCCATCTACCAGGCCCTGGAGAAGGTGGACGGCAAGTCCGAGGAGCTGACCTGGGAGATCATGCGCGACACCCTGATCGAGCAGGCGGAGCAGGGGGTGGACTATTTCACCATTCATGCCGGGGTGCTGCTGCGCTACGTGCCCCTGACCGCCGAGCGCCTCACCGGCATCGTCTCCCGCGGCGGCTCGATCATGGCCAAGTGGTGTCTGGCCCACCACCAGGAGAGCTTCCTCTATACTCACTTCGAGGAGATCTGCGAGATCATGAAGGCCTATGATGTGGCCTTCTCCCTCGGCGATGGCCTGCGCCCGGGCTGTCTGGCGGACGCCAATGATGCGGCCCAGTTCGGCGAATTGGAGACCCTGGGTGAACTGACCAAGATCGCTTGGGAGCACGACGTCCAGGTGATGATCGAGGGGCCTGGCCATGTTCCCATGCAGATGATCGAGGAGAACATGCTCAAGGAACTGGAGGATTGCCACGAGGCACCCTTCTACACCCTGGGGCCGCTGGTCACCGATGTGGCGCCGGGCTACGACCACATCACCTCCGGCATCGGTGCCGCCCAGATCGGCTGGTACGGCACCGCCATGCTCTGTTACGTCACCCCCAAGGAGCATCTCGGCCTGCCCAACAAGGAGGACGTGCGTGAGGGTATCATCACCTACAAGATCGCCGCCCAGGCGGCGGACCTGGCGAAGGGGTTCCCCGGTGCCCAGATCCGCGACAACGCCATGTCCAAGGCCCGTTTCGAGTTCCGCTGGGAGGACCAGTTCAACCTGGGCTTCGATCCCGATCGGGCGCGGGAGTATCATGACGAGACCATGCCTCACGACAGCCACAAGGTGGCCCACTTCTGCTCCATGTGCGGGCCCCACTTCTGCTCCATGAAGATCACCCAGGACGTGCGCGAGTACGCCAAGAGCCGCGGCCTTTCGGAACAGGCGGCCCTGCAGGAAGGGATGGAGGCGAAGTCGGTGGAGTTCGTGGAAAAGGGCGCGGAGATCTATAAGGAGGTATGAGGCCGAAGGCGATACGCTCCGATCGTAGGCTGGATAAGGCCCGGAGGGCCGCATCCACCATCTGGCTGGATATCGCCTGGAAATGGTGGATGCGCTTTGCTTATCCACCCTACGGTCCGGTGCGCGGAGTCGGGAGCCTTTGAGATGAACTGGCCGCAACTACTGTCCCGCAAACGTCTCGGCAGCGACCAGCCACCGCCCGAGTCCACCCTGCGCACCGACTTCCAGCGCGACTTCGACCGTATCGTCTTCAGCTCCGCGTTTCGGCGTATGCAGGACAAGACCCAGGTCTTCCCCCTGTCCCGGGTGGACTACATCCGCACACGCCTCACCCACAGTCTGGAGGCGTCCAGTATCGGCCGCTCCCTGGGTACTTTGGTTGGCGAGCAGGTGATTGCCCGTCACCGGCTGCAGGGGTTCGAGGCGTCGGATTTCGGGGATATCTGTGCCGCGGCCTGTCTGGCCCATGATATCGGCAACCCGCCATTCGGCCACTCCGGGGAGGACGCCTTCCGTCACTGGTCACGCCATGCCGACTATGGCCGGCGCCGGGTGGCGGTGCTGCGCGGCAGCCAGCAGGAGGACTTTCTCCAGTTCGAGGGCAATGCCCAGGGTTTCCGCATCCTCACCCGGCTGCAGAATCCGGACAACCGGGGTGGTCTGCAACTCACCTGCGCCACCTTGGCCGCCTTCACCAAGTATCCACGCGAATCCTCTCTCGGGGGCAGCAGTTTCAGTGGGGTGAGCGCGAAGAAGTTTGGCTTCACGGCAGAGGATCGCCCCCTGTTCGAAGAGGTGGCCGAGACGTTGGGGCTGATCCGGCGCGATCCCAACTATGCCATCTGGCAGCGCCATCCCCTGGCCTTTCTGGTGGAGGCGGCGGACGATATCAGCTACCGGGTGATCGATATCGAGGATGGCTATCGCCTGGGCTACCTGGACTTGACGACGGTGCTGGAGCTGTTTCTGTCCGTGCTGCCCGATCCCCAGCGACAGCAGGCCCGCCTGGCCCGTATCGGTGACGACAAGGGCAAGGTGGAGTTCCTGCGAGCCAAGGTGATCAATGAGGCCATCGGTCAGGCGATGACCACGTTTCTCGATAACGAAGCAGAGATCATGCGGGGGGCCTTCGACCAGCCCCTGCTCTCCTGCATCCCCGGCCGGACGGCCATGGAGCGGCTGATCCAGGTGGCCAGCGAGCGGATCTATTGCGCGCCGGAGGTGGTGGAGATCCAGGCTGCGGGCTTTCAGGTGATCGGCGAGCTGCTGGAGCGCTTTGTCTATGCCCTCGACGACCTGGCCGACCAAGGCGAGGCAGCCACGCCCAAGAGCCGGATGCTGGCGCGGCTGATCCCGCTGCAGTTCAAGGGGGCCGGGCGCGGTCCCTCCCCGGAGCTCTATCCCCGGCTGTTGCAGTTGACCGATTTCGTCTCCGGCATGACCGACTCCTACGCCGTCGCGCTGTACAAGAAAATTACCGGGATTTCGTTGCCGGGGGGATAGTGGGGGGTTGCGCCAAATGGCGCATGAGGCCAAACGGTGGATGCGGCCCTTCGGGCCTTATCCACATTTTTGTTCCCGGTCCTATATGCCTATAGAACCACCCACAACTGCACCGCATCCAGCCGCAGCCGCGCCTCTTTGAGGTGGTTCTCCAGCGCCAGCGCCTGGTGTTTCAGGGCATCGATCTCCTCATTCCGCACATTGGGGTTCACCCGTTGCAGGGCGCGCAGCCGGGACAGTTCACTGGCGTAGTGGCCGGACATGGCATCGATGGCATCGTCGATCAGGCGGGGACGCTGCGCACCGGCAACTGCCTCGCCATGTTGCAGCAGGGTCTCGATATGGGGGCGTAGTGAGTCGACGATGCGGGCGGCTGCGGAGCGCTTCAGGGGCAGGCGTAGCTCCTCCAGTCGCTGCCGGGGGAACTCGGCGCTGAGGTCGTTCTGCTTCTGGTCCAGCAGCAGGCGCACCAGGGTGGGCGGAAGAAACCGCCCCACCTGCAGTCGCCGCGGGGCCGGACATTCGATGACGAACAGCAGCTCCAGCAACAGGCTGCCGCTGTCCAGGTCCGCATGCCGCACTGCGCCGGCGCAGCTGCTGCCCTCACGGCCTTCGGCCAGCATCGCCATGCCGCCAAGCACCAGGG
The DNA here is from genome assembly GCA_964544655.1 of uncultured Sedimenticola sp. Lineage (GTDB taxonomy): Bacteria > Pseudomonadota > Gammaproteobacteria > Chromatiales > Chromatiaceae > HyVt-443. The sequence continues at coordinate 49,853 of CAZJCM010000002.1, read as the reverse complement.
GGTGCTCCCAGGTGAGGAAATGGCGGTCTTCATGGCTGAGGGCGATATTCCGGTCGAAAGTGCCGGTCATGCCGTCCCCGGGCAGGCCGGGGAAGGCGTCGTGCAGCATGCGTGAACCGGGCTTCAGGATCAGGCTGCCAGCGGAGTGGGCCTCGGTCTCCACCCCATAGGCGGTCAGCAGTTGCTCCAGATAGGCCGGCAGCCCGCCCTCCTGCTCCTCCGCCTCGATTGCCTGTTTCAGCTCGTGGGCCGCCGGCTCGCGGCAGGAGTTGAGCTCCAGCAGCTGGTCCCGTCCCTGGCGCAACGCCTCGCTGGCCTCCAGATGCAGTTGCCGGGTGGTGTCGATCAGGGTCTCCAGCGCGGCGGGATCGGCGGTTGGTTCCTCCATCATCTGCTGTAGCGCAGGCAACAGCTGCCGGTACAGGGCGTGCCCGGCGGGGCAGGTTTTTTCCAGCGCATTCAATCCCTCCTGGTACCACTGCAGCAGCACCGCCTGGGCACTCTCTTCGAAGTAGGGGGCGTGGATGCTGATCCGCTCGTGCTGGCCGATACGGTCGAGGCGGCCGATGCGCTGCTCCAGCAGGTCTGGATCCGGCGGCAGGTCGAACAGGATCAGGTGGTGGGCAAACTGGAAGTTGCGGCCTTCGCTGCCGATCTCGGAGCAGATCAGCAGTTGGCATCCCTCGTCCGGGTCGGCGAACCAGGCGGCCGCCCGGTCCCGCTCGATGATGCTCATCCGTTCATGAAACAGGGCGGCATGAATCCCTTCCCGGGTACGCAGGGCCTGCTCCAGCTCCCGGGCGGTCTCTCCCCGATGGCAGATCAGCAGCGCCTTGGCCCCATCCAGGCGGCCCAGAGTGGCGATCAGCCAGTCCACTCTGGGGTCGATCTGCCACCAGGGCGTTGCTGCGGTGCCGCGGTCGATCGCCTCCGGCGTCAGCCGCAGGCCGAGTGGCAGTTCAGGATCGGCCAGTGCCCTCTGGTAGTCCTCCGGCAGGGGCAGCGGATGTGGGTGCAGGGTCCGGCCAGGGAAGCCCTTTATCCGGTTGCGGGTGTTGCGGAACAGGACCCGGCCGGTGCCGTGACGGTCCAGCAGCATGCCGATCAGCCGCTCCCGTGCCTGTTGGCGTTTTTCTGTCGGCAGGGTTGGGTCGTCGATGTTGTCCAGCAGGGGCAGCGCTTCCGGCTCGCTCAGGGTGTGGATCAGACGATCGCGGCCGTCCGCCGGCAGTTGCCCCTCCTCCAACAGCAGTTCCACCGCATCGGCTACCTGGCGAAACTGCTGTTCTTCCTGAATGAAGGCCTCCAGGCTGTGGAAGCGGTCCGGGTCCAGCAACCGCAGGCGGGCGAAATGGCCGGCGCGGCCCAGCTGCTCCGGGGTGGCGGTGAGTAACAGCACGCCGGGGATACGCTGCGCCAGCATCTCGACCAGGCGATAAGGGGCGCTGATCTGATCCTCATGCCACTCCAGGTGGTGGGCCTCGTCGACGATCAGCAGATCCCACTCTGCGGCCAGGGCCTGCTCTGCCCGTCGCCCGTTCTGCAACAGCAGATCCAGGCTGGTCAGTACCAGCTGTTCTGCCAGGAACGGATTGTCTGACTGGTCGGACGTCTCGATTGCACTGCAGCGCTCCTCATCGAACAGACTGAAGTGGAGGTTGAAGCGCCGCAGCAGTTCCACCAGCCACTGATTCAGTAGTGGTGGAGGGACGATGATCAGGGCGCGGCTGGCGCGGCCGGTAAGCAGCTGCCGGTGCAGGATCAGGCAGGCCTCGATGGTCTTGCCCAGCCCCACTTCGTCGGCCAGCAGTACCCGGGGCGTCGGGCGCCGGCTCACCTCGTGGGCGATATAGAGCTGGTGGGGCAGCAGAGCGGTGCGTGCTCCGCCCAGGCCGCGTACCGGGGATCGTTCCAGCCGCTGCCGCTGTTGCAGGGTCTGATAGCGCAGATCGAACCAGTGGGGCAGGTCCAGCTGGCCGGAAAAGAGCCGCTCCTGGGGTCGGCTGAACTGGAGCGCGCTGCTCAACCCGCCCTCCGGCAGAATGGTCTCGCTGCCGTCTTCGGCCCGGACGCGATAGCTGATCAGGTCCGCCTCCTCAAGCAGCTCGATCACCTGCAGCTGGTGGCCGTCCAGGTCCTGAACGCGGTCGCCGGGGGTGAAGCGAACCCGCGTCAGCGGTGCGTTGTCCAGGGCATAGGTGCGCTTCTCCCCGCAGGCGGGGAACAGCAGGGTGATGGTTCGGTGGTCGCTGCGGAGCGAGGTGCCCAGGCCCAGTTCGGGTTCAGTATCACTGACCCAGCGTTGGCCGGGGCGGAAGATGGGAAGCTGCATAGGACCTTCATTGATCTGTATTCACTGCAGGGGCGGGGCTCCCGCAAGTCTGTTATGGCCGTGTAGTCGAATAGCGGCGCCTCGCCGCGAACATCGCGAACATAATTATGACATACAAAATCACCCAGGTTTCGGAGTTCAAACCATCCTGCCGACCGATATCACCAACTCCGAAACCGGAGAGAATAATTTCTGGATGCGAAAGGCGAAGAGCTTCCGTGATATTCTCCGGTTACTTCCTTCTATGTGGTTCGTGAATTGTGATGAAAGAGCTTGAAAAAATGTTCGAGGGCATGCTCTGGAACAGTCGCTTGGTGGTGGTCGTTGCTGTCCTGTCGACCATGGCCGGGGCCTTTGCTCTGTTTTATATGGCCACGGTGGACGCCTTCTATCTGGTGACCCACTTGCTGCATTACGCATCGCCGGAGATGGACGCGGCGGCTCGCACGGTAGCCAGGGGGCAGACTGTCACCCATGTGGTGGAGATCGTGGATGGTTACCTGCTGGCCACCTTCCTGCTGATCTTCAGTATGGGACTGTATGAACTGTTCATCAGTAAGATAGACCAAGCCGAGCAGGCTGAAAATGCCTCCAAGGTGCTGACTATCCACAGCCTGGATGATCTGAAGACCCGCCTGGCCAAGGTGGTGCTGATGATCCTGGTCGTGCGTTTCTTTGAATATGCCCTGGGCATGGGGTTCAAGACACCGTTTGAGCTGCTGCAGTTCGCCGCTGGTATCGCGCTGCTGGGTCTGGCCCTCTATCTGGCCCATCTGTCCGACAGTTCCCATTGATGGCATTGCGATATATCATTGGTTTTTCATCGGGGGGCGGTGATATGCTTCCCCGCCCTGATCGAAATTTGACCGTCTGGTCGGGAAGCCCTGGCCGGGTATTCGATACTTTTATACACGAGGAGTGATTATGAAGATCAAGACGATTGCTGTGGTTGCAGGCGCTTCCCTGCTGGCGCTGGGTTCCCTGGGCAGTGCAGTGGCCGCCGATGGCGCCGCCCTGTACAAGTCCAAGGCCTGCTTCTCCTGTCATGGCGCCGATGCCAAGACCCCGATCATGCCGGCCTATCCCAAGATTGCTGGTCAGAACGCCCAGTACGCCTACAATCAGATGAAGGACATCAAGTCCGGCAAGCGCAACAACGGCCAGACCGCGGCCATGAAAGGCATCATCGCCGGTGTTTCGGATGACGAGATGAAGGCAATCGCCGACTGGTTGTCCAAGCAGTAACGCACATCCTGTCGAAGTTCGAAGGATAGTGAAAGAACCCCGGCTTCAATCCTTGAGGTCGGGTTTTTTTGAGCAGAGACTGGCTTCTGTTGACTCAGGCATTCAATAAACTTGATTTTTATCAATAAATTAACTGATGCGTGAATGGAAATGGCGTCATATCACCCAATAATTGGGTGATATGACACAGAGTTTTGATGTGGATCAATGTTGCCGGGATCGGCTGAGAGCAGAATGTCAGGGCATTTTGGGTTAGTAACCAGAACAATATCGTACTACAAAGAAGTCTAGACGGAGACGAGTCTAATGAAATTCAGCAAAAAGCGAACCTTATCGCTGCTTGTAGGGCTGACATTGGGTCTGGGGGCGGCGTCGAGCGCCTACTCTCAGCAATCACTGCAGGACGTGATGAAGGCCCGTGGCCTGACCCAGAAGGATCTGCTGGCAGCAGCCAAGACCTATACCCCCACCGGTGGTCGCGATGAGTACATCGCCATCAGCTCCGGCGGTCAGAGCGGTCAGCTGATCGTGTATGGAATTCCCTCCATGCGCATCCTCAAATATATCGGTGTATTCACGCCGGAGCCCTGGCAGGGTTACGGTTTCGACGACGAGTCCAAGGCGATACTGGAGCAGGGCCGGATCAACGGCAAACTGCTGACCTTTGGTGACACCCATCACCCGGCCTTCTCCGAGACCAACGGTGAGTACGACGGTCGTTACGTCTTCATCAACGACAAGGCCAACCCCCGCGTGGCGGTGATTGATCTGAAGGACTTCGAGACCAAGCAGATCGTGGTCAACCCCTTCTTCAAGTCCGAGCACGGTGGTGCCTTCGTCACCCCCAACACCGAGTACGTCATGGAGGCGACCCAGTATGCGGCGCCTTACAGCAGCGATTTCGTGCCGCTGAGCAAGTTCAATGACGAGTACCGCGGTGGTCTGACCTACTGGAAATTCGACAAGAAGGAAGGCCGGCTCAAGAAAGAGGAATCCTTCGTCTTCGAGCTGGGTCCCTACAGTCAGGACCTCTCCGATGCAGGTAAAGGGCCCTCTTACGGCTGGGGCTTCACCAACTCCTTCTGCACCGAGCGCTATGTGGGCGGTATTGAGAAAGGACGTCCCCCGTTCGAGGCCGGTTGCTCCCAGAAGGATACCGACTTCCTGCATGTGACCAACTGGAAAAAGGCTGAAGAGCTGGTCAAGGCCGGCAAGGTGAAGAAATCCAAGGGGATGTACCTGATCCCCATGGAGCAGGCGATCGCGGAAGGCCTGCTCTATCTGATTCCCGAGCCGAAGAGCCCCCATGGTGTCGACGTGACGCCTGATGGCACCAAGATCATCGTCGCCGGTAAGCTGGATACCCATGTGTCGGTCTACAGTTTCGACAAGATCATGAAGGCGATCAAGGAGAAGAAGTTCGTTGGCAAGGATCCCTACGGTGTCCCCATCATCGGCATGAAGGATGTGCTGCACAAACAGGTGCAGCTGGGTCTCGGTCCTCTGCATACCCAGATGGATGCCAAGCCTTGCGTGGCCTACACGTCCCTCTATGTGGACTCCCAGGTGGCCAAGTGGGACTATTGTGAAGGCAAGGTGCTGGACAAGATCAATATCCACTACAACATCGGCCACTTGGTTACGATGGAAGGTGACTCTACCAGTCCTGACGGAAAGTACCTGGTCTCTCTGAACAAGCTGGCCATCGACCGTTTCAACCCGGTCGGTCCTCTGCATCCGCAGAACCACCAGCTGATCGACATCAGCGGCGATAAGATGCAGTTGCTGTACGATATGCCGCTGCCGCTGGGTGAGCCCCACTACGTGGTGGCGATCAAGGCCGACAAGCTGAAGCCTGAGATCCGTTACAAGTCCGGCTGGAACAGCCGTACCGACAGCCGCTCCAAGTGGCGTACCCGCGCCGGCCGCGAGAAGATCGTCCGTGAGGGTAACCGGGTGGATGTCTATGGCACCCTGATCCGTTCCCACATCACGCCTGAGATCATTGAGGTTAAGGAAGGCGATACCGTCTCCATCCACCTCACCAACCTCGAGCGTGCCGAGGACGAGACCCACGGTTTCGCCATGTACAGCCACAACGTCAACCTGTCGGTGGAGCCTGGCAAGACGGTTTCCGCTACCTTCAAGGCTGACAAGGCCGGTGTCTATCCCTACTACTGCACCGAGTTCTGCTCCGCGCTGCATCTGGAAATGCAGGGCTATCTGCTGGTCCAGCCCAAGGGCTACAAGGCGGAAGGCGGTTTCGTAGAGGGTCAGAAGTACACCAAGGCTGACTACGAGAAGCAGGTGAAGACCAACATCGATACGCAGGTGGTGATCGATTCGGTTGTGGCCTTCATCACCAGTCACAACTACAAGGACTTCGCGCCTGTGGTTGCGCTGGTGGAAGATGCCACCGACCAGTTGGGCTTTGCTGATGAAGCCAAAAAGAAGGCCGAGGCATTCGCAGCCAAGGGTGACTACCAGAACGCCACCCTCTGGGCCGGTCAGTGGTGGCAGTATCAGGTCAAGACCGCCGACCTGGGACTGCGTGCCAAGACCTACCTGGAAGAGCATGGCGCCAAGAAGGTCAAATAAATACGCCGAAAGGCAGTTGACCTGAGGGAGGGGGGGCTCGCTTTGAGCCCCCTCTTCCGTTAGGCTGCACATGCCCCTTTTCAATATGAGGTATTTTTTTATGAAAAAGATGATTGCACTGGCCGCTGGTGCGGCACTTCTCTCTTTTGGCGTGGTCGGTGGTGCGTCTGCTGCGGACGGCGCTACGCTGTTCAAGACCAAGACCTGCTGGTCCTGCCATGGTAAGGATGCCAAGACCCCCATCATGCCGATGTATCCCAAGCTGGCAGGGCAGAGTGCCGAATATGCCTTCAATCAGATGAAGGATATCAAGTCGGGCAAGCGCAACAATGGCCAGACAGCGGCCATGAAAGGCGTGATGGCCCTGGTCTCTGACGATGAGATGAAGACCATTGCCGAGTGGCTTTCCTCTCTGCCCAGAAAGTGATGTTTTGGCAGCCATTCCGCCGCATTTGTGAAGGAATGGCTGCATTGTGACAGAATTGGAATGGCGTATGGGCACGCCGTTTACAGATCGGCGGCCCCTATGCCCTTTCCGGTCACGTTCTTCTTTTTCAAAGTAACCCGAGTCGTTTCTTCACCCCCCCTGGCGGTGCCTCCCCGGTATGAAGCTTGCGGTGTGAAGAGGGTTTAGGCGACGGTTGGGCGGGATTGACTATTCGCAATGCCAGTCCGTTTTTTCTGGCAGATAATCCGCGCTGACGTTACCATGGTCCGATTGGCTGCCAGACCTTGTGGCTCGAGCCGATTTGAAGGAGCTGTAACCCGCGGGGTCTGAAGGACGTGCATATTGCGTACAGCATATATTTGACGCACGTCAATGCCGCCCTGCAGTCGGCGTGCGAGACTCCGCGCCCGTGTGTCCTATGGGCGCAGCCAGCCCCTGCAATTTGGTGGTTGGTCAATTTTCGAACCAGACAGATATCCCAGGTTTGTGGGATAGGAGAGATATGAGAATGAAACTGTTGCTCAATACTGCTGCCGTGGCCCTTGGCCTGGCGATTGCGGGCGGTGCCTATGCTGCTGCCGATGGTCCCGTCAAGGATATCAAGGACTGGAACAAGGAGGGCGGCGAGAAGACCGAGGCGATGCATCTGGTTCCCGACCGGGAGCGTGGTATCGCTGTATTCGAGGTCTGCTCCGCCTGTCATCTGACCGAAGGCTGGGGCCTGAAGGACGGCACCTTTCCCCAGCTGGCCGGCCAGCACAAGAACGTGCTGATCAAGCAGTTGGCGGATATCCGCGCCAAGAACCGGGATAACCCCACCATGTACCCCTTCGCCCTGGACGAACAGATCATGGCGGTGGCCGGTTTTCACGAAGGGGAGATCAAGCCCGCCCAGCTGGTGGCCGATGTTGCAGGCTATATCTCCACGCTGCCGATGAATCCGGACAACGGCAAAGGGCCATGGCCTGAGGGCACGCCGGAATTCGAGAAGGGCAAACAGCTCTACAAGGATAACTGTGTGCGTTGCCACGGAGAGAACGGAGAGGGGAGCAACGAGAAGTTCTATCCCCGCATCCAGGGCCAGCACTATGCATACATGGTGCGCCAGTTCAAGTGGATCCGTGATGGCAAGCGCCGCAACGCCAACCCGGATATGGTCAAGCAGATCGCCGAGTTCTCCAATACGGACATGAAGCAGGTGATCAACTATGTCTCGCGCATCCCGGTGCCGAAGGAAGACCTGGCACCGTCCAAGGATTGGCTGAACCCGGACTTCGATTGATCTGGGACTTTGGCGCCCTGTGGTTCGCCGCAGGGCGCCAAATGGCGCTGCACTGCCTCAGTGTGAGCTGAAAATTCTCTGAATTGAACTTTACTGCGCTTGCCGCGACGTCGGCAGGCGCAAACCAGAAACCGTACAATTGGCGATCCAACCATGAACGCGACAGCCCAAACCAAGCCAACCCTGCTGGTTGCCATCCTGACCCTGATTGCTCTGGGTCTGCTGGCCTGGATCTATATCCTGCCCACTTGGTGGGTCTCGTTGACCGCCCCCAACTATCCGGAAGAGGCCTTCCCGGATGGTGTGCGCATCGAATTCCACATGAACGGGGTGTTCAATGGCTGCAAGAAGGTGGAGAAGCAGGAGATCTCCGAATCGGTGGCCCTGGATTGCGTCCATGAAATGGATACCATCAACCACTATGTGGGGATGTACCCCATCGCTGCCGGCGGGCCGATCGAGCGGGGATTCTCGCAGTTCCTGTTGGTCTTTCTCGGTGTGATGTTGCTTGGCTTCATGTGTACCAAGCCGAAGATTCGCATGGCAATCCTCGGGGTCGGTTTTGCCGGTATCGCGGTCTGGATGTATATGACCGTCTACGCCGATGACGGTTTCTACCTGGAAAACGAGGGCTATGTGAATGCCCTGGTCACCTCGCTGGACCAGGAGGCGAGCGGTGAAGAGGCGGACGAAGGCGAAAGCGGTGGTGGCGGTATCGTCGCGCTGTTGCGCCAATCCCTGGAGGAGTCGGGTATCAAGGTCGAGGTGCCCAGTGAAGCGGAGCAGGCGGAGACCGATCTGCAGGAGTTGTCCGGAAAGGAGCGCCTGATCGAGCAACTGAAGCAGAACTATGAGCGGGACCGTCAAAAAGGCATGGTCGAAGAGCCCTGGAATGGCAGCACCTATCAGATCATGGCCTGGCACTATGGTAAGAGCCTCGGGCGTTACTTCAACAATCCGGAGGAGATCGAGCCCATGGTCAAGACCCTGAAGCTGGCCATCAACGTGGTGTTCGTCGGCCTGCTGGGCGCCATGGTGCTGTTGCTCTTCGGCGCACGCAAGAACGGCGGATTGCTCTATTGGCTGCTGGTGGCGGTGCCCATGGCGTTGCCCATCTTCTTCATCATCGACTATTCGGCCTGGCTCTGGTGGTATGGGCACACCCTCAATGCCATGGGCGCCTTTACCGTGAAACCCTTCATGCCCACCGTGTTCGGCGACGGTAAGGTAGCCCAGTTCGCTACCCACTCCTATCCTGATACAGGGTTCGGTATCATGGTGCTGCTCAGCCTGGTGCTGGCAGTGGCGGCGCTGATCAGGAAAAAGCAGTTCAAATCTGGCTGACCGGAGGAGACTATCAGGTCCTGTTGTATGGGGCTGTTGTGCCGCAACGAGAGGACTTCCAGCGCATGAATCCAAGAGCCACCATTATGGCCCCTGAGATGAACGGCGTGGAAGCAGGCTTCAATGCCCGCTTTCACGCTGTTCTGTTTCTGTGCCTTTTTCTGTTCGTTGCGTCAATGCCTGCGCCTGGATGGGCGGAGACCCTGCCGTCAATGCAGGCCCTGGTGGATGCAGCCAGCCCCAACGATATCATCGAGCCTCCTCCAGGTACCTATGCTGGTCCTGTCACCATCGACAAGCCGCTCACCATCGATGGCCATGGCAAGGTGACCATCGATGCCGGCGGTAAAGGTTCGGTCGTCTATATCGACGGCGACGGGGTCTCTCTGCAGGGGTTGCGGCTGACCAATTCCGGTGAGTCCTACAACGACATCGATTCCGGCGTACAGGTGCGTGGCAACTTCAACGTGCTGAAGGATCTGGTGATCGACAACTGCCTGTTCGGCATCGATCTGGGGCAGGCGGAGAACAATATCATCAAGCGCAACCGGATCTCATCGAAGCCGTTCGATCTGGGCGTGCGGGGCGATTCCATCCGGCTCTGGTACAGCTTCAACAACAAGATCACAGACAATGTGATCCGTGATTCAAGGGACATGGTGGTCTGGTATTCCAAGGATAACCTGATTGCCCGTAACGACTCCCGAGGTGGGCGCTACTCCCTTCACTTCATGTACTCCCAGTACAACGAGGTGATCGGCAACCATTATGAAGATAATTCCGTGGGTATCTTCCTGATGTACAGCGACGGGGTGGTGGTGAAGGACAATTACATCGCCCGGGCCAGCGGTCCCACCGGCATGGGGATCGGCTTCAAGGAGACCTCCGATGTGGAGATCATCGGTAACACCATCCTCAACTGTGCCACCGGGATGTACCTGGATGTCTCACCCTATCAACCGGATACCATCAATAGGATCCACAACAATGTGATTGCCTTCGGCGGTGTCGCCATCCAGTTTCTCAATGACTGGACCGGCAATCAGTTCAAGGGCAATGTAATGGAAGGCAATATCACCCAGGTGGTGGTGGCTGGCGGCAAGACGGCAAACCGTAACGAATGGAGCGGCAACTATTGGGATGATTACCAGGGGTTCGACCTGGACAAGGATGATATCGGTGACACGCCCTACGAGTCGTATGCCTATGCCGACCGTATCTGGATGGATGTGCCGGCGGCGCGCTTCTTCAAGGGATCGCCGGTGCTGGAGGTGTTGGACTTCCTGGAGCGCCTGGCGCCCTTCTCTGACCCGGATCTGACTTTGAGGGATGAACGGCCGCTGATGAAGGCGGACGTTGCACTGGCAAAACTGAGCGGTCATCCGCCAGCCGAAGAAGAGACCGTGCCGCAACCGGGCGCAAGCAATGGCCCGACCACCAGTGGGCCAGGCTCCTTCGATGCGCTTAAGGCGCTTCGTGAATCTCTGCATAGATAGACGGAGAGAATTGGGTTATGAGTGACGAAAAGAAAACGGCCAAAAAGGGCAAGGTGCCGCTGTCGGCGAAACGGCGGGAGCAGAACCGGCGTGAGTTCATCCGTACCTCGGTGATGGCGGCCGGTGTGGTGGGCTTTTCCCTGCTTGGTTTTCTGCCCGTGGTGCAGGGGAAGTCCCTGCGGCTGCGTCCACCTGGAGCGCTCAAGGAACCGCTGGATGAACAGCGGTTTCTCGCCTCCTGTATCAAGTGCGGCCAGTGTGTCCAGGTGTGCCCCGTGCAGGCGATCAAGCTGTCGGATCTGGATGAAGGGTTCGGCATCGGCACCCCGTATATCGATGCCCGCGATCAGGCGTGCGACTTCTCCTGCGACGGTCTGCAGTGTGTGCTCGCCTGTCCTACCGGTGCGCTGACCCATGAACTCGATTTTCCGGCCGATGCCCGCATGGGCTTCGCCCGGCTGGCGCAGCCGGCCAAGTGCCTTGCGATACAGGGCAAAGGGTTCAAGGGGCAGGCCCGTGGTGCAGATTTCACCGGCGTGCTGCGCTATGAGGAGGTGGATCGCTGGAATCCGATTCCAGTGGCCGACCATCCTTATGACCTGGAACTGTGCGATCTCTGTGTGCGGCAGTGTCCGATCGAGATCCGTATCGCCGACTGTGCCAAGCAGGAGGCGGAGCAGGATCAGGCCAATCAGGCCTTGGTGGCCCAGCGGATCGGCCACGAGTGCCCGCCGGTCCATGCCATTGCGCTGGAGCCGATCGACAACGGAGACGGGGTAACGCGCATGCAGCCGGTGATCAAGGAAGGTTGTGTCGGCTGTGGCGTGTGCGAAATGATCTGCCCACCGGAACCGCCAGCCATCGTGATAGATATCGAAAAGATCACGGATATGGCATAGAGGGATCGAGCGATGAGCTATTTCACCGAATCCCTCGCCCAGTTGTTTGGACGCGAGCCCACCAAGCCTGCTGCGGATGAGATTTCACCGGAAGTTCAAGAGATCCACCGCTACAAGAAAAAAAACAAGATCACCCTGGCTGAGCTGGAGGCCAAACGCCGGGCCAACCGGGAGAAGGGCGAGGCCAGCCGCTGGTTGAGGCGCCGCTGGATGGTGCTGCTCACGGTCAACCTGCTGTTTGTCATCTCATACCATTTTGACGTGCAGCTGCTGGAAGGGGCGCTTACTGCCTCCCGCTTCGTCGGTTTCCATATGGCCGATCTCAACTCTGCGCTGCAGGTGATGCTGGCGTTCAAGCATGTGGTGCTCAATCTCATCATCGGTACGGTGACGGTATTCGTGCTCTGGCTGCTGCTGGGTGGACGCACCTTCTGTTCCTGGGTCTGTCCCTATCATCTGTTATCGGAGTGGGCCGAGCGGCTGCATCTGTGGCTGGTCTCTAAGAAGATCATCAAGGGCTACAGCTTCCATCGCGGGGTGCGCACGCTCTTTTATGTGATTTTCGTGCTATTGACCTTTGCCACTGGATATACCATTTTTGAAACTATTTCGCCCACTGGAATCCTTAGCCGGGCATTGATATATGGTCCCGGAGTAGCCCTTTTGTGGGTGGGGTTTCTGTTGCTGTTCGAGGTGTTCGTTTCACGCCGTGCATGGTGCCGCTATGTCTGTCCGATTGGTATGACCTACGGTATGGTCGGCTCCCTGTCGCCGTTGCGTGTGGTCTACTCGCCGGACGCCTGTCTGTTCGGCGGGGATTGCCGTACCGTATGCCTGGTGCCTCATGTGCTCGACGCGACTATCATGGGCCATGCAAAGGATACCTCTGTGCCCATCGGTGCCGACTGCACACGTTGCGGCATGTGTGTGGATATATGTCCGGCCTCGGCGCTCAAGTTCGATATCAAGGGGCTCAGCAGAGTCACATGATCCGTACGGTCCGTGACTATTCCGCCCTTACCGGAGGCGTCTCTGATATCTGGCTATTTCTTCCGGAAAACGCTGTGAATACATCCTTGTAAGCTCGACGGTGACATCTTTCCCGCCGATGTTTACTCCAGAAACAGCCACCATCAGCGAGTTTGCGGCTGTTCTGGGTTTGTGCTGAATAGTTACGCTCAGGCTACGAATTGAGCCGACGGTTTGAATCATTGATCAGGAATTGATTTCGATATGGGATACATCGTTGAATCCATGAGGCAGCTGTTTGGTGCAGCGCCAAGCAAACCGGAACCCCATCAGTGCTCGGCTGAGGTTACCGATGCTTACAAGGAGAAACGCAAGACCCGCCTGACCAAAGCGGCATTGGAAAAGGCTCGGGATGAACATAAGAAGGGCTGCTGCAACAAATGGCAGCGGCGCCGGTGGGCCACGCTGATCGCGGTCAATCTGCTGTTCGTCGTTTCCTATTATTTCGATGTGCAGTTGCTGGAGGGAGCCTTGACCGCCTCCCGTTTCGTCGGCTTCCACTTGGCTGATCTCAATTCTGCATTACAAGTGATGCTGGCGTTCAAGCATGTGGTGCTGAATCTGGTCATCGGTACGGTAACCGTGTTCGTGCTTTGGGTACTGCTGGGTGGACGCACTTTCTGTTCCTGGGTATGCCCTTATCACCTGCTGGCTGAATGGGCCGAGTATCTGCACCTGTGGCTGGTGAAGAAGCGGATCGTGAAGAACCACACTTTCAACCGCAAGGTGCGTGCCGTTTTCTATCTTATATTCGCTCTATTGGCGCTGATTACCGGTTATACGGTGTTCGAGACCATCTCGCCCACCGGTATTCTCAGTCGTGCCCTGATCTACGGGCCAGGCGTCGCGTTGCTGTGGATCGGATTCCTGCTGCTGTTCGAGATTTTCTACTCACGCCGGGCCTGGTGCCGCTATGTCTGCCCAATTGGTGTCACCTATGGTGTCGTGGGCTTATTGTCCCCACTCAGGGTGAAGTACAATATGCAGGCGTGTCACCATGAAGGTGATTGTCGCAAGGTCTGCCTGGTGCCCCATGTGCTCGATGTGACGATCCGTGGGCGGGCTCGCCAAATCGATTCTGACATTGGTTCCGACTGTACCCGTTGCGGGTTGTGTGTGGATGTCTGCCCTACGGGCTCTCTTGATTTTATCGTCAAGGGTCTGGATAAGCATTTGTGACGGGGCTTTCACTGGAGTCTGGCGCTTTCATGACAGGTCGTTGGATGGGTAAGGCCCGCTGGATCGCTTCCAGCAGGTGGCTGATGGATACGCTTCGCTCACTTCAGGGAGGAGTCACGCTATGAAGCTACTGTGCGTTAGACATAAACATGCCTGGATGACGTGATGCCGGCCACTTAGTAATCAACTCATCGGAAACGAACACAGGTGGTGCTGCCGCCTCTATGACATATGATCGAATTCAAACGCGTGACCAAGCGCTTCAAGCGCAATGAAGTACTGAAAGGCGTCAGCCTGACTATCGAACGGGGGCATCGGGTGGCACTGGTGGGTTCCAATGGCGCCGGCAAGACCACCCTGATCCGCTGTCTGCTGGGGGAATATACCTGCGACGGCCAGGTTCTGGTGGATGGTCTGGCCCCACGTGATCACCGGCGTGAGGTGTTGTCGAAAGTGGGCTTCGTGCCGCAACTTCCACCGCCATTGAAGATGCCCGTGGGGCAGCTGGTTCGTTTTGCAGCCAGTCTTTGCAATGCCGATCCGTTGCGTATGGAGACGGTGGCTGAGCGGCTTGGTTTCAGTGTCGAACGGTTCCGCAAGCAGCCGTTCGTGAAGTTGTCAGGCGGGCAGAAACAGAAATTACTGATCGCTATCGCCCTGGGGCGTGACAGTGAGCTGTTGGTGATGGATGAACCCGCGGCCAATCTGGATCCGGAGGCGCGGCACATCTTTTTTCAACTGCTGGCAGAGAAACAGGAGACAGCGGCCATGCTCATCTCCAGTCACCGCCTGGACGAGGTGGCGACCCTGGTCAACCGGGTGGTGGAGATGGATCAGGGTAATGTGGTGCTGGACGACCGTGTCGCCGACCTGGTCGATCTCTCCAGCCGGCTGCATTGCCGGCTGACCCTGATCCGGCCGGAAGCGGCTTTTGCCAAGGCGATCGCCGATTGGGGCTTCCAAGGCGATGCCGACGGATTGCAGTGGGAGGGTTACGTCGCGGGCCCCGACCGGCTGCGTTTTCTCGGCATCCTTTCCCGTTATGCGGCGTTGATGGGCAGCATTCACATGGATGAGTCCAAGGAAGCTGAGGCGGCCTGACATGCTGCGCCCATTCGCCCTGTGGTTGTCGATTCTGCTGACGGCTCTTCTCTTCGGCTGCTCCGGTGATCCCGGTACAGGTCCGGCGGAGGTGAAGTGGGACCGCGTGGCCTGTGAGCGTTGCCGCATGGTGCTGAGTGATCGCCACTACTCTGCGGAGATACGAGTGCATCCCGAAGGCAAGCGCTCCCGTGTCTACTATTTCGATGATATCGGCTGCGCCGTTCTTTGGCTGGAAAAAGAGGGGAAGGCCTGGGCGGATGATCCAAAGACGGAGTTGTGGGTGAAGGATTACCGGGACGGTAAATGGATCGATGCCCGTTCTGCCACCTATGTGGAAGGTAAGGTGACGCCGATGGAATATGGCTTGGGTGCCCAGGCCGAGCATGCTGCCGATGGCATGAGCTTCGAGCAGGCGATACAGCGTATCCATGAAGTCGAAGAGCGCTTCAACGCCCATGGTGTCCAGCTGTTGGACCGGTTGCGTGAGCAGGCGGCCCGACGCGAAGCGGCCGGGAAAAAATAATCTCATAGGGGTCGGAGTCAAATCCGATCGAAGTGACGGGGGTTCGCACCGCGACACAGATCGAATTTGACGCCGTATCCGGCCCCTTGGAAACAACCAACGAAAGATAATAATGCTATGAAACATCTTTGGCTTAACGCCTATGCCGATATCGTCGAATCCCTGCGGGCCCGTTGGTTCATGGTCTATTCGATGGTGTTTGGCGGTATCGTGGTGCTGCTGTTCGCATACGGCCTGGCGGAGTCCCGGATCATGGGATTTACCGGCCTTTCCCGGCTGTTGTTGACCTATATTCAGCTCTCCATGGCCATTCTGCCCATCTTCGTGCTGATCACCACCGTACGTTCCGTGGCGGGGGATCGGGAGGCGGGCGTGTTCGAGTATCTGCTCTCCCTCCCGATCAGCCTCAGTGCCTGGTATTGGGGTAAGATCGTCGGTCGCTTCCTGATGGTGTTCCTGCCGGTGTTTCTGGCCATGATCGGTGCCATGGCCTGGGGATTGATCAAGGGGGTGGAGGTGCCTTGGACCCTGCTGATCTATTACACCGGCCTGCTGATGGCCTTGGCCTGGTGTTTTCTCGGTATCGGCATGTTGATATCCACCCTGGCCCGCTCGGCCGATGTGGCGCAGGGGGCCGCGTTCGTAACCTGGCTGACCCTGCTGCTGTTTCTCGACCTGATTCTGCTGGGGGTGCTGATTCAGGAGCAACTGCCGCCGGATTCGGTGATCGCCATCGCCCTGGCCAATCCGATGCAGGTGTTTCGCACCGCAAGCATGATGCTGTTCGATCCCCAGCTGGTACTGCTCGGGCCGGCTGCTTACGTGATCCTGGATAACTTCGGCCAGACGGGCTACATCGCCTACGCTCTCATCTACCCGGTGCTGCTGGGCACGGCGTGTGCGGCTGTGGGCTACTTTCTCTTCAAGCGCAGCGATCTGCCCTGAGATGACCGAGATCGGTGGATGCGGCCCTGCGGGCCTTGTCCCCCCCTACGGTCACCGGGATTTCCTGATGCTGATATAGGGTGGATAAGCGAAGCGCATCCACCACCTGCTCAAGTCAGTCCAAGCCCTAATGGGTCTCTTGGATCGATACCGTCCATGAACGGGCGCTTGCGCTCTTGATGGGTCAGCTGGTAGACGGTGCCGATCCAGTTGGCGATGATGCCTTCGGCGGTGTCGTGCCAGGTGTTGTTCAGCCGTGGGGTTATCAGCCGGTCAGGAAACTCCGGCATCGGTTCGCCTCTCTTCATCGCCTGCTGCAGACGTAGCCGGTATTCATCCAGAATGGCCTGCTCCCGCTGCAGGAAGAAGTTCTCCGGAAATGGCGGATAGTCCAGACGCTCCCGGTGTGCATAGCGGATCACCTCGCGCTTGTACTCCTTGGCCAGGCTGATGGTGTCGTATTCCGGATGCCCCTGGAAATAGACCATGCGTATCCGGTCCTGACTGACGGCCAGGTGCACGCCGGCCTCATCGCTCTCCATCAGGATATGCAGGCCTGCCTGTTCGAACTGCTCACGGGTGATCTCGTTGTGGCGGGAGTGGGGCACATCGGACAGGGTGTTGACGTCATGCACCAGGGGATGGGTGCGATCCACCACCCGGTGCTTGTAGACGCCCCAGCGCTTGAAGCCCAAGGGTTTCCGCTTCTGCTGGTGGAACGCCTCCAGCACGGCATGGGTGGTGAGGCAGGAGCAGAGAGTGGAGGTGACGTTCTCGCTGGCCCATTCGATCACCTTGCGCAAGGGGTCCCAAAACGGCTCCTGCGAGAGTTCAGGGTGGGTCGGGGCAGCGCCGGTGATGATCAAGGCATCCAGGCCGTCCTGCTGTAACTGCTCGAAAGTATCGTAATAGCGGTCGATGTGGGCGCGTGCATGCTCCCCTCTTTCCAGCTCATTCAGCGTAAACGGATGCACGTAGAACTGGGCGATCGGGTTGCTTTCCCCTACCAGACGGAAGAACTGCCGTTCAGTGGGCTGCAGGGCTGCATCCGGCATCATGTTCAACAGGCCGATATGCAACTCGCGGATATGTTGATGAAGGGCGCGACCGGGCTCGAGAATGGTCTGCCCCTCGCGGCGCAGGCGCTCGAAGGTGGGGAGATCGTTATGGGATACCAGTGGCATATCGGTTTACTCTCCCTGGGTTCTGCTGATGGCCCGCTCGACCATCTCGATGAAATCGGTCTCGTCTCTCACCTGGCTTACCTCGCGGGAAGTGACAGTATAGCCATGGGGGCCGGCAATGGCCTGATAGCGGGGTTTTCGTGCGGCAAACAGACGCGGGAAGATCCATCGGGTGAATTCGTCCGGGTCCATTTCCGCAGCATACTCAAAGCCCTGCTCTCGCAGGTAGACGGCCAGTTCCTGCTGCAGGAATTCAGGGCGAAAGTAGAGCGGTTTGGGGGCGGTCTGGGCGCGTCGGATCAGTTCTGCCTCCTCCTCCGGCTCGGTTACCTGGATATAGATGATCAGGGTGTGGCGTGCCAGTTGATCGATGACCGTGGGATCTTCCAGATCACACAGGCTGCCGGCCACGTCATTGACGAAATGGCGGTAGCCGTAGATCTTCTGGGCCTTGTCTATGAACAGCGGGATGTCACCGATGGCCTTGATCTCCGCCGCCCGGTAGAGGGCCTGACGGTGCATGAACTCCCCCAGAGGGACACCGGACAGCTCCGGGTTGCCCAGCTTGCCGACGAAGCTGAGGACCGGTCCCAGATCATCCACCTTGATATTGTTGCGGATATAGATCCAGTCCTTGCGTAACAGATCACGCAGGAATGGCACCTGCATCGCCTGCTGCTTGATCAGGTCCATGATCTCTTCGTCCAGATAACGGGTACCGATCCGATAATCGACGGAGTAATGAAACCAGTTGTGCTGCCGCAGCAGTGAGGCGAGATAGGTCTTGCCCACGCCGGACATGCCCAGCAGGGTGATGTTTCTGTGTTTCCAATGCTTGAACTGTTGCAGGCTAAGCTTCACGGCATGTGGCCCCTGGTGCTCCGGCGTAGCCGGCGAAAAGGCGTTATCTTAATTGTACTTTGCCAGATTACAAACCATGGAGTTTCTTGCACTGTAGCAGAGGGGGGTGGGCGGTACTATGGACTGATTGCTATAAACATATATTGACAGCAGGTGGGGCATTTCCCTCATTACTGCGGCATATGCCCCATTTTCATTTTCCCGCGAGGAGCTTTTCCCCCTTGTTCGGTCTCTCTTGATGGTTGTCAATTGTACTTATCCGGCCTCTCCATTAGCATGGCCGATCTATCTGTTAGAGGTGCCTCGTGCCGAATACCAATTCAACACTGTGGTGGCTGGCAGGCCTGCTGTTTCTGGCAGTGGCCGCCGTTGCCGCCTATAAGGTCTGGCCACTGTTGAATCCAGAGCTGAGCGCGGTTGCGCCGCTGGATCCTGCTTGTGACTTGCGCGCCGGCCCATGTACCGGTCTTCTCCCGGATGGGGGGAAGATCCGTTTCGGTATCGTTCCGCGGGAGATTCCCGTGATCAAGCCGCTGAAGTTCCAGGTCGACGTGGAAGGGATCGACGCCCGGGAAGTGGAAGTGGATCTACAGGGCGTGGACATGAACATGGGTTACAACCGCCCCAAGCTCGGCAAGTTGGATGACGGTCATTTCGAAGGCCAGGCGATTATTCCGGTCTGCGTACGTGATGCGATGGAGTGGGAGGCACGTGTCCTGGTGCGGACCGATAGCGGCCTGGTCGCGGCCCCTTTCCGTTTCATTACGGTAAAACCCGGCATAACCCTGCCAGGGAAATGAGATGATGAAGCGGTCATATCTTATTTCTTTGATTCTGCTTCTCGGTGGCGTGCTGCTGTGGCTGTTGTTGTCTTGGCAGCCGATGACGCAGGAGAGGACCACCGTCGCTGTAGCCCCCGCGCCCCAGGGTGGCGATTTCACCCTGCAATCCCAGGATGGGCCGGTGGCCCTGCAGGATCTGCGCGGCAAGGTGGTGGTGATTTACTTTGGCTACACTTGGTGTCCTGATGTCTGCCCTACCAGTCTAAGCCTGTTGAGTGCCGCCCTGAATGAACTCACCGCAGAAGAATTGTCCCGTTTTCAGGCCCTGTTCATCAGTGTCGACCCGGAGCGGGACGATCTCCAGCGCCTGAAGGAATATGGCAGCTATTTTCACCCCTCGATCCTCGGGGTCACCGGTGACCCCGAGACCCTGAAGCGGGTGGCAGCCCAGTATGGTGCCGCCTATCGGGTGGTGAAACAGGACTCGGCGGCCGGCTATCTGGTGGATCATTCCGCCGATCTCTATGTGGTGGATAAGAAGGGCCGGTTGGTGGATACGATTCACCACGGAACCGCACCGGAGAAGATCCTTGCCACATTGAGGAAGTGGCTGCAGCAATAGTTTTTGTGACTTTTCAGTGCTTTTCGATACGCCGCGGGGTGTGCGCCAAGAGAATTCAGTAATACCCGCTAGCTGCGATGCCCACGAATACAGCTGAATAGTTGCCCTGTTTTTTGTTTTTCGTCACTCTACCTATGAGGAACTGAGTATGAAGTTGCATACCATTGTAATGACCGCCGGTGTGATCGGCATGATGTTGAGTGGGGCCGTGGTGGCGGGAAAGGCTGCCGATGATGTGGCGGTTTCCGGAGCATACGCCCGTGCGGTGCCCCCGGGGCAACCTAACAGCGCCTCGTTTCTGACCCTGACCAACAACTCTTCCACTGATCATGTGCTGGTGGATGCAGAGAGTCCGGCTGCCAAGGTGGTGGAACTGCACACCCATATCAACAAGGATGGGATGATGCAGATGCGCCGGGTGCCAAAGATCGACGTGCCTGCCGGCAAGGTGACCAAGCTTCAGCCCGGCGGCCTGCATGTGATGCTGATCGGCCTCAAGCAGCAGTTGAAGCCGGGGCAAGAGGTGAAATTGACGCTGGTGTTCAAGGACGGCAGCCGCACCACGGTCAATGCCCCGGTGCAGAAGCTGCAGATGAAGATGATGAAGCGCGATATGGGGGGCATGCAGCACAACATGGGCCAGATGAAGCATGACATGGGCAACATGAACATGCAGAAGTAATCCTGCCACGTATTGTGTCTATATGCGCTGCAGGAGCGGCGTCCCGCCGCGAATAGTCGCCGACTCATTTGCGGCGGGGCACCGCTCCTGCAGTTCTACGGAACATTATCCACCACCCGGTCATCGCCAGAGGCAGGGCAGGCCGGAACTATGGTTGAATCCACTGCATCATCCCGCCTGATATTGGTTTCCAAACGTGCAAGCCCCCCATACTCCTCTCCCGGATCTCTTCCTGCAGCGTCTGCGGCAGATCGTGCCCGAGGCCTGGTTTGAGCGTTGTGTCGAAAGTTTTTCCCTGACCAGCCCCACCAGCTTTCGTGTCAATACGCTGAAGGAGACAGACCAGACCCTGCAGGCCGAATTACAGGCTCAGGGGTTCCAATTGCAACCTGTAGCGTGGCGTGGCGGTACTTATCTGATTCCTCACCATCAGCGGCGTATGCTCACCGATTCGCCAGCCTTTCATGAGGGCCGGCTCTATATTCAAAACCTCTCCTCCATGCTGGCGCCCATGGTGCTGGATCCACGGCCGGAAGAGGTGGTGCTGGATCTGGCCGCAGCACCAGGGGGCAAGACCCTGCAACTGGCGGCGATGATGGAGAACCGGGGGCAGTTGTCTGCGGTGGAATCGGTGAAGGGGCGCTTTTTTCGTATGCGGGCCAACCTCGAGCGGCACGGTGCAACCATGGTGAAGGGCTATCTGATGGATGGGCGGGCGGTGGGTGCCAAGGTCCCTGAGCGCTTCGACCGGGTCCTGCTGGATGCTCCCTGCTCTTCGGAGGCCCGCTTTCGTACCTCCGATCCCGGCAGTTGGTCCCACTGGGGGCCAAAGAAGGTAAAAGAGGCAGCGCGCAAGCAGAAGAGGCTGCTGGACTCCGCTATCCGCAGTCTCAAGCCCGGGGGCTGCCTGGTCTATTGCACCTGTTCGTTTTCCCCGGAAGAGAATGAGCTGGTGGTGAACAGTCAACTGCGCCGTTACGGAGAGGCGTTGTCGGTGGAGCCGGTTGAGTTGCCCCTGGAAAACCTGCAGAAGGGATTGACCCACTGGCAGGAAAAGCCATTGGATGTTGCACTTGAGCGAGCGGTGCGCATCTTGCCAAATGCTGGCATGGATGGTTTTTTTCTGTGCAAGCTGCGCAAGCACCGCAGCACCCATGCGCCATGACATCGGGGTTATTGATGGAGATCAATGCCTCAACCTTTTCACTTGGACCTGTCCAGAATAAAGGTTGAGAATGCTTGATGAGCGGGATATTCCCCATGATCTGATGGCGGGTGAGCGTAATGTCGAAAAAGCGTGTAGTGGTGATGGCTTCCGTTGTACTGGTTTTGGGATTGGGGCTGTCAGGTGGTGCGGTTGCAGGCGCGGATCAGGAGGTGATCGAGAAGGGAGCCGCCCACTTCCGGATCTTTTGTGTCAACTGTCATGGCATCGAGGCGGACGGTAACGGCCCCCTGGCCAAGATCCTGAAGATCCAGCCGGCCGACCTGACGCGGCTGAAGCAGACCACGCCGGCGGGCATGACTGTTCAGGAACGGGTTTTTCGTGCCGTCGATGGTCGCCACGAGGTGGGTGAGGGACAGGCGCGGAACATGCCGGTGTTCACCGAGAACCTCAAGTTCAATACCGTGATCGAACTCAGCAAGTTCATCGAAGCGATCCAGCAGTAAGAACCTGCCCATGGCGTCCAAGCCGTGGGTGCGAATGGTTCAGCGGCCGGCTTGCCGGTAAGGGAGGCCGTGAGCGTGGACGGGGGTATCATCCCGTCTGCTGCGGCGCCCCTTCTTTGAATACTACCCGGAACCCCCGTTTGAGCTGCGCATCACGCCGTCTGATCAGCGTGCGCTCGGCATCGTCCCAGTGCTCGAAATATTCCTGGGTCACCTGACCGCGCCGCCCCTGGATACCGGATTCGCGAATCAGCTTCCACCCACCAAGCAGATCGGGCTGCAGGTGCAGGTGGTAGAAGCGGAGCGGCTGCTCCGGCGAATACTGGGTCTGCATGTAGATACGCATGGTTCCTGACGGTCATTGCTGATTCAACCCGTATCCTAACAGAGAATCGCCCGTTGTCGGAGGCAGGCAGGTGAAGATGGGGGCCATCGATCAGGGCCGCCGGAGCGGGCAGGTGCCACCGCCATCGATTCTGAGTCAGTTGGCCAGTCCGCGCATGATGTCATAGAACACCAGACCCTCATACAGGGTCCAGCCGCCGAGCAGAAATACCAGCAACCCGGTCAACCTGTCGAACGGGGCCTTCCGCCAGCTGCCCACGGCAGCGCCAAGGGTGGTGACCAGCCCCATGGTGGGCAGGGTGCCGAGACCGAAGAAGAGCATCAGCAGGGCCGATTGCAGCGGGTCAGCGGTGGCGGCAGCCTTCAGTGATACCGAGAACACCAGGCTGCAGGGGACGAGGCCGTTGAACAGGCCGGCCAATCCGGGCAGCAGTCTGGCGCTACGTGGATGCTCCTCGAACCTGACCACCCGGCAGCCGCTGTCGCTGCAGTCGCGCCGCCACCAGGGAATGATGCCGGTCAGACCGAGGCCGATGAGCATGATCAGGGCGCCGGCCAGAATCATCAGCAGGCCCTGGCTCTTGCCGACGATGCCGGTCTGGGCCACCACCCGGCCGAGCAGGGCCCCGGTCACCCCGAGCAGCACATAGATGCCGATGCGGCTGCCGTGGTAGAGCAGATGGGGCAGCAGCTTGCGCCGCCATCCGTGACCGGCGAAATAGCCGCCGGCCAGGCCGCCACACATCCCCAGGCAGTGAAACGCCCCCATGATGCCAGTGGCGAAGGCGAGGCTGTAACTGAATCCTTGGTTCATCTGTAACTACTCAGCTGCATTCGTAGGCATCGCTGAATCATCATGAATTGATCAGGTCCTTAAAGTATTTCCTGGATGATCTTCTCGAACACCTCAGGAGTGGATTCGCCCAGAATGCGGCTGTGCAGCACCCCCTTGCGATCGACGAAAAAGGTGGTCGGCAGGCCCATCACGCCGTAGGTGCGGGCTACCTCTCCCTCCTCATCCAGCAGGGTGTCGTAGCTGATGCCCAGTTTTTCGATAAAGCGGCGTGCGGTTTCCCGGTCTTGACGCACATTGACCGCCAGGATCACCAGCCCCTGCTTCTCGTAGCGCCGGTATACCGGTTCCAGGGCCTTCATCTCCCCCTCGCAGAAGGGGCACCAGTCAGCCCAGAAGCGGATTGCCACCACCTTGCCGGCAAGATCCTCAGGGAACCGGACGCTGCCGCCGTCCAGCCGGGCGAGACTGAAGCCGGGTGCCGGCTGGCCGTTGCTCAGCTGTGTTGTCTCATCGGCACATGCCGATAGCAGCAGGAGCAGGCATATCAACAGGGGAAACAGCCTGTTGCGGCTGGTGAGAAGCGGTGGCGACTGCAGCATATGGTGAGTTGGCTGTGGTGTTCTCTTCGGCATGTCAATGGCCCTCCGGGCTGGTGGCTCACCACCAGACACCGCTCATGGTCAGGTTGGAACGAAGGATGGCCCCGGCCGCGACAGCGTAGAACAGCAGCATGCCGGCCATGGAGAGCAGGATGTAGCGGCGGCTCTCCCGGGGAATGACGTGGCGCAGGCTGGGGATCCGGCGGAATGGTGAGATGGCTCCGGCACCCAGGGCCAGGGCGGTGGCGATGAACAGGGGGATGTAGAGATAGTAGCCCATGAAATCGTGTCCCCCCTTGAGGATGCAGAAGGGGCAGTGGTGGTGTGGATGCTCGTAGATGTAGAGGGCGATGCAGGAGACGATGGCCAGCAGGGCGACCAGAAAGGCGCCCAGGCTGCTGATGGCGAACAGGATGCCACCCTGGCGCCGGCGCAGGTACCAGATGCCGATGAACAGAGTGAGCAGGCCGCTGCCGATCAGTAGTCCCAGGGCAGTGTCCGGCTCGACGCCGGAGAGTTCGGCGGCCACTCCCTGACCCTCCGGGCTGAATAGAGAGCCGCAGCAGGAGGTGATGATATTAGGGTCCATCTGCAGGAAAAAAGTCACCTGGACCACCGCCTCCGCCACCACCAACGGCAGGATCAGCAGCAGCAGGCCGTATTTCACCCGCACCAGGGGATAGTCCCGGGCCTCGTTGTCCACATGATTGATGGTCAGCCAGATGGCGCCGAGAAAGAAGATGGCGATCTTCAGGTAGAGGGTTGGCCAGCCCCAGGGATCGACATTGAGCACCCCGGTGGCGCACATGGCCCCGACGAACTGGGATGACATCTGTTCCGCATTGTAGATGAACAGCAGTAGAGAGATCAGCTCGGCCAAAAAGCTGAAGGCAACCAGGGTGGAGATCAGGTAGGTGCGCCGCTCCATGCGCAGCTGCAACTCGCTGCCACTATGGATGTCCCAGTGACGCATCACCTGCAGGCCAAAGCCAGCCGCCAGCAGGATCATGCCGGCGACCATGCCGGAGACGATGATCAGGGCCAGGATGGATGGATTCAGCAACATGGCTCAATCCGCCAGCAGGCCGTCGTGGATTTCCACCACCCGGTCGATCACTGGTGCGTCGAACACCACCGGATCGTGGCTGGTGAGCAGAATGGTCCTGCCACTCTGCTTCAACCCGGCAACGATCTCCATGAAATCCAGGGAAAGCTTGCTGTCCAGATTGGCTGTGGGCTCGTCGGCGATCAGTATTTCCGGATCGTTGATCAGGGCGCGGCAGATGGCGCAGCGCTGGGCTTCACCGCCGGACAGCCACTCCACCTTCGAGCTGGCCTTGTCGGCGATACCAAACTGTTCGAGCAGTTCGTTTGCCCGGGCGGTGAGCCGTTTGTAATCGGCGCCCAGGGGGTAGGCCGGCAACATCACATTTTCCAGTGCGGTCAGCCCCTTGATCAGGTTGAACTGCTGGAAGATGAAGCCGAAGGTGCTGCGCCGGATCTCGGTCATGAACCGTTCCGGCAGTCCGGACAGCAGCTCATCTCCCAGCAGGATGCGCCCGGAAGTGGGGCGGGAGAGGCAACCGATCATGGATAGCAGGGTGGTCTTGCCGGAGCCGCTCGGCCCTTTCAATACCGTTGCCTGGTGCGGCTCGATGGTCAGGTCGATTCCCCGGATGGCCCAGAACTCGTTGGGGCGCCCCTGGTTGAAGGCCTTTTTGATCTGTTGCAGCCGGATCGGTTTCATCGCATCACCTGATCCGGGTCGGTGATCGCCGCCCGCCAGATCGGAACGATGGTGGCAGCGGTATAGGGAAAGACCGTGAAGAAAAAAAGCGTGGCCAGTTGCAGCCCGTCCACCCGTGGGACGGGTTGGAAGGCGGGATAGAGCACAGACCAGCCCTTCAGCACCGGCTCGAACAGGCTGGCCGAGGCGTAGAAGACGTGCAGATAGGCGGCCAGATAGCCAAGCAGGAAGGCAGACAGGGAGATCAGGGCGCCTTCCCAGAACTTCATGTGGATTACGTCCGAGGTCTCCCAGCCGATCGCCTTCAGGATGCCGATCTCCTTGCGCTCCTCGGCACTCAGGCCGGAGGCCTTGTCCCAGGCGAAGATGACGAAGGCGAGGATGGCGCCGGCCAGCAGCACGAAGACGATGCCCTGGCGCCAGCTGAAGATGGCATCGTAGGTGCGAATGATCTCGTCGCGCAGGATTGGCCGGGTGTCGGGCAGACGCAGGGTCAGCTTCTCCGCCACCTTGCGTAATTCACGGGGGTTTCTGACCTTCAGTACCAGGTCGGTGTAATAGCCGTCGGGGATGCCGAAAAAGGCACGGAAACGCTCCTCCGGGATCAGGATCAAATCGCTGCTCACCAGCTCGGACTCTGCTGCCAGGATTGCTTTTACGCGAAAGGTGAAGGCCTCGCCCGCAGTGGAACGGAAGCTGAAGAAGTCACCCTCGGCCAAGCCGCGGGTGCGGGCGATGCCGGCCCCGATCACCACTTCGTCCCCCTGCAGCTCCCGGTCACGCGGGACCATCAGGGTGTAGTTGGCCTGTACTGCAGGATCGTAGAAGTAGCCCCACAGGCGGCCGTGGCGGCCGATCACGCCGCGGATGCGTCCCATTCGCTCCAGGTAGGCGCCGGGTATCAGGTCGTGGCGCCCCGCCACCATGCGCTGCAGAATGATCTCCGGTGAGTCGGCCAGTACCAGCCGTGCCTCGCTGCGCAGGGCATTGGTGAACAGCATCACGGAGGCGAGCAGAAACACGATCAGGCTATAGACCAGCAACAGCCCCAGGTTCTTGCCCAGCCGTCGCTGTAGGGAAGAGAGGGTGAAGTCGATCAGATACTGCTGTTTGCGCAGGAGCAGTTTCACCGGCCCGTCCTCAATATCCTTGGTGGCGCGACCAGGGAGCCGCTGGGGAAGTGCTCCAGGGCCATGGGATGGTCCTGGAACGGGGTGTGGAGGTCGGCCTGGGTCAGGTGGCGGCTGTAGCGCGCCTCGGTGAACAGGCTCAGGTCAGTCAGTTCGAACAGTGCCACCTGATGCCGCATCAGTTCGATGCGCGGTGCCGCCAGGCGGTTGCGGAGATGGCTGTCCATGGCGCTCACTAGCAGCAGGCTGCCGAGGCCGCCGAGAAAGACGAAGCTGATGGCTGATTTGCGCATGTCGGAATTGAGGTCGCTCAGAAGCGGCCCTGATCCAGCCCTTGCAACAGCGATCCAGTGATGTCCTGGAACCGCAGGATGCGTTTGCCCTGGTGGTCGCGCAGGAACTCCTCTGCATCCTCTTTCGTCTCCAGTGGCACCAGTTCATGGCCCATGGGGCCCAGCACATCCGAGCCGATCACGTACCAGGCGGCGTGGGCATCGATGCGGGTCAGTCCGTAATACTCGGTGACGCCGATCGTGCCGATATCCTCTTTTTCGTGCCCGGGCGCCCATTTAGGCATGTCCAGCAGATACTTGAACAGGTCCTTGGCGCCATCGAAATGGTGGGTATGGCCATCCTTGTACAGTACCGTGGCCACCCATTCCGGGTATTTCGCCACGAACATGCCACACACCGGGCAGGTGTCTCTGGGGCCTGGTTTGGGCAGGTCCAGGGGCGCTGCCCACAGCACAGAGGCGTGCAGCAGCAATAGGCTCAACAGCAGATGTCGCATAGGATTTTCAGTCGCTTGGTGGATGAAATCAGACCCGGGTCACTGGACCCGGTGTCCCCGTTCAGCCCTTTTTCATCATCTTCTGCATCATCTTGCGCCGCCGTTCGGCCCGGCGCTTGCGGATGCCCAGGGTGTCCTTGGCCATGCCGACATAGGCCAGGGTGAGGGCCTTGTCGAAATCGGCCAGGTCGCCGCCATTGCGCTCCTGATAGAGCTCCGCCGCCTTCTTCGAGGCGAACGCCATCTTACTGTTGCTGGTCATGGTGCCGCGCAGGCTGGAGCCAACCAGGTAGGTGGCCTTGTCCACTTCCACCAGGGGCTTGATCTTGCTGTCGGCGGCAAAATCGGCGGCGTAGATCGCCTTCGGGCCGCGGTCGATGTTGAGGGAGAGGCTGATGGCCAGGCAGTGGATGGAGCAGGTGCCATCCACCAGCCCATCGTCATACTGCACCAGATGACGGCTGTGATGCCACTTGGTCCGGCTCATGCCGCAGTAGGGGCAGCGGGGGTATTTCTTCAGTTCGTCCTGCAGCGGATTGTCATCCGGGGGCGTCTTGGGGATGAACTGCAGCGGGGTGCCGTCGCCTTCGCACTTCTGGCCGCTGGAGGTGACCCAGCCCTTGCCGGGTATCATGGCGCCCACACCCTTCTGACTGGCTGCCAGGGCAATGCTGCTGAAACCGGCGATGCCGGCACCGGCCAGCATCCGCAATGCGCTGCGACGTCCCATCTTGCTCTGCTCACTCATGATCTCACTCCTGATGGATTGTTTGTGATGCGGGTCCATTCTTCGATCAGGAGGCCGGCGCGACATTGACGAAACGCAATTGGGAAACGCTATCTTGCGGGCGTGGGGAGATGTGTGTGATTTGCCCCACTTTTGGCCATGGTGCCGGGGCAAATCACACGATTATCGGGTCATCGAGACCGGTGACAAGAGGATCAACCTGCCGGGGACGCCGTGAACCCATCCCTGGGGGCTTCACGGCGGCATCCCCGCCGCCGAGACCCCGACAAATTGCCCCCTTCAGCCACCGGCGACAGCCCCAATTCAGAGTCAGAGATGTGTTTCGGGGTTTGCGGGATAGTGGTCGTCCAGCTGTAAACAGACTGGTTGCTGTCGGGCAGTTGTCCCCCCTCAGTCATCGAGGATGGAGAGGTAGGCAAAGATGTCACGTATCTCTGTGTCGGTGAAGTCTGACAGCAGCTCTTCGTCCGGCTCATCCGGGTCGTGGATGCGGATCTTGTCACGCAGTTTTTTCACCTGACGCCAGAGATAGTTGGTGTACTGGCCGGCCAGCAGGGGTACGGCATCCTTGATGTCCCCTTCACCCTGCTTGCCATGACAGGATGCGCACTCTTTGCGATAGAGTTTCCGGCCTTTCTCGACATCTCCTTCGGCGCGGGGAATCTGCATCAGTTTCTTCGATTCGAGCAGACGGGCATAGGCATCGAAACCCGGGTCGTTCTCGTTTGCCGGGGGCAGTTTTGTCTTGAGCTTGATCTCCGACAGATAGCGGGAGACGTCGAGGATATCGGAGTCGGGCATCTGCCGTTCATCGATATACTCCACCATTGCCAGGTTGGGCCGCTTGCGATCACGGAACAGATGCAGCTGGGTGGCCAGGAAGGCGGCAGGCATGCCGGCCAGACGGGGGTATTCCCCATCTTTTCCACCCTGGCCAAACTCACCGTGGCAGCCGGCACAAAGTTCATTGATCTCTTCTCCTAGTTCAGGGTCGTACTCATATGTATCGGCCAGTACGCCGTTGCTGAAAGAGACGGTGAAGATGAGGAAACAGTAGCAGAACAGACGAAAATAAATCATGGCATTTGCAGGTTATCAGTGGTGATATGACACAAAGGGTTGGTATTGGAACAGATCATGTTTCTCGGTTACCTTAACCGAAGTCAAGCCGCTTCCATGGAGGGTAACCTTTTGAATACTCAAGTTTCGGAGTTCGGGGCACTGGCCGGCGGGGGTTGCAGCTGTTCGAGGCGCGCTGTGAGCACATCCCTGTAAGCTCAATTGCGGCATCCGCGCCGCAGATGTCCTTGAACAGCCACAACCCTCGCCACCCTTCATGGTTCTTGGGTGGCTGAACTCCGAAACTTGAATTGAATACTGACGAACATCCGGGTTCGCCTGTCATTATCACAGGGCGCCGCTGTCGGCAGCAGGTGCCCGGATGAAAAGAGCGCCAATGATACCTGAAACTGCCATGCTTGCCTCCTGGATCGCTGCTCAGGCCAGCCGGCGTCCGGGTGCCGCTGCGTTGTGCACCGATGACGGTGTGCGGAGTTTTGCCGGGATGCAGCAGCATGCCATGGCCCTCTCCGGCTGGTTCGGCAGGCAGGGGCTGATGCTGGGGGAGCCATTGGCGATTGCCGCCGGGGCCGGAGTGATCGCGGAGGTACTGTATGCCGCACTCTGGTATGGCCTGCCCCTGATTCCATTGGATCCCTCCATGGCCCCGGCGCGATTGGACCGGTTGCTGTCCCAAGCCGGTTGCCGCACCCTGTTGACGGATGATGCGGGGTTCAGCGTGCCGGCAGGTGTGCGTTCGCTGGTGTTGCCGGAAACGATTTCTGGGGATCCATGCCCTGTGTGCGCCCGGCTGGATGGAAATGCGATCCGGTTGATCATCGCCACCAGCGGCAGCAGCGGTGAGCCCAAAGGAGTGATGCTGTCGGATCGCAACCTGGCCGCCGCGGTGCTGGCTGCCCGGCAGCGGCTGCAGTTGGATGCGGACGATAGCTGGCTCTGCTGTCTGCCGCTCTACCATATCGGTGGCCTGGCGGTTTTGTTGCGCTGCCTGGAGGCCGGCGCCCAGGTGATCCTGCACACGGCATTCGATACGGCACGGGTGTGGGAGGCATTGCAGACCGGGGCGGTGAGCCACATCTCTCTGGTCCCGGCAATGCTGGCCCGGTTGCTCGACCATGCGGCCGGACGTCCCCCCGCGGCGCGCCTGCGGGTGGTGCTGGTGGGGGGCGGCGCGCTGGACCCGGGGCTGGCGCAACGGGCCCGTGGGGCCGGCTGGCCCCTCTGTGTCACCTACGGCATGAGCGAAACCGCATCCCAGGTGGCCACCGATTGTGGTGCCGGGGCGGGACTGGAACCGGGGCTGGTGGGGCGCCCGTTGCCGGGTTTCGAGCTTCGCTTGTCGGCATCCGGCAATGGCCGTATCCAGCTGCGTGGCCCGGCGTTGATGGCCGGTTATGTGAATCCCGGGCGAATGCCGGGTGACGGATTGCAGGATGGATGGTTTGAGACCAGCGATCTGGGGCGTCTCGATGAGCAGGGGCGCCTTTGGGTGATGGGACGGGCAGACGACCAGCTGCTTTCAGGTGGCCGCACCATTCATCCTCAGGAGGTGGAGCAGCGCCTGTTGCAGTGCCCTGGGGTTCAGGAGGTGGCGGTGACCGGTTGCCCTGACCCGGTGTGGGGCCAGCGGCTGGTGGCCCTGGTGGTGGGGACGGTCAAGCCGAATGAGCTGGACCGGTGGGCCCGGGCCCACCTCCCTGGCCCCCTGCGGCCGCGGACCTTTTTGCGGGTGGATGCCCTGCCTTACGGCCCCACCGGTAAGCTGCAGCGCAAGGCTTTGCAGGCGTTGTTGCAGGAGTGAGGGGGCGAGCGGAATGGTCCCTGCTCTCGCGCTCCCGGTGGGCGCCGTAAACCCATCCCTGGGGCTCGACTGTGGCCATCCAGGCCACAGACGCCTCCGGGAGTGGGAGCAGGGACCATATGCGGAGTCACGCTGCGAATGCCTCGTGTTTGAAAAACGTCATGTCTGCAGCCTGATTCCGACTCCTTAACCCTCCGCTATGCCGTCAGCTGCAAAGCCGCTGCCGTGCATCTCCCCCAGAACCATCCAGCCCCCGCTGACCGGCGGTGGGGCGCCCAGGTCTTCAGCCAGCCAATGACTGGTGTCCAGGCCGTGGGCCGGGGAGGGGGCGTGGCCGTCCAATGCGGCTGCCAGCTGGGCGCAGGCCCAGATGCCGGCAGCCGACTCGATGCTGCTGGTGATGACCCGGCGGAGCCCCTGTTCATCGGCCTGCCGGGCCAGTTCCAGGGTCGGCAGGAGCCCTCCCCGGGCCATGGGTTTGAGGATCAGCCTCCGCACCGGGGGATGTGTCAGGATCTGCTGGGGCGACAACAAGCCGATGGATTCGTCGAGGGCGAGATCAAAGGGCGCTCCGGCCTGCAGGTTGGTGAGCCGTTCAGGATCCGGTGTCTGCAGGGGCTCTTCCAGGGATTCCACCGGCAGCCCTTCCAGGCCCCGGATGAACTGTTGCGCCTGTTCCGGTTCCCAGGCACCGTTGGCGTCCAGCCGCAGCTGGATGCCGGCCGGGAGCCGGCGGCAGAGCTGCTTCAGGTAACGGAGCTCGTCGGATATGGGTGCCACTCCAACCTTCAGCTTGAGGATCTGAAAACCGGCGACGACGGCTGTTTCCGCAGATTGTTGGATTCCCTCGTTCAGGGTGCCGATGCTGGCATTGAGGCGTACCCGGTCTGCCGCGTCGGGGTTGAGCCAGCGGCGCAGGGGCTGTGCCGCCTCTTTGCTGAGCAGATCGAGCAGTGCGCTCTCGATGCCGCAGCGGGTGGCGGGGCAATGCTCCGCGTCCGGCAGGGCCGCCAGGGCATCTGTGGCTGTCTGTCCCGGCAGCGACGGCAGATGTCGTGCCAGCAGTTGCGCCGCCCGTCCTGGTGATTCGGTGCCGATCGCCGTCAGTGGAGCGCAGTCACCGAAGCCTTCGATACCGCTCTCTGTCTCCAGTCGTATCAGCCAGCCTTGCCGTCTGCTCAATCTGCCTCGTGCACTATGCCACGGCAGCCGCAGGGGCAGGTGATAGGGGAGGCAGCGGCTGCGGAGGATGCGCATGTCGTTTCAAAGCAGCAGGGCGGCGGTGAGCAGCAGACCGTAGAGCAGTTGCAACTGGGCGGTGAGTGCCAGTATCCGATTGAACAGAGGGCCGGCGGGGGTGCTGATGAAACGATAGAGCAGCCACAGGGCCAGCGGCAGGGCCAGCAGGAGCAGCCAGGCGTGCCGGGCGCCGGGGCGCAGCGCCAGAGGCAGCAGGAATGGTGTCAGCACCAGCAGGGCATAGAGCCCGCGCGTGCGCCCCCGGCCGATGTAGTGGGCCAGGGTCAGTTTGTGCGCTTGCTCATCGGTCTCCAGGTCCCGGTAGTTGTTCACCAGCAGCACCGCGGCCGCGAGAAAACCGATGGCGCAGGCGAGCAGAACGGCATTGAATGATATACTTCCGGCCTGCAGGTAATAGCTGCCCAGCACTGCGATCAATCCAAAGAAAATGAATACGAACAGCTCCCCGGAGGCGCTGTAGGCGATCGGCCTGGGGCCACCGGTGTAGGCGTATCCCGCGGCCAGAGAGCACAGGCCGATGACGACGATCGGCCAGCCTCCCACCCAGGCGAGATAGGTGCCGACCAGAAAGGCCAGGCCGAAACTGAAGACGGCGGCCCGTTTCACCTCGGCCGCGGTGAACCAGCCCTGGGCGGTGGCGCGGCGTGGGCCCATCCGTGCCGGGGTGTCGGCGCCGCGTTCATAGTCGGCAGCGTCGTTGTACAGATTGGTGCCAATCTGGATCAGCAAGGCGCCCAGCAGGGCGGCAATGGCGGGTGCCCAGGCCGGCTGTGCGCCCTCGGCCCAGGCCAGAACGCTGCCGCTGATCACCGGAACCAGAGCGATGCCCAGGGTCTTTGGCCGGATGGCAAGAAACCAGTGATACAGCCGGCCAGGGTTCATGGTCTGCGAGGAAACCGGCTGAAGTCGGCCGGACGCTTTTCGACGAAGGCGTCGCGTCCTTCCTGGGCCTCCTGGGTCAGATAGAACAGGGCCGTGGCGTTGCCGGCCAGCTCCTGGATGCCGGCCAGACCATCGGTTTCCGCGTTGAACGAGGCCTTCAGCACCCGCAGGGCGGTGGGGGAATGGGCCAGCATCTCGCGGCACCACTGGACCGTGGTCTGCTCCAGCTCGGCCAGGGGCACCACGGCGTTCACCAATCCCATCTCCAGCGCCTCTGCGGCACTGTACTGGCGGCACAGGAACCAGATCTCCTTGGCCTTTTTCAGGCCCACGGTGCGGGCCAGCAGGCCGGCGCCGAAGCCGCCATCGAAACTGCCGACCCTGGGGCCGGTCTGGCCAAAGCGGGCGTTGTCTGCGGCGATGGTGAGGTCACAGATCAGGTGCAGCACGTGGCCGCCGCCTATGGCGTAGCCGGCGACCATGGCGACGACGGGTTTCGGCAGGCTGCGAATCTGGCGCTGTAGTTCCAGTACGTTGAGGTGCTCGGTGCCCTGCTGGTCCCGATAGCCACCGTCACCGCGGATCTTCTGGTCGCCGCCGGCACAGAAGGCCAGTTCGCCGGCGCCGGTGAGGATGATGACGCCGATCTCCGGGTCGAGATGGGCGTGGCGGAAGGCGCTGATCAGCTCGTTCACCGTCTCTGGCCGGAAGGCGTTTCGTACCTCCGGCCGGTTGATGGTAATACGTGCGATACCTTCCGCCTGGTGATAGAGGATGTCCTGAAACCGGAGCTGCTCCGGTGCGTGCCACTGAATCGTGCTGCTCATGGTGTCGTCTGGGCCTCGGATTACGGGTAGACGGGGCATTTTAACGAAAACTGCACTGTACTGGGGAAGTGTTTGTTATTCTGTAACTATTCAGCTGTTCGGCACTTTTCGAGAGCGTCCCCGATACTGGGTGTTTTTTTCAGAAAACGCTATAAATACATCCATGTAGGCTCGGCGGCGGCGCCCATGCCGCCGACGTTTCTTCCAGAAACACCCGGTGTCGGGGACTTTACGGACGATTCAAAGGGGTGCTGAATAGTCACGTTAGTGCATCGTTCTATCTGCCAGACTCGTTTTCAAGGGACCTTTGTATGATGAATATCTGTTGCGGCAGGCCTGGCTGGCTTCTGTTGCTGCTGTTGTCGGTGTGGCCCCCTGTGCTGGTGTCTGCGCCCAACGCCGGGCAGGCCGACGTTGCCCAGCCCCACGCCTTGAGCATCGAGCAGGTGGAGGCAAGCCTGGCTGAGCTCGGCGATGTGGACAAGCTCCAGGATGAGGAGAAGACCATTCATGAGCTCTACCAGACTGCCCTCAAGCAGCTGATTCAGGCACAGCGTGACGATGCAGCGGCGGTTCGTTACAAACAGGCTGTCGATGACGCAGCCAAACAGAAGGCCCTGCTGACGAAAGAGCTGAACAAGGTTCTCGATGCCGGCAAGCGCCCCCTGTCAAAAAAGGTGAAAAAATTGCCGCTGCCGGAGCTGGAGCTGCGCCTCGATCAGGCACAGGCGGATGCAAAGGTGGCGCAGAACAAACTGTTGGAGTTGCAGACCCGTTTGACCAATGAGCAGGCGCGTCCGGAGCTGGCTGCGGATGAAGGGGCGAAGGCCAAACAGAAGCTGCAGGAGATCGGTGACGAGCTGAAGGCGGCCGAGGCCACGGGAGATGCCCGGCAGGCGGCCTGGCGGGTTTCGTTACAGGCGACTGAGCGGGCGCTGCGCAGCCGCCTCAAACGGCTGGAGATGGAGCGTCTGAGTCAGGGGCCGCGGATCGATCAGCTCAACTTGCAGATCGACATCGCCAGAGAACGGCTGAAGCAGGCGAATGCGCGGGTTCAGCAACTGCAGACGCTGCTTAGCCAAAAACTCAATGCCGACGTGCAGCGGGTGCATCAGCAGGCGGTACAGGTGGAGAAGGCGTCGGAAGGTAAGCATCCGTTGATCCAGGCGGCAGCGGAGACGAATACCCAACTCAGTGCCCGATTGGGAGAGGTGACCGCCAGACTGGAGCGCCGGGTCAAGGAAAAAGAGCGGCTTGCCTATTCCTTGCAACAGGTCGAACGCAACCTGGAGCAGGCCAAGCAGCGGCTCGATTTTGCTGGCTCGGATGAGGTGCTGGGGGCGTTGTTACGGACTCAGCGCAAGGAGTTGCCCGATGTCAGAAAGCTGCGTGAACGGGCCGTCGAGGCGCGGCGGAAGATCGCCGAAACGCGCCTGCAGCGGTTCCATGTGGAGGATCAGAAGCGTCAGTTGCAGGACTATCTGGACCGCCTGGAGCAGCGGCCGGCAGATGTGGATGAAGCCGCCTGGCCCAGTCTGAAAGCGGCCTTGGAAAAACTCTATAACAATCAGCTTGAGTTGCTGAACAAGCTGCTCGCCACCTTAGGACGCTATGACAAGGTGCTCGGCGACCTGGCCCTGGAGCGGGAACAGATGGTGAGCCGGGTCGAGAGTTACAGCGATCTGCTGGACAAGAACCTGATGTGGATTCCCAGTGCCCAGCCGTTGAACAAGGCGATGTTGCTGGAGAGCACTTTGGCGGTGCTGAGGCTGTCGGATCCGAAGTTGTGGCTCCAGGCTGGGCAGCGCTTCTATGTTGGAGTGATGCGGCAGCCGCTGGCGCTGGCGTCGTCGCTACTGTTCGTGCTCTTTTTGCTGGTTATCCGGCCCCGCCTCCGGCGGCGCCTGGAGGCGATGGTGCCACGAGTGGGGAATGTCAGCCACGACAGTTTCCTGCTGACGGTCAGGGCATTTCTCCTCACCCTGTTGCTGGCCGCCCCGCCTGTGCTGCTGTTGCTGTCCATCGGGTTGATTCTGAAGCTCGATGGCGACAGCACCTTTGCCGGCAGCGGGCGTTACTTCCTGCAGGCTGCCAGCTTCTATGGTCTGATTCAGCTGTCGCGCTATCTGTTTATCCAGAATGGTCTGGCAGAAGTGCATTTCCGGTGGCGCACGGCCACGTTGAACCGGAGCCGGCGCTATCTGAATCTGTTTCTGTTCTACTCGATTCCACTGGCACTGGCCAGCGGTGTGGCAGAGTTGCAGGATGATGTGGATTTTCGGCAGAACCTGCTGCGGGTGCTGGAGTTGGCCCTGGCCGTGGGCATTGGTTTTTTTGCCCATCTGGCATTCAACCCCTGGCACGGCATCACGGCCATCCGGGAGCGCCGCTGGAACTGGTCCCTGCTGCTCTATGTGTTGTTGATCGGCATCTCCATTTTTCTCGTGGTATTGGAGATTCGGGGATACAACTATTCGTCGATCCAGTTGTTTCGCATGATCTTCCTGAGCACCTGGGTGCTGTTGCTGGCGGTGCTGTTGTACAGTACAGCCGAGCGTTGGCTGCTGGTGGCGGAGCGCCGGCTGGCCCTGGCCAAGGCGCGTGCCAAGCGACTTGCCGCCCAAGAGGCGCGGGCGGCCAAGGAGGCGGCCGAGGCGGCTGGAGAGAGCGTGCACGATCTGCCGGAGCTGGAGGAGATCAATATCTCCGCCATCAACCAGCAGACGCGGCGCCTGCTGCGCCTGGTCGCTGCGCTGGTGATGCTGGCCGGCCTGGTGCTGGTCTGGTATCAGCTCATGCCCGCGGTGAGCCGGCTGGATGAGATCGTGCTATGGGATTATCAGGTGGGCAGCGGTGCCAGTCAGGAGCTGGTCCCGGTCTCGGTATGGGATCTGCTGGTGGATCTGCTGGTGATCCTGTTGACGGTGGTGGCGGCGAGAAACCTGCCCGGTCTGCTGGAGATCGCACTGTTACAACCCCTGCGGCTGGATCCCGGCAGCCGTTACGCCTTCTCCAGGATCCTCAACTATATGATCTATGGCGCAGGCGCGCTGATTGCACTCAAGGTGCTGGGCATACGCTGGGACGATATCCAGTGGCTGGTTGCCGCCATGGGCGTAGGACTGGGTTTCGGTCTGCAGGAGATCTTCGCCAATTTCATCTCCGGTCTGATGATACTGTTCGAGCGGCCGATCCGTATCGGTGACACGGTGACGGTGGGGAATGTGAGCGGCACCGTCTCGCGTATCCGCATGCGTGCTACCACCATCACCGATTGGGACAACAAGGAGCTGGTGGTGCCGAACAAGAGCTTCATCACCGACCCGCTGATCAACTGGACCCTGTCTGACCCCATCACCCGGGTGGTGGTGAAGGTGGGGATTGCCTATGGGTCGGACGTGGAGTTGGCCCACCGGGTGATGATGAAGGTGGCCTGTGATCATCCGGATGTGCTGGATGACCCGAAGCCCACCGTCTTCTTTACCGGCTTCGGTGACAGCGCCCTCGATTTCGAGGTGCGGGTGTTCGTCAGCGACCGCATCAAGCGCATGCCCCTGACCCATGATCTGTACACCGGCCTGAACAATGCCCTATCTGCCGCCGGTATCGAGATTCCCTTCCCCCAGCGCGATTTGCACCTGCGCTCGGTGGATCCAGGGGTGCGTTTTAGTGATGCGCCCCCGAACGGGGCGCCGGGGTAGTTCGTTGTTGCCTCCACCCTTACGCCGGTACGCCAGGGGCCGGAGTCAAACCGTGCCGAAAATCGCGGTAAATCCACGGGGTTGGAAGCAGGTTGACTCCGACCCCTGTCAATTAACCGCCATCGATGACCTTCTTTGCCACTGCTTCCCACCCCGCCTGGTGGCGCCGGATGCTCTCTTCCCGGTCGATCACCACCTCGATCAGCTGCACGCCGGGCAGCTCCAGGGTTTGGCGGAATGCGCCGGCAAAATCGTCTGTCTGCTCTATCCGCCGATGGCCGATGCCGTGCAATTGGGCCAGCAGGCTGAAGTCGGTGGTGTGGGGGGTGAGCCAGTGCGGCCCGAAGTTGCTCAGCTGCGCCTGGGGCAGATAGCCGAAGATGCCGCCGCCGCCGTTGTTCAATAGCACGATGGTGGCATTCAGCCCGTTGGCGGCGAGCAGGCCGTTGCTGTCGTGCAGGCAGGCCAGGTCTCCCACCAGCCCGACCACCCGCCGTTCCGGGGCTGCCGCCGCCAGCCCCAGCAGGGTCGATATGTTGCCATCGATACCGCTGATGCCACGGTTGGCCAGGATGCGTATTGATTTGCCGCCGCTGCCACTCCAGCTGTCGAGCTGACGAATCGGCATGGAGTTGCTGCTGAACAGCAGGCTGTTATCGGGCAGTGCGGAAAGCATCTGTTCGATGATCGTTTTCTCCGCAGGTGGGGGTGCCTCCATATTGGATGCGAGCTGCTCCAGGCGCTGGAATGCAGATAGCCAGCTGTGGCTGCTCTGGGGCAGATCCGCCAGCAGGGCGTGACAGAGCGAAGCGGGGGCGCAGCGAACCACTTCCTGACAGCGCTGGTCCGGGTCGGGCCAGGTTCCGGTCGGTTCGCACAGGATCTGGATGCAGTTGCTGCGGGCCAGGAATTGCAGCAGCCACTTGGAGACCGGGGCGGGGCCGAAGCGAAGTATCCAGTCGGGTTGTGGAAGCGTCTCTGCCGGTGCGCGCAGAAAGGCGTCGTAGCGGGTGATGATCCGCTGCTGGTGATGGTGGCCGAAGCGCAGGCCGCTGAGCGGGTCGGCGAACAGGGGCGCCCCTGTTCTTTCGGCAAGCTGGAGCAGCAGCCGTCCGGTGTCGGTGGAGAAATCACCGGGTCCGCAGACGATCATGCCGTGGCCGCCGGCGAGGAGCCGGCTCAGTCGCTTGATCTGGTCCGGATCGGGCTGTAGCAGGGGGCGGGAGATGGCTGCCGCCGCTGCCGGTGGTGGGAGATCCGGTTCGCTGGCGGGAATCAGTGGCTCGCGAAATGGCAGGTTGATGTGTACCGGGCCGGGCCGCGGCCAGAGTGACTGACTGGCTGCCTTGATCCCCAGGGCGCGGAGCTGATTGATGGCCGCCGCTCCCGGCCGGGCGGCTCCGGGATCATGGAAGGCGCGGATGTGGCGATCGAACAGCCGGCTCTGGTCGGTGGTCTGGTTGCTGCCCCAATCATGCAGCTCCGGCGGGCGGTCGGCGCTGAGCAGGATCAGCGGGACGCCGCCGTGACTGGCCTCGATCACCGCCGGCAGCCAGTGGGCCGGTGCGCTGCCGGAAGTGGCGATGAGGGCGGTCGGCCGGCCATCGAAACGGCTCAGGCCAAGGGCGAAAAAGGCGGCGCTGCGTTCGTCGAGCAGCACCCGGATGTGGATATTCGGGTGTCGCTCACAGGCCAGCACCAGGGGGGTGGAGCGGGCGCCCGGCGAGAGCACGACGCGGTCGATCCCTGCCGCTGCCAGACCGTCCATCAGGGCATGGGCCCAGCGCAGGTTGATCGCGCCAGTATCCTCCTCCATCTCCGACTCAAGCACGTCGCAGGGCTTCCAGCATGGTGGCGAACTTCAGTTCGGTCTCCGCCAGTTCGAGCTTTGGGTCGGAATCGCCGGTGATGCCGGCGCCGGCATAGAGTTCGGCACGGTTGCCGTACAGGGAGGCGCAGCGCAGCAGCACCGCCAGTTCACCGTCGCCCGATGTGTCCATCCAGCCGCCGGCACCGCTATACCAACCCCGATGAAAGGGTTCGTGTAGCGCCAGCCATTCGCCTGCCTCCCTGGCCGGAGTGCCATTGACCGCCGCCGTGGGATGCAGCGCGGCTGCCGCGTCGAGCAGTCCCAGGCCCGGTTTCAGCTGGCCGGTCACTCCGGTCCAGAGATGCTGCAGGTGCCGTAGCCTCTTCAGCCGTGGCGGGCCTGAGGGAGAGAGCCGCTGGCACAATGGGGTCAGTTGCCGCTGAATACTGTCGACCACCAGCCTGTGTTCCCAGGCGGTCTTCGGGTCTTTCAGTAACCACTCGCCCAGATCCTGGTCCTGTGCCGCGGTTATTGCCCGTCTGCAGGTGCCACCAATGGCATCGCAGGTCAGGCGGCCATTACGGATACTGACCAGGCGCTCTGGCGTGGCGGCGACGAACAGGTGCTGCTGCCGCCGAAAGGCGAACAGCATGCCGTGGGGATGGAATCGTTGCAGGGCCTCCAGCAGGCGTCGAGCATCGAATGCCCGTTCCCCCTGCAGCTGGCTGCGTCGGGCCAGGACCACTTTCTTGATCTCGTCCTGGCGGATACTGCGAGTGGCATCGCCGACCAGCTGCAGCCAGCATTCGTCCGTGGGTTCGACCTGGGTACGCTGCAGGGTTTGCTCACGGCGGGTCTCAGCCGGTTGCGCCTGCATCTGCAGCAGGTGGTCGAGCAGCGTCATCCATCGGGCCAGTGTGATCTCCCGCGCCTGAGGAATGGTGGTGTTCAGGGTGAAGCTGAGACTGCATCGATCGCCCTCCTGGCGCAGCAGCAACTCGGGGAATTCCAGGGTGCAGTTTGGCAGCTGTTCCCAGACGCCCGTCATCGGGTCGTCTGGCGAGAAGGCAAAGCTGATGAAGGCGATCAATGGCGGTGGACAGGGGTCGCTGCAGTGCTGCTGCCAAGCGCGGCGGATGGTGTGAAACTGTTGTCTGATCTGCTGCAGCCGCTGCCTGCCGGTGGTTTCCTGGCGCAGGGCGCTGCCGATACCGAGAAGCTGGAGCGACTGCTCAGGGGCGCTCCAGAATACGCAATCGCCTGCCAGGGGCGGCGGTGAGTGCAATTGCAGCCAGGGGGCGGGGAGGCTGATGGTCAGCAACCGGTGTCCGGTTACCGTATTATTCGCCAGTCCCTGTTCAAGGGCTTTGTATAGCAGGCGTTTCTCAGCTGCGATGTCGCCGGATTTTACTGCCTTCTGTGTGGATGGCACGGGGGGCTGGCCTCGTGTGTTGAAACAGTATCTTCGAGATTGAGAGCCGATAATTGCCTATTATCGATGGCGCTAGGCTATGTGTGACGCCGCAAAATTGAACCAGATGGCGCCGCAAATAGCCAATGATTTTGGTCAATGCCAGGCTGCGACAAGGGCGCTGGGCCGCCTCTGAACGGTCTTCCTGATTTGACCCGGCCGCGCCGCTTCTGGTATATATGCACGGCTTTTTTTACGTAGCCTTGTTGGCATGGGCCCCGGTTTTCGCGTTGTCTGCCTGATCGGAGTCATGCTGCCAGCCTGGCTGGAATACCATAGTCGATATGGTATCCATAAACTTACCGGCGGTTTCAAACAAGATAGCAGGTTTTAGCATGAACAAGTGGCTAGTTGCAGTATCGATTGCTTTGGCTTTGGGCGCGGCAGGAGTGCAGGCTGCCGGTGATGTCGCGGCGGGAAAGGCCAAATCCGCCACTTGCCTTGCCTGTCATGGTCCGGATGGCAATAGCCCCAACGCGCTCTGGCCGAAACTGGCTGGACAGCACTCCAGCTATATCATGAAGCAGCTGGCTGATTTCAAGGCCGGTGTGCGCAAGAACGACCTGATGTCGCCGATGGCCGCGCCTCTGACCGATCAGGACGTGGAAAATCTGGCCGCCTATTTCAGCAGCCAGACCCAGAAAGGCGGGACTGCCGCACCAGATCAGGTCGCCCTGGGTGAGAAGCTCTATCGGGCCGGTAACAAGCAGACTGGCGTGGCGGCCTGCATGGCTTGTCACGGACCGACGGGTATCGGTAACGGGCCGGCCAAGTTCCCGCGTATCAGCGGGCAGCACGCCGACTACGTGGCCAAGGCGCTGAAAGATTTTCGTTCCGGTAATCGCAGCAACGACCTCAATGGCATGATGCGCAATGTCGCTGCCAAGATGAGCGACGCCGAGATCGCCGCCGTTGCCCAGTATGTACAGGGCCTGCGTTGAGCTGACTGCTGATCTCCATGTGAGTGACGAAGGGCGGCCAAATGGCCGCCCTTCGTCGTGATGGGCGATTTTTTCTCCTGATTCCCTCTTTGCGGGTGAACCCTTGTCTGCGCCACAGGTCCGAGAGGAGATGCAGCAGGGAAAGTCACTGTTTTCCGCATGGCGCAGATCGCCGGATTTTCGGCATTTGCCTGTACGTTGGATACCCCTGCTGCATTCAAGCTGGTACAGTTTTGGTCGCCAACCGTTTATA
Source organism: uncultured Sedimenticola sp. (assembly GCA_964544655.1). GTDB lineage: Bacteria > Pseudomonadota > Gammaproteobacteria > Chromatiales > Chromatiaceae > HyVt-443. The sequence goes on along the minus strand of CAZJCM010000002.1, from coordinate 7,446 downwards.
TCGTAAGGAGCAACAATGAACAAAAGATTGATCGCGCTGGGTCTGTTTTTGATTTCCCTGGCGTTTGCCGGCAGCACTGTGGCAGCGCAGAATTTCGAAGAAGAGCTACACTATTTCTCAGTGATCCCAGAGCAGCCTGGTGCAGAGGGTGACCGGGTCCAGGTGGTGGAGTTCTTCTGGTATGCCTGCCCCCATTGTTACAGCCTTGAGCCGGCGCTCAACAGCTGGCTGAAGCGGAAGCCAGCCAATGTGGATTTCGATCGTGTGCCGGCGATGTTCAGTCGTCCCGATGTAGTGATGCATGCCAAGACCTACTATGCGCTGCGCCTGATGGGAGTCGCCGATAAGCTGCATGAGAAGATTTTTCAGGCGATTCATGAAAAGAAGCGTGATCTGAGAAGCCAGGCTGCAATGGAGGCCTTCCTGGACGAGCAGGGGGTGGATGTGGATGCCTATCGCAAGGCGATGAAGTCGTTTGCGGTGCAGACACAGGCCCGTCGTGCGGCAGTGTTGGCGGAACGCTTCGATGTGCGGGGGGTCCCCGCCATCATTGTGGATGGCAAGTATCGCACCGCTGGCCTGGAAGGGAATACGATGATGCAGGTGACCGACTACCTGGTGGAGAAGGTAGAGCAGGAAAAGGGGATCAAAAAGCCGTAGCAGGGTACAGGGACAGGCGGATTTCCGTTGCGGAAACACTGAATTGTGATTACGGGCATAGCGACAGGGGAAGTTAGTTATCGTGAACAAGAATGAGTATCAGCGCCTGCGGGTGTTGAGCTACAACATACAGGCCGGGGTGGATACCCAGCATTATAGCCAGTATATCACCCAGGGCTGGAAGCATGTGCTGCCCCATCGGGAGCGGCTGCTTAACCTGAATCGCATCGCCGCCATTTTGGGCGAGTATGACCTGGTGGGGCTGCAGGAGGTAGATTCAGGCAGTCTGCGCAGCGGCTTCGTCGACCAGACCGAATATCTCGCCCACCGTGCCGGTTTCCCTTTCTGGTTCAAGCAGGTCAACCGCAGCATCGGCAAACTGGCGCAGCACAGCAATGGCCTGTTGAGCCGGATGAACCCCGCCTCGGTAACGGAGCACAGATTGCCCGGACTGCCAGGGCGGGGGGTGATCCTGTGTCGATTTGGCGGCAGTAAAGGGCTGGCTGTCAGCATCATGCACCTGGCCCTGGGGCGGCGCGCCCGGCTGCGCCAGGTCGATTTCGTCATCGATCTGGTGCGGGATCTGCCCTATGTGGTGATCATGGGGGATCTCAATTGTGGCTGTGACTCCCGAGAGATGCAACGTCTGCGCGAACGTGTCAATCTGCGGGAGTCAGCCTGCGATCAGGGTACCTTTCCCAGTTGGCGCCCGATGCGCAAGATCGATCATATCCTGGTATCCGATTCTCTGACGGTGGAGAATGCGCGGGTGCTCGATTACCCCATCTCCGACCATCTGCCGATCGGTATCGATATCCTGCTGCCGAAAGAGCTTGAACTGGCCGCCTGACCAGGGCCTCAATGACTTAATAGTATGGCTAGCCACAGACCAAGCGACTCCGGCCAGTTGCAGATGCAGCAGGCAGCCCGGCATCCTGACGATCAGGAGATGGAGAAACTGCTGTGCCGGACCATTATTCGCCTGACCTTGGCCACCAGTGGTCTGGATGCGACGCTGGATCCTCATTTGACCGGGTTGCGGGATGCGGTCAGAAGGGGCTGTGGCCCTGGTGACTGGGAACAGATCGCGGCGCTCTCAGAGGACTTGTTGCGGGCCAAGGGGCCGGAGTCTGGAGCCGTAGCCGGTGCGGCGGACCCGGATCTGTTTGGGCGGCTGATCAACCGCATACGGCTGACCGGGGCGGCAGCACGACGCCTGCGGTTGTTGGCGCGAGAGATGCGGGCGGCGCCAGGCAAGGTGACGGACGGCCAATTGGACGAGCTGCTGGAGCTGCTGAGATCCGAACCGGAGAGTGGTGGAGCTGGACTGTTCGGACGGCTGTTTGGTGGCGGCAGGGCGGCGGATGGTGCAGGCTCATCACCTGAACACCCTAATCAGCTGCTGCTGCAGCTGCTGGGGAAGCTGAACTGGCCGGACCAGTTGAGAGACGACATCGCCCTGCTGGCGGAACGGCTTAGTCATGACGCCGAGGCCACGGCATGGGTCGGGGTGATCGAAGAGTTGACTCACCTGATGGCGACTGCGTTGGAGGATGTGCAGTCGGAGATTCATGCCACTGAAGGCTTTCTCAGGCAGTTGACCCGGCGGTTGCAGGAGATCGATCAGCACGTCAACAACAGCGAGGCAGACCACCAATCGGCAGTGGAAGACAGCGTGGCGCTCAATCGCGTGGTCAGGGGGAAAGTTGGGGGTATTCAGCGCAGCATGCACAGTGCCACGTCGATACGGCAGCTGGTGGATGATATTGGTGGCAGCCTGGATGCGATCCAGAATCACGTGGAGTCTCATGTCAAGGCGGAAATAGCGCGCCATCAGCGAGCCCTGGAGACCGAGCGGCAGCTGCGGGAGCGCTTGCACAAGATGGAGCAGGATGCCGGGGAGCTGCGGAAAAAGATGCTGGACACCTATCGCCGGGCCAGCGTCGACAGCGTCACGGGATTGCCCAACCGCCTCGCCTATGAAGAGCGGCTGCCCGATGAGTATGCCCGCTGGAAGCGTTTCTCTACGCCCCTGACCCTGGCGGTGTGGGATGTCGACAATTTCAAACATATCAACGACCGCTTCGGTCATCGTGCCGGAGACAAGGCGCTACGGGTGATAGCCCAGATCCTGCGCCGGCGGCTGCGCCAGACCGATTTCGTAGCCCGTTATGGTGGTGAAGAGTTCGTCATGCTGCTAGCGGGTGCGGATACGACCGAAGCGAGTGAGTTGATCGAGCAGACCCGGTTGGCGGTGCAGGAGAGCGGTTTTCATTCGGGAGAACACCGAATCGAGGTGACCATCTCCTGCGGCTTCAGCGAATTTACCGCAGGGGATACGCCGGATACCGTGTTCGAACGGGCGGACCGGGCCCTCTACGATGCCAAGCGGCAGGGCAAGAATTGCTGCATAAAGGCGTGAGTCGCCGGCCGTTGTCAGGCGCTCTGTAGGGCCATGGATACGAAGACCGGCAAGACGATGTTCATTGCTGCAGATAGAAATAGCGCCATTCCCCCCCTTCCTGTCGCAGGCGTTGCATCAGTCCTTCCACCGGAACCGCCTCGCCGGGGAATATCTCCCACACCTCGATGAAGAAACGGCCATGGCCGGCATCGTTGCTCCAGACCAGGTCGTCCAGCCGGGTGGTCTCACCGCAATGGGGACACGGATATGGACCCTCCCGCGTCGGCAGCCGGCTTTCCCACTCATCGATCCGTCGCCGGCAGTGGGGGCAACGGGGGGGGCGTGTATTGTTGCCGTAGCGGAGCAGCGGCTGTTTCAGCGGCCCTTGGAAGCGGATATGAGTGAACGGCTCATTATCATCTTCCGTTGGCGCCAGCCGGAGCCAGGGCGAGCAGCCCATGAAGCTGACCCACTGCATGAAGCGTTCCCCGACCAGGAATCGCTCTGTATCGATGGCGCTACCGAGGAAGCCGATTTCCCGTAACCGCCGTTCCAGCTCGAGCCGTTCGGGCGGTGGCACGTCCGGGGCTGGGGTGAATATCAATTTTCCATTGCTCATGATCAGTGTCCCCTTTATGCCGAATGCGTATGCACCCGGTTAATCACATTTGCAACCCTTGAATAACATACGCTAAGAGGGGCCGGAGTCACGCCATCCCCAAGTTGCGCCAACAGAAAATGTTTTATATGGCGTGACTCCGGCCCCTGGTACGGGTGCTTGCCCGAATGGCCATCATCTGACAAAGCCGAATGAAATGTTATAAGATAACAGCTTGCTGTCTGTTCTTGCCAGTTCACAGACTTCTATCATGAATTCACTCGAGATGAGGTTTCGACCGAATGTCTGAATCGGTATCAGCCTTGCCCAGCCGCATCTTCCGTTTGTTACTGGGGGTATGGCTGCTGCTCCCTGTGACGGTATGGGCGGAACAGCCGTTGTCTGTTTTCGTCAGTGTGCTGCCGCAAAAATATTTCGTGCAGCAGATAGGTGGGCGGCATGTGCAGGTGACGGTGATGGTGGGGCCGGGGCAGAGCCCGGCCACCTTTGAGCCACGCCCGAAGCAGATGGCGGCCTTGTCCAGGGCCCGCCTCTATTATCGTATCGGCGTGCCGTTCGAGCGGGTGTGGATGGACCGGATCCGTGCCGCCAATCCCGGTATGTCCATCCTGGATGCGCGGGAAGGACTCCAGTTGAGGGCCATGCCGGCTACCGACGGTCATCACCATGGTGACGATATGGACCCCCATATCTGGCTCGATCCCGGTCTGGTGCGGCAGATGATGCCGCGGCTGCGCGACCGGCTGATCCAACTCGATCCTGCACATGGTGATGAATATCGGTCCAATTGTCAGCGTTTCATGCAGGAACTGACACGACTGGAGCTGGATATCCGGCAGCGACTGTCCGCGGTGAAATCACGGAATTTCATGGTCTTTCATCCATCCTGGGGTTATTTTGCCGCTGCCTTCGGGCTGCATCAAATCGCCATCGAAGACCAGGGCAAGGGGCCTGGAGGACGGCGACTGGCCGGTTTGATCGAGAGGGCCAGGCGCGATGGGGTGCGGGTGATCTTTGTGCAGCGCCAGTTCAGCCAGGCCCAGGCACGGGTCCTGGCCCGGGCCATTGGTGCCCGGGTGGTGGCGATCGACCCGTTGGCGGAGGAGTATGTGGAGAATCTGCGACAGGTGGCGAATGCCATTGCGGAGGCCGCCAGTGAGTGATGAGCCGGTGATCCGCCTGCAGGATGTGGGTTTCTCCTACGATGGACCAGCGGTGCTCGAGGGGGTGGAACTGACCGTGCATGACGGTGAGTTCATTGGTGTGGTCGGCCCCAATGCCGGTGGCAAGAGCACCTTGCTGAAACTCATACTCGGCCTGTTGACGCCACAGCAGGGGCGGGTGGAGGTGTTGGGAACGTCTCCGGAGCGGGCGCGGCGGCGGATTGGCTATGTGGCCCAATATCCTACCTTTCGCCGGGATTTCCCCATCGATGTGGAGAACACGGTGCTGATGGGGCGCCTGGGCAGTGGCCGGCTGCTGGGTGGCTATCGGCAGCAGGACCGGGAGATCGCCCGTCGCACCATGGCGGAGACCGAGGTGGATATGCTGGCATCGCGGCAACTGGCCACCCTCTCCGGTGGCCAGTTGCAGCGGGTCATGCTGGCCCGTGCCCTGGCCTGTGAGCCGCGCATTCTGATCCTGGATGAACCGACGGCCAATATCGATCTGCGCATCGAGAGCGACATCTTCGATCTGTTGAAGCGACTGAACCGACGCATGACCATCATCGTGGTCTCCCATGACATCGGCTTCATCTCCCAATACGTCCATCGGGTCGCCTGCGTGAACCGTACTCTGATGTGCCATCATACGGCGGAAGTCGATGGCAAGGTGATCCAGGATCTCTATGGCGCCGGCGTGCGCATGGTCGAGCATAGACATCACTGATTTTTTTGGATCATATAACCATGACTGAATTCATTGCTGCCCTGCTGCAATACGATTTCCTGCAGAAGGCCCTGTTCGGTGGTCTTCTGGCCAGCATCGGCTGCGGCATCATGGGCAGCTTCGTGGTGGTAAAGCGCATCGGCTATATGGCCGGTGGCATCTCTCATACCGTGTTGGGGGGGATGGGCATCGCCCTCTTCCTTGGCCTTGCTCCACTCGGCGGAGCGCTGATTGCGGCCCTGCTGGCTGCCCTGCTGATCGGCTGGGTACGGCTGCATTGGCGGGAGCAGGAGGACACCCTGATCGGGGCCGTATGGTCTGTCGGTATGGCCATCGGGATCCTGTTCATCAGCCGGACGCCTGGCTACAACGTGGACCTGATGAGTTATCTGTTCGGCAATATTCTGATGGTCAGCGATCGCAGCCTGTGGCTGATGCTGTCACTGGACCTGCTGGTGCTGGTCGCGGTGGTGTTGTTTTACCGCCAGTTTCTGGCGGTCTCCTTCGATGAGGAGTTTGCCCGTCTGCGCGGGGTGCCGGTTGGTTTTTTCTATCTGTTGCTGCTCTGCCTGGTGGCATTGACGGTGGTGCTGCTGATCCAAGTGGTGGGGTTGATCCTGGTGATTGCCCTGTTGACTCTGCCGGCGGCCATCGCCGCGCAGTATGTCCATACCCTGGGGCGGATGATGGTATTGGCCACCTTGCTGGGCATGCTGTTCACCGTGGGCGGCCTGGCCATCTCCTATCAGCCGGACCTGCCGGCCGGGGCGACCATCATCCTGCTGGCAGGAATCTCCTATCTGCTGTCCACGCTGTTCGTCCGGGCGCTGCGGCGTTGGCGGGTGCGACATGGAGGAGGTCTGGGATGATACGACAGTCAGATGGAACCACCGGTTGTGCTCAGACGCTGCGGCGGGCTGAACGGATCTGTAACCGGCGTGGCGTGCGCCTGACGCCACAGCGGCGTCTGGTGTTGGAGATCCTCAGTGCTGCGCACCAGCCGATGGGGGCCTATGAGATCCTGCATCAATTGGGACTGCGACGGCCTGGAGCCAAACCGCCCACCGTCTATCGTGCATTGGCATTCCTGCAGGAGCAGGGTCTGGTTCACCGGCTCGAATCGCTCAATGCCTTCGTCAGTTGTGTCCACCCGGACCACCCCCATGTCGGGCAGTTCCTGATCTGCCGCAGTTGCGGCCAGGTGTTGGAGTTGGAGCATGAGGGTGTGGAGCGAGCGCTGGCGCAGGCGGTGGCGGGCATTGGCTTCAGCCCGGACTCGCGCATCATTGAGGTGACCGGCCGTTGTGTTCGCTGTGCCGATGGTAAAGAGAAATGAATCGTCTGTTACGCCTGTTGATACGCGGTTACAGCCTGCTGATCAGCCCGCTGCTGGGCAATAACTGCCGCTATTACCCCACCTGTTCGGCCTATACCGAGGAAGCGATAGAGCGCTTCGGCGTCCTGCGTGGCCTCTGGATGGGATTGAAGCGGATCTCACGCTGCCACCCTTTTCATGAAGGTGGTGTCGACCCGGTACCGGAGAAGGCGTCCAAGGACAGGAATGAATAAGGTGTGATTGCCGTCAGCTTTTTTTACACATTCTGAATGTATTGAATCTGTAGTAGTTCCAACACATTGTATTAACTTGTTATTTTTTATTGGTGTGCTTATTGCAATGGGATATTAAGTCAACGCAGGCATCAGCAGGAATGGTGCTGTCTGTCTGGTTTATGGCGACAATAAAGCCGACCCGGTGTGATCCGCCCGCGCTCACTCCGGGTTTTTTATTGCTGTAGTGAAGCTTCCTGCAACATTGGGGCTAGCAGTCTGTCGGACTGGGCCCGCGCTAGCTGGTAAAATCCGGGGATGAACA
>CAZJCM010000001.1:65624-133321 GCA_964544655.1 uncultured Sedimenticola sp. | reverse complement strand
CCGGAGCTGTTCCGGCGGGTCGTGCTGAAGGATCCTCTGCGCATGAAGGCGCTGCAGAAGGGGGTCCTGCAGCTGTGTGAAGAGGGTGCCACCCAGGTGTTTCGACCACTGAAGAACAATGACATGATCCTTGGTGCGGTGGGCGTGCTCCAGTTCGACGTGGCAGCCCAGCGATTGAAGGATGAGTATGGGGTAGAGGCAATCGTGGAGCCGGTGACGGTAGCGACAGCCCGCTGGGTGACCTGCGATGATGCAAAGCTGCTTGAGCAGTTCAAGGTCAAGGCACACGAGAACCTGGCTCTGGACGGGGACGATCAGCTGGTATATCTGGCGCCAACCCGGGTCAATCTTGAACTGACCCGGGAACGCTGGCCGGATATCGAGTTTCTGGCCACACGGGAGCTTTAGGCATCCTTGCCGCCGATGCTTCTTCCAGTAACGCCCGGCAGCAGTGACTGCATGGATAATATAACCTGATCGTTGTAGGGGCGACGTCTCAGCGCGAATGGGATTCCAATAAACAAAGAGGTTTGTAGATGGAAAATCAAGAAGTTGAAAAACTTATTCAGGCGGGACTGCCGGGCTGCACGGTGACGGTCACCGGCGATGGCCGCCACTTCGAGGCGGTAGTGGTCAGCGCGGAGTTCACCGGCAAGACCCCACTGCAGAAACAGCGCATGGTGATGGCGACAGTCAAGCCGCAGATCGAGAGCGATGAGCTGCATGCCCTCTCCATCAAGACCTTTACCCCTGAGCAGTGGGAATCGCGGGAATCCTGAACACCGTGCCGGCCTTGAAAAAAAACCTGGCACACCTATTCTTTATTTATAAGGATAGGTAAAGGCCTGTCGATTTGACCAGCAGAAGGAGGGGATTATGTTTCTCAAGCAGAAATCAGACGGGAAATTGGTCGAGGTGCTGAGCCTGAATGACCTGTTCAATCCCAATCATGCAGAGATCATCGGTCGTTACAATGTCGGTGAGGAGTTGCAGGATCCGGAAAAATTCCGCAAGGAGGATCTCACTTTCCTTTCCGATGAGCCGTTGCCCAGAAGTTGGGTCGACCTCCATTATCGGGACGATGAACTGAAGCGCTGACACTGTTGGTCGTTACGAACCATATGGTTCGACAGGCTGCTAACGTGGTAAAGGGAGGCAGATGATGTGGATCATCTGCCTTTTGTATTTTATAGAGAGAATCATGCCGGTATATTTGAATCGGGGGACCTTGTATATTGTGCTGAGTAGAGGTGTCGTCGCCGCCTCGCATTGGGTGGTGCTTTCATAAGGGAGATTGAGATGCGAAGTGTGTTAGGGATCCTGATAGTTATGCTGCTGGCGAGTTGTGATGGGTTTAGTGGCCTGACAGATAAAGAATACGTGGCCAGGGCACAGGACTATCTGGATAAAGGAGAGTTCAAAGCGGCATCCATTGAACTGAAGAATGCTCTGACTGAAAACCCGAAGAATCCCCAGGCACGCTGGTTGCTGGGCAAGCTGTACATCGATACCGGCAATTACCCAGGTGCAGAAAAAGAGCTTGCCCGGGCCAAGGAGTTGGGTGTCGTCGAAGGATCGGTTATCCCGTTACAGGCGACGGCCTTTTTACAGCAGAATAAATTCGATGAGGTGTTGAAGCTAGAGGAGAAGGCCTCTTTTCCTAAACGTGCTCGGGCCAGTGTTCTGGCATCGCACGGCCTCGCATATCTGATGGAAGGTGATATCGAGCGGGCCGGTGTTGCTATCGGACAGGCATTGGATGTGGATCCGAAATTGGCTTATGCCTTGTTCGTGAAGGCATCATTGCAAATCCGTAAGCGCGATTTCACCGCCGCGCGAGAGCTACTCGATCATGTTTTTAAAATCGATCCGGATTACGCCCCGGCATGGAGTGTGCTCGGTGATCTGGAGCGGTACGATGGTAATCTCGAAGCGGCGGAGCAGGCCTATGGCAAGGCGATAAAGAACCGTTTCGTCAATGCCGCCGACAGACTCAAGCGGGCGTTGGTTCGCATCCAGCTCAGGCACTATGACACCGCCCAGCAGGACCTCGATATACTGAAGAAACTGGCTCTAAAAGATCCGGGGGTAAATTATGCACAAGGACTTAGCTATTTCCTTCAACAACGCTATCCTGCCGCTCAAGAGTCGCTGGAATTGTCGCTGCAGGCGAATGGAAACTACCCGCCTGCTCTCTTTTTCCTTGGTGCGGCCCATTATGCCCAGGATCATATAGAGCAGGCCGAAGACTATTTGTCACGCTTTGTAAAACAGCGCCCGGACTACGTGCCGGGGCGTAAGCTATTGGCCATGCTCAAGCTGCGACTGCAGGATTACCATCAGGCGGAAAGGCTGATAAGTCCGCTGGTCGACGGAAAAGACGATGATATTCTTGCCCTGAATCTCCTTGCCAACGCACTCATTGGACAGGGAAAAACACAGCAAGGCATCCAACTGTTGCAGCGTGTGGTGGCACTCCAGCCAGAATCAGGCGTTGCCAAGGCGCGCCTGGGGTTTGGCTTGCTGGTAGAAGGGGAAGAGCTAGCCGGGAGGGCTAGTCTAGAATCGGCCCTAGAGTTGGATCCCAAGCTTCAGCAGGTGGATGTGCTGCTGGTACTGAACTATTTGCGGCAAAAGGAGTACAGGGAGGCAGAAAAGGCGGCAGAGGCATTCAGGAACCGGCAGCCAGACAGCCCTGTAGCCTATAACTTGTTGGGCCTCTCCTATATAGGTCAGGAGCAGACGGAAAAGGCCAGAAAGGCCTTTTTGCAGGCATTGAAGTTGGCGCCGGGAGATCCTGCGGCGAGCCAGAATCTGGCGGCCCTCGCGCTGAGGGAGAAGAAGCCTGAAGAGGCCCGAGCCATCTACCAGAATGTACTGAAACGGCATAAGCTGCATCTCGCAACCTTAATCAGACTGGCGGCTTTGGAGGCCCAACAAGGTAATGCCAAGGCAATGAATGCCGCACTGGAACAGGCGATGGAAGCCCATCCTGATGCCGCATTACCGAAGGTGTTGCTGGCAAGGAGCTATCTTTTGGCCGGAAAGCAGGAAAAGGCACGTGAGATATTGGGGGACCTGCAACAGCGTCAGGCCAATACGCCCACACTGTTGAGTCTGATGGGTGAGATTCAATTGGCAGAAAAGGATTTTGCCGCAGCCAGAAGTTCGCTATCCCGGCTGACCAAGCGTCTGCCAGAATCTGCCCGGGCACATTTTCTCCTGGCAAAGGCCTATGCTGGCCTGGGAGATAATGCCTCGATGCAGCGGGAGCTTGCCCGTACACTGGAATTGGCGCCGAACCATTTTCTGGCCAATCTTACCCAGGCGCGTTCATATCTGAGCGATGGGAAGATCGATGCCGCGAGCAAGACCCTGGAGAAGCTGAAGGAAAAGGCCCCGAATAACCCGGATGTACTGGCCTTGGAGGCGACGCTCGATGCCAAAAAAGGGAACATCGACCAATCGGCTGTTCTCCTTGAGCAGCGCTTCAGGGAGAATCCAGTCAGTATACATCTGCTCGACCTGGCCCGCTTAAAGTGGGGGCTTGGCGAGTATGATACGGTTATGGGGATGTTGGAGGAGTGGATTAGCGGGCATCCCGACGATATCCAGGTGCGGACTGTGCTGGCAGATGCCTACCTTAGCCAGGGTCGCCGGGATGCGGCGATCGAGCAGTATAGAGCGATCCTCGAGCGCTCTGAGAACAACCTGTCGGCACTCAATAATCTGGCCTGGCAGTTGCGCAAGAGCGATCCGGATCAGGCCTTGACTTATGCCAGCAAGGCGCGATCTTTGGCGCCGGAATCAGCGCCGGTTATGGATACGCTCGCTGCCATCCTACTGGCCAAGGGGGAACTTGAACGGGCTGAGCGGTTGAATCAACAAGCCCTGAAAAAGATGCCTGACTCGCCCACGTTCAATTACCGCCTGGCAAGCATATTGGTGGCCACGGGTAAGCGGGATGAGGCGCTCGAAACATTGGATGCACTCTTGTCCAAGAGGCAAAGCTTTCCTGAACGTGTTGAGGCGGAAGCCTTGTTGAAGCGCCTGAAAAAAGGCTGAGTATCTACCGACATGCCTGTATTCCATTATGAGACTGCCTTTTCCCGAAATATCGGCTGGTTGACACCGGAGGAACAGACCCTGTTGCGTGGTAAAAAGGTGGCCATAGCCGGGCTTGGAGGGGTTGGTGGCAGCCATCTGCTGACCCTTACCCGGCTCGGTATTGGTGGTTTCAATGTCTCCGATCTGGATCTCTTCGAGCAAGCCAATTTCAACCGCCAGGCTGGTGCCTTCCAAAGCACTGTTGGCAGAGAGAAGGCAACTGTACTGCCGGAAATGGCGTTAGATATCAATCCGGAACTGGATATTCAGTGCTTTCCATCTGGAGTGAGTAGCGACAACGTGGATGCCTTCCTGGATGGTGTCGATGTCTATGTCGATGGTCTGGATTACTTCGCCGTGGGTGCCCGCCGGAACGTGTTTGCTGCATGTGCGGAAAAAGGGATACCCGCAGTCACTGCAGCGCCCCTTGGGATGGGGGCGGCGGTGATTAATTTCATTCCCGGTGGGATGACCTTCGAGCAGTACTTCCGGCTTGAAGGGCGGACAGAGCAGGAGCAACTGATCCGTTTTCTACTGGGATTGGCCCCGGCTATGTTGCAGCGCGGCTATCTGGTCTACAGCCAGGCGGTGGACTTTGCCAACCATAAGGGGCCCTCCACCCCCATGGCCTGTGAAATATGTGCCGGGATGGCCGCGACCCAAGTGTTAAAAATACTGACAAGGCGTGGCAGGGTGCTTGCGGCACCTTGGGGGCAGCAGTTCGACCCTTACTGCAACCGTTATATAAAGACTTGGCGTCCCGGGGGGAATGAGAATCCGATTCAGCGTATTGGAATCGCCATTGCGAGAAGGCAGCTGGAGAAGATGGCCGGGTGATGATGCATGGACAATAAAGTAGAAAAAATAGTGCAGGCGGCGGTTCGGGCACCTTCGGGAGACAATACCCAACCCTGGCGACTCGAGGTTTCAGACAACGGGCAACGCATTGATCTGTATAACGCACCAGAGCGTGATCCTTCCTATTTCAATTACAGGCAGTTGGCCTCTTATGTTGCCCATGGTGCATTGATAGAAAACCTCTTGATTGCAGCAAAAAGCCTGGGACGTGCGACTGAGTTGACCCTGTTTCCGTCACCTGCTGACCATCAGCACATAGCCTGTTTCAGCTTTGCTGACGCTGAGCCTGATATTGATCCACTTTATTCGGCCATTTTCAGAAGGCAGACCGACCGGAATCGCTTTAAAGCAACTCCGCTCAGTCAAGGCCAGATATCTGATCTGCAAACAGCTGTATCCCCTGTTGCCGGGACGGCATTGACCCTGATCACCGCCAAAAAACAGATAAGAAGGCTGGCTTGGTTGTTGCGTCTCAATGATCGCCTTGTTTTTGAACACAAAGCGATTCATCAGTTTCTATTTAAACAGATCAGATGGAATCCCGAAGAAACGGAAAGCACCCAGGATGGAATGCCCATCGAAACTCTTGGGCTGAATCCAATGGAGCGGCTTATGTTTCCTGCCTTCAAGCGTTGGAATACGGTAAGGATCCTCAATAAGCTGGCACTATCCAGAATCGTTGGTCTGAAAGGCTGGGTCAATTGCAGAAACTCATCGGCATTGGGGATAGTTACGGTTAAAGAAAACAGCCCGCAAGGCTTCCTGAATGCTGGGCGGGCAGTACAACGAGTGTGGTTACAAGCGACATTGGACGGATTGGCATTCCAGCCTGTTACCGGGCTGTTTTTTCTTTTTCAGCGCATCGAAGATGATAAGTTACAGGGATTCGATGAGAAACAGATCAGGCTGATTGAGAGGGCGAGAAAGGAGTTGCAACAACTCTGCGGTTACGGAAATGACATACCAGTGATGGGGTTCAGAATCGGCACAGATGCAGGCCAGCCACGCTACCCATTAACCAAAAGGATGGCGTTTTAATGCTAACTGAGAAAAGGGCTCTTCAAGCCGCCCAGACGAAAGAACAATCGCAGGTCTGTCAGATCAGTTTTGTGATAAGCGGGCATCTGCTCCACCAGCAGTGACAGCCTTTCCTGGATTTCCCTAGAGGGTTTGCGTCTGCACGGACTTTTTACTGCAACCATGAACGGAACTAAAAAGGTCGAATAAAAAGAGGCGCTATGGGTCAAATGTCTTTGGTAGACTGCCTGAAAGTCCTCTTTCCAGAAAGCGGCCTGTAAAGAATAGAGATAATCCAGGGTGAATAACTCTGCCTGTCTATCGGCATATTGATAAGCAAAGTCATGAATGGACTTTTCTGATTTCAAGTGGCCGAAATCTACGATATAGATACCGCCCCCCGGTTTGAGAATCCGGGCTATCTCTGCGAAAACCCGATCCAGGGCCTCTGTGTCCGGAAGATGGTGCAGAACCACCGTGCTCATGACTGCATCAATACTATGATCGGAAATGGATGCTAATCGGGTAATGTCTTCGTGCTGGAAACCGACATTGGATAGCCCCATCTCTCTCGTATAGCTTTCGGCCCGGTCAAGCATCTCGGTGGACAAATCGATGCCGATAAAATCGCAATCCGGATTGATGCGGGCGATGAGTGCCAACTGGGTAGCGGGACCGCAGCCTAAATCGATCACTCGATCCCCCGGTTTGATGACATCACATACTTGTGCGCAGTGAAAAAGATAAACAGGCGCCATTACGCCATCTTCCCGGCCTGCGCGGGTATAGGCGGCCACCTTTTTCGGGTCATCCATAACCAGATCGGGCTCCGGTACCCGTTTTGCACTACGGGTAACCAAAAGCTCTCTGGCTAGATTTTTTGCGACTACGATACTAGGCATGAGATTAACAATAGCATAAAAAAGGGGCGTACAAGACGCCCCTTCCAAAACATCGCATTTATCTCTACCGAAAAAGCTTCAGCTCAATTTCTTGCGGGACAAGCCTAGCCCTACTAAGCCGGCACCCAGCAGAAGCAGGACGCCAGGCTCAGGAACGAAGGCCGCGTCAGCAGTCGTATTGATGCGTGCAGACAACTGATATGTTTTGGCCTCATCGAGGTCCAGCGTACTGAATCCTATCGGTCCGGAAAAGCTGAAGATGTTTGCACTGCCGCTGCCTGGGGCATTCGACGCTCTGCTCTGGGCAAAGCCAAAACCACCGATTGGCCCGAACGGGTTGGAGGCGATCATCTCATTGCCGGCGGTATCGAGAAGGTTAAAAGTCACGCTCAGCCCGGCACTGGCGCTGGAGGGGGCGCCATCGCCGGTATCCAGATAGGTCAGTAACAGGGCGTCGAGACCAAAAGCGATGTCGACGCTGCCAGAGATACCGCTGAAGCTGAACTTCGCCTCCAGCCCGTTGTTACTGGTAGCGGTTCCATTGCCGTTGCCTTCGAGAGATACGAAGGAGGCGTTGCCCAGATTGGCCGGTACCGTAATTGCGTTGCCCAGGGTGTCAGTCATACCCGTAATCGGTGAGCCACTTTCAAACTGATCGCCCACGGAAAAGTTACCCAAGACCGGCGGTGCACCAGGAATGAGTGTGAACTGGTTATCAGTGTAGCCGACAGGGGTTCCTACGGTTTCATACAGATCGCTGCCGAAGACGGCGATGGGGCCGAACGAATCCGTTGCTACACTTCCGTTGAGATTGGCCGATACGTCGCCGGTGCCGGTGAAGTTGAAAGTATCGAATTGAGAGCGGTCAAGTACGGCACCGCTTTGGCTGAAAGTCAGACCGGTCAGGTTGACGACAGATTCTGCAAGCGCAGAGGCCTGCGATACCCCGGATGCACTAACCAGTGCGGATGCCATTGCGGCAGAAACTAATAGTTTTTTGAATTTCATTATCAAAGTCCTGTTCAATTGAGACCTGTCTACAATAAAGCAATCAGTGTGCCAATATCGACTTATTCGCGTAACTAATTGATTGATAGGTTGTTATGAAAATATTGGTCGGACCCTAAAATGCACAAGTGTAAAAAAAGCTGACGAATTTCGGGTGGTGAGGCTGTCAGACCATTGCGTTATATGGCCTTGGTATGGAGTGGTCGAACAGTAGAGTAAATTTTTCAAGTAGGCGAAAAGGTGTGGTCCGCGACGGCTTGGTCTATGCTCCGGCTATATATTAAGGAGAGAGGTTGGAAGTTTTGTTGGGTCAATGGGGCTTGTATGCCTTAGATCATGTATTGTCGGCAGTGACGATACCCAGGTCTTCGTGTACCGCCTCCAGCAGCTTCAATAACTCGGGTCTCAACTGGTTGAAAAGCTGCTCGCGGGAGATGTAGAAGGGCGCACGGGGACCATGGTATTCCATGACGTCGCCGACCTGAAGGAAGTTGATTCCAGTGATCCTCATATGCCTGGCCAGTCTGGGTTCCATCATCGCAAATACCCCATTCAACCCAGCACCGATACCGATCGAGGCCGCCCCCAGGTAGAGGCCCAGGGCGATATGAGGGAATCTTCTGCGCTGGGATTTCTGCATCTGGAACAGCTGCTCTCCCATCCCATCCGGTGTGTCTTTTTCTCCGGGGCGCCGACGAAACTGTTGGCGTATCGCCAAACGTGATATTTCTCCGAATGTCTCTCTTGGCAGGGAATCGATATCGAGAATTTCCGGGTTGAGTGTGTCACGGCAATGTTGATGCAAGGGAATTGCCGGCAGTCCGGTGTCGGCTCTCGCCATTACTAGTCGAACACAGCCCGCGAACATATTCGTTGGCCGGTGCAGTAACAGGCAAAATCTGGAAAACTCGTCGTATTCATCCTTTTCCTGCTCATCCTGTATTCTTGAACCGTCTTCCCAGCCCAATTCAGTGCAGTACACGTCATAGCGAATACGAAAAACCTCCCGCCTGAGTTCTTCGGTATCTGCCAGCACGAGTTGGAAAAACTCGCGGTAAGGTGTGACAAGATCCATATTGAGCATGTTTTGTGACCCGGTTAAAGGAATTACAGGCGAGAAACCTATCTAATGTAATAGTAGATGGGATTTTAGGTATTTTGGATATAAATTTAGATATAAAATCGGTTGAAATAACAAAAACTGAAGGTGCTGAGGGAACAGCGAGGATGTGGTGTTAGCGGGCTGGCAGGCAAAAAATTCATGAGGAGCGGGGCTATGTTCGATTCCAGGTTTGAGGTTTTTTTGGCTGATACCAGCCTTTCGCACAGGCTACACTACCAGATTCGTTACCGGGTGTTCTGTCTCGATAACGGTTTTGAGGATCTTACCACGGCCGTGCTGGGTGAGGAGAAGGATCGTTGGGATGATCAGTCGAGGCACTTTCTGGTCCGGGAAAAATCCACCGGTCAATGGGTTGCCACCATGCGTATGATTCTGCCCGAGGCCAAGCCGTTTCCCGTAGAATCTCTGTGCAATCTCTCTTTTTCCAATGATATAAGCTATAAGCAGGATGTCAGCAGTGAGATTTCACGGCTGTGCATGGTACGGCGTTACCGTGGACGTCAGGCCATCAGTGCTGGTGGCGGTAACACATTGTATCCGCAAAACGAAGATGAAGGGGTCGGCCGGCGGGCCGAACCGGAAATCATGCTCGGTCTGTTCCGCGCTGCGCTTACCTACAGCCGTCAGCATGGGATCTTGCAGTGGTATTTTCTTATTACACCTGCATTGGCCAAGATGATCCAGCGCATTGGCGTCTCGCTGCAACCGCTGGGGCCTGCGGTGGAACACCGGGGCAAGCGAATACCCTATGTGACGGACCCCTTCAGCAGCTGTCGTGAATCGATGGAAAAGTCCCCCATCATCGCCCGTATGTTCAGTGACGAGAGCCACGCCTATACCCGCTTCTCGGAGATCAAGCCCGAGCACAAGGTTGCCTGAGGCCTCCTGTTCCCCCGCTGCGGCTATATTTAAAGTTCCAAATAGGGGGTCTGTAAATCCCCCGCCTTTAGGCGGCAAGTCAGATTACCCCTTCTCCCCTCGAGGGGAGAAGGTTGGGATGAGGGGTGTTTTGCACCGCTGCTGGATTTGAGCCCTCACCCCGGCCCTCTCCCAGTCTTGGGAGAGGGGGGCGGCCGAATGGCGTATTAATCCGGCTTTTAGCCGTAACCTGAAGCCGCCGGCTTTGGCCGGTGGCGTATTCTTGTCAGCGCAGGAAACTCCGGCAGCAAGGAAAGTTGCCGGGGTTTTCGTTGTGTCGATGTCCGGGCAGAGGCCTGTAGCCTGATCAGCGGTTTTCCAGGCCCATATCAGCGATCTTTGCGCGCCATTCCGCCGGGCCGCTGCGGTGAACCGATTCGCCCCTGCTGTCTACTGCCACCGTGACTGGCATCTCCTCGATCTCGAACTCCCGGATCGCCTCCATGCCCAGGTCTTCGAAGGCGACCACGCGGGCAGCGCGAATGGCCTGTGAGACCAGGTAGGCGGCTCCGCCGACCGCCATCAGATAGACGGCGCCATGTTTTTTGATCGCTTCCAGGGCCACCGGGCCGCGCTCGGCCTTGCCTACCATTCCGATCAGACCCAGCTCTCCCAGCATCATCTCCGTGTATGGGTCCATGCGGGTGGATGTGGTGGGGCCGGCAGGCCCGACCACCTCACCTTTCACTGGGTCCACTGGACCTACGTAATAAATGAATCGGTTGGTGAAATCGACTCCTTCCGGCAGGGGCTCACCCCGCTGCAGCAACTCCTGTATACGCTTGTGTGCAGCATCCCGGCCGGTGAGGATTTTACCGGAGAGCAGTATGCGCTCGCCCGGGCGCCAACTGGAGATCTCTTTCTTGGTGAGACTATCCAGATTCACCCGCTTTGCCCCGGTCGATGAACCGAGAGAGATTTGTGGCCACTCCTCCAGACGGGGGGGGGGCAGGATGGCCGGGCCGGAACCATCCAGGGTGAATTCGACGTGACGGGTAGCAGCGCAGTTGGGGATCATGGCCACCGGCAGGGAAGCGGCATGGGTGGGAAAATCATTAATCTTCACATCGAGGATGGTGGTTAGCCCGCCCAGCCCCTGGGCGCCGATGCCCAGGGCGTTGGCTTTTTCGAAGATCTCCAGCCGCAACTCTTCGTTGCGATTGGCGGGGCCACGGGCTTTCAGGTCATGGATGTCGATCGGTTCCATCAGGCTCTCTTTGGCCAGCAGCATGGCCTTTTCCGCGGAGCCGCCGATGCCGATGCCCAGCATGCCGGGTGGACACCAGCCGGCCCCCATGCCGGGCAGGGTGTCCACTACCCAATCCACCAGGCTGGCGCCCGGATTGAGAATGGTGAAGCGGGATTTGTTCTCCGAGCCACCGCCCTTGGCGGCCAGCTTGATCGTTACCTGATCGCCGCTTACCAGCCGGGTGTGGATGATCGCCGGGGTGTTGTCTTTCGTGTTTTGGCGTGCACCGGCCGGGTCGCTCACCATGGAGGCGCGCAGGATATTGTCTGGGTTGGTGTAGGCGCGCCGCACCCCTTCGTTGACCATGGACTCCAGATCCATTTCGCTATCCCAGCGCACATCCATGCCGACTTCCAGGAACGCCACCACCATGCCGGTATCCTGGCATATCGGGCGGTGGCCTTCGGCGCACATGCGTGAGTTGACCAGGATCTGGGCAATGGCGTCCTTTGCTGCCGGAGAGGCCTCCAGTTTCCAGGCGCGGGTCAGGGCCCGGATGAAATCCACCGGGTGGTAATAGGAGATGAACTGCAGGGCGTCGGCGATGCTCTGGATGAAGTCTTCCTGTTTGATTGCGGTCATGGTCAACCCCGTGTTTGCTGGAGAATCAGCCGACAGTTTACCTGAAGTGGGGGCGTTCTGTGTTCTCCGCTGTGGGCGCGGCCTCCCTGGCCGCGATGGATAGGGCGGATCAACCGCAGCGGGGGCGCCGCTCCCACGAAAGCGTGTGGCATTCCTTTGTGGGCGCGTGCTCAGATCTGCAGCAGCAGCCGCGCCGGGTCCTCCAGCACGTTCTTGATGGTGACCAGAAACTGCACCGCCTCCCGGCCATCGATGATGCGGTGATCGTAGGAGAGGGCCAGGTACATCATCGGTCGGATGACGATCTCACCGTTTTCGACCACGGGGCGCTGCTGGATATTGTGCATGCCGAGGATGGCGCTCTGGGGTGGATTGAGAATCGGGGTGGAGAGCATGGAGCCGTAGACACCGCCGTTGGAGATGGTGAAGGTGCCACCGGTCAGTTCTTCATAGCTCAGGCTGCCATCGGCGGCCTTCTTGCCGAATGCCCGGATTGATTTTTCCAGCTCGGCGAAGGTGAGCTGGTCCGCGTTGCGCAGCACCGGGACTACCAGCCCGCGGGGTGAGCCGACGGCGATACCGATATCATAATAGCCGTGATAGATGATCTCCTGGCCATCCACCGAGGCGTTGACCAGCGGAAACTGTTTCAGTGCCTCTACCGAGGCCTTGATGAAGAAGGACATGAAGCCAAGGCGCACCTCATGATCTTTCTCGAATTTGTCCCGGTAGCGGGCGCGCAGGTCGTTTACCGCCTGCAGGTTGACCTCATTGAACGTGGTCAGAATGGCGGCATTCTGCTGCGCTTCCAACAGTCGTTCGGCGATACGGGCGCGCAGCCGGGTCATGGGGACCCGCTGCTCCGGTCGCTCGCCTTCGATGCCGGTCAGGGTGGTCTCCACTTCCGGTGGTATGACGGCAGCGGCCTCTTTCTCTTCGGCCTCCTGTGCCTCCTTTGCGTCCAGGTAGGCGGTGATGTCGGACTTCAGGATACGCCCGTCCTTGCCGCTGCCGCGGATATTCCGTGGGTCGATACCCAGTTCCTTTACCAGGCGGCGCACGGCGGGAGTCAACACAGGCTCAGCAGAGTCGCTGCCGGATGATTGCCGTGCCTGTGGTGCCATCGTGGCTGGCGGATGTTTTGGCTCGTTGTCGACCGCCGCACTCTTTTCTGCTTTTTTACCAGATGCAGGGGAGGCCTTGCCTTCCGCGATCTCGCACAAGAGGTCTCCGGCCTGTACCGTTTCCCCCTCTTGCACGCTGATCTGGCCCATAACTCCATCTGTGGTGGCAGGGACTTCGAGCACCACCTTGTCGGTCTCCAGGTCTACCAGGTTGTCGTCCCGTTGTACTGGGTCCCCCGGCTTTTTATGCCAGGAGAGTACGGTGGCGTCGGCTACGGATTCAGGCAGTGCGGGTACTGTGACCTTGGTGCTCATTTTATTTAGGGGTCCTTCGGTTCATGGAGGGGTTGATACGTCCGGTCAGTGCCTCGTCGATCAGGGTTTCCTGCTGCTGCACGTGGACTGGGTAGAAGCCGACAGAAGGTGCGGCGGAGGCTGGGCGTCCGACGTAGAACAGCTGTTTTCCCTGATCGAGCTGGGTATGGAACCGGTGTTTGATCTGGTCCCAGGCGCCTTGGTTCTGCGGCTCCTCCTGGCACCATATGAGGCGTTCCGTGCTGGTGTAGCAGTTGATCGCCTGGTCGAACTGCTCCCGCGGAAAGGGGTAGAGCTGCTCCAGGCGGATGATGGCCACGTTGCGCAGGCCGCGGGCGCGGCGTGCTTCCAGCAGTTCGTAATAGACCTTGCCGGCGCAGACGATGATGTGCTCCACCTCGTTCGGGTCCAGGTCGTCCACTTCCCCGATTACAGGTTGAAATGCCCCGGTGGTGAATTCGTCCAGGGATGATGTGGCCAGGCGGTGGCGCAGCAGACTCTTCGGTGTCATTACCACCAGGGGTTTACGCATCGGTCTGATCATCTGTCGGCGCAGCATGTGGAAAACCTGGGCCGGTGTGGTGGGAACGCAGACCTGTATGTTCTGTTCCGCACACAATTGCAAATAGCGCTCCAGGCGGGCCGAGGAGTGCTCGGCACCCTGGCCCTCATAGCCATGGGGCAGAAACATCACCAGGTTGCAGTGCAGGCCCCACTTGGCCCCGCCGGAGGTGATGAACTGGTCGATCACCACTTGGGCGCCGTTGGCGAAATCGCCGAACTGGGCCTCCCAGATGGTAAGGGCGTGGGGCTCGGCGGTGGCGTAACCGTATTCGAAGCCGAGTACCGCCTCTTCCGACAGCAGAGAGTCGATGACAACGAAATTGGCCTGGTCTGGTGATACGTTCTGCAGCGGGATCCAGGTCTCACCATCGACCTGGTTGTGCAGAACCGCATGGCGGTGGAAAAAGGTGCCGCGGGCGCTGTCCTGGCCGGACAGGCGCACCGGATAACCGTCTTGCACCAGGCTGGCATAGGCCAGGGTCTCACCAAACCCCCAGTCCACCAGCTGATCGCCGCTGGCCATCTTGCGTCGTTCGCCGAGGATCTTGTTGACGCGCGGATGGGGTTCGAAACCTTCCGGCAGTTGCAGCAGGGTCTCGGCCAAGGCGCGCAGGCGTTGCTTGTCCACGCGAGTGTCAGCAGGAGCCTCCCACGGGACGTTCAGGTAGGGCGTCCAATCTACGTTATACTTGTACTCGAGATTGAACAGCGTCGGCCGCGCCACCACCGAGCCCTGTTCCAGTGAGGAACGGTAGTCTTCCACCATTTCACGCGCCTGCTCAGGGGTGAGTATGCCACGGGAGATCAGGCAGTCAGAGTAAATGCTGCGGGTGGGCGGGTGGCGACGGATCTTCTGATACATCTGGGGCTGGGTGACCGCTGGCTCGTCGGCCTCGTTGTGACCGTGGCGGCGGTAACAGACCAGGTCGATGATCACATCCTTGTGAAAACGCATGCGAAAATCGAGTGCAAGGCGGGTGACGAAGATGACCGCCTCCGGATCGTCGCCGTTCACGTGGAAGATCGGCGCCTGAACCATCTTGCCCACATCGGTGCAATACAGGGTAGAGCGGGTGTCGAGGGGGTGTGAGGTGGTGAAGCCGATCTGGTTGTTGGTGATGATATGGATGGTGCCACCGGTGGTGTAGCCCCGGGCCTGAGACATCTGCAGGGTTTCCATCACCACGCCCTGACCGGCGAATGCGGAGTCGCCATGAATCAATATCGGCATCACTTCGTCACCGCTACGATCTTCCCGGCGTTGCTGGCGCGCGCGCACCGATCCTTCTACCACCGGATCGATGATCTCCAGGTGGGAGGGGTTGAATCCCAGTACCACGTGGACGAAGCCGCCCGGAGTCTCGATATCGGTGGCGAAGCCGAGATGGTACTTGACATCCCCGGAGCTGCGCATGCCGTCCGGGCTCTTCCTGCCCTCGAATTCATCGAACAGTTCAGCCGGCGGTTTGCCCAGGATGTTGGTCAGCACATTCAGCCGGCCACGGTGAGCCATGCCGATTACGGTCTCCTCAATTCCGTTCAGCCCGGCTCGCTGGATCAGTTCGTCAAGCAAGGGAATCAGGGATTCCGCCCCCTCAAGTGAGAAGCGCTTCTGGCCGACATACCGGGTATGAAGATATTTTTCCAGACCTTCGGCGGCTGTGAGCTGGGTCAGCAACCAGCGGCGGTCGTCATCGGAAAGTTCGGGCTTGGCGCGATAGCCCTCTACCCGTTTCTGTATCCACCGTTTCTGCCGGGTATCGGTGATGTGCATATATTCCGATCCCACATTGCCGCCATAGACCTCTTTGATGAAGGCGATGATCTCACGTAACGGCATGCGGTCAGGGGCGAACAGGGAGCCGGTGTTGAACACCGTGTTCATGTCCGCGTCGCTGAGCCGGTGGAATGCGGGATCCAGGTCGGGTATTTGCTCCTGCTCCCGCAGTGACAGGGGATCGATGCTGGCCTGCTGGTGGCCGCGGACCCGCCAGGCATTGATCAGGCGCAGCACGGCTGCCTGCTTCTCTGCGGCGACCGGGGACATGCGCTCCACCACGTGCCGGGTGGCGCAGGGCCTTTCCCGTGCCAGGCGGGCAAAGTTGGCCCGGATCGGGCTGTGGGCGACGTCGGGTGCCTCGTTGGCCGATTTCTGTAACAGGGACTCGAAGCGTCTTCGCCAGGCGCTATCGATGCTTTCCGGATCTTGCAGATAGCGCTCGTATAGATCCTCGATAAAGGCGGCGTTTCCGCCGGAAAGGGCCGAGGTTTGCTGTAGCAGTTTGAGGATCGCGCTCATATTTTTGGATGTTTGGACAAAAAATGCCTGTTTTCGGGTTGTTGAGTTGAATCCTAGCATAGCGTTCAGTTTTTTAAAGGAAATATTTAAATAATATGAATATCCAAAAAAAGCCATATGACGGGTGGTGATTTGTGAGCAAGGCCCGGAAAAAGGTGTCCCGAATGCGGATCAGCGAGTTGGAGGCGGATGTAGCCTATTTTGGCGCCCGGCTCGGCCTGTTGGACGACAAACCGTCCGGTTGTTATCGGGAAGCGCAAAGAGTGACCTATCGCCATCTGGAGAAGGCGCTATCAGAGATGTTGGAGAGTCTGCGGGGGCCTCAAAGGCCCGAAGGGTTGGGAGAGATGCAGGTGGAGGAGCTGGGCGATCAGTTTCTGAAACGTACAGACGGGACGCCGGGGCGTGATGGAGAATCCGATGAGGAGCTGTTTCCCCCATCGCGCCAGAATCCTTGAGCCCGCTGCATCGCCTGTCGCTGTGCTGCCTGGTATTGCTCGTGCGCCTCTGCATCGGTCAGTCCGATGGGATCGTAACGGGCCAGGCCTGCCTGGATCATCCGTAGATTGATGTCTGCCCCCCCGTGGAACAATCGTCCGGTGAGGGTGCTGCGCCCACGCCTCAGACCCGGGACGAGCTGCACCGTTCTGCCCATTACCAGTCCATCGAGGAAGCGTCGTGCCGCCGCTCCCCAGGGTTCCCTGGTCGATGGGGCGCTGATTCCAGCCAGTCGCACCTGGTAGCGTTTGCCGTTCACTGCCTGCAGCAGCAGCTGGTCGCCACTGATGACCTGCACCGGTTTTCCGGCCATTGACGCTGCATGAGCAGGGCTCATCGAGACAAGTGACAGGGAGAGCAGGATCAGCCCCAAAGTGATGCCATGCTTCAGGAAAAATGTCATGGTGCGTCTATTCCGCCTCGATCAAGCTGTGCCGCTGGTCCATTCTGAGCCCGCCAGTACCCGTTCCACGGTCTCCACGATGGCCTGGGTTTGTGGGTCGATTTCGATGTTCACCCTGTCGCCGGCAATGCGGCTGCCGATATTGGTGCGGGTCAGGGTTTCGGGAATCAGGTTGACATCGAATTGGTCGTGATTCACCTGGCCGATAGTCAGGCTGATGCCGTCGATGCCGATATAGCCCTTACTGAAGATGTATTTGGCGAACGCTGCGGGCAGCCGGAACCTGATCTGTCGGTTGTTCTCGCTCTCTATAACATCCAGCACCTCGGCGGTGCAGTTGATGTGGCCTGACATCTGATGGCCGCCGATCTCATCTCCAAAGCGGGCCGCCCGCTCGAAGTTGACCCGGTCTCCTGTTCGCAGCAGGCCCAGATTGGTCACCCGCAGGGTCTCCTGCATCAGATCGAAGGAGACCCGGTCGCCGTCGATGCCGGTTACTGTCAGGCAGCAGCCGTTGTGGGCCACGGATGCCCCCGGTTCGAGGCCATCCACGGCATCTGCCGGCATCCGCACGATGTGGGTGCGAAACGCCCGTTTTTCGATGATTTCCACCACCTCGGCGGTGCCCTGTACGATGCCGGTGAACATCTGCTCCTCCTCGATCAGACTGTGCAATCGGGGTAATCATACCACTCATTTTTACGTACTATGTGGAACTGGGTTATCAATCGTATATTGGGGTTTTCTGATGCGTATAGTGAGATTCGTTGGGGACGATGAGCAGGTCCACTTGGGACGTGAACTGGATGGCGACCGGGCCGAGTTGCTGGATGGTGAGTTATTTGGCCAATTGCTGCCCACCGGGGAAACAGGTGAGATAATCCGCCGCCTCGCCCCATTGGATCCGGTGAATATCTTTTGTATAGGCCTCAACTACCGGGAGCACGCGGCGGAGACCGGCGCTGCGTTGCCGGAGAACCCGGTGATTTTCATGAAGCCGACCAGCGCATTGAACCACCCAGGGGCTCCCATCCTGCTTCCGGCCTGCTCCCGGCATGGGCCGGAAGTGGACTATGAGGCGGAGCTGGCGGTGGTGATCGGCCGTGCGGCGCGTAACGTGCCGGAGGCGCAGGCCCTTGATTATGTACTTGGCTATACCTGTGCCAATGACGTATCGGCCCGGCGCTGGCAGAAGCATGGTGGAGGTGGTCAGTGGGTGCGAGGCAAAGGATTCGACAGTTTTTGCCCGCTGGGGCCGGTACTGGTCACTGCCGATGAGATCGCCGACCCCCAGGCCCTGGGCGTGCGCAGTCTGCTCAATGGCCGCACCATGCAGGAGAGTAACAGCGCAGATATGATCTTCTCCGTGGCCCGCCTGATACACCTGATGAGCCAGGATACCACGCTGCTGCCGGGTACCGTGATCCTTACCGGTACACCACCCGGTGTGGGGTTTGCGCGTAAGCCGCCGCTGTTCCTGGCCCCCGGGGATGAGATCGTGATCGAAATAGACCGGATAGGCCGGCTGGTGAACCCGGTGCTCGATGCATAGTGTTTTTGTAACTGTTCAGCGCTATCTGCAGATCATGTGATCAGCCGCTGATCACGCATTCTGTGCCTACTCAGCATGTCTTTGAATTGGCACTGAGTGGTGGTCATGGAGTGTTTGTGGAGGAGGTGTGGTTGGCAGGGATGCCAGCATCAAGCGTACAGGGAGATATTTACAGCGTCTTCCGGAGCAAATGCCCATCACCACCACGGTCGACGGATGTTGCTGAACAGTACTGCATTTTATTATCTGCATGCGCCGCTCCATGAATTGAGCTAACTCTGGCAGATTCCCAGAATACGCTCAATGTGAGGGGCGTGTATCACGCAGCAGCGGATATTCGGACGGCGCCGGTCCTGCTGCCGACGCTCTTCGTTCTGCTGTCCATTCCGCCGGCCAAATCCTTGTCGGCGGTCGCGCAGATAGGAACGGCGAAAGAACTTGCGTATTTGCACTGCCTTGCCTTTCAGTTCCTTCCCATCCAGCTTCTCTATGGCGGCCTGGGCCGCGCTTGCAGGTTCGATATCGACCAGACCGTGAAATTCCGCTTCATGGCCCTGTCCGTTGGTGATCTGAAGTATCTCACAACGCTTGATGTGCGCCTTGGATGGGAGGGGAATGAACAGCCAGTGATGTTGCAATCCTCTTGCAATGAATCGCTCCAACTGCTTGCGCGTGGTGGTATACCTGATTCTTCGGATGAACAGCCACATGATCTCACTCCCTGGTGAAGATAGTGACAGCTGAACGGCGCTGTTAGTCTCGACATCATTTCCGGGTCCCATTCCTTATCGTTATCTATAGCATACGGGAGTGGATTATTCAGTCACATTGGGTGGGTCCAGGTCATCCAGCGGAATGACGTCGGGATCGGTGAGGTTGTCCAGCCATTCCTTCAACAGATTGACGTGCTCACTCTCTTCAGCGGCGAACTCGGCGGCGAGTCTTTGCACCTCCACATCGGGAGAGCTGCCGGCGACATAGGCGTAGAAGTCCCTGCCCATGCTCTCATTGTGCAGGGCGAACTCAATCGCCTGGCGGGTATCCATCAGGTAATTCACTTCGTCACCGGCCCCGCTCTCGGGCGCTTCCGGGGTATTCCATTTGAAATCCCAGGGTGCGATCTGGGGCAGTTCCATGCCGCTGGCATGTTCTGTCACCTCATGGGCGTGGAGGCGGCCGAACTGGGCCAGCTTGCGGAACAGTTTCGCCACCTCCGGGTTGTTGTGTACCTCCATGCTGTCGGCAAGCTCTTCATAACGCTCCACCGATTCCTGCTCGAGCAGGATGGCATGGGCAAGGAATTCAGCGAGGCTCTCGATCGGGGACGTGGTAGTGACGTTCATGCCAGAAATTCTCCCTCCAGTGTCTCGACATCACTGGTTATCTGGTTGGCCGGCTGCCATGCCGGGATTCCTGCCTGATAGAGCAGTCCTGTGGACATGCCGTCGTCGGCGTGGATGCGCTGTGCCGCCTCGACCGGATCATCGGTTGCCTGGTCGTGAAATGGATGCACCTGCTGCTTCCATGCCTTCTGCTCAGGACGGAAAGTGGTGCAGGGACTCAACACCTGAACGAAGGCGAAGCCGGGGTGCTGGATGGCGTCCACCAGCAGTTTTGCCATCTCATTGGGCGTGCCGGAAAAGCCACGGGCGATGAAAGTGGCGCCGGAGGCGAGGGCGATGGCGGCGGGATTGAAACTTGGAACCCCTGGTCCGTGGGGTGTGAGCTTGCTCTGGGCCCAGTCCGGGGCGGTGGTGGGGGAGGCTTGGCCCTTGGTCATGCCGTAGACCTCGTTGTCCATGACGATGTAGGTCATGTCCATGTTACGCCGGCAGGCGTGGATGAAGTGGTTGCCCCCAATGGAGAAGCCGTCGCCATCACCGCCGGCTACCACTACGGTCAAATCGGGGCGGGCTGCCTTGAGGCCGGAAGCGGCAGCCAATGCGCGGCCATGCACGCCATGAAAGCCGTAGGCGTTGATGTAGGCCGGTAGCCGGGATGAGCAGCCGATGCCGGAGATCACGGCCACGTCCTTCGACGCCAGGGCGAGGTGGGCGAAGGCCTTGGTCAGCGCGCTGAGAACCGCGAAGTGACCACATCCAGGGCACCACACCGGTTTGACCGATGATTTGTAGGCCTTGGGTTTGGGAGCGGTTTGAGTTTCGGTGGCAGACATATCAGGGTTTCTCCGACAGCAGTTCGACGATCTCACCGGGGCGGATCGGCAGCGGTCCCGGTTTGGCCAACTGGGTGGCATCGGCCGGCAGCAGGTTGAGTGAATGCAGGTATTGGAACAGCTGCCCAGCGTGATTCTGCTCGATCACCACCACCCGTTTGGCCCCGGCCAGGGCGGCATTCATGGCGTCCCTGGGGAGCGGGCTCAACAGGCGGATGGCCACCACCCTGACCTGGATGCCCTGTGTCTGCAGCCGTTGTGCCGCTTCGAAGGCGGCGCCGGAGGAAGACCCCCAGGTGACGATGCAGATGGCGCCGTCACCGCAGATACGCGCCCAGTGCTCCCCATAATGATGCTGCAGCAATTTGTCTCTGCGTTTGTCCAGCTGTTGCTGGTGGTCCTGTGGCATGCTGGATGGGGTGCCCATCTCATTGTGTTCCAGGCCATCGGCGGTGTAGATGCCGTTCTCGGTGCCGGGGATGGCCATCGGCGAGATGCCGTCAGCAGTCAATTTATATCGTAAATAACCAGGGCCATCCGGCCGGGCGATACTGCGTCCAGCCTCCGGTTTCGGCTGTCGTGGAGGGTCAATGATAGCACGGGCCTGTCCCAGGGCCTGATCGCTGAGGACGATGGCCACCGCCTGCAGGGTCTCACTCAGCTGTACTGCCCATTGGGTGGTGAAGCTGCAGTCGGCGATATCCAGGGCCGCCAGCACCAGATGCGGGGCGTCGCCGTGCATGCCGTAGAGGGCGATATTCAGGTCGCTCTGTTCCGATTTGGTGGGGATGCCGGTGGAGGGGCCGCCACGCATCACATTGGCCACCACGATGGGGGTCTCGCTGGCCACCGCCAGCCCGAGGCCCTCCGTCATCAGGCTGAGACCGGGGCCGGAGGTTGCGGTGAGTGAGGGTACGCCGCCGAAGGAGGCGCCGATGATCATGTTGACCGATGCCAGTTCGTCCTCCGCCTGCAGCAGGGAGCCGCCCAGCTTTTCCAGATTGGGTGCCAGCCATTCCAGCACCTCGGTGGCCGGGGTGATGGGGTAAGCGGCGACGAAACGCACGCCGCCGCGCACGGCCCCCAGGCCGGTCGCCTCGTTGCCGCTGATGTTCCAGTGCCGTGTCGCCTGCTCCACCGCCGGCAGTTGCCGTGTCAGGGTCAGCGGTTTATCGGTGGCGTGGCCCAGCTCGATGCAGGCGCGGGAGGCGGTCACGACTTCCGCACCCTTACGGGCCAGGGTCGATTCTGCCACCTGCAGAGCCTCCTTCAGCGGCAGGCCCAGCATCTCGGTCAGTATCCCCAGGCCGATCATGTTCATCCGTCCGCCGGTGATCTCCTTGGCCATTTTTTTCAGGGAGACCTCCATCACCCGGGCGCCGTACCGGGCGATGGCCTCGGGTATCTCTCCAGCATCCGGATCGGAGATGATGATGCTCTCTTCCGTGAGCGGTATCTCCTCGGCAAAGCGGCTGACGTTGAGCCAGTCCAATGCCAGAAGAATGGAGAAGCTGTCATCCAGGCAGGTCACCGGCAGTGGCCCGGCGCGTAGCATTACCGCCGACTCACCGCCACGGATCTGCGGGCCGGCGGAGCGCCCCATCAGCCCGTAGAAGCCGGCCCTTGAAATGACCTGCAACAGCATCTGGCCGGTGGTGACGACGCCACTGCCTCCAGAGCCTGTGATGGCGACAGAAATGGTTTCGGCGGCGGGCTGGAGCGGGGCACTGTTCATGGTTTGGCGGGTCCTGATTGTTGGCAGCAGGGGTTGGCGATAGATGAATGGTTACATATTATCTTGCACTCTGCACTCCCGCTGAGGTTGGGGATTCAGGTAGAATCCAGCGTTTGAATTTTCCATCGAGGATATCGGTGTGCGTCCAAGGAACCTCTGATCCAAGTCATGAACTTGCGTCCTGCGGCCAAAATATCCGGACTCTGCGTTGTAAATCTTCGCAATAGCCTGCTATTCCGTGCAATTTACGCCTTGATCCTGAATATTTTGATTCGCAATCTGCCTCGCCCAGACTCAATCAGAGGTTCCTCAAGCCATGCCGGCTGGTTGTCACTGCCGCTGCTTCTCTTCCTTGTCAGTTGGCAGAATGCCACGCTGGCCGGCGCTGCCAGCGTGGCCGATGTGTTGGACCGCTATCAGGAAAAGGTCGAACAGCGGCTGCTGCCCCGCTTTCGCTTTGCCGGGGCCGACTGGCCTCCGCGGGCGGTCACCCTGCTGGCGATCAAGGACCAGTTACAGCTGGAGCTGTGGGCCTTGTCCGGAGACGGCTGGCACCATATCCGTGACTATCGGATCAAGGGGATGAGCGGCAAGGCGGGGCCGAAATTGCGCGAGGGTGACAGACAGGTTCCCGAAGGTATCTATCGCATCGAAAAGCTGAATCCCAACAGCAGTTTCCATCTCTCCCTGAAGATCGACTACCCCAATGCCTTCGACCGGGAGCAGGCGCGGCGGGAGGGGCGGCGGGACCCCGGGGGGGATATCTTTTTGCATGGCAAGGATGTGTCACGCGGCTGCCTGGCCTTGGGCGACAATGCGGTCGAGGAACTCTTCGTGCTGACCGCACTGGTTGGACTGGACAATGTGCATGTGGTGATAGCGCCGCGGGACTTTCGTCATCGGCCACCGGCGGAACGGATTCCTGGCCAGCCCGACTGGGTGTCCGGGCTTTACCGGCAGATTGCCAGCGCAATGGGGCAGTTTCCGCGTCATGATCCGCAGCAGCGCACCAGCCTGAAGAGGTGACCGGCTATGTATGCCGTGATATTCCGAGCGCAGACCCGTGACCTCGATGATGAGTATACGGCCATGGCGGCGCGCATGCGCGAACTGGCCCGTTCCTATGGCTGTGTCGATTTCATCTCTCTGAGTGAGGGGGATACGGAACTCACGATCTCCTACTGGGACAGCAAGGAACAGATCCTGGCCTGGCGACAAAATGAGGCCCATCGTCGGGCCCAGGCGTTGGGCCGGGAGAAATGGTACCGGCACTATCAGGTGCAGATCGTCAAGATAGTGCGGGAGTATCAGGGGCCATGAGTCCTTGTTGCACTATCGACTGATGGCGAAACCCAGAAAGCAGTCGGTGAAGCGCGTGTCGAAACGGCGCCCACGCAGAAAGGGCCGGAGGCGCATCGTTCGGCGCAGCCGCTGGCCGGCGCGCCTGCTGGCGCTGAGTTTTCTGTTTGCATTGGTGGCCGGGGTCTACCTGCTCTATCTGGATTACCAGGTACGGAGCAAGTTTGAGGGTAAGCGCTGGGCCGTGCCGGCACGGGTCTACGGCCGCCCACTGGAACTCTATCCCGGTGCTCCGGTCAGCCCGCAACAACTGACCGCTGAGCTGCAGCGACTGGGCTACAAAAAGGTCACCTGGCCGCGGCGACAGGCCTCCTGGTCGCGCAACAAAGGGCGTTTTCTACTGCGCACCCGGCCATTCCAGTTCTGGGATGGTGATCGGCCTTCGATTTATCTTGATTTGCGCTTCGACGGCAAGCGGCTGGTCTCCCTGAAGGATCGGCAGGGCCATGAGCTGAGCCTGGTCCGGCTGGAGGCGCCGGAGATCGGTAGTATCTATCCGGCGCATCATGAGGATCGGGTGCCGCTGCGCCGGCAGCAGCTGCCCAGACTGCTGGTGGATGGTCTGTTGGCAGTGGAAGACCGTGGCTTCTATCAGCACCACGGCGTGGACCTGAAGGCGATTCTGCGCGCACTCTGGGCCAACCTCCGGGCCGGCGGTGTGGTGCAGGGTGGCAGCACCCTGACCCAGCAGCTGGTGAAGAATCTCTATCTGACCCGGACGCGCAGCCTTGCCCGCAAGCTTCAGGAGGCGTTGATGGCCCTGATCCTGGATGCCCGTTACGGCAAGGATGAGATCCTGGAGGCCTATGCCAACGAGATCTACCTGGGGCAGGATGGGGGACGGGCGATACATGGTTTTGGTCTGGCCAGCCGGTTCTATTTCAACCGGCCGCTGCGGGAGCTGGACCTGCCGCGACTGGCGCTGTTGGTCGGCTTGGTGCGCGGCCCCTCCTATTACGATCCGCGGCGCCATCCCGAGCGGGCGCGTAAACGGCGCAATCTGGTACTCGACCTGATGTTGACGCAGGGCGCTATCAGCCGTAAGCAGCGGGACCGGGCGCAACGGGCAGCTCTCGGTGTGGTAAAGCGGGGGAGCGGCCGCGCTGCCGCCACGCCGGCCTTTCTGGGCCTGGTGCGGCGTCAGCTGCACCGGGACTACCGGGAGCGGGACCTCACCTCGGCCGGGCTGCGCATATTCACCACCCTGGATCCCTGGATGCAGCAACAGGTACAGACGGCCCTGGCTGGGCGCCTGCAGAAGCTGGAACGGCAGCACCGGCTGGCCGGCGGCAGCCTGCAGGGTGCGGCGGTGATCGCCAGCCCTTCCAGTGGTGAGATCCTGGCGCTGGCTGGGGGACGGCAGGATGGCTTTGCCGGATTCAACCGGGCGTTGGATGCGCTGCGTCCGATCGGCTCTCTGATCAAACCGGTGGTCTACCTGGCCGCGTTGATGGAGCCAAGCCGTTACACCCTGATCACACCGCTGCAGGACCGGCCGGTCACTCTGCGTCTGGCCGATGGTAACGAGTGGCGGCCCAGGAATTACTCGCGCAAGGCCCATGGTGAGGTGCCACTGCACCAGGCCTTGGCCCACTCCTACAATCTGGCTACGGTGCGATTGGGACTCGATCTGGGACTGGAGAGAATTGCCGGGTTGCTGCCCAAGCTGGGAGTCACGCGTCCTGTAAAGCGGGTTCCTTCGATGCTGTTAGGGGCGGTGGCGCTGTCTCCACTGGAGGTGGCCCAGCTCTATCAGACCCTTGCGGCGGGGGGATTCTACACTCCCTTGCGGGCGATACGGGAAGTATTGTCCAGCACTGGCAAGCCCCTTCAGCGCTATCCGCTGACCGTGCGCCAGGCAGTGCCGGAGGGGCCGGTCTATCTGCTTGATCGAAACCTGCAGGAAGTGGTGCGGGTGGGTACCGGTCGTGGCCTCTCCCGTTTCCTGCCGAAGAAACTGGGATTGGCGGGCAAGACCGGTACCACGGACAAGCTGCGGGACAGCTGGTTCGCCGGTTTCAGCGGTGACATGGTGGCCGTGGTCTGGGTCGGGCGTGACGATAACAAGCCGGCTGGACTGACCGGTGCCCAGGGGGCCTTGCAGGTGTGGGGTGATATGATGCGACGACTGGATCCCATGCCCTTGGCATTGGCACGACCCGATACGGTGGAGGAGGTCTGGGTCGATCCTGAATCGGGCCTGCGTGCCGGCCCCCAATGTCCTGGAGCCCGGGAATTCCCTTTTATCGAAGGATCGGCACCGACGGCCGGATCCAGCTGTGTGAACGGGAGTGATGAATCCGCTTCCCTGCCCAGTCTGTTGCGGAGCTTTTTTCAATGAAGAGTGGTTATCTGTTGGCGGGCCTGATCTCTCCCCTGTTGCTGTTGGCCGGCTGTGGCACGGCGCCGTCCCGCAGCCAGCCGGCACCGGTGGTGCGCGGCGGCCCCGGAGAAATTCCGCTACCGATGGAGGTGGAGCCATCCTCCCGGGCAGTGGTGCCGGCACCGAAGGCGGTGGTCAGGCCGCGACGGGCGCCGGCCCCGGTGGATGAGCGCAGTGGTCGGGAGCCAGTCATGCCGGCCACTCTCCCGTTGCGCACGCAGAAGAGCCCGGCGGTGGCGACCCTGATGGAGGATGCCCGGCGCCAGCAGCAGGCGGGAAACCTGGCTGCGGCTGCCGCCGGTCTGGAACGGGCCCTGCGTATCGAGCCAGGAAATGCCTATCTCTGGAACCGGTTGGCGCATATCCGTTTTCGCCAGAGGCGCCTGGCCCAGGTCCCCGGGCTGGCGGCTCGTTCCAATGCCCTGGCGGGTGAGGACGAGGCCTTGCGGGCCGACAACCGGGCGCTGATAGAACGTGTGGGTGGCGCCCGTTGATGGGCCCTTGCCCGCCCACAATCAGGTTGCTGGATTACTCGTCAAAGAGCCATCAGAATGGGATACAATCTAAAGTTCCATATTATTCGAGGATGGCCAGGTGAAGGTTTACGCGGCGGACAAGTTGATCAGCCAGGCGCGCCTGCTGGCGGCGGAGTATCGCCGTACCATGGGTAAGCCGCTGCCCGGCATCAGCAACGAAATTGCCCATCATGACGCCATCCGTCTGCTCGGGCTGGAACCGGCACCTGCTGCTGCCAGCTATGATGCGCTGGACCCGGAGCGTGGTGGCAAACGCATCCAGATCAAGAGCCGTACTATCTTCGATGACAGCAAGTCGGGTCAACGGGTTGGCCAGATCCGGGTCGATCAGGCCTGGGATTCAGTAT
Organism: uncultured Sedimenticola sp.; assembly: GCA_964544655.1. Taxonomy (GTDB): domain Bacteria; phylum Pseudomonadota; class Gammaproteobacteria; order Chromatiales; family Chromatiaceae; genus HyVt-443. The sequence continues at coordinate 106,266 of CAZJCM010000001.1, read as the reverse complement.
TGTTGGTGCTCATGGATGAGGAGTATGAACCTTATGAAATCTATGAAGCGGAACGGGACGAGTTGCTGGAATACATGGAGAAGTCCAGCAGCAGTCGTGCCCGGCGGGGGGCCTTGTCGGTGGCCCGCTTCAAGATCATCGGCCGTCTGGCCTGGACCCGGGAGGATGGCCTTGAACCGGAAGTCTGGGACAATCAGGCCGGCTGAGGTCACACCGGCGGCCTGATGGATATCGAAGAGATTTTGGGGCCCGGCGGTCTGCTTGCCCGCACTCTGGACAGTTACAGCTGCCGTCCGCAGCAGTTGGAGATGGCGCAGCGGGTGGCCGATACCCTGGCCCGGGACGGGGTGCTGATCTGTGAGGCTGGTACCGGTACCGGCAAGACCTTCGCGTACCTGGTTCCGGCCCTGCTGTCGGGGCGCAAGGTGGTGATCTCCACCGGCACCAAGAACCTGCAGGACCAGCTGTTCCACCGTGACCTGCCGCTGATCCGGGATGCCCTTGCCGCACCCACCGATATCGCCCTGCTCAAGGGGCGGGCCAACTACCTCTGCACCCATCGAATGGAGAATGCCCTGCTGGAGGCGCGTTTCTCCTCGCGGGAGCTGGTGAATCAGCTGCAGCGGGTGCAACGCTGGGCGGCGCGTACCCGGCGCGGCGATATCGCCGAACTGGATCGGATTCCCGAGGATTCCCCCATCTGGCCCCAGGTCACCTCCAATAGTGAAAACTGCCTGGGCCAGGAGTGCCCCGCCTACAGCAAATGCCATCTGGTGGAGGCCAGGCGGCGTGCCCAGGAGGCCGATCTGGTGGTGATCAATCATCATCTTCTGTGTGCCGATTTCTCGCTCAAGGAAGAGGGCTTCGGTGAGCTGCTGCCCCGGGCCGATGCCTTCATCATCGATGAGGCACACCAACTGCCGGAGGTGGCGGGCAACTTCTTCGGCACTTCAGTCAGCGGGCGTCAACTGCTGGAATTGACCCGGGATACCGAGGCCGAGTACCTGAAGGAGGCGGGGGACGTGCCGGAGATTCCCACCCGGGCCGCGGCCCTGGCCAAGGCGGTGCGTGACCTGCGTCTGGCCTTCGGCGTCGAGTTACGGCGTGCCTCCTGGCAGGAGGTGGCGCAAGATGAAAGGGTTGGGGATGCCCTGGCGCGGGTGCGCACAGAGCTCGATCAACTGGGCCTCCTGCTGCAAGCGATGGAGGGGCGGGGCAAGGGACTGGACAGCTGTCTGGCCCGCTGCGATCAGCTGAAACAGGATCTGGCCGCCCTGTGTGACGAAGCGTCGGCAGATGAGATCCGCTGGTTCGAGACCCAGCGTCAGAGCTTTCGCCTGAATCGTACCCCCCTGGAGATCGCCGGGCTGTTCCAGGCGCGGATGGGCCAGTATCAGGGCAGTTGGGTGTTCACTTCAGCCACCCTGGCGGTGGGGGAGAGCTTTGCCCATTTTCAACGCCAGCTGGGACTGGATGAGGCGGAGACAGCGCGCTGGGACAGCCCGTTCGACTATCCCCATCAGGCCCTCTGGTTCGTGCCCAAAGGGCTGCCGGTACCCAGTGCCCCGGACTACACCAGGACCGTGGTGGAGCGGATCATGCTGCCGGTGGTGAAGGCGAGCCGTGGCCGCGCCTTTCTGCTGTTCACCAGTCATCGCGCCCTGCGTGAGGCGGCTACGCTGATGGAGGAAAAGACGCAATATCCTCTGCTGGTCCAGGGCGCCGCCCCCAAAGGTGAGTTGCTGGAGCGTTTCCGTACCCTGGGCGATGCCATTCTTCTGGCCACTTCCAGTTTCTGGGAAGGCGTGGATGTCCGGGGAGACGCCCTCTCCTGCGTGATCATCGACAAGCTGCCGTTTGCCTCCCCGGGGGATCCGGTGCTGCAGGCGCGCATCGATGCCCTGCGTCGGCGGGGTGGTAACCCGTTCATGGAGTATCAGGTTCCCCAGGCGGCCATCGCCCTGAAGCAGGGGGCCGGGCGGCTGATCCGTGATGCCAGCGACCGGGGAGTGCTGGTGATCTGCGACCCACGGTTACTGAAGCGGGGTTATGGGCAGATGTTCCTCGACAGCATGCCGCCGATGGCGCGAACCCGGGAGCTGAAGGATGTGGAACTTTTTTTTTCCGAAGGAGCGGGTAGAGATAGGAATGCTGAATAGTTACCACCGGTTCGGATACAATGCCAGGCATGAAACTGCTAGCTATCGAAACCGCCACCGAGGCCTGCTCCGCCGCGCTGTGGCTGGACGGCGAGATCCACGAGCGCTACCAGGTGGAGCCGCGCCGCCATAGCGAACTGATCCTGCCCATGATGGATGGCCTGCTGGCCGAAGCCGGTCTCGGCCTTCAACAGCTGGATGCCCTGGCCTTCGGTCGAGGCCCTGGATCCTTTACCGGTGTGCGCATCGCTACCGGTGTGATCCAGGGGGCCGCCTTTGCTGCTGACCTGCCGGTAGTGCCGGTCTCCACCTTGGCCGTCCTGGCCCAGCACTGTGTCCGGCGACATGGTGCGCAGCGTGTCCTCAGCGCCTTCGATGCAAGGATGGAAGAAGTCTACTGGGGGGGGTATCAGGTGGATGAAACGGGCCTGGTGCGGCTGGTGCAGGCTGAAATGGTGGTGGCGCCTGAACGGGTTCCATTGCCGCAAGGGGAGGGTTGGTATGGCGCCGGCTCGGGTTGGCACAGCTATGCAGAGGCGCTGACCGCACGGCTGGGCGGACAACTGCAGATGGTCGATGCCGATCTGCTGTGTCATGCCGGTGACCTGGCCCGGCTCGCCGTGGATGGCCTGGCGCGGGGTGAGTCGGTTGCGGCAGCCGACGCGTTACCGGTCTATTTACGCGACCAGGTGGCAAAAAAGCCGAACACCAATCCGGTACTTACTGCCGGCAGGACCTGATACCAACGATGAATCATCCACGACTGCTGACCGGGCTGCGCCGAATTCTGGCTGAGGATGCAGTGATTACCGACGAGGAATCTCTGCGGCCCTATGAGTGTGACGGGCTTCCTGCCTACCGGCAGATGCCGCTGGTGGTGGTGCTGCCGGAGACGGTGGAGCAGGTGCAGCAGATCATGGCATTGTGCCACCACCTGCGGGTACCGGTTGTGGCCCGGGGGGCGGCCACCGGGCTTTCCGGCGGTGCCCTGCCCCTGGCCGACGGGGTGTTGCTGAGCTTGGCCCGGTTCAACCAGATACTGGATGTCGATCTGGAGAATCGCACAGCCCGGGTGCAGCCTGGTGTGCGTAATCTGGCCATCTCTGAGGCAGTCGCCGCCGATGGTCTCTACTACGCCCCCGATCCCTCCTCCCAGATCGCCTGCACTATCGGTGGAAATGTGGCGGAGAATGCCGGCGGGGTGCACTGCCTGAAATATGGCCTGACGGTGCACAATGTGCTGGAGTTGAAACTGGTCACCGCCGAGGGTGAGCTGGTCACTATCGGCGGTGCTGCACTGGATGCGCCGGGCTATGATCTGCTGGCCTTGCTGATTGGCTCCGAGGGTATGCTGGGGGTGGTGGTGGAAGTGCTGGTGCGGCTGCTGCCCACCCCCGAGCGGGCCCAGGTGTTGCTGGCTGCATTCGATGACGTCGAGAAGGCGGCCCGCTCGGTGGGGGAGATCATCGCTGCCGGCATCATCCCCGCTGGCCTGGAGATGATGGACGGTTTCGCCATCCGTGCCGCCGAGGCGTTCGTGCATGCCGGCTATCCGGTAGCGGCGGAGGCGATCCTGCTGTGCGAAGTGGACGGCACCAACGAGGAGGTCTCCGACCACCTGCGCCGGGTGCGGGATCTGCTGCTGGAGTGTGGTGCCATCGAGGTCCGGACTGCCCGTGACGAGGCCGAACGGCGCCTGTTCTGGCAGGGGCGCAAAGCCGCTTTTCCGGCGGTGGGGCGCATCTCCCCCGATTACTACTGCATGGACGGTACCGTGCCCAGACGTAACCTGCCTGAAGTGCTCCGGGGTATCAGCGCCCTGTCCGAGCGGTATCAGTTGCCGGTGGCCAACGTGTTCCATGCCGGTGATGGCAATCTGCACCCCTTGATCCTGTTCGATGCCAACCGCCCCGGAGAGCTGCAGCGTGCCGAGGACCTGGGGGCGGAGATTCTGGAGCTTTGTGTCCAGGTGGGCGGCACCATCACCGGCGAGCATGGCGTAGGGCACGAAAAGCTGCATCAGATGTGCGTTCAGTTCAGTCCGTTGGAGCTGAATCAGTTTCGTGCAGTGAAGGCGGCGTTCGATCCGGCCGGGTTGCTCAACCCCGGCAAGGTGATTCCTCAGCCGAGGCACTGTTCGGAGTACCGGGCTCTCGGTCAGCACGCCCTGACCGCCCCCAGCCACAGGAGTTCCGATCCATGAGCCAGAATCAGGATCTCTCCCGGGAACTGGCGCAGCGGGTGGCTGCGGCGGCTGCTGCAAATAGCCCCCTGTGTATCGTCGGCAGCGGCAGCAAGGCATTCTTCGGCCGCGAATGCAGCGGCCAGCCATTGATCGTGGCCGGCCACCGGGGGATCGTCGACCATCAACCCAAAGAGCTGGTGGTGCGTGCCCGTGCCGGTACTCCGCTACGGGAACTGGAACAGGTTCTGGCGGCGCAGGGGCAGCAGCTTGCCTTTGAGCCCCCCTGGTTCGGTGACGAGGCAACCCTGGGGGGCACCATCGCCTGTGGCCTTTCTGGTCCCGCACGTCCCTATTGGGGGGCGGCACGGGATTTCGTGCTCGGGGTGGCAATGATCAATGGCCGGGGTGAGATGCTGCGCTTTGGTGGCGATGTGATGAAGAATGTGGCTGGTTACGATATCTCCCGGCTGATGGTCGCTGCCCAGGGAACCCTGGGGGTGCTGCTTGAAATCAGCCTCAAGGTGCTGCCGATTCCGCAGCGGGAACTGACCTTGGCCCAGACGTGCGATGAGGCTCAGGCGATACAGCTGATGAATCAGTGGGCCGGGCGTCCACTGCCACTGAGTGCCGCCTGCTATGATGGCCTGCGGCTCTATCTGCGCCTGTCCGGTACGGCAGATGCTGTAGACGGCGCCCGCCGCCGGGTGGGTGGAGATGAGGTGGATGGGGGTGCGGCCTTCTGGGAGAGTATCCGAGAGCAGCGGCATCCCTTTTTCGATACCAGGCAACCCCTGTGGCGTCTTTCACTGCCACCGGCCACGCCGCCGCTGGCGCTGCCTGGCAAACAGCTGATCGATTGGGGTGGGGCACAGCGCTGGCTGATCTCTACCGCCGACCCGGCGCAGATCCAGGCTTCGGCCCGAAGGACAGGGGGATATGCCAGCCTGTTTCGCGGCGGCGACCGGGATGGAGAGCTGCTGCCGCCTCTGGCGCCGCCCCTTTGGCAGTTGCAGCGGCAACTGAAGGCGGCCTTCGATCCGCAGGGGATTCTCAATCCCGGACGGCTATACCGGGGGCTCTGATGCAGACGGCACTGCTGCAACGGTTCTTGGATACCGCGGAGGGCAGGGAGGCGGAGGCCATCCTGCGTGCCTGCGTCCACTGCGGTTTCTGCACCGCCACCTGCCCCACCTACCAGTTGCTGGGCGATGAACTGGACGGGCCGCGGGGACGTATCTATCTGATCAAACAGCTATTGGAAGGGCGGCCGGTGAGCAGGCGCAGTCAGTTGCATCTGGACCGTTGCCTCAGCTGCCGCTCCTGTGAGACCACCTGCCCCTCCGGGGTCCAATACGGCCGCCTGCTGGATATCGGTCGTGAGTTGACGGAGCGGCAGGTGGGACGGGCGCCAGTGCAGCGGTTAGTGCGTTGGGGTTTGCGCCGGCTGCTGCCCTGGCCGGCCCGGTTCGGCCTGCTGTTGCGGCTGGGGCAGTGGCTGCGCCCCTTGCTCCCCCGGCGTATGCAGCAAAAGGTGCCGATCAAACGAGATGCAGGAGCGCGGCCGACCCGCCGCCACAACCGTACCATGCTGCTGCTGGAGGGTTGTGCCCAGTCGGTGGCCACCCCGGTCACCAATGGGGCCGCGGCCAGGGTGCTGGATCGGCTCGGCATCAGCCTGATCAGTGCGGCCGGAGCGGGATGTTGCGGTGCGGTGAGCCAGCATCTTGCCGCCACCGATGAGGCGCGGACCTTCATCCGGCGCAATATTGATGCCTGGTGGCCCCATATCGAGGCCGGGGCAGAGGCGATTCTGATCAGTGCCAGTGGTTGCGCCGTAATGGTCAAGGAGTATGGCCGGTTGCTGGCGGAGGATACGGCATACCGGGAGCGGGCGGAGCGTGTATCGGCATTGGCGCGGGACTTGGCCGAGGTGCTGGCAGCGGAGGACCTCACCCCCTTGGGAGGCGCAGAGGCTGGGACCAGGGTCGCCTTTCATGCGCCCTGCACCCTGCAGCATGGCCAACAACTGAACGGGGTCGTGGAATCGATCCTGCGCCGGCTTGGCTTTGAGCTGACGCCAGTAGCTGATGCCCATCTCTGTTGCGGCTCTGCCGGTACCTATTCATTGTTGCAGCCGGCGCTGTCCCAGCGGCTGCTGCAGAACAAGCTGCGAGCCCTGGAGCAGGGCCGGCCGGAGTTGATCGTCAGTGCCAATGTTGGTTGTCAGCTGCATCTGGAAAGTGGCAGGGGGCAGCCGGTGCTGCATTGGATAGAACTGCTGGATCAGCACTGCTCCCAAGGGAGGCCGTGATACCGCCAGCCGTTGATGGAACTGCGGTGATGCTGCTCGTCCAGTTCACCCTCGAACCCTTCATCCACGTGAAATACACGGGTGAAGCCGGCTTCGAGCAGGGCTTTTCCCGCCACCAATGAACGTTTGCCGCTGCGGCAGATGAGGATTACCGGGGCGCAGCCATCATCGATGGTGCAGATGCTGCCTCCCAGCAGCAGTTTGCGGATGTCGGTGACGAAGTTCGGGTTCTCGATCCAGTCCGGCTCGTCGATCCAGGGCACGTGAACGGCCCCCTTGGGGTGGCCGACGAAGAGGTATTCCATGCTGGAGCGGATGTCCACCAGGATGGCGCGGGGATCGTCATGTATCATCTGCAGGGCCTGTTGCGGACTCAATCCGGTGGGTTCGTTGTCGCTCATCAATCTGCTCCTGGAGGGGGTTGCTTAGTGCTGCTTTGACATATTGCCAACCTGCCGAAATGACAGACTGAAGTAAAAATATATAAGAAAATCTTATGCGCGCAAAGATAATATTTTATGTCATCAGGTCGTTGGCACTGCTGCCACTGGGGGCGGCTCATGGTCTGGGTTTTCTTATGGGCTGGCTCTTTTACCTGATTCCCAACCGGGAGCGGCACAATGCACGGGTCAATATTGCCCTCTGTTTTCCCTCGCTCTCTACCGCTGAGCAGGCCCGGCTGGTGCGAAAGAGCCTGATAGAAAATGCCAAGACCATCGCAGAGATGCCCGGGATCTGGCAAGGGACTGCAGCCTCATGGCTGGCCCGGATTCGCCCTGGAGGCGGACAGGAACTGGTTCAGGAGTTGCTGTCCCGGGGTAACGGAGTGATTGTCCTGGCACCCCATCTGGGCTGTTGGGAGGCGGGCATCCACTATCTGGCACAGTTGGCACCGATTACCGCCCTTTACCGCCCGCCCAAAGAGCGGATCCTGGAACAGATGATGATCGAGGGGCGGAGCAAGGGGGGAGCCAGCCTGGTGCCAACGAGTGCCAGCGGCGTAAAGGCCCTCTATGAGGCGTTGAAACGTAATGAAATGATCACCATCCTGCCGGATCAACAACCAAAACAGGCGGGTCGCAGCGCTGGCGTGTTCGCCCCCTTTTTTGGCACGCCCGCCTTGACCATGGTGCTGGTCAACCGTTTGGTGCGCAAGACCGGTGCCGGCGTCATTTTTTCCTACGCGGAGCGTCTGCCATACGCCCGCGGCTACCGGGTGGAGTTCATTGCCGCCCCGGAAGGCATCGGAGCCTCCGATCCGGTGGTTGCCGCCACTGCCCTTAATCTCGGGGTCGAACATTGCGTGCGGCGCTGCCCCGAACAGTACCAGTGGAGTTACAAGCGATTCGGCGTACGCCCGGAGGGTGAACCCTCGCTCTATAGGTCGCGCTAAAGTCTTTTTATTCTCCGGCCGCTACATCTCCAGAACCAAACGTTATTGGAGAGTAATCACTGTGCCTGGACGTCCTACCCCAGCCGTCTTGCTATACCTGATCCTGCTGCTTGTCTCCTTGCCCCTGGGCGCAGCACCCAAACAGATCGATCGGGCCGATACCCGGGTGTTGATCGATATCTCGGGGAGTATGAAGAAGAGTGATCCGGCCAACCTGCGCCGACCTGCTCTCCGCCTGCTTGTCGGATTGTTGCCGGCGGAGTCTCGTGCCGGCGTCTGGACCTTCGGCCAATACGTAAACATGCAGATCCCCTTGGGCAAGGTGGACGAGGCATGGCGGAAGCGGGCGCGAAAAAGCGCCGGTAAGATCCATTCCCGGGGGCTGTTCACCAACATAGAAGATGCCTTGAAGCGCGCAACAGCGGATTGGAAGGGTGCATCTACCCGTTATCAACGCCATCTGGTGCTGCTTACAGATGGCGTGGTGGATGTGTCGAAGGATGCAAGCAAAAGCGCCGCTTCGCGTAAGCGTATCCTGCAACAACTGTTGCCCCAGTTGAAGGCGTATGGTGCCCGGGTACATACCATCGCCTTGTCGGAGCGGGCCGATCATGACCTGATGCGGGCCCTGTCCCGTGAGACCGGGGGCTGGTATGAGCAGGTCAACGATGCGTCTCAGCTGCAACGGGTCTTTCTGCGCATTTTCGAAAAGGTGGGGAAGCCGGATACGGTGCCCCTGAAAGACAATAAGTTTTTCATCGACAGCAGTATCAAGGAGGCGACCCTGCTGGTATTTCGTAGTCCGGATGGCCCCCCCACCCGGGTCACCTCTCCGGATGGAAAGTCGTTTTCTGCTGACGATGCGCCAGCGAATGTCAGTTGGCATCGGGATGAAGGCTACGACATGCTCACCATCAAAGGGCCAAAGGCCGGTGAGTGGCGCATTGCCGCGGCCCTGGATCCGGACAATCGGGTGCTGGTAGTGACAGACCTGAAGATGCGTGTGTCTGACGTCCCTTCACGCCTGATTGCAGGGGAGCGGTTGCCCCTGGACATCGCATTCAGTGACCAGGATGAAGCGGTTATAACCCGGCGTGCCTTTCTCGACCTGGTAAGTCTGCAGGCTGAAATCGGTACCCAGGACGGGCCTGGTGAACCACGGCCGGTGCTGGATGATGGCCAGTCGGGTGATCGACAGGCCGGCGATGGCCACTATACCCTAGTGCTTGGCGAGGAACTGGTTCCCGGGCGGCTCTCACTCACCATCGATGCCCAGGGCAGTACCTTTCAGCGTTCCCGAAGGCAGACATTTGAGGTGATTTTACCGCTTGAGATACAGCAGAAGGTGACAGATACGGGAGGCAAGCCACTGCTTGGTGTGCGTGTCACCCCGGCTGCGGATGCGTTGGAGATGGCATCGGTCTCCTTGCAGGGGCAGTTGGTCTCGGCAGCAGGTGAACAGCGACCGGTGATGTTACTGCCCGCTGCAGATGGAGTTGCCTGGGAGACAGAGATCGATCTCTCTCAGTTGTCAGGTGAATGGCAGTTGAGTATCCATCTCAATGCCAAGGCGCGGAGTGGCAATCCCATTGAGCTGGATGCAGAACCGATACCCATCCAGGGCCGTGCCGAGGAGCCAAAACCGGTGGAGCCGGCGGTGGCTGCACCCGCACCGCCAGACCCGGCGCAGTCAGAAGAGCAGGAAGATGGTACTGACAGCGGCTGGATGATGAAAGCGGGCCTGTTTGCTGGTGGCAACCTGGTGTTGCTGCTTCTGGCAGGTGGCGGATACTGGTTGTTCCGGCGGCGTGCGTCACGGGATCTGGTGCAACTGGTGGATGATGAACAAATGGAGGCGCCTTCCAATGACGGAGATTAACAGTTTGTTGTTGCTGACCCTGGGGGAACTGTTGCTGGTCAGCAGTATGGTCGCCATCCTGCTGCTGGTGAGCATCGCGCTGAAGAAGCGGCGGGATCGAAAGGCTGCTGCGACCCTCATCAGCAGGATCAAAGAGGATAATGAAAGACGCCAGGAGGAGACCAAGGCGTTGTTGATGGGCTATGGCATCGAGGGTGCCGCGTTGGAGGAGCTCCTGGTCCGGGTCAATCGGGAGGAGATGCGCTTTTATCAAACCCTGATCAATCTCTATCTGAAACGTGATGCCGGTGAGCTGGAGGTTCTGCACTTGGCATTTGAAGGTGCGACGGAGCCATATCGTAACCTGGGGATCTCCGCGGCTGGGCAACTCGAAGCTGATGTGGGATCTGCCGACACCACCCGGGAGATAGAGCGTCTCAAGGATGAAAATAAGCGCCTGTCGGACGAGCTGCGCATAACCATGGATACCATGGGCAGAATGCTGAACGAGTATTCTTCCATGTTTGCCGGCGGCGATGGTGGTGATCTGGACAAGGAAAAGATCGCCGATATGTTCAGGAGTGATGGAGATGGGGGCGATGAGGGTACAGAAGATGTCCCGGAGACAGCGCCGGCAGGGCCAGTGGCAGAGGATCTCCTGTCTGAACCCGCGATAGATGAAATCAAGGAAGATGAAAGCGATCAGCCGGCGGAAGAGTTGTTCGCAGCGGATGAGATGACGGCCGATGCGGCCGGGGTGGATCAGCTGATGCAAGCAACGGATGAAGAGGGGCTGGAGCCGACCCGGATGATCGGAGAAGATGGTCTGGCAGAGGAGGATATCCTGCCGGAGTCGTCGGTGGACGAGATGGAAGACCTGATTTCGCTGGACGACGATCTCGACCTGGAGTCGCCACCGGCGGCGATCGCCAAATAGTCGCCTGAGTGCGGCAGGCCGCTCAGTACGCCTTTTCGTCGTTGAACAGGGTGAAAACGGTTCGCGCCAGGATGCTCAGATCCAGCCCCAGAGACCAGTTGTTGATGTACTCCAGGTCGTATTTGACCCGCTTCTCCATCTGCTCCAACTCCTTCGTCTCGCCCCGATAGCCACGAATCTGGGCCAGTCCAGTGATACCCGGCTTGATCCGGTGACGTGCCAGATAGGCGGTTATGTGTTCTGAATATTCCCTGTTGTGTTGAATTGCGTGGGGCCTTGGTCCGACCAGGGACATCTGTCCGGTGAGCACATTGAACAGCTGTGGCAGCTCATCGATGCTGGTGCGACGGATAAAGCGGCCAACCCGGGTTACCCGCGGGTCATTCTTGGTTGCCTGCTTGACCTTGTCGCCCTCCGGTTCGTGCATGCGCATGCTGCGGAATTTCCAGATGCGGAACTCTTTGCCATCCCAACCGGTCCTTACCTGCCGGAAGAAAACCGGCCCCGGAGACTCCAGTTTGATGGCGATGGCGGTGGCCAGCATGATCGGGCTGACCAGGACCAGCGCGATACTGGCCAGCACCCGGTCCTCGATCGTCTTGATCAGCAGGTGAGAGCCGATCAGGGGTGTTTCGGAAAGGGTCAGAATGGGGATGCCGGCAAGCTCCTTGACGCTGTGGTTGATCAGGTTGAGGGCGAAGATGTTAGGCGCCCAGTGGATGTTCACGTTGGCATCCAACAGATCGAAATAGATCTCCCTGATGATCGGGGAAGCATCCAGAGGCACGGCGATGTAGACCGTTTCGATATCGCGGGTCTTGATCAACTGCTGAATTTCCCGCAGGTTTCCAACCACTGGCGCCAGGCTATCTTTTTCGCCTCCTGTGGAATCACCGTTCTGTGGAAGCGTGACCGTGCCGATGACCTCCTCCGGCACCCAGGGATTCATGTTGATACGCTCATAGATGTGGTCGGCCAACGGGCCGGTGCCGACGATCAGGGCCTTGCTCTGACTGCGATGGCTGGCATATCTGCGCTGCAGATACAGGAAGCCGAGATGGCCGATGAGTTGCACGCCATAACCCGAAAGATAGAGCAGAATGGCCACTGTGCGCGAGAAGTGGTCAGTGCTCTTGGTGAGAAAGCCCAACATCAGGAGAATGGCGAAGGAGATGCTCCACGCCTTGCCGAGAGAGATCGCCTTATGGGTCATTCCTTCATGATGGCGGTAGATGCTGAGGCGATCGTACACAAGGCCCATGGTGCCCAGAAGGGTAACGGTCATTACGGCATAGGGCGTGGTGAAGACGCCGTTTATCCAGATGGTGATCAGGATGGCCAGCAGGATCACGACCAGGCCGTCGTACAAGGCCTGAAATGTGCTGCTCAGGTTGTTTCTCCGCGTCAGCAGGGAGCGATTGGGTTTACGATTGAATTGCAAGTGAAATCCTTTGATTACATCAGGTTATTCATGTTTGCCTTTCCTGGTGGCAGGCGGCTTGCAAAGCAGGGTGGCTGGCATCGGGTATGGCGAAGGCCCTGCGTCCTGTGTGGTCAAACACCGGGTCCGTGGTTTCATCAGGGCGTATGATACAGGCGGCTGGTCCAATATCGATACATCACATCCCGACCTTCCCTTTGAACCCATTGATTCAGGGGCAGGCCGTGGTTACACCGGCCGGTATTATCGACTATTATCGACGTGTTGTAGGGGGATAGCAATGCCACGCAACATCTGTCAGCTTTTTTTACACCTGAATCCATGGGTTTATCGTAGCGTATCATGCAACCTATTGATTCATATAGCAATATGAAGATTTTCGCCAGACCTGTGGGTATGGTTGCAAATTTTCATTACGTTATCCAAATCAATATCTTGCACGTTGCATCAGCTCTCAACCCACGGCTTCAGATTACAGGTAATACCGGAATTGGCGCACATAGTGGCGAATCATTCGTCAGTTTTTTTTACAGTCGGATCGAATTGGACAACCTGGGGTTATGGGGCGTCGTTGCTGATCGAGAATAAAAATTCATTTAAACCAGTGCGATAGGTCTAAGCGTGAAAAGATATTCTACTGTGGCATGAAAGCTGCAGGTATTTTATGCAACATTGATGATGTGTGTTGTATTCGCGCGCGTGTGTCATTGCAGATGCGCCCAAAAATTTGGAGATGGAGCTACAAATAAAATGATCAAGCGCTTGTTCGTATTGTTCTTTCTTGGACTTCTGATGGCGGGGAGCGCCAATGCATCAATCTCCCCTCCATCACTGCCAGTTACGCTGAACGCCAGCAGTGTGTCGTCCTTTCAGTCGATCACCGCTTCATCCCTGTTCCAACTGGATGCTGACAGCGGTATCAAGGTCGATGGGGTTTTCAGTGGTCTGATTGCAGGTGGCAATGGCAGCATGCTCGATGTCACCATCTCGGAACTCATCAATGAGGATCACCTGGTCACCCTGTTCACTGGCCACTATGATGGTTCGCCGTTCACGGATAGCGACACCGGATACATGTCCGGGAAGACCTACCTGATCAGCGCAACGGGTGTTACCGGGTTGTCTGGAGGGGAATTTTCACTCACCGTCTCTGCGGCCTCCGCCTCCGTTCCCGTCTCTGCGACCCCCGTTCCCGCCGCTGCCTGGCTGTTCGGTAGCGCACTGTTTGGATTTGTCGCATACAGCCGTCGCAACAAGATCTGATCCTGCTCAAAGTGACTCTGGGTCGTTGATGACAGGTTGTCGAGCCTTGTCTTCTCTGCGTTGCATCCTGATCCTTGATATGAGATTTTAGAGGGGCTTTGGCCCCTCTTTCTCTATATGGTGAATCTGTAATGAAGAAAATGCTGTCTCTGTTGGGCGTGTTGGCCGGCCTGTTCTTTTTTTCCCACCCGATGCTCGTATCGGCCGGGGAAGGCTACGCTCTGCAGCCGGGTGATGTGCTGGCAGTATCGGTCTGGAAGGAACCTGACTTGCAGGGCGAGGTATTGGTTCGACCGGATGGAGGGATTTCGTTTCCGTTGGTGGGCAACATCGATGCCTCCGGTAAGTCTGTGGAGCAGTTGGGCGAGGAGATCAGCGCCCGTATCGCCAAGTACCTCTCCGATCCGGTGGTTACCGTCAGTCTCAAGCAGATGCTCGGGAATCGCATATATGTGCTTGGCAAGGTCAACAAGCCAGGGGAATTCGTGGTCAACCGCTATGTGGACGTGCTGCAGGCCCTGAGTATGGCCGGGGGGGTCAACCCATTTGCCGATCGCAACAAGATCCAGGTCTTGCGCCGGGGAGACAGTGGGCAGATCAGTATCCCCTTCTCCTATGATGCGGTCGAGAAGGGGGATCTGAAGCAGAACATCCTGCTTCAGGCGGGTGACATCATACTCGTTCCCTGAATGTCAGCGCTGGAGCCGAGCAGTATGGGGTCGAGAGAACCGGGCCGGCACCGTGTCAGCGCCTCTGTGGGCGCCACAGTACGGGCTGCGATGCTGCTGCTTTTCGGTGCCAGTCTGTCGCCTGGCCAGGCGTTGGCGGAGAATTGGTATTTCGAGCCCAGCGTGAACCTGCGCCTGGGTTACGACGACAATGTCCGGTTTTCCGTCAACGGTGCCGAAGAGGCATTCAGCGCCACGGTGGATGCGGATGCCAGTTTTGGTTTCAGAACCGAGGTCAGCAACGTCAAGTTTGGGATCAGGCTCAATTCCCGGCGTTATGAGGGGTTGAGTGACCTCAACACGGATGATCAGTTTTTCAGCCTGGACGCCGCTGTCCGTACCAGTGATCTGAATAAATTCCGCCTGGAGGCCGACTATAGCCTCGACAGTACGCGGACCAGCGAAGTGCTGACCACAGGCTGGGTCGATACCTCCATACCGCGAAACAACATCTCCCTGCGTCCGTCATGGGAGCGTACCCTGACCGAGCGACTCAATGTGACCCTGGGGTATCGCTACACCAATACCACATATGACGAAGGTGTGATCAACCGGCTGATAGATTATCGTTATGACGTGGTGGATCTCGGACTGGCCTACCAATACTCGGAGCGGACCAGCTTGCAGGGGGTGTTGGCATTCTCCATGTATGATGCGCAGGAGATATTTTCTCGCTACAAAAGTGTTTGGGCGCAGGTCGGCGTCAATCACCAGTTCAGTGAAACTCTGTCGGGATCGTTCATGATCGGCCCCCGCTATACCGAGTTCGACTTTACCCTTGCCGGCAGCAAACAGAGCAGCAGTGACAGTGGATATATGGCGGAGCTGCGTTTGACCAGGCGCTTTGAAACATTTTCACTGGGCGGCGTGTTGCGTTCGTTCGAGAACCCGAGCAGCAGCGGCCGGCTGTTACGCACCCAGGAGGCGGAGCTCAACCTGCAGGGGGATTACTCGAGTCGCATCCACTACAGTTTGCAAACCGGGATCTATCGAAACAGCAGCACAGGTGGTCTCGATGACGCCTCCCAGGATCGGGACTATTTCAAAATAGAGCCAAGGATCCGTTGGCGCGCAACCCGCTGGTGGAGTGTTACGGGTTCCTACCGCTATCGTTGGCAGGAGGATACGGCACAAAACAATGGTGCCGCGGTCTCCAATGCGGTGTTCATTGGGATACGTTATGTTTGGCCCAATGAATCCGTTTCCCGCTGGATGGATCTGTAGATTCCACGCTCCCCTCTGGGTCGGTCTGTCGGCAGAGACCGGCGCTTACAGCCGGCAATCGTACCGCCTGCCGCTGCTGTGGGTGTGGTGACGGAGGGGTAGTAGTAAACCCCTAATTTTTTCATACGAATAGCCGCTATGATAGGCTGAACATGGCAGAGAGAATGGGTACGCAATGGAAGAAGATGTAAAAGGACTAGGCGATTATCTGGCTATTCTGGGCCGGCGCAAGAAGCAGATGATCGGTGTTGCACTGGTCATACTTCTGGCCAGTGTGGCGCTGGCCTTTGGCCTGCCGTCGATGTATCGCTCAGAAGCGACCATCTTGATCGAACAGCAGGAGATACCGCCCGATCTGGTTCGTTCCACCGTCACCTCTTACGCCGGTGAGCGGATCCAGATGATCAGCCAGCGGGTCATGACGACGGAAAATCTGGGCAAGATCATCAAGGACTACGGTCTCTACCGCAAAGACCGTGACAAGCTCAGTCTGACCGAGCTGGTGGAGAATATGCGTGAGGAGATCAGCCTTGAGATGATCAGTGCCGACGTGGTCGATCCCCGTAGCGGCCGTCCCACGACCGCGACCATCGCCTTCAAGCTCTCTTTCAGCGATCGTGATCCCCGTATTGCACAGAAAGTGACCAATGAGCTGGTCTCACTCTATCTCAATGAAAATCTCAAACGCCGCACCCGGTCGGCAGTCGAGACATCCAGCTTCCTTGCTACAGAGGGCAGGAAGCTGGAACAGCAGGTTGCTGAATTGGAGCGAAAGCTGGCTGAATTCAAGGAGCGGAACGTAAACAACCTGCCTGAACTCCAGCAGCTCAACATCCAGTTAATGGAGAAGGCGGAGCGGGAGCTGCAAAGCGCCGAGCAGCAGATCCGCGCCCTGGAGGAGCGGAAGATCTATCTGCAGTCGGAATTGTCGCAGATGAGCCCCACCAGCGATCTCTATTCGGCAGACGGCAAGCGGGTGCTGAGTTCCGAGGATCGGCTGCAGGCCCTGCGCCAGGAGTACATCACCCTTTCTTCCCGCTATTCGCCGACTCATCCTGATGTGGTGAAGATGCGTAAGGAGATCGATGCCCTGGAGCAGGAGACCGGCTCCGGTGGGGATGTCAATGAGTACCTGCGTCGTATCGAAGACTTGAAGGCAGAGCTTGCCACGCTGCGAAAACGTTACTCTGCCAAGCATCCAGATGTTAAGAAGCTGAAGCGGGCGATCACCACTGCCGAGGCGTCATTGAAAAAGGCCCGGGCGCAGCAGAGAAGCCGCAAGGCATCGGTCGCCGTGAAACAGCCGGATAATCCTGCCTATATCCAGCTGCGCGCCCAGTTGCAGGCGGCCAACAGTGAATTGAGATCGCTGCAGGAGGCAAGGCAGAAGGCAAAGGAGAAGATTGCCGATTTCGAGCAGCGCCTGTTGAAAAGCCCGCAAGTGGAGCGTGAGTATCGCGGTCTGGCGCGGGATTATGAGAATGCTGTGGCCAGGTTCCAGGAGGTCAGGGCCAAGCAGATGGAGGCGGATCTGGCCGAGTCCCTGGAGCGCGAGCGCAAGGGCGAGCGTTTCTCACTGATCGAGCCGCCGCAACTGCCGGAGAAGCCGGACAAGCCGAATCGCCTGGCTATCCTGTTTTTGGGATTCGTCTTCTCGCTGGCCGGTGGCGTTGGCACCGTTGCAGTGGCCGAGAGTATGAGTGATGCCATCAGGAGCAGCCGTGACCTGATGGTCGTTACCGGCGAGCCGCCGCTGCTCGTGGTGCCTTATATCGAAACACCATCAGACAGAAGGCGGCGGCTGTTCAAACGTTTTCTCTGGCTGCTCTTTCTGCTTCTCCTCATGGCCGCGGTGGTAGCTGCATTCCACTACTTTTATATGCCACTGGATGTGGCCTGGTCTGTAGCACAGCGTAAGCTCGGTATCGAAATATAACAAACGAACTGTATAGTTATGAATCCAACTGCATGGATTCGGTAATTGACGAGAAGCTAAGCTAATGGAACGAATCCAGAAGGCCCTGAATAAAGCAAGGGAACAACGTGAAGGGATGGCCCAGGGTAGCGCTGGGGTGATGGCGGATGATTATGCCCCACCGGTGCCGGCGGGGGATGTGCCGGGTGAAATTGAATATTCACAGACCCGCAAGGTGGCGGTTTCTGAGAAGAGACTAAAGGCGATGCGGGTGGTGGCGAACGCCAAGGGCGATCCTCATGCCGACCTGTTCCGGGTGCTCCGAACCAAGGTCCTGCACCGTATGCGGAAGGATGGCGTAAACACCCTCGCCGTCACCAGCCCGACGAAGGGGAGTGGCAAATCCATGATCGCGGCCAATCTGGCTGTCAGTCTGTCACTCGAGAGCAATCATACGGTCATGCTGGTCGACCTGGATTTACGTCGCCCTTCACTGCATAAAACTTTTTCTTTCGAACCCGAACGGGGATTGTCGGACTACCTGCTGGAAGGGGCGGGGTTGCCGGACCTGCTGGTTAACCCCGGGATTGAGCGGTTGGTGGTCCTGCCGGTGGGGAAGGCGGTGGAGCAGTCCTCTGAACTGCTCTCCACCCCGCGTATGGCCAATCTGGTCGAAGATATCACCAATCGATATGCCAAGCGTATCATCATTTTCGATTTGCCACCGCTGTTGCATATGGATGATGCACTGGCGTTTCTGCCCCAGGTCCAGTCGACACTGTTGGTGGTGGAGGAGGGGGTGAACACCCCGGCCGAGGTGACGCAGAGTCTGCATCTGCTGGAGAATTCACACCTGCTGGGTACGGTCTTGAACAAGGCGCAGCAGCTGAAGCATTCACCTTATTGACCTTTGTCGTGCTCTTCTGCACGGTCACCGCGAAGAAGACTGGAGCAGGAGGTCGGTGTCGACGGAGTGAACGGCAGCGATGGATGGAAAAACAACCACCGGAGACTGTGCCCGATGCTTCCACAGCGTCGGCCTCTGATGTGCCACTTTTCAATATTACTTTAAGGAAAGGTCGTTTAGATGGATGCCAATGGCAGTATGAATATCAATAATCTGATCGTAGACCAGGGCCGGTCGGAACGATTGAAGCAGGAGTCCCTCTCATTCAAGTCAATCACCCTGAGCAAACGCCAACTGTGTGATCTGGAACTGTTGCTCAATGGCGGCTTCTCCCCGCTGAAAGGGTTTATGGATGAGGCTGCCTATCAGTCCGTACGTGATCATATGCGGTTGCCCGATGGCTCCCTCTGGCCGATCCCCATTATCCTCGATGTCTCACAGGAGTTTGCCGCCGGGCTCGAGCCCGGTGACCGTATCGCCCTGCGGGATGCCGAGGGTTTCATGCCTGCAGTGCTTACCTTTGAAGAGGCGTGGCAACCGGACAAGGTGCTGGAAGCGGAGGCCGTGTATGGCACCGGATCCATACAGCACCCTGGCGTAAGCTACCTCTATAATCAAGTGCAGGATACGTACATCTCGGGCAAGCTGGAAGGCATTCAATTGCCCTTGCACTATGACTTCGAGACCCTTTGGGATACGCCGGAAGAGATGCGCCGGCTGTTCGACAAGATGGGATGGCGCCGTATCATAGCCTTCCACACCAGCAATCCCATGCACCGGCTGCATCGCGAGCTGATATTGAAGCTCGCGAAGGCAGAGGAGGCCCACATTCTGCTGCATCCTGCGGTCGGTACTACCAAGCCCGGAGATCTCAGCTACTATGCCCGGGTCCATTGCTACAAGGCGATTCGCCACCATTTTCCCCATAACCTGGCCGCCCTCTCCCTGCTGCCATTGGCAATGCGCATGGCTGGCCCGCGGGAGGCTCTCTGGCATGCCATCGTCAACCAGAACTATGGTTGTTCCCATTTTATCGTGGGCCCAGACCATGCTTCCCCCCCGCCTGCCCCTGCTGCATCCGATGATGAGGCTGGAGAGGTCGATGGGAATGGCTTTTATGCGAAATATGCCGCGCAGCAACTGGCAGAGCAATATGCGGATGATCTGCGGATAAAGATCGTTGCCGCCGAAGAGTTGCAATATGTTCCGGAAAAGGGGCGCTTCATGCCCACGTCCGAAATCGAACAGGCCCAGCTGCCGGCAGTGAATTTCACCAATGACGACCTGAAACAGGCGCTCACCTGTAATCTCGATATTCCCGATTGGTTCAGTTATCCCAGCGTCATCGATGAACTGCGCAAGGTCTATCCCTCCAGGGGTAAACAGGGGTTCACGCTTTTCTTTACCGGTCTGTCTGGATCGGGGAAGTCCACCATAGCCGGTATTCTGTTTGCCAAGCTGATCGAATCCGGCAGTCGCCCGGTGTCGCTTCTGGATGGTGACATCGTGCGCCAGAATCTCTCCAGTGAATTGGGATTCTCGAAAAAACACAGGGACATCAATATCCGCCGGATCGGCTTCGTCGCCAGTGAGATCACCAAGAATGGTGGCGTCGCCATCTGTGCCCCGATTGCGCCCTATACCGAAACGAGGCGGGCGGTAAGGGAATTGATCGAGCAATATGGTGCATTCATCGAGATACATGTGGCCACCTCTCTGGAAGTGTGCGAGGCGCGGGACCGCAAGGGGCTCTATGCCAAAGCGAGAAAAGGCATCATTCCTGAATTTACCGGCATCAGTGATCCCTATGAAACTCCAGAAGCACCTGAGTTGCGGATTGATGCAGGGGAGCGGACCCCTGCTCAGGCGGCCCAGGAGGTATTGCTGTACCTGTTCAAGGAAGGTTATATCGATGACGATTGACGGCCTGTCGGACTTCGACCACAGCCGCATAGTCACCGATCTTGTTTAAGGAATGTCCATGAGAAAATACTCTACCGTTCTGGTAACCGGCGGTACCGGCTACATCGGTAGCCACACCTGTGTAGAACTGTTGCAGAATGGCTATCAGGTGGTAATCATCGATAACCTGTGTAATAGCTCGATCGATGTGCTGGACCGTATTCAGCGAATCACCGGGAAACGTCCTCTCTTTTACCAGGCGGACATACGTGATGCAGCTGCCCTGGATGGCATCTTCAGCGATCATCAAGTGGATATGGTGATTCACTTCGCCGGGCTCAAGGCGGTTGGTGAGTCCACGGAGATCCCGCTGGATTATTATGAGAACAATCTCTCCGGGAGCATCAATCTGTTCCAGGCCATGAAGCGCCACGGGGTGAAGAACATCGTGTTCAGTTCGTCGGCCACGGTCTATGGCGATCCACATGCCGTTCCCATCAAAGAGGATTTTCCCACCTCCGCCACCAACCCCTATGGTCGCTCCAAGCTGGTGATCGAAGAGGTGTTGCAGGATCTGTATCAATCCGACAATGAGTGGAAAATTGCTCTGCTGCGTTATTTCAACCCGGTCGGTGCCCATGAGAGCGGCCTGATCGGCGAGAATCCACGCGGCATTCCGAACAACCTGATGCCCTATATCGCCCAGGTCGCCAGCGGGAAACTGGAGCGGCTGAGCGTCTTCGGCAGTGATTACCCCACCCGGGATGGAACTGGTGTGCGGGACTATATCCATGTGGTGGACCTGTCGAAAGGGCATCTGGCGGCGATGGCCTATCTGGAAAACAGGCAACAGGGAGAGGTGCTGGTCGTCAACCTCGGCACCGGAAACGGTTATTCCGTGCTGGAAATGGTGCGGGCCTTCGAGAAGGCCTCCGGTGTGAAGGTGCCTTTCCAGCAGGTGGGACGGCGGCCCGGGGATATTGCCGAATGCTATGCCGATACCGCCTACGCCGAACAGGTTCTGGGCTGGAAGGCGGAGTATGGACTGGAACGGATGTGTGCAGATACCTGGCGTTGGCAGGAGAACTGTTGACCTGAGACAGGAACATCCGATAACGAATGGTGTCAGGTTAAGAGCTCACGTTTCGGCGTTTACGCCATCCTGGAACGACAATGGGCGGCGAGGATTGTGGCTGATCGAGAAACTAACAAGAGTCGGCGTCACGCCTTCCCCAAGCAGTACCAACAGAAGATCTTTTTATGGCCTCACTCCGACCCATGGTATGGCAGGGACCAACAGCCCCATGAGGGGGTTAACTTGACGCTTACAATTCATTGATAATTACAGCTGACCGGGATGGGTGACACCGCGGTCTGAGGAAGGCGATGCAAACGCGTACAGGCACACACGGCTGGACTATACCCCCCATGCTATGGGGATTGCTCGTGGTATCGGCATTCCTTCTGGTCTACGGCTTCTGGGATGGAATCAATGACATGGTCCATCGCTGGAACAGCAAAGAGGAGTATGGCTATGCCTATTTCCTGCCGCTTATTTCCGCCTACCTGATATGGCAGCGCCGGGATCGCCTGCTGGTAGTGGGCTTCAAGCCCTCCTGGCTTGGCGTGGCGGTAATTTTGTTCGCTGGTTTTCTTTTTTTCATGGGCCAGATCGCCACCACTTTCACGCTGGTCCAATATGCACTGGTGCTATGTGTCGTTGGTCTTGCCCTGGCGTTCATGGGGTGGAACGCATTCAAGCTCATTGCAGGGCCGCTGTTTCTACTGTTTTTCATCGTCCCGCTGCCCCCATTCCTGTACAACAATCTCTCCGGTTATCTGCAACTTATCTCCTCTGAATTGGGGGTTGCCGTCATTCGCCTGTTTGGGATCAGTGTCTTCCTGGAAGGCAATGTCATCGATCTTGGTAACTATAAGTTGCAGGTGGTCGAGGCCTGCAGTGGCTTACGCTATCTGTTTCCTCTGACCAGTCTGGCCTTCCTCGCCGCCTATCTGTACAAGGTTGAGTTCTGGAAGCGGGTGGTGGTGTTTTTGTCCAGTATTCCCATCACCATATTCATGAACAGTTTCCGCATCGGCGTCATTGGCCTGCTGGTGGATAAATGGGGGACCGAACAGGCGGAAGGCTTCCTGCACTATTTCGAGGGATGGATCATTTTCATGGCCTGTTTCGCTATCCTGCTGCTGGAGATGGCGTTACTGGCGAAACTGGGCAAGAGGAAGCACCGCCTGAAAGAGGTCTTTGGTCTGGAATTTCCACGGCCGATACCGAAGGATATGCAATTGCAGCCCCGTCCGGTGACGCCGGTGCACTATGGCATGCTGGCGTCGGTCATCCTCATTGCCTTGAGTTCGGTCTATATCCAGGTACAGGAGGAGATCCGTCCGCCACGCCAGGCATTCATAGAGTTTCCACAACAGGTCGGTGAGTGGCGGGGACGGGACAAGCAGCTGGAACAGATATATCTCGATTCCCTGAAACTGGATGACTATCTGTTGGGCAACTACAGTAACTCCTCTGGCGAGGTGGTGGATTTCTATATCGCCTACTATGCATCCCAACAGGCGGGCTCGGCTGCCCATTCACCGCGGGCTTGTATTCCGGGAGGGGGCTGGAAGATCAGTGAGCTGACCCAGGTGCCTGTCTCCGGGGTATCGGTGGCTGGCCATCCGCTGTTGGCCAACCGTCTCGTGATCGAAAGAGGGGAGCACAAGCAGTTGGTCTACTATTGGTTTCAGCAGCGAGGCCGGGTGATCACCAGTGAATATATGGTGAAGCTCTACCTGTTCTGGGATGGCCTGCTCAAACACCGTACCGACGGCGCATTGGTGCGGGTGGTGACGGCCCTTCGCCCCGGTGAGGAGTGGTCGGATGGAGATCGGCGTCTCACGCGATTCATCCAGCAGGCTGAACCTGTACTGAAAGACTTTATTCCGGATTGACGGGGCTTGCCGCTTCATTCCATGCAGGAGCGGTGCGTCGCTGCAAAGCCCGTAGGTCGTCCCCGGCAGGTTGCCCCGAGCTGCCAGCGCCGGTAGCCGATACGCTGGTATTCAGGCAATGAAGATTTCTCTCTGCCTGCCGCAATCAATTGATGATTGAGCGTATGCACTCAGTCAATCACACGGTTCCTCAGTCGGAAGTAGGGCCAACAGCCCCACGACGGGGTCAACTTGGTGCTTGCGATTGAGCCGTTTTTCACCCTGAATGACTCTGCACAGAGGTGTTTTCCGGGATTGGCGGCTTTGAGGAACGAAATTTGTGTACAATCGTATGGTTTTCAGCGCAAAGAACTGGTGGTGTATGAAACGGAAATTTACTGTTCGCATAGCCCTTTGTCTGTTATCGGTGCTGTTGCTGGCCGGTTGTGACAAGGTGGAGGATCGCAAGGCCAAGTACTTTCAGCGGGGCATGGACCTCTTTGAGCAGGGTAATTATGTAAAGGCCCGGCTGGAGTTCAAGAATGTGCTGCAGATCGATCCCAAAGATGCTGAAGGCTATTATATGTTCGGCCAGATCGAGGAAAAGGAGCAGAATTGGCGCAAGGCCTACGCCCTCTATCTGCGGGCAGTGGAATTGAACCCAAAACATGCCAAGGCACAGATCCACCTGGGACGGCTTTACGCCTTGGGTGGGGCACCTGAGAAGGCGCTGGCCGCGGCCGAGGCAGTACTCAAGGAGCACCCGGAAGACCCGGCAGCCCTGGTGCTGAAAGGCCTGGCCGAGGCCCGCCTGGGCAAGCGGGATGTGGCGCTGGAAAAAGCGAAAGCGGCGTTCGAGATCGACCCTGGTAATACTGAAGCGATCTCCCTGATGTCTGCACTGTACGCGGATCAGGGCAAGCTCGATCAGGCCATTGAACTGGCGCGCAAGGGGATCGAGATCAACCCGGAACGCTTGGGCTCTTATCTCCTCCTCGCCCGGCTCTATGAAAAAGTCGGCGATAGCGATGGCACCATCGGGCTGTTGGAGAAGATGATCGAGTTGAAGCCGGATGACCTGCAAGGGCGGATCCGCCTGGCCAGCTACTATTTGAACAAAAAGAAGGAAGATCGAGCCGAGCAGGTGCTGCGTGATGCAGTGAAAGCGATGCCCGAGAGTGATGATGCCAAACTTGCGTTGGTCGAGTTCCTGCGCAAGAACGGTGGCGAGGGAGATGCGGAGCGGGCGCTGAAGGCATTCATTGCCGCTGCGCCTGAGAATTATAAGCTGCAGCTGGGTCTGGCCACGCTCTATGTCTCGAAGAAACGAGCGGATGCCGCCGAGCAGGTGCTGCGTCAGTTGATCGAACGGGCGGCGGATGCGCCGGATGGCCTTGAGGCACGGATCATGCTGGCCAAGCTGCTCGTCGGTGACAAGCGCAAGGATGAGGCGTTGGCACTGGTGGAAGAGGTGTTGGCGCAGGATCCGAAAGCGAAAGAGGCCCTGCTGATCCGCGCAGCACTGGCACTGGAGGGGAATGACCCGGACAAGGGTATTGCCGATCTGCGTACCCTGCTGCGCGAGGATCCTGGCTATGTCAAGGCGCATCGCCTGAAGGCGCGGGCCCATCTGCTGAAAGGAGAGGTGGAACTGGCCCGGCAGAGCCTGGAAGATGCGATTCAGGCGAAGCCTCAGGAGGCAGCCGCGAACTTCGAACTGGTGCAATTGCTGGTGAAGACCGGCGAGTTGGATGATGCGGTGACAGTGCTGGAGAAGATGCGCCGTTTTACCCCGGACAACCGCCTGGTGCTGCAGACCATTGCCAAGATCCGTGCCGGTCAGAAGAAATGGGATGCGGTGATGGCGGCGGCCAACGATCTGACGGAAAAACATCCGGACGAGGCGGCAGGGTTCTACTATCGTGGGCTGGCCTTGCAGGGCCAGGGAAAGATCGAAGAGAGTGTCCAGGCGTTTGCGCAATCGTTGGAGAAGAAGCCCAATGCAGTGGAGCCACTGATCGCCATTGCACGCAGTTATCTGGTGCTGAAACAGCCGGAAAAGGCGCTACAGCGGATAAGAGAGGCAATCGCGCAGAACCCGAAACACTTCCTGGCGCTCAATCTCGAAGGAGAGGTCAATCTCACTCAACAACGGTTTGACCAGGCCGAAGCCTCGTTCCGCAAGGCGCTGGAGTTGAAACCGAACTGGGCGACACCCTACAAGAACCTGGCCAAGCTTCGGGTATTTCAGAAGAAACCGGAGGAGGCGCTGCAATTCATCAAGGAGGGATACGAGCAGAGTGGCGATGCCGGGCTGGGTATCGAGCTGGCCGCATGGAGAGAACGGCAGGGCGATCGGGCCGGCGCCATCGCACTCTACCGTGAGCTGCTGCAACGAAATCCACGACTGGTGGTGGCAGCGAACAATCTGGCCATGCTGTTGGTCGCCGGACAGCCGGATCAGCAGGCGCTGGATCAGGCCTTGGCGCTGGTCGAACGCTTTGAGTTGTCGGATAACCCGATATACCTGGATACCCTTGGCTTGATTTACCTCAAGCGTGGAGAACTCGATCCAGCGCTAAAAGCGCTCGAACGGGCGGCCAGCCGGAACAGGGGCGGACTGCCGGAGATCCACTATCACCTGGCAATGGTCTACCACCAGCTGGGTCGGGATGGTACAGCACGTGATCAGTTGCAGAAGGCGCTGGATTCGAAGCGCCAGTTTGCCAAACGTGAGGCCGCGGAGAAACTATTGGCCGAGTTGTCCACGAAATAGGCAGCTACCCAGGCAATGCCAGCAACCCCGGGCCGGGGCCACACTGTGAGAACAACTGAGGACACAGGCGAGGATGTACGAGTCTTTTTACGGATTTTCGGAGAAGCCGTTCTCCATACTTCCAGATCCGAGCTTCCTCTATCTGGGTAAACACCACAGCCTCGCCTTCTCGATGCTGGAGTATGGCCTGCTCAGCCAGGCCGGTTTTACCGTTATCACGGGTGAAGTGGGCAGTGGCAAGACCACGTTGATCCGTCATCTGCTGACTCAGATCGGCGATGACATCACCGTCGGCCTGCTCAGTAATACGCCGCGGGAGATCGGTGAGCTGCTGCAGTGGGTACTGCTCTGCTTCGAGCAGGACTACCAGAAGCAGAGCAAGGTTGCCCTGTTCGATGCCTTCAGCCGTTTTCTGATCGATCAGTATGCCAATAAGCGGCGCACCGTCCTGATCGTCGATGAGGCGCAGAATCTCTCCGCCGAGGTGCTGGAGGAGTTGCGCATGCTGTCCAATATCAATGCCGACAAACACCAGGTGTTGCAGCTGATCCTGGTCGGGCAGCCTGAATTGCGGGAGAAGCTGCGCCGGCGTGAATTGCGGCAGTTCTCCCAGCGGGTGTCGGTGGATTATCATCTGAAAGCGCTGAATCGGGACGAAGTGCATGCCTATATCATGCACCGGACACGCCATGCGGGTCGCGCAGAGCCGGTGTTCAGCGAGGCGGCGATGGATCTCGTCTTCGAGGGCAGCGGAGGTATCCCGCGGGTGATCAACGTCATTTGCGATACCGCGCTGGTTTATGGATTCGCCGATCAGCAGCCGATGATCACTGAGGAACAGGTCAACAGCGTGCTGGAGGACAAACGGGAGACCGGCCTGATCCCCCTGTCAGGACAACAGGCTGCGCCGCAGGAAGCCGCCGGGGAGGGTGCGTCCGCCCCGCTGGAGG
The DNA here is from genome assembly GCA_964544655.1 of uncultured Sedimenticola sp. Lineage (GTDB taxonomy): Bacteria > Pseudomonadota > Gammaproteobacteria > Chromatiales > Chromatiaceae > HyVt-443. The sequence continues at coordinate 79,374 of CAZJCM010000001.1, read as the reverse complement.
AGGCAGATGCCGGAGAAAAGGTGAAGCAGCTGAGCCAATTCGACAAGGAACTGGCTCGCCAGTTGTTTTCCAAACTTCTCGAGTAACCCCGCCAGTGCACGACTGCATGGATGCGTCGGCAGGATGCCTTTGGGGGGTAGGTGGTTGAGCAATGCAGGTGTGCCCTAAGTCCGCCGGACGCCCAGCAGGGCCTCGCCATCATCCGTCACCCTATCCAGGGTCACGTCCACGATCCTGTTTTCCAGCTTGCTGCCTTCATCGTCATCCACAAGTGAGACCCGCAGGAAATTGGGCGTGTAGCCGCTCCAGCTGCCGTCCTCGCGCCGTCCCTCGATCAATACCGGGAAACGGCGGCCGATGAAACCGGCCAGGATATCCCGTTTCATTTTGCGGCCCAGTTGATGCAGCGCCTCGCTGCGGGCGCGGATGACATCCCGCGAGACTGGGTTGGGCAGGGTGGCAGCCCGGGTGCCGGGTCGCTGAGAATAGGCGAAGATATGCAGGTGGCCGAAGCCGATGCGCTCCACCAGATCCATGGTCATTGCCCACTCACTGTCGGATTCACCAGGAAAGCCGACGATGATATCGGTGGTGAGATTGAAGTCGGATACTTGTGCGCGGGCCTGTTGTACCAGAAGCTCGAACTCGTTTGCCTTGCAGCGCCGGGCCATGCGCCGCAGCACCGTATCGGCACCGCTCTGCAGTGGCAGGTGCAGGTGAGGCATGAAGCGGGGGTTTTCGAACAGTCGCCAGAAGCCTGCCGGCAGATCCCACGGCTCAAGGGCCCCGAGCCGCAAACGGGGAATGTCGCTGTCGGCCAGGATGGCGGCCACCAGTTCCTGGAGGTCGCTGTTGCGGTCGCTGCCGTAACCACCGATATGTACGCCGGTGAGCACCACCTCCTGAATACCTTGCGCCTGCAGCCGGTTGATCTCGTCCACCACATCCCCTATCGGCCGGCTGCGCTCCTCCCCGCGGGCCCGGGTCACGACGCAGAAGGTGCATTGATAGCGGCAGCCGTCCTGCACCTTGATGAAGGCGCGCTGCCGTCCAGCCGCCGGCAGGAAGTCCTGGTCAGGCAGGGTTGCCTGCTGTGGCCTCAGATGCAGATCCAGCTGCTCACAGACGATCTCTACCAGCCGGTCCTTGTCCCGGTTCTCCACCACCAGGTCGACGCCCTCCGCCTGGGCGCTCTGTCGCGGGTCCAGGGAGGCATAACAACCGCTCACCACCAGTTTGGCATTGGGGTTGCGGCGATAGGCGCGATGCATCATTTTGCGCGATTTTCGCACTGCCTCGGCGGTAACGGCACAGCTGTTGATCACCACCAGATCGGCCTGCTCCAACTCCCGGGTAATGCGATGGCCGCGGGCCTGGAAGTCGCGGGCCCAGCTTTCAAGTTCTGCCTCGTTGAGCCGGCAGCCAAGGGTCTTCAGGTATATCTGCATGAGGGCATAGGGGTTGCGCCAGTGGGAGGACGCAGTTTACGGATGCGCCAGGGGGATGCAACCGTATCGATTGGCATGCCTTTCGGGTGTTCCATTATGCGGCATGGAAAATGTGCGCGAGTTGGCATTTTACAGGCTGATGACCGGGTTCGGTTCAAGGGATGTTTTTGGCTGCCGATTGGTTTCTATATGGATATCATGCGCTGCAATTCGATCCGATGAAGCCGATGATAGTGGAAGTGGTCTCCCTGAGTGACAGAGGGCGGGTTCGCCAGCTCAATCAGGATGCGCTGGTGGCGTTTCCGGAACAGGGGCTGGTGATTCTTGCCGACGGCATGGGTGGACACAATGCCGGTGAGGTGGCCAGCCAGTTGGCGGCCGAGACGGTGGCATCGAGCCTGCTGATGGCGTTGGCGGTCATGGATGATGCCCCTGCTGCGCTCATCGCTGCCTTCAATGAGGCCAACCAGACCCTGCTGGCGGCAGCGCAGGAGGCTGCCGATCTGGAGGGCATGGCATCCACCCTGGTGGTGGCCCTGTTTCACGACCGGCGGGTCAGCCATGCGCATGTGGGGGATTCCCGTCTGTACCGGTTTCGTGACGGCAGACTGCTGCCTATGACGCGGGACCATTCCATGCTCCAGGCCCTGCTCGACCAGGGTATGTTCGATAGCCCGGAGGCGGCCGTGGCCGCAGGTGTCAGAACCAATGTTCTGACCCGGGGGATTGGGGCCGATGGTGAGTTGGAGGTGGATGAGGGGAGTAGCGAAGTCCTGGCCGGGGACCTGTACCTGCTCTGTTCCGATGGCCTGAGCAACATGCTGTCGGAGCGGTTGATGGAGGAGACGTTGCGGCTGCATGGTCATCAGCTGTCCGGTGCCGCTGACCGGCTCATGCAGCTCGCTCTGGAGGCCGGCGGCGAAGATAACGTCTCTCTGCTGCTGGTGAGGCCGGAGATTCCTTGAATGCTACGGGGTATGGAATGGAAAGAGTGATCATCAGTAAGGATGGAGTCGAAGAAGAGGTGATACCGCTGGATGCAGCGCAACTGGCCATTGGCCGGGATCCGAAACTGGAGATCACCTTGAGTGACCCCTCGGTCAGTCGCCGGCACGCCCGCCTGGTGCGGATATTCAGAGATTTCTTCATCGAGGATCTGGGTAGTACCAATGGCACTTTTTTGAATGAACATGCCGTTGGCAAGCATATTCTGAAGCATGGTGATCTGTTGCGAATAGGCAGTTACACACTCCGTTATCTGGCTCAAGATGAGGTGGTTGATGATCTGGACAAGACGGTGGTGCTGCCACCTTCAGTCAGCCGGGCGAGACCGGTGGCGGCCACGGGAGGTGTTCGCCAGAGGCGCTCGAAGTGTGCCGTGCTGCATTTTTTTCGCGGTGAGAAGAAAGGGCGTCGGGAGCGTATGGAGCGGGCCCTCTATCCCATAGGCCGGCCCGGTGGCGTGGTGGCCGCCATCGCCCGGCGTCCCCAGGGTTACTTCCTGCTGCATATTGGCGGTGATCCGCATCCCCGGATCAACGATCAGGAGATCAGCCGCAGTGGTGGCGTGCTGCTGCATGAAGGGGATCTGGTGGAAGTCGGTGAAAACCTGCTGGAGATCCACTTCGATACCTGACCGCAATTATCCTTCATTGCGCCAGTAACTCTTTCAACCGGTATAGTGCGTCCAGGGCCTGGCGTGGCGTCAGCTCGTCTGGCTGCAGCGCCTCCAACTCCTCGATGGCAGGGGATGCGGGTTGGGCGGTTTCCGCTGGCCGTGACGAGAACAGGGAGAGCTGATTCGACTCCTGATCGCTGTGCTGTCGTGCTGACTGCTCCAGTTCACGCAGGCGGACGCGGGCACGCTCGATGATCGCTCTTGGTACACCGGCCAGGGCCGCCACTTGCAGGCCATAGCTCTGGTTGGCAGGACCTTCTCTCACAGCATGCAGGAATACGATGCTGTCGCCGTGTTCCACCGCATCCAGGTGGACGTTGACGATGCCCGGGTATTCATCGGGCAGTGTGGTGAGCTCGAAATAGTGGGTGGCGAACAGGGTGAAGGCGCGGATCCGGGTGGCCAGTTCCACGGCGCAGGCCCAGGCCAGGGAGAGCCCGTCGAAGGTGCTGGTGCCGCGGCCGATCTCGTCCATCAGTACCAGGCTCTGATCGCTGGCGTTGTGCAGAATGTTGGCTGTCTCCTCCATCTCCACCATGAAGGTGGAGCGGCCGCCGGCCAGATCGTCGGAGGCGCCGATACGGGAAAAGATGCGGTCGATGGGGCCGATTCGTGCACTGCGGGCGGGGATGAAACTGCCGGCACAGGCGAGCAGCACGATCAGCGCGGTCTGCCGCATGAAGGTGGATTTACCGCCCATGTTGGGGCCGGTGATGATCAGGATCCGGCGCTGTTCATCGAAGGTCACGCTGTTGGCCACGAACGGCTGCTCGCTCACCTGCTCCACCACCGGGTGGCGTCCCTCCTCGATATGCAAACCCGGCGTCGAGGTCAGTTCCGGCGGATGCAGTGCCAGTCGCTCCGCCCGCTCCGCCAGATTGCTCAACACGTCCAGAGCGGCCAGTGCCTCCGCCGTCTGCTGCAAGGCCGGTATCTGCTGCTGCAGCCGATCCAGCAGCTGGTCGTAGAGCATCTTCTCCCGGGCCAGTGAGCGTTCCCGTGCGGACAGCACCTGGTCCTCGAACCGTTTCAGCTCGGGGGTTATGAAGCGCTCCGCACCCTTCAGCGTCTGGCGCCGTACATACTCTTCCGGGACCTGGTCGGAGAGGCTGCGGGAAATTTCTATATAGTAGCCGTGGACCCGGTTGTAACTCACCTTGAGGCCGGTGATTCCAGTGCGTTCCCGCTCCCGCTGCTCCAGGTCCAGCAGAAACTGGTCCGCGTTGCGGGAGATGGCGCGCAGCTCGTCCAACTCGGCATCGTAACCTTCGGCCAGTACGCCGCCATCCCGGATCAGCATCGGCGGATTGTCGATGATTGCCTGCTGCAGCAGGGTCACCACCTCTGGATGGGTACCTGCCTCTGTCGCCAGTCTGGTTGGAAGGGCAGCGTCATACTGCGCCAGTTGTTGCTGTAGTTCAGGCAGCCTTGCCAGTGAATCGCGCAGGGTGGCGAGATCTCGCGGCCGGGCCGATTTGAGGGCCACGCGGGCCAGTATGCGCTCGATGTCACCCACCCCCTGCAACGTCTCCTGCAGTGTCCCGTAACCCTGTTCCAGCAGTTGTCCGATGGCTTCATGCCGTTGGCCGATCTGCACCCGGTCGCGCAGCGGTCGGTTGAGCCAGCGCCGTAACATACGGCTGCCCATGGGGGTGACGGTACGGTCCAGGATGCCGGCCAGGGTGTGCTGCTGCTGGCCACTGAGACTCTGATCCAGCTCCAGATTGCGCCGGGTGGCGGCGTCGATGATGATGGCATCCTCGCGCCGCTCCACCGTGAGACCGCGCAGATGGGGCAGTGCGCTGCGCTGGGTCTCCTGTACATACTGCAGCAGGCAGCCCGCCGCCGCCACAGCCAACGGCTGATCGTCGCAGCCGAAGCCGCCCAGATCCCGGGTGCCGAATTGGCGGGTCAGCAGTTGCTCTGCGGTTTCCCGGTCGAAATGCCAGACGGGGCGATGAGACAGGCCACGCTGCTCCGGCATGGCAGCCGGCAGCGACCAATCCTCCGGTAACAACAGCTCCGCCGGACGCAGCCGTTCCAGTTCACCTGCCAGCGCCTCTTCGCTATCCAGTTGCTGCAGTACGAAGCGGCCGCTGGTGATATCCAGGGTGGCCAGACCGAACTGCTGATCCTGAGCCAGCAGGGCAGCCAGCAGATTGTCCCTGCGCTCTTCCAGCAGGGCCTCGTCGGTGACCGTGCCCGGCGTGACGATGCGTACCACCTTGCGCTCCACCGGGCCTTTGCTGGTCGCCGGGTCGCCGATCTGTTCGCAGATCGCCACCGACTCGCCTTGTCTCACCAGCTTTGCCAGATAGCCCTCGGCCGCGTGGTATGGCACGCCGGCCATAGGAATTGGCTGGCCGGCCGACTTGCCGCGCTTGGTCAGGGTGATGTCGAGCAGGCGGGCGGCCCGCTCTGCATCGTCGTAGAACAGTTCGTAGAAGTCCCCCATGCGATAGAACAGTAGCATCCCGGGGTGCTCTGCCTTGATGCGCAGGTACTGCTGCATCATGGGGGTGTGTTGGGGGGTGGTCTTGGCAGTGGGCATACAGATAGATCAGGAATTGGCGGAAAAAAGGGACAGTTGCTGGCCGTCAGCCAAATGCGTAATGCTTTTCCACTGGCTTGATGATCTTCCAGGTGCATTTCATCCCGGCAGGGAAGGTAATCAGATCGCCGCGGCCGAACTCCTGGGGTTCGCCTCCTTCCGGGGTTACGATGAACTTTCCGCGGACAATGTAGCAGGTCTCCTGAACGTCGTACTGCCAGGGAAACTCCGAAACCTCCTTTTCCCAGGTCGGCCAGTCGTAGACTCCAAGTATCTCCAGTTTCGCCGGCGAGGCGCGGTGTTCACAATGGATCTGCATCTCATCTCCTGATGTTCGGGACTGATTTTCCGGACCGCAGAGTGTAGCCTAAAACAGCACCCATTGCCCCCGGCAGGGGAATTGCGGATACTCTGCTGCATGAGCGATGATCTTGATCTGCTGGCCCGGCGTTTGGGTGATGCGTTGCGACATTCCGGCTCTGTGCTGGCCACAGCGGAGTCCTGTACCGGCGGATGGATTGCCAAGGTGCTGACCGGTATTCCTGGCAGCAGCGGCTGGTTCGATCGCGGCTTCGTCACATATAGTAATGCGGCCAAGCGGGAGATGCTGGGGGTGGATGCCGACCTGCTGGCCCGCTGGGGTGCGGTCAGTGAACAGACGGTACGGGCGATGGCCATCGGCGCCCTGGCCCACAGCCAGGCAGACTTCTCCCTCAGCGTCAGTGGTATAGCCGGTCCTGGCGGGGGCACGCCGGAGAAGCCGGTGGGCAGTGTCTGGTTTGGCTGGAGTCGCCGTGATGGTCTTACCAAGACACGGCTGGAGCGGCTGTCCGGTGATCGCGAACGGGTGCGGCACCAGGCGGTGGCGATAGCGTTGCAAGGTGTGCTGGACCTGCTCGATCGATGACTGGCAGCCTGTTTTTCGCCCTCTGGCCGGACGCCTCTGTCCGCGATGCCCTGGCCGCCATTGGCCGGGACCGGGTGCCGCCGGGCGCCCGTACACATCATCCAGCCGACCTGCATGTCACTCTGGTGTTCCTCGGCCCGGTAGAGCCGGCGCGTATGGATTGTATCGACGAGGTGGCTCGGGAGATCAGCGGGGAGCCCTTCAAGCTGACGCTGGACTCCATCGGCTACTGGCGACGCCCGCGTATCCTCTGGTGCGGTCCGTCCCACACCCCGGCGGCACTTGCACGACTGGTGGACGATCTCCAGACCGGTCTGGCCGGGTGTGGTTTCGAACCGGAACGGCGTGCCTACAGCCCCCATGTCACCCTGGCCCGGAAATCGCCTCTGCGACCAGCCGAGGTGCTGCCCCGGCCGGTGTCTTGGCAGGTCAATGATTTCGTTTTGGCGACATCTGGCGGCGGGTCGCACGTGCCTCGATATCGGGTCCTGAAAAAATGGCGTCTGGACTCATGACTTGAGTCTGTGGCTGTGCCATAATAGAGAACATCGATAGAACAAAGGGTCCGGCAGGATGCCGTGCCACCATCATGTATAGCGGAGGAACAATGGACGAGAATCGTAAAAAGGCCCTTAGCGCCGCACTCAGTCAGATCGAGAAACAGTTTGGCAAAGGCTCTGTCATGCGCATGGGCGATGGTAGTGCGGTGCGTGATATTGAGGTGATCTCCACCGGTTCTCTCGGGCTGGATATCGCCCTTGGGGTAGGTGGAGTGCCGAAAGGACGGGTAGTCGAGATCTATGGCCCGGAATCCTCCGGCAAGACCACCCTTACCCTGCATGTCGTGGCCGAATCGCAAAAACAGGGTGGTACCGCCGCCTTTGTCGATGCGGAGCATGCCCTGGATCCGGTCTATGCCCAGAAGCTGGGGGTGAACATCGATGAACTGCTGGTCTCCCAGCCGGATACCGGTGAACAGGCCTTGGAGATCACCGACATGCTGGTGCGCTCCGGCGCGGTAGACGTGGTGGTGGTCGATTCGGTGGCGGCGCTCACCCCCAAGGCGGAGATCGAGGGGGAGATGGGTGACACCCATGTCGGCCTGCAGGCGCGCCTCATGTCCCAGGCCCTGCGCAAGCTGACGGCCAATATCAAGCGCTCCAACTGCGTGGTCATCTTCATCAACCAGATCCGCATGAAGATCGGCGTCATGTTCGGCAATCCAGAGACCACCACTGGTGGTAACGCCCTCAAGTTCTACGCCTCGGTCCGGCTGGATATCCGTCGCACTGGAGCGATCAAAAAGGGTGATGAGATCGTCGGCAACGAGACCAAGGTGAAAGTGGTCAAGAACAAGGTGGCGCCGCCATTCAAGCTGGCCAACTTCGAGATCCTCTACGGTGAGGGTATCTCCCACGAAGGTGAGCTGATCGAACTGGGGGTGAAGCACAACATCATCGACAAGTCCGGTGCCTGGTACAGCTACGGCAGCGACCGTATCGGCCAGGGCAAGGAGAACGTGCGCAAATTTCTGAAAGAGAACCCGGATGTCGCCGGGGAGATCGAAGCGAAGATCCGGGATATCGTTTTCCCCAAGCCCGAATCATCATCGGCAGCGCAGGCCGAGCCGGTAGAGGCCTGAAGCAGGGCTGTCCGTTGGTTGCGTTTGTGTGCGTTCAGTTGCTGCCAACGAACAGCGGAGAGAGTTTTGCTGTGGTACAGGCGGCCCGATGAACGATACGGATGTTCAGGCGCTGGAGCAGGCGGCACTGCGCCTGCTGGCCATGCGTGAACATTCGCGTACCGAGCTGCGCCGTAAGCTGAAGGCCCGAGCGGGTGATACAATGGTATTGGATGCGGTGCTTGATGGGCTGGAGCGGACGCAGGTCCTCAGCGACCGGCGATTCGTGGAGGAGTATATTGCCATGCGCAGGCGCAAGGGCTTCGGTCCCATGCGCATCGCCCAGGAACTGGCCGGAAAAGGCATCGGCCGTGAGCTCATCACCGAGCTGTTGGATACGGGCAGTCCGATCTGGGATCAGACGTTGCGGGAGGTGGCGCGGCGGAAGTTTGGTCCGCAGCCGGCGAAGGAGATCCGTGAGCGGGCCCGTCGGGCCCGTTTCCTCGAATACCGCGGCTTTGCCACTGAGCAAATTCGTGACCTGCTTTGGGACGATGCGTGATTCGATTGGAGTCCCACTTTCAGCTGGTGTGTATGGGGAGTAACCGGAAACATGCGGCGGATGTGTGTTTTTAGGTGACATCGTCCCAAGTTCTGCATAAAATTATTCCTTTTTGCTCCACCACTTACGAGCCCGTATGAAGACCAGCGCAGAACTTCGCAGAGCATTTCTTGATTTTTTCGTCGAGCGGGGGCATCGCGAGGTGCCAAGCAGCCCGCTAGTGCCCCAGAACGATCCCACCTTGCTGTTCACCAATGCCGGCATGGTCCAGTTCAAGGACGTGTTTCTCGGGCGTGACAAGCGGGACTATCGGCGTGCCACCAGCTCTCAGCGTTGTGTGCGTGCCGGCGGCAAGCACAATGACCTGGAGAATGTTGGCTACACTGCGCGCCACCACACCTTCTTCGAGATGCTGGGGAATTTCAGCTTTGGTGACTATTTCAAGCGCGATGCAATTCATTATGCCTGGGATTTCCTCACCCAGACGCTCGCATTGCCGCCGGAAAAGCTGTGGGTGACGGTCTATGAGGAAGATGACGAAGCGGCGGATGTCTGGTTGCAGGAGATCGGTGTGGATCCGGCCCGTTTCACCCGCATCGGTGACAAGCCGGGCGGCAAGCGGTATGAGAGCGATAACTTCTGGTCCATGGGTGATACCGGGCCCTGCGGTCCCTGCTCAGAGATATTCTACGATCATGGCGCTGAAGTCTGGGGCGGCCCACCGGGCTCCCCGGAAGAGGATGGCGATCGCTACATCGAAATATGGAACCTGGTATTCATGCAGTACAACCGGGACAGCGATGGCAACATGACGCCACTGCCTCATCCTTCGGTGGATACCGGCATGGGGCTGGAACGGCTGGCGGCGGTGATGCAGGGCGTACACAGCAACTATGAGATCGACCTGTTCCAGAATCTGATCCGCGCTACGGCCGGGATTACCGGCTGTAGTGACCTGGAAGAGAAATCCCTCCGGGTGATCGCCGATCATATCCGCTCCTGCGCCTTCCTGATCGTGGATGGTGTCCTGCCTTCCAATGAAGGGCGTGGTTATGTGCTGCGCCGTATCATTCGGCGTGCCATTCGTCACGGTTACATGCTGAATGTGAAAGAACCGTTCTTCTATCGTCTGGTTGATGCCCTTTGCGATGTCATGGGTGACGCCTATCCAGAGCTGGTGCAGGCACAGGAGCAGGTGAAACGGGTACTGCGGCTGGAGGAAGAGCGTTTTGCCGAAACCCTTGAGCAGGGGATGAAAATCCTGGAGCAGGCGATTGCTGGGCTTACGGGCAAGGAAATCCCTGGTGAGACGGTGTTCAAGTTGTACGACACCTATGGCTTCCCCACCGACCTGACAGCGGATATCGCCCGTGAACGCAATCTGACCCTGGATATGGCCGGGTTCGAGCGGGAGATGGCGGCCCAGCGTGAACGGGCCCGGGCAGCGAGCCATTTTGCCGCGGCTGAGCAGCCGGTCATCGATCTCGATGGCAGCACCGACTTTACCGGCTATGAGCGCTTGCAGGATCAGGCCACGGTCATCGCCATGTATCAGAATGGCACTTCTGTGGAAACCCTGGCTGATGGGGATGAGGGCATGCTGGTGCTGGACCGTACCCCGTTCTACGCCGAGTCCGGTGGTCAGGTGGGTGATGCCGGCGTCATCAGGCAGGAGGATGGTGGCCGTTTCGAGGTGCATGACACCCAGAAACAGGGTGGAGGCGTCTTTCTGCACATTGGCCGTTTTCATGGCGATCTGTTGCGGGTGGGTGACACGGTAATACCGGAAGTGGACCGGTCACGACGTCATCGCACCGCCCTCAATCATTCCGCCACCCATCTGCTGCATGCGGCCCTGCGCATAGTGCTCGGAGAGCATGTGCAACAGAAGGGCTCCTTGGTGGATGCCGAACGTCTGCGTTTCGATTTCGCCCATTTCGAACCCATCAGCCGACAACAGCTGCAGGAGATCGAGCGCCTGGTTAATGAACAGATTCGTGCCAACCATATGGTGGAGACCCGCATCATGTCCCTGGAAGATGCCAAGGCGTCCGGGGCGATGGCTCTGTTCGGCGAAAAGTATGGTGATCAGGTCCGGGTACTGCGGATGGGGGATTTCTCCACTGAGCTGTGTGGCGGCACACACGTCAAGGCAGTGGGCGACATAGGGCTGTTCAAGATCACGGCGGAGAGTGGTATCGCCTCTGGGGTGCGACGCATCGAAGGCGTTACCGGTGAACGCGCTATCGAATGGATGGAGGCCAATGAGGCGCGCCTGCAGCGTATCGCAGAGCTGGTGAAGAGCAGCCGTGATGAGGTCGATGAAAAAGTAGCGCAATTGCTCGAGCGAAGCCGGCGCCTGGAAAAGGAACTGGAGCAGCTGAAGGGCAAACTGGCCAGCGCCGCCGGCAGTGACCTGGCGGCAGATGCGCTGGACATTGGCGGCGCGAAGGTGTTGGCCGCGGCACTGGAGGGCAGCGACCCGAAGACCCTGCGCGAAACCATGGACCGGTTGAAGGACAAGCTCGGTAGCGCGGTGATCGTCCTGGGAGCTGCGAATGGCGACAAGGTCAGTCTGGTCGCCGGGGTGACCAAGGACCTGACCGACCGGATCAAGGCAGGTGATCTGGTGAAATTCGTGGCAGAGCAAGTAGGTGGCAGAGGCGGTGGTCGCCCGGACATGGCGCAAGCAGGCGGTAACGATCCCGCGGCGCTTCCCGGTGCGCTGGCCAGCGTGGAGGCGTGGGTGCGGGAGAAGCTATAGCCGGGGGGGCAGTGGTGTCGGTCCGGCTCTTCAAGCCAAGTCACGCCTGTTTTTCGAAGGGTTGTTTATCCGATATCCGATTTATTGTTTAATGTCGCACTTTTTACCCGACAGCCTCCATGCCGACGGGCAATAGAGGCGGGCAGCGGAAACATGGCACTGATAGTACAAAAATATGGCGGCACCTCCGTTGGCAGTATCGAACGGATCGAGGCCGTAGCGAAAAAGGTCGCGGCGGCCCGCCGGCGGGGCGACCAACTCGTGGTGGTGGTTTCCGCCATGTCAGGAGAGACCAATCGCTTACTGGCACTGGCGCGGGAGATATCTGCGGCACCGGACCCGCGGGAGATGGATGTGCTGGTCTCCACTGGCGAACAGGTGACGATCGCCTTGCTCAGCATGGCGCTGCAGAAAATTGGTTGCCCGGCACGCTCCTATACCGGTGGCCAGGTGCAAATACGTACGGATAACGTCTATAGCAAGGCAAGAATTCAGGATATTGACAGCGATCGTGTCCGGCGTGACCTGGAAGATGGCAAGGTTGTGGTGGTGGCCGGTTTTCAGGGCATCGACGACGGTGGCAATATCACCACGCTCGGACGGGGTGGCTCAGACACTACCGCCGTGGCCATGGCCGCCGCCCTGAACGCGGATGAATGCCAGATCTTTACCGATGTCGATGGTGTCTATACCACCGACCCCCGGGTCGAGCCGAAAGCGCGCAAGCTGGACAGGATCACCTTCGAGGAGATGCTGGAAATGGCCAGCCTTGGCTCGAAGGTGTTGCAGATCAGGGCGGTTGAGTTCGCCGGGAAGTACAGTGTCCCCCTGCGGGTTCTTTCAAGTTTCGAAGAAGGTGAGGGCACTCTGATCACCTTCGAGGATGAAGATATGGAAAAGGCGAAGGTTTCCGGAATAGCATTCAGCCGTGATGAGGCGAAGCTGACCATACTGGGTGTCCCCGATCAGCCCGGCGTGGCCTACAGTATTCTCGGCCCGGTTTCCGCTGCGAATATCGAAGTGGATATGATCGTGCAGAATATCGCAGAAGATGATACTACCGATTTTACCTTCACTGTGCATCGCAATGATTACGCGAAGGCCCTGGACATTCTCCGGCAGACGTCCGAGGTGTTGGGTGCGCGGGAAGTTATCGGTGATGAATCCATCGTCAAGATATCCCTTGTCGGTGTAGGTATGCGCTCCCATGCGGGCATTGCCAGTACCATGTTCGAGGCATTGGCCAATGAACAGATCAACATCCGGATGATTTCAACCTCTGAAATCAAGATCTCTGTCGTGGTCGATGAGAAGTATCTTGAGCTGGGCGTCAGAACCCTGCACGAGGCATTTTCACTGGATAAGGAACTTCCTGTTGAGTAATCAGTCTGTTGCCAAGTGTGAATTGCAGCAGACCTCTTGATATAGGCATATAATTCCCTTTAGATGGAGGGCTGCTGCTGATAAAATCCACCGCGCACTGATACGCAGATCCTGTCTGTTGTGTTAGCGCTTGGTTGGCAGCGGCAGACACGCTTTTTACAGGTGCTGGAATGGATGCCTGAGAAAAGCGGAGAACCCGCACATATTTCATAAACAGGGAGACAGGTAAATGTTGATTCTGACCCGTCGTGTGGGTGAAACGCTGATGATCGGTGATGAAGTCACTGTGACCGTGCTTGGTGTCAAGGGTAACCAGGTGCGTATTGGCGTCAACGCCCCGCGTGATGTGACCGTCCATCGTGAAGAAATTTACGAGCGTATCAAGCAGGAGCAGTTGGAAGGTCAGCAGGGAGACGACGAGTAATCAAAGGTGATGAGCAAGGTCTTTTGGCCTTGCTCATCATGTTTTTGCCAACAGCCGAGGTATCAGCTGATTTGGAAATAGATTGGTGAAAAGTTATTATTGCCAAGGGCGATTGAATAGAGAATTCACCATAAAAGTGATGTAGAATGCCGCATCCGCGGCTCACCTGATGGATACAGGTTGTCTGTTGATGTACTGGCCCGAAGGGCCATTGGTAGCGTGAGAAGTTAGTTGAAATTGGAGAGATGGCCGAGCGGCTGACTAAGGTCGCCGCAGGCGATCTTGAACAACGGTGCGAAGCACCGTTGGCCCCGAAGGGGTGAGGCGCACAAGCGCCGAATCACGCGCTCCCCTGCATGGCCCGAAGGGCCATTGGTAGCGTGAGAAGTTAGTTGAAATTGGAGAGATGGCC
>CAZJCM010000001.1:0-65524 GCA_964544655.1 uncultured Sedimenticola sp. | reverse complement strand
GAGCGGCTGAAGGCGCTCCCCTGCTAAGGGAGTATGGGGTTAATAGCTCCATCGAGGGTTCGAATCCCTCTCTCTCCGCCATATATCAGAACACGGCAAGGCCTTTGCCGGTCACCTCAGCTTGTAAATTCCACGATTCGAACCCTCGATATCAAACAGGCGGGTTCGACTGCGGAGCGCGCAGCGCGCAGCAGCAGCGACCAAAGGGAGCTCATCCCTCTCTCTCCGCCATATATCAGAACACGGCAAGGCCTTTGCCGGTCACCTCAGCTCGTAAATTCCACGATTCGAACCCTCGATATCAAACAAGCGGGTTCGACCGCGAAGCGCGCAGCGGCAGAGTGAGCGTTACCGTGGGAATTGGCAGCTTATTCTTGGTCGATGGTGGGGAATGGCGCTGCCTGCTCCTTACCCGCTATCCTGTAATCCTCATCCAACCACTGGCCCAGATCGATCAGGCGGCAGCGTTCACTGCAGAATGGGCGCCAGCGGGCTGTTTTATTCCACTCGAAGCCCTTTTTGCATGTCGGGCAACTGACATGTAATGTCCGTCGTTCTGTCATTAGAGAATACAGGTGTTAAGTGAGAATTGTACATCCTGCTTGGTTTGGGCCGGGCGTTCAACCTCGGAGGGCTCCAGAAAGCGGATGGTAAAGCGGTGCTTGCCGCCGCTGATCTCGGCGAAAAGCGGGTATTTTCTCGATATGCCAACCCGCACCAGTTGTGCTGGAGACTGGCTGTTCAGAGTTTGCTGATAAAAACCACCGCTGGCTACCTCCTGGGTGGGGCTGGTGCTGCTGCGAATCAGGGAGAGGATCAGTTCCACCGCCTGTTGCACCGGATCCAGCGTTTGCAGCCAGCCGTGGATCTCCGCCTGACGGAACTCGTGTGGTTGCTCCAGCCAGTAGTGGTAATACGGCAGGTCAAAGGCGCAGTTACCGCCGGGAATGCTGCTGCGTTGCAGGACGCCCTTGAGGAATTCATTGTTGCGCATGGTATGGCCGATCTGGCCGGTGATCTTGAAGATACGGCCGGTCGCCGCCTCCAGTTGATCCAAAATCAGATCGAGGCGCTCGGTATCGATGCCTGGAGTGCGACGGATATTGGCCAGTTTCTCCCGGTGCCGATCGAGCTCTTTGATCAGGTCGGCCTTGATGTCGGCACGATTGAAGATGTTGACCATGTCGAGCAGGCCGTCTATGGCGGCTCTGCTGCTCCAGACGTCACTATTCAGCAGGTGATGATTGACCAGCAGAAACAGGTGCTCGAGACGCAACAGCGTGCGCATCTTTTCATTCAGCGGATGCTCGTAGACGATCTTGTCCGGCTGGGCGGAAGACATGATATTCCAGATTGAGGTGAGAGGATGGCCAGGCTGCTATTCTCCATTATTTTACTGCCTCAGGTAAATAGCGCCTGATCGGGTAGACTGATCCGAGCGCATTATGTTCCCCGAATCGATGTTTCTTATGTTGCATTCCCGCTGTATGCAAGGATTCAGTCAGGCCATAGCAGGCTTTGCTTACCGGGCGGCTGATGTGTATCTCCTGTGCAACCGCAGCACCTGGGGCCTGAGGGCCTCCAGGGGACCGCTATTGTCGATAATGTCATCTGCTGCTGCCAGTCGTTCTTGGCGGCTCGTCTGAGCAGTCAGGATGGATCGTGCCTGATCTGGTGTAACCTGGTCGCGTGTACAGATGCGCTCGATCTGCAACGCCTCAGGGCAATCCACCACCAGGATGCGATCGAATGTATTCTGCTGACCGGTCTCAATGAGAAGCGGGATGGAGAGGATTGCATAAGCGGTCTTCTGGTTTGCCAGCCAGTGCTGCATCTGTTGCCTGATTCGTGGGTGGAGAATGGCCTCCAGGTCGTGACGCGCCTGTTCGTCATGGAAGATGATGGCGCGTAATCGCTTGCGGTCGAGCTGGCCGTCCGGAAGCAGGATCTCACTACCGAAGCGTTGGGTGATTTCGCTGAGGGCTGGTTTTCCCGGCAGCACGACCTCTCGTGCCACCTGGTCCGCATCCAGTATCGGCGCGCCCAGTTCGGTGAACAGGTCGGCAACGGCGGATTTCCCGCAGCCGATGCCGCCGGTGAGGCCAATGGTCAACATGGCTCAGGTCAGACCCGCCCAGTTCAGGTAGAGCTGATTCAATTGTTCTCCCCACAGCAGGCTGATCCAGCCGGCGGTCGCAAGGTAGGGGCCGAATGGGATGGGGATGCTGCGCTCGCGCCCCATGAACAGGATCATGCCCACTCCGGCTAAGGCGCCAACCAGGGATGAGATCAGGATGATCTGAAACAGATATTGCCATCCCAGCCAGGCACCGAACAGGGCCAGCAGCTTGAAGTCACCGTAGCCCATGCCTTCCTTGCCGGTAATCAGGCGGAACAGCTGGAATACGCTCCATAACGTGAGATAGCCGGCAGCGGCGCCAATGATGGCGTCCTCGGGACTGGTGAAGAGACCAAACAGGTTGGCCAGCAGGCCGGCCCAGAGCATTGGCAGGAGGATGTTGTCCGGCAGCAATTGATGGTCGAAATCGATCAGACTGAGTGCGATGAGAGACCAGGTGAGGGGCAGTGCGGCTGCAGTCTGCCAGCTCAGGCCGAATTGCCAGGCGATCACCAGGGAGAGGATGCAGGTCAGTCCCTCGATCAGAGGATAACGCAGGGAGATCCGTTTTTTACACTGGGCGCAGCGGCCATGCAGAAGCAGGTAGCTGATGATTGGGATATTCTCCAACGCCTTGATCGGATGTCCGCAGTGCGGACAGCGGGAACGTGGCTGGGAGAGGTTGAACGGTTCTGTCTGTTCGGCGTCGGAAGTGTCCAGCTCCAATAATTCCCGGCACTGGCTCTGCCATTCGCGCTCCAGCATGAGCGGTAGGCGGTAGGCCACTACGTTGATGAAGCTGCCGATGGAGAGCCCGACAAGGCCGCAGAACAACAGGAACACCCCATGGTGGGTTTGCAGGTAGTCTATGACGAACATGGATGTGTGGTGTTGTGGTCTCTTATGGGGTGAATCAAAAACTGCGCCTGGAGGGAGCCGGACTCGCGCTGTTTCTGGAAGGGGCCGGAGTCAGATTGATACTGAAATTTATGCTTAAAATACATTGTGTTAACAGCCTGACTTCGACCCCTCAGATAAAGCCATAGCGTCAGCCTGACTCCGGCGTCAGGCTACTGCCCCATGATGGCAGAGCCCATATGAAAGATGGGCAGGTACATGGCGATCACCAGGCCGCCGATCAGCGTGCCCAGGATGACCATGATCAGGGGTTCCAGCAGGCTGCTCAGGGCATCGACCGCGTTGTCCACCTCTTCTTCATAGAAATCGGCTACTTTCGACAACATGGCATCGATGGAGCCGGACTCCTCGCCGATGGCCACCATCTGGATCACCATGTGCGGAAAGATGTTCTGCTGCTTCATGGCCAGCTGCAGGGACTGGCCGGTGGCCACGTCTTCCCGCATTCGCAGCACCGCCTCACCGTAGACCACGTTACCGGTGGCACCGGCGACCGATTCCAGCGCTTCTACCAGGGGGACGCCGGCGGCGAACATGGTTGCCAGGGTGCGCGAGAAGCGAGCGATGGCGGCCTTGTTCACGATGCCGCCGATGATGGGGAGCTTCAGTAGCAGTTTGTCCACACTGTGGCGGAACTTGCGTGATCGTTTCCAGGTGTAGGAAACGATCATGGTGGAGCCGATGATGCCCAGTACCAGTACCCACCACCACTCCTGCATCCACTCGGACATGGTGACCACCATCTGGGTGAAGGCCGGCAGGTCCGAGCCAAAGCCTGCGAACAGTGCCTTGAACTGAGGTATTACGAAAATCATGATGACTGAGGTGACCAGCAGAGCGACGATGATCACCGCGACCGGATAGAACATGGCCTTGCGGATCTTCCCTTTGAGGGACTCGGTCTTCTCCTTGTAGGTGGCGATCTTGTGCAGCAGCTCCTCCAGCACGCCAGCCTGCTCACCAGCCTGAACCAGATTACAAAAGAGGTCGTCGAAATAGAGTGGATGTTTCTTCAGTGCCTCGGCCAGGGCGGTGCCCCCTTCTACATCGGCCTTAATGGAGAGGATCAACTCCTGCATGGAGGGGTTGTCATGCCCCCTGCCGACGATGTCGAAGGACTGCACCAGCGGCACGCCGGAGGACATCATGGTGGCCAATTGGCGGCTGAAAACGGCGATATCACCAGTGGTGATCTTTTTCTTCCGGGCAGTGAACAGGGTCGACTTCTTTTTGATTTTCAGGGGATTGATGCCCTGGCGGCGCAGGTCTGCACGGACCACTGCTATGTTGGCGGCACGGCTCTCCCCCTTGATTCGCTTGCCTTTCCTGTCGGAGCCCTCCCAGATGAAGATATCCGCTTTGCCTGATTTGGGTGCAGCCGCCGCCATAATGATTTAGTCCTTGGTTACCCGGTTGATCTCTTCAAGGCTGATGAGCCCTGCCTTGACTTTTTTCAGTCCTGATTGGCGCAGGTTGTCGATACCCTCTTTGGCCGCCTGGTCGGCCAATTGCAGGGAGTTGCCCCCTTCCATGATGATTCGCCCCATCTCCTCCGATATCGGCATGACCTGGAAGATACCAACCCGTCCCTTGTAGCCGTGAGTGCACCGGTCACAGCCTACGGCCTTGTAGACCGTCAGGTCATCCAATTCATCCTCCTGGAAACCCTCCTCCAGCAGTGCCGCCCGTGGCAGTTCGTCCGGCACCTTGCAGTGGGGGCAGAGCCGGCGGGCGAGTCGCTGGGCCATGATCAGCAGCACTGAGGAGGCGATGTTGAATGGCGGGATGCCCATGTTGGCCAGGCGGGTCAGGGTCTGGGGGGCATCGTTGGTATGCAGGGTGGAGAGCACCAGGTGGCCGGTCTGGGCCGCCTTTACGGCGATCTCGGCGGTCTCCAGGTCGCGGATCTCGCCCACCATCACGATGTCCGGGTCCTGGCGCAGAAAGGCGCGCAGAGCCTCGGCAAAGGTGAGGCCGGTCTTCTGATTCATATTGACCTGATTGATCCCGGGCACCTGGATCTCCACCGGGTCCTCCACCGTGGAGATGTTCACATCCGGCTGATTCAGCATGTTGAGGGCGGTATAGAGGGAGACTGTCTTACCGCTGCCGGTGGGGCCGGTGACCAGTATCATGCCGTAGGGCTTCTTGATCGCCTTCATGAAGGCCTCGCGCTGCTCCTCCTCGAAGCCTAGCGCCTCGATGCCGACCTGGGCGCTGGCGGGATCGAGGATGCGCAACACGATCTTTTCCCCATACAGGGTGGGGCAGGTGTTGACGCGGAAATCGATGGAGCGGTTGCGTGACAGCACCATTTTGATGCGGCCATCCTGGGGTACCCGGCGCTCGGCGATGTTCATTCTCGACATCACCTTGACGCGGGCGGTCAGGCGGCTGGCAATGTTGACCGGTGGTGAGGCGATCTCCTGTAGCATGCCGTCCAGGCGGAAGCGGACCCGAAAGGTCTTCTCATAGGGTTCGAAGTGGATGTCGGATGCACCGCTGTTGATGGCGTCTAGCAGCACCTTGTTGACGAAACGCACCACCGGGGCGTCGTCGATGTCCAGGTCGTCTTCGTCCTGTCTGTCACCACCCTCGTCGATGGTGATGTCCAGGTTGTCCAGGTCCGTGTCCAGCAGATCGGACATGCTGGCGTCGTGGGCTTCCTGGACCTGTTCGATCGCCTGGACGAGTTTGTCCTCCTCCACCACTACCGCCTCGGTAGTCAGCCCGGTGTGGAATTTGATCTCATCCAGGCCGCGCAGATTGGTTGGATCGGAGAGGGCAAGAAACAGGCGGTTGCCACGCTTGACCAGGGGCAGGGCGTGGTGGGTGCGTATCAACTTCTCTTCCACCAGGTTGCGCGGGATCGATTCTATATCGAACGCGCTGAGATCGAACAGGGGGACGCCAAACTCCTGGGATGCGGCAGTGGCGATATCGAGGCTGCTGAGGATCTTGTTATCGACCAGATAGGTGACGAAAGGGATGCGTTTTTGCAACGCTTCCTGAAACGCCTGCTCGGCCTGCTCCTCTGACAACAGCTGGTCATTGACCAGGCGCCTGGCCAGGCCGCTGATGCGGGACGTGGGTTGTGTGCTAGCCATCCTTCAGATTCAAGCCATGTCTATATGTGTTCATGCCGGGGGCAAGGTTACGCAGCCACCAGTATCCTGGTTCAGTCTTCGTCATGTCCAAGGCGTGACTCCAACCCCTTTTTAAATAGTGCGCCCCCTTGGGTGCGAGACGGTGTACGCAGCCGTCACTATAAAGTAATTCCGAGAGTGCAGAAACAGCCACTTCTCCCCTGTATCGGCCCGATGGATACGGCCTGAAGGGGCGGCTACCTGACGCCACTGACGGTAACACTGCCACCGTCGATGTGGGTAACCGTGATGTTATAGGTATTGACACCGCTGACATTGGCGACGGTGACGTCATAGATGTAGTTGTTGCTGTCATTGGGGTCCGGTGTCCAGTTCAGCGGGCCGGTCTGCAGGGTTCTGACCCCGGTGAGCGGGTTCCATACCCAATTGGCGTTCGTACCATCGGCGACGAACTGACCATTGTTCAGCCAATAGTCCTCCAGCGCAAGCCGTAAGGGTTCCACATTGGCCCGGGCACTGGAAATGCGTGACTGGGATACATAGCCGTTGTAGGTGGGAATGGCGATGCCGGCCAGGATGGCCAGGATGGCGACCACTATCATCAACTCGACCAGGGTATAGCCTCGTTCATGTCTCATTATTTCGATTGTCTTCTTTGTGCTCATCTTGCTGGTCATCCTTCAGGTTGAGGGGGCGTTTGGTGATCATGCCGTCAAACCGAGCAGCAGGATCGACGCCTTGCCGCCACTGAGGGTTTCGTGGCGCCCGTGGTGAGGTTCGGTTCTGCGAATCTATTCTAGAACCGGTTTAATATCAGGATCTGCTGCCTCCTGAGGTGGTGGAGGGGCCTTTATGACGATACTGGTGGTTATTGATCGTCGCCTGTGACTGGGTGGGGCCCAGCCAGCATCACCCGAGGCCTGCATCGTCAAGGTGGCCAGAACCTGCCCGGCTGGGCCGAGATACCAGTCTCGCTCTATTCGGCTCTTGACCGCCCGCGCCTCGTCATAGTAGCCCATGGCCTGATGCCGGTCCCCGCGGGCCATGGCGATATTGGCCAATCCCAGATAGCCACTGACCCTGTGCGGGAGCAATTCGACCAGCTGTTGATAGAGTGTGGCGGCCTGCCTCAGCCTGCCTGCCTGATAGAGGATATTGGCCTTGTTCAACAATGCGTAAGGATGGGTGGGGTCCTGCTCCAATACCAGTTCTGAGGCCATGTAGCGACCCTCCAGCCTGCGGTCGCAAAAACCGCTGATCAACAGGTAGTGATGCCAGATCAGATACTCTCCCGGCGCCAAGCCAAACGCCCTGTCTGCAAGCTTAAGTGCTCTTCCGCACTGCTTTGCCATGGTGGCCCGCACTGCTTCATTGATGACCATGTTAGCATGTACGGAACGGTAACTGCTGAATGCCACCAGGGCAAGATAGAGCCCGGCAAGCGTAGCGAGCAAGGGGCGTAGCCGCATGTTGCTGTGAGTGGCGTCGTCATCCGTTGTACCTTGTTGCCGGCGCCAGCTGCCTGAGATCGCTCCAGCCCAAGTCCAGAGATAGATCGATGGGACGGGCTGGCTGAGGGGGAAATCGATCATGGCGTGGGTGATGATCGATGTGATCCCCACTAAGAAGGCGGCTCCGGTCAAGGCCTCTTGGATGGAGGCAGGCTTTGTCGCCGCACGCCAGCCGGTGTACCAGAACCCTATCACCAGGGCGATGGCGACTATTCCTCCCGGTATGCCCAGTTCTGCCAGATATTCCAGGTAGTCGTTGTGGGCATGGGCGATACCCGCCAACTCAGTGGCGCTGTTCAAAACCGCAGGATCAGCATAGTAACGCTGAAAGCCGGAGTAGAATGCGCCGGGGCCAATTCCATCCCAAGGGTGGTCCTCGATCAGTTTCAGGGTATTGCGATAGAAACCGAGGCGATGGGTCATGCCGCCACTGTCACTCAGCTGAGCGGTGACGGTGGTTGAGTCGATGATATTCCTGACCGCTATCGATGGAAGCAGGAGCAGCATCGGAGCAAGGAGCATGACCAGGGTCGCCAGGTGCTGGTTGGCTTTGTTCACCTGCAGCCATTCGCGAAAAGCCGGGCGGTGGTAAAACAGGATCAGCAGCAGGGTCAGGGCGGCGACCAGGGCCAACCAGTGGCCCCGGGAGAGAGTGATCAGGGAGTAGCTGGCGCAGAGAAAGAAACCAGCGGTGCGTAGTTGCAGCGAACGGCGCCCTTGCGCTGCCAGCAGCAGCATAAATGCAGCAGGTGTGGCCAGATTCATGAAGGCGCCGGCGTAGTTCTTGTTGATGAACAGCGAGGCATTGGGCGAGGTGGCCGGCAGGCCGAGGCTGGAACTGCTCAGGTACTGGGCGATGCCGATGGCTGCTATGAGGGAGGCGGTCAGAACCGTGACCTCCAGCAGCCGCTGCTGTCCCCTGGTGTTGGAAAGGTATTGGGCACCGAGAAAGAAGAAAAGTGCAAGAGTTACTTGCTGTTGTAGTCCTTCCTGTACATTTGGGATGCCCTGGTGAATCAGGCTCAGGATGAGGGTGGTTGCCAGAGACAGAATGACCAGGGTATGCAGGCGGGTCCAGACTGTCGATTGCCGTGATTTGAGCAGCCAGAGGAGGCCGGCCAGGGCGGCGAACAGTGTGGCTGCGTGCCATTGAGGGAGTTCGGTCTTGTTGGGCAGAGGCCAGACCAGGATCAGGGGCAGTGAAAACAAAAAAGCCAGCAGTAGTTGCTGGGGGATCAGGGCGTATTCACCCCGTGAGCAGGGGGGTAGGGGTTGCGTATCCGTGGTCACAGCCAATGGAATGGCCGACCCCGGTATGCCAGGGTCGGCCCAGTTTCATTATTCGCCCGTTATGGTTACGCCTGACGTTATCAGATTGTCCCACTCGATATCAGCGAGCGCGATGGATCCACCACTGTTACAGACTTTGATTGTAACAGAGGCTCCTGCCCCCGGGACAGTATCTGCAGAGAGATTGATCACTCCATCGGTAGCTGCACCGCAAGCAGCAGTGTCAAACGCATCCTTGGTGGGTGCGTAAGGCGATTTCTTTTCGCCCGCATTCAGTGTGCCTGTGAGAGATGTAACTGCGGCGCCGCCGGCGGCAACCTTGGCTACTTCGTTCTTGATCAGGCGGTGAGCCGCGTCGAAGTTGTCTCGTACAGCATTCAATTTAGCCTGCTTGATATAGTTGTTGTAGGCCGGAATGGCGATAGCCGCCAGGATGGCGATGATCGCCACCACGATCATCAGTTCGATCAGGGTAAAACCGGATTGTGCTCTCTTCATGATTTGCTCCTTGTGCTGGAAAATGCCCTGGCTCTTTGAGCGGCGGTCAGGCACTAATCTTTAGTGGCCTGGCAATAAAGTTTCGATGTGGCTGACGATTGTCTGTCGGGAGTTACGGTTGCAACCGTTGTGCCAGTAATGAAGCTGTTCCCTCTCGCCACTGTGTGTTATCAGAAAAGAGACGAAAATCAGTAAGAAAGAGACCGCTGAAAGCCGGGAGCGTGAGACCTGTGTTCCGATGTTCTATGTTTTGAAGGGAGGGGTGATGCAGGTGATTGTCACAAAGTGACAATTGTTGTCACTTTCGGCAGTTGCGGTCCATGCCATTGGGTTCCTCGATGGTATCAATCGATACCCAGCTTTTTCAGGCGGTAGCGCAGCTGACGGAAGCTCAGTCCCAGCCTTTCCGCTGCTGCCGTGCGATTCCAATGAGTTGCCTCCAGGGCGCGGGTGATTGCGGCACGTTCGAGCTGCTCCAGGTAACCTTCCAGCGGTAGCTCCGGGGTGATCTCGGCAGGGCCGCCATTGCGTTCCGGCAACAGGATGTCAGCGTCGCCAATAGTATGACCTTCACATAGGGTGATCGCCCGCTCCAGTATGTTCTCCAGTTCCCGGACGTTGCCCGGGTAATCGTAGTTCTGAAGCCGTGTCAGCGCCTCGTCGCTGATGCGGGGGGCGGGTATGCCATTGCGGCTGCCGAGGCGCTGCAGGATGTGGTTTGCCAGCAGGGGGATGTCCTCCGGGCGTTCACGCAGGGGGGGAATGTTCAGTTCGATGACGTTGATACGGTAAAACAGGTCCTGCCGGAAGCTGCCTTCAGTGACCAGGCGGGGGAGTTCTTTGTGGGTGGCGCTGATGATGCGCACGTCGACGGCTGTCTCCTGCTGCGCCCCAATTGGCCGTACCCGTTTCTCCTGGATGGCCCGAAGCAGCTTGACCTGCATGATCAGTGGCAGATCTGCCACTTCGTCGAGAAACAGGGTGCCGCCATCGGCTGCCTGGAACAGCCCCTGCTTGTCGGCGACTGCGCCGGTGAAACTGCCCTTGCGGTGGCCGAAGAATTCACTCTCCATCAGCTCCTGGGGGATGGCGCCACAGTTGACGGCGATGAAGGGACCGTCCCGCCGCGGGCCCTGGGCATGGATCTGACGCGCCGCCAGCTCCTTGCCGGTGCCGGATTCGCCACTGATGTAGACCGGTGCCTGACTGCGGGCCAGTTTGTGGATCATGGTGCGCAGTTGTGCCATGGCGGCGGAGCTGCCCAGCAGTGGGGAGTCGCTGTCCGGCCGCAGCTGTTCACTACCGTCGGTCGGCATCTGCTTCCGCTCCAGTTTCAGGGCGGTCTGCACCAGGCGGCGCAGCATCTGCAGATCGATCGGCTTGGAGGCAAAGTCGAAGGCACCGGCCTTCAGCGCCTGAATGGCTGATTCCATGTTGCCATGGGCGGTGATGACGGCAACCGGCAGATCGGGGTATTGCTGACCGATCGTCTCCACCAGGTCGATGCCGTTGCCGTCAGGCAGCCGCATATCGGTCAGGCAGAGGTCGAACGATGTGCTTTGCAGCAGGCTGCGGGCCGATGCCAGGTCGGGTGCCCGACGGCATTCGACGCCCATCCTGGCCAGGGTGATCTCCAGCAGCTCCAGAATGTCAGGCTCGTCGTCGACGATGAGGGCAAGGGGCTTGTTCATGGCTGTCCGTCGTCTTTACCGCTGTTTCTGGCCCCGGGGATATTCATTCGGAAGCAACTGCCGCCATCGGCCAGCGGGAGGTATTCCAGTCGAATCCGGTTAGACTCGCTCAACTCGCGGGCGATGTACAGGCCCAGGCCGGTTCCAGTCGTGGCAGTGGTGAAGAACGGCTCGAAGATCTGGCGTGCGATGTCCGCGGGAATGCCGGGGCCATTGTCGGTCAGATCCAGGTAGGGCCCACCGGATGCGGGAGTGATACCGCCCTGGATGCGGATGTGCAACTCCTGTGGAGGGCGCTGAAAATGGGCCACTGCGTTTTCGCACAGGTTGATCATGATCTGCCGCAGCTGGGTTGGATCGGCGAAGGCCACGGTTTCTGGCGGTTCGATGGAAATGGTCAATTGGTCTGTGCTCAATTGTTGTGAGTGCAGGAACTCCCTGGCGCATTCCTCCAGCCATGGCTTGATACGGAATTCCCGCGGGTGAGACGTGCTGCGGCGTGACAGTTGCAGCACATTTTCGATGATCTCGTTCATCCGCCGGGTGTTGTTGCCGATGATCTCCAGCAGACGGCGATCTTCTGCGGATATCTCCGTGGATTCCGACAGCAGCTGTCCGGCGTGGCCGATGGCGCCGAGCGGATTGCGGATCTCATGGGCGATGCTGGCGGTCAGCCGGCCCAGGGAGGCCAGCTTGATCTGCTGTGCCTGCTGGGTCATCGAGGCGGCGTCCTCGATGAAGATCACAATGCCGCCGGCACCCTGTCGGCCCAGGCGGGAAAAGCCGGGCTTCAGTTCTCTGCCATGGGCTGTCGGGCGGAAGGTGGGTGGTCTGCTGTCGGGGCTCTTCTGCCATTGCTGCATCTCCTTCGCCAGCGCCGGGCTGACCCGGGAAAGGGTGCCTTTGCGGGCGTTTGGCATACCCAACAGATGCCAGGCTGCATCATTCATGAGCCGGATCATCCCCTGGCTGTCGATGACCAGAATGCCGGTCTGCATATGCTGAATCACATATTCGTTGAGCTGGGACAGGTTGGCCAGGTCCAACTCCTGCTGGCTGAGACGGCGTTCGCTCTTCGACAGCCGCTGGGAGAGAACATGGGTCAGGGTAGCGATGGCGAAGAATGAGGCGCCGAGCAGGCCGGCCTGGGGGTAGCCGGCATAGCTGTCGCCGATGCTGATATTGGTCACCGCCTGCTGCGCCAGCACTGCCAGGGTGGCGATAGCGGCGAACAGTAGGGCGACGCTGCCGGGAATGATCAGGCCGCCAATGGCTATCGTTACCGCTAGCAGCGTCCCCAAACCGGTATTGAGACCACCGCTGGTATGCAGTATCAGCGTAATGCAGGCGATGTCTGTGAACACCATCAGCGCCGCCAGGGTCTGGGCGGACATCGACCGGTGGTAGAGGGGCAGGCCGCTGGCTATGACCAGAACCAGGTAGCAGATGGCGGTCAGTGAGAACAGGTGTGGATTTTCGCGCCCGAGAAAATCGGGTCCGATGCCACTGAGGAAGAAAGAGGCGACCAGCAGGCGATAGAGAAAAAAGAGAAACAGGGGCTTGCGGGATCTGTCCCTCTCCCATTTCCCGGTGGTTGTTTCCACCGACTCCTTGGGTTTGGCCCGGTTCATGACTCGATCAGAGATTCTATATGAGTATCTGTTATTGCTGTTGACGGGATGCGTCGTCCGCTTTCAGATGCTCCTGGCAGCAGTAGTGTCTGCCGTCCTTCTGCAGTGCTTCGGATAGTGGCAGATGGGTGCCGCAATGCTCGCAGCGGACCATGTCTTCGGCCTCGTTTGTATCATTTTTCTGGCGATTTTGTTGATCTGCATTCAGCCGCATTCCTCGCTTGATCAGCGAGTAGACGACCCAAATCGCGATTATGATCAGAATCAGGCGTAATCCCATAATAATTTTCTATGAATGCATATCCGCATTTTGATTCTTTGGCTCAATTGCCTCAGAATACCAACTTTTTGCGGGCGAGATGCAACAAAAATGAATTTACATGAGTACCAGTCCAAGCAGTTGTTCGCGAAGCGGGGCATTCCTGTGCCGAGTGGCAAGCCCGCGTTTTCCATATCCGAGGCCCGCGAAGCGGCTCAAGCCCTTGAGGGTAATCGATGGGTGGTGAAGGCTCAGGTCCATGCCGGTGGCCGGGGAAAGGCTGGCGGCGTGGTCCTGGTGGACGACCTGGATCAGGTCGAGGTCGAGGCGGACCGCCTGCTGTGCAGCCGCCTGGTCACCAAGCAGACCGGTGCGGAGGGGCTGCCGATCAACGCCCTTCTGATTGAAGAGCCCACGGATATCGCGCGTGAGCTCTATCTCAGCGTGTTGGTGGACCGGGCTGAGAAACGTATTCTGTTCATGGCCTCAAGCGCAGGTGGAATGAATATCGAGGAGGTGGCCGAGGAGACGCCGGAAAAGATTCACACTATCCATGTGGATCCGGTGGCTGGACTGCAAGGGTATCAATGCCGCAAGCTGGCGTTTCATCTGGAGTTGGGTGGGGGGCAGGTTCGCTCGTTTCAGAAAATCATGCACGGCCTCTACCAGCTGTTTACCGAATGCGATGCCAGCCTGATCGAGATCAACCCGCTGGTGGTAACCACTGCAGGCGACCTGATCGCCCTGGATGCCAAGATCAATATCGACGACAACGCCTTCTATCGCCAGCCTGAGCTGGTCGCCATGCGTGATGTCAGCCAGGAGGACCCGCGGGAGGCGGCGGCCAAGGAGCACGACCTCAACTACATCACGTTGGATGGTGACATCGGCTGCATGGTCAATGGCGCTGGTCTGGCCATGGCCACCATGGACCTGGTGCAGCTGCACGGTGGCACGCCGGCCAATTTTCTCGACGTGGGTGGCGGCACCACCGCCGAGCGGGTGGCGGAGGCGTTCAAGCTGATCCTCTCCGACGACAAGGTGAAGGCGGTGCTGGTCAACATCTTCGGCGGCATCGTGCGCTGCGATCTGATCGCCGACGGTATCATCCAGGCGGTCAAGGAGGTTGGCGTGGAGGTTCCGGTGGTGGTCCGGCTGGAGGGCACCAATGCTCCGCAGGGGCTGGAAAAGCTCGCCGCCAGCGACCTCTCCATCAACACTGCTGCAGACCTGACCGAAGCCGCCCGCCAGGTGGTGGCAGCGGCCGCAGAATGAGCCTTCCAGGCAACGAACTGACAATATCAGGAAAACTATCGTGAGCGTTCTCGTCAATAAGGAAACCCGGGTGATCTGCCAGGGTTTCACCGGAAAGCAGGGTACCTTCCACACCGAACAGGCAATTGCCTATGGCACCAACATGGTCGGCGGTGTGACCCCGGGGAAGGGAGGGCAGTCCCATCTTGGATTGCCGGTGTTCAATACCGTGCACGATGCGGTGGACAGCACCGGTGCCGAGGCCACCATGATCTACGTGCCGGCTGCATTTGCTGCCGATGCCATCCTCGAGGCGGCCAGTGCCGGCATCAAGGTGATCGCCTGCATCACCGAAGGCATCCCGGTGCTGGACATGCTCAAGGTGAAGGCCGCGCTGGCGCAGTATGATTGCCGTCTGATCGGCCCCAACTGCCCGGGCATCATCACCCCCGGTGAGTGCAAGATCGGCATCATGCCGGGCATGATTCACCAACCGGGGAAGATCGGCATCGTCTCCCGCTCCGGCACCCTCACCTATGAAGCGGTGCATCAGACCACCCGTACCGGCCTGGGTCAGAGCACCTGTATCGGCATTGGTGGCGATCCGATCCACGGCATGAACTTCATCGACTGCCTGGAACTGTTCGAGCAGGATCCCCAGACCGAGGGCATCGTCATGGTGGGCGAGATCGGTGGTTCTGCGGAAGAGGACGCGGCCGAGTATATCCAGCAGCATGTCTCCAAGCCGGTGGTGGCCTACATCGCCGGTGTCACCGCCCCCTCTGGCAAACGCATGGGCCATGCCGGTGCCATCGTCAGTGGAGGCAAGGGTACGGCGGATGGAAAATTCGCCGCTCTGGAGGCCGCCGGGGTGGCCACCGTGCGCTCGCCGGCGGAGATTGGAGCGCGCATGCTGGAGCTGCTTGGGTAGTGTTGACGGTTTCCCGGGTGGCGCATCAGCGGAAGCGGGAAAGGCTGGATGCAGTCTGACATTAGGTAACCGACTTGACCCTAGATATCTCCCTCGCGCAAATCAATCCACTGGTCGGAGACGTGGACGGCAATGCCGAACTGGTGATCGCTGCTGCGCGCCACGCCCGGGACGAGCAGGGCGCCCATGCCGTGCTGTTTCCCGAGCTGACCCTCACCGGTTATCCCCCCGAGGATCTGCTGTTGCGTGCCGAGTTGATGACCCGGGTGGAGGCGGCGCTGGCGCGGATCTGCCAGGCGGTCAATGGTATTCACATCATCGTCGGTTATCCCCGGCGGCGGGATGGCGCCCTGTTCAATGCCGCCGGTGTGATCCGGGACGGCATCATCGTCGCGGAGTATTACAAGGCGTTGCTGCCCAACTACAGCGTGTTCGACGAGAAGCGCTATTTCGAGCCGGGCGGCGATCCCTGCGTGGTGCGGATCAACGATGTGCCGGTGGGCATTACCATCTGTGAGGATATCTGGTACAGCACGCCTGCCGCGCGGGCGGCGGAGCACGGCGCGCGTATCCTGCTCAACCTGAATGCCTCCCCGTTCCACATGGGCAAGGCGCCTGAGCGTGAGCGGCTGTTGAGCAAGCGGGCGCAGGAGAGCGGGCTCGCCATCGTCTACCTCAACCTGGTTGGCGGACAGGATGAGTTGGTATTCGATGGCGGTTCGTTCGTGGTCGACCGGGACGGTGTCCTGCGTCAGCGAATGGGCTATTTTTGCCAGGCCCAGGAGTTGGTGCGCTTCGAAATGGTCGCAGACGGCATCGCCCCTGTTGCTGCGCCCATCGCCCCCCAACCGGAAGAGGATGCGGGGGTCTACCAGGCCATCGTCCTGGGGGTGCGCGACTATGTGCGCAAGAACGGCTTTCAAGGCGCCGTGCTGGGGCTCTCCGGCGGTATCGACTCGGCGCTCACCCTGGCCATTGCGGTGGATGCCCTGGGGGCGGATCAGGTGGAGGTGGTGATGATGCCCTCCCGCTATACCGCGGAGATGAGTAATGAGGATGCGCTGCGGGAGGCGGAGATCCTTGGCGTCAAGCACTGTACCATTCCCATCGAGCCGGCCTTCAACGCCTTCCTGGAGATGTTGCAGGACGAGTTTGCCGGCCTGCCGATGGATACCACCGAGGAGAATATCCAGGCCCGCTGCCGCGGGATCATTCTGATGGCCATCAGCAACAAGAAGGGGCGCATCCTGCTCACCACCGGCAACAAGAGCGAGATGTCGGTGGGCTATGCCACGCTCTATGGTGATATGGCCGGTGGTTTTGCGCCAATCAAGGATGTGCCGAAGCTGCTGGTATACCGCCTTGCCGAGTATCGCAATCGGCAGCAGGCGGTGATCCCCCGGCGGGTTATCGAACGTCCCCCTTCTGCGGAGTTGGCACCGGACCAGAAGGATTCCGACAGCTTGCCGCCCTATGAGATCCTGGATCAGATTCTGGCCCGTTACGTGGAGCAGGATCAGAGCGTGGCGGAGATCGTGGCGGCAGGTTTTCAGCGATCCGTAGTGGAGTGGGTGACCAGGCTGGTGGATCGCAATGAATACAAGCGTCGACAGGCCCCGCCGGGGGTGAAGATCACGCAACGTGCTTTCGGGCGTGACCGGCGCTACCCCCTGACCAGTGGTTTTTGATGTTGCGAAGCGGATAAATATAGTATGGTTGGGCCCATTCCCGGATAGCGGGAAAAGAGACAGACAGGAGCAGAAGATCAATGAAAAAAGTTGACGCGATTATCAAGCCATTCAAGCTCGACGATGTGCGTGAAGCGCTTTCCGCAGTGGGTATTACCGGCATGACCGCCAGTGAGGTCAAGGGTTTTGGCCGGCAGAAGGGGCACACCGAACTCTACCGGGGGGCGGAGTATGTGGTCGATTTCCTGCCCAAGGTGAAGATCGAGGTGGTGATCAATGAGAGCCAGCTGGATGAGTGCATCGAGGCAATCACCAATGCGGCACGTACCGGCAAGATCGGCGATGGCAAGATCTTCGTCACCACGGTAGAGAAAGTGGTGCGGATTCGCACCGGCGAAGAGGACTCGGCCGCCATCTGATTCGTTTCCCTGCAGAAACAGCCAATATCAGTGGTTTAGTGGCCAGCCTGAAATAGTGCTGAGTCGTTACCCCGTGGTTTTGCTGCGGGGCATACACAGCGCTGTAGGGTTGATGTACTGCGCTTGTCCACCCTGCGAATGATCGGCACAAGGGGCCGGATAGAGGCGTCAGTTCTTATCCAGTTCCAGGTAGTCCCACACCTCCTTGATCAGTGAGTCGTCCAGTTCCACCGGCGGCAGATCGAAGGTGCCCTTCTTCTCATTCAGGGCCAATACCCGGACAGCATCGTTGGACAAATCATCCATCCCCAGCTTGTCATAGGCGATCACCAGCGTTTCCAGGGCCTCCTTCAGGGCCGGCGTGCGCTGGTATTTTTCCACCACGGTGATACAACGGTTGGCTGCAGCGAGGTAGGCACCACGCTTCATATAGAAACGGGCGACGTGCAGTTCATGCATCGCCAGGTTGTTACGCAGGTAGATCATGCGTTTGCGCGCGTCGTCTGCATATTTGCTGTCGGGGAAGCGGCGTACCAGTTCAGCGAAGTCGTTGAATGAATCCAGTGCAGTGCCCGGATCACGCTGGGACGTGTCAGTGGGGATGAAACGGTTGATGAAGGTGAGGTTACGGTTGAAGTTGACGATACCCTTCAGGTAGTAGATGTAGTCGACCCGGGGATTGCGTGGATGCAGCTTGATGAAACGGTTGGCGGCAGCGATAGCCGCTTCGGGCTGGCCATCCTTGTAGTAGGCATAGGCCACATCCATCTGGGACTGCAGGGCGTACTGTCCGAATGGATAGCGTGCTTCCAGCCCTTCATAGTACTTGATCGCCTTTTCGTAATCACCCTCTGCCATGGCAGCGGAGGCCTCATTGTAGAAGCGCCGTGCGCTCCAGCCCTTGGTTTCATCCTCCTGGTCGGGGAGCAGTGAGCAGCTGGCGACGAGCAGCAGGGTTAGCAGTAGAATGGATGACTTGAAAATGCGCATGGCGTCCGACTGTTGCTGTTGACGAGGCGGAAAGTATAACCCATGGCGTCCTGGATTGGACCCACTTGAGAGATTGGATACAGATTGAATCGAGATACAGAATATTACAGCGCCCGGGTTGGACTGGAGATGGCGGGGCGGCGGCTGGATCAGGTGCTACCCTTGCTGTTTCCCGACTTTTCCCGCAGCCGGCTGCAAAAATGGATCAGGCAGGGACTGGTCCGGCGACAGGGAGAGACGGTGCAGCGCCCCCGGGAGAAGGTGTCCGGCGGTGAGCTGATCGAACTCACGGCTTGCCTGGACGATCAGGTCGAAGAGAAGCCGCAGCCGATTCCGCTGGATCTCCTGTATCAGGACAGATCCATTCTCGTCGTGAACAAGCCTGCCGGCCTGGTGGTGCATCCTGCCGCCGGCAATCCGGACGGCACCCTGCAGAATGCCCTGCTGCACCATGACCCGGCATTGGTCCGTCTGCCCCGTGCCGGTATCGTGCACCGGTTGGACAAACTCACCAGTGGACTGCTGGTGGTGGCTCGCACGGCCGCAGCCCATAAATTCCTGGTGGAGCGGTTGCAGGCACGGGAGGTGAAGCGGGAGTACCGTTGCCTGGTGCGCGGCGTGATGACCGCCGGTGGCAGTGTGGACCAGCCTATCGGCCGTCACCCGGTGCATCGCGTACGGATGGCGGTGGTTGCCGGCGGTAAACCTGCCGTGACCCATTATCGGGTATTGGAGCGGTTTCGCGCCCATACCTGGCTAAAGGTAAATCTGGAGAGTGGGCGCACCCATCAGATTCGGGTCCATATGGCCCATATCCGCCACCCGCTGGTTGGGGATCCGGTCTATGGCGGTCGTTTGCTGCTGCCATCAGGCATCGGTGATGGGCTGCGGCAGGCCTTGCGAGGGTTTCGGCGTCAGGCGCTGCACGCGTTACGCCTGGGGCTGGAGCATCCACAATCGGGTGAGTGGATGGAATGGGAGGCGCCGTTACCGGAGGATCTGCAACAGCTGCTGGCGCTGACCAGGGAGGATGCGGCCGATGCATGATTGGATCAGACCCTGCTGGCCGGCACCTGACCATGTTCATGCGTTGATCACCACGCGTCAGGGTGGTTGCAGTGACGCCCCTTATCACAGCCTCAATCTGGCCGCCCACGTTGGTGATGATCCACAACGGGTGGCCTGCAACCGTGAACGATTGGTCCGTAAACTGGGATTGCCGGCAGCGCCGTTCTGGCTGGAGCAGGTGCATGGATGTGACCTGGTGGAGTGTGACCCTGCCCAGCAGGGGGCACGGGCCGATGCCGCCACCACCACCCGGCCGGGCCAGGTCTGCGCAGTGTTGACCGCCGACTGCCTGCCGCTGCTGCTCTGTAACCGCACCGGTACCCGGGTGGCTGCAGTGCATGCGGGCTGGCGCGGGTTGGCGGCCGGGGTGCTGGAGCGCGCGGTGGAGGCGTTCGATCCGGCTGCCGGTGAGCTGCTGGTATGGCTGGGGCCGGCTATCGGCGCGGCCGCGTTCGAGGTGGGGGATGACGTGCGGCAGGTCTTTCTGGCACGCGACCCCGCCAACGAGGCGGCCTTCGTCCCCGGCGCCTCCGGCCGTTGGCTGGCCGATATCTACCGGCTGGCGCGAATCATTCTGGCCGCATACAATCCGGGCTTCGTGGGCGGTGGGGATTACTGTACAGTGAGTGACAGCGCACGCTTCTTCTCCTATCGGCGGGACGGCGTCACCGGCCGTATGGCATCCCTGATCTGGATCGGGCCGAGCCGGTAAGCAGGGACCTGTGGGAGGCCGCTCCCACAATATGGTACGGTTGGAGAGTGAAGGCTTTCGTGCCATTTCGTACATCAACTCAACTCAATACTGGATCGATATGAGTGATTGGAAAATGCTGACCCTGGTCGGCGCCGACCGCCCCGGAATCGTAGCCCGGGTGACCGACGCCCTGTTTCGCAATGGCTGGAGCCTGGGGGAGGCCTCCATGATCCGGCTTGGTGACAGTTTCACCATCATGATGATGGTGACCGGGGAGGGCGATGTGCAGTCCGTGTTGGCGCCGGTACTCTCGAGTATGGGGCTGCGCCTGCATGTGGATCCGATCGAAGGGGTGTTGCACCAGCACCAGATACCCAATCTGCAGGTGCGGGTCAATGGTGCGGACCGGGCGGGGATCGTGGCCCAGGTGACGGGGGCGCTGGCTGAGGCTGGATTCAATATCCTGGAACTGGAGTCCGACGTGGCCGGGTCGATCGATGCACCGGTCTATATCATGAACATCCAGGGCTATACCGATACCCCGTTGGAGCAGATCGAGGCGGCATTGCGCCAGCTGGGTGATATGGATGTCAGTGTCTCCCCGATTGAAACCCTGATCGGTTGAATCATGGCCGTATTGGATATTCTACGGGTGCCGGACGAGCGCCTGAAGCAGGTTTCCGTCCCGGTGCAGCGGTTCGATGATCAGCTTCTCCGCTTCATCGACGATCTGGAGGAGACCCGACAGGCCGGGCCTGGAGCGGTGGGTATCGCGGCGCCCCAGGTGGGGTGTTTTCAGCGCATCATCATCATCGATGTCTCCAATACCCGCAAGCCGGTGCCCAATCATGGCCACCTGGTGCTGATCAATCCGGAAATTACCCATTGGGATGGTTATGAGATGGGGCGTGAGGGCTGTCTGTCGGTGCCGGACTATACGGGCAATGTGATACGGGCGACCCAGCTCCAGGTTACCGCCCAGGATCCCGCCGGCAAGTCATTGGAGTACGAAATGGAGGGGTTCGAGGCGCGTGCCCTGCAACACGAGCTCGACCATCTGGATGGCCTGCTGTTCATCGACCGGGTGGTCAGCCGTCGCACTGACCTGTTCCGGCGCAAGGTGTATCAGAAAGGCGGTCAGGCGAAGCAGAAGTCATGACTTTTTCCGACACTGTCTGGCTGGTTGCTGCGTTGCTCCCGATCTTCCTGCTGTGGCAGTCGTGGCGTCTGTTGCAGGCTGCCCGCAAGGCCAACCGCATCCAATGGGACAAGGGCTGGATGAACCTGCTGGACGGCCTCAACCGGTTGTTCTGTTATCGTTATCATCGCCTCAATGTCACCGGCCTGCGCCTGCCCAAGAGCGGCCCCGCGATTGTCGTCGCCAATCATGTATCCGGGCTGGACCCCTTGCTGCTGATCGCCTCCGCCCGTCGTCCCCTGCGCTTTCTCATCGCCCGGGAGGAGTATGAGCGGTTTGGCCTCAACTGGTTGTTTCGGGCTACCCGCTGCATCCCGGTGGATCGTGCGCGGCGTCCTGAACTGGCCTTGCGGGCGGCGTTGCGCGCCTTGCAGCAGGGCGACGTGGTCGCCCTGTTCCCCCACGGCGGCATCCATCTCGACAGCGATCCGCCACGCCCTCCCAAGGCCGGAGCGGTGCGCCTGGCCCAGCTCACCGGCGCGCCTTTGTTGCCCCATCGCATCACGGGTGTGCGGGGGGAAGGCAAGGTGATTATGGGGGTGCTACTACGCAGTCGTGCCCGTGTCACCCTGTTGCCACCGATTCCAGTGGCTGGCCGGGAGTTGGCGGCCGTGTTGGCAGACTTGGCCGAGGCCCTGGATGGAAAAGCGGGGGCCCAGCAGCAAGAAGTTGCCGATCACGCTTGAAATTCCTCCGTGTCCCCCCACTTCGGTGGATAACTAGACAAGATTCGGAGTATTCCTAATGAGAATGGACAAATTGACCAGTAAGTTTCAGATGGCGCTGGCGGATGCCCAGAGCCTGGCGGTCGGGCGTGACAACCAGTTCATAGAGCCGGTGCATCTGATGCTGGCCCTGCTGGACCAAGAGGGCGGCACGGTGCGGCATCTGCTGTCCCAGTCGGATGTCAACGTCAATCAGTTGCGCTCGGGCCTCGGTGAGGCGCTGGATCGCCTGCCACGCGTGGAGGGCGCGGCCGGTGACCTGCACATATCCAATGACCTGAGCCGTCTGCTGAATCAGACTGACAAGCTGGCCCAGCAGCGCAAGGACCAGTACATCTCCAGTGAGCTGCTCGTGCTCGCCGCCGTCGAGGACAAGGGCGTGCTGGGCGATTTGATGCGCAAGGCCGGTGCCGCCAAAGGCCCCATCGAGCAGGCCATCGACAAGATTCGCGGCGGCCAGTCGGTGGACGACCCCAATGCGGAAGAGCAACGCCAGGCGTTGGAGAAGTACACCATCGATCTCACCGAACGGGCCGAGCAGGGCAAGCTGGACCCGGTGATCGGACGTGACGACGAGATCCGGCGCACCATCCAGGTATTGCAGCGCCGTACCAAGAACAACCCGGTGTTGATCGGCGAGCCCGGCGTGGGCAAGACCGCTATCGTCGAGGGGCTGGCCCAGCGCATCGTCAACGGTGAGGTGCCGGAAGGGTTGAAGAGCAAGCGCCTGCTCTCCCTGGATATGGGTGCGCTGATCGCCGGCGCCAAGTTCCGCGGTGAGTTCGAGGAGCGGCTGAAGGCGGTACTCAACGACCTCTCCAAGCAGGAAGGACAGATCATCCTGTTCATCGATGAGCTGCACACCATGGTCGGTGCGGGCAAGGCGGAAGGGTCGATGGATGCCGGCAATATGTTGAAACCGGCCCTGGCCCGTGGTGAGCTGCACTGTGTGGGCGCCACTACCCTGGACGAGTATCGCCAGTACATCGAGAAGGATGCAGCCCTGGAGCGCCGGTTCCAGAAGGTGATCGTGGATGAGCCATCGGTAGAGGACACCATCGCCATCCTGCGTGGCCTGAAGGAGCGCTACGAGGTGCATCATGGGGTGGAGATCACCGACCCGGCCATTGTTGCCGCGGCGACCCTGTCCCACCGTTACATCGCCGATCGGCAGCTGCCGGACAAGGCGATCGATCTGATCGACGAGTCTGCCTCCCAGATCCGCATGGAGATCGACTCCATGCCGGAGGAGATGGACAAGCTCGATCGGCGCCTGATCCAGCTCAAGATCGAGCGGGAGGCGCTGAAGAAGGAGTCGGATGAGGCGTCCAAGAAGCGCCTGGCCGACCTCGAGGCCGAGATCGAGCGGCTGGAACGTGAGTTCTCGGATCTGGAGGAGGTATGGAAGGCCGAGAAGGCCGCCCTGCAGGGTGCCACCCATATCAAGGAAGAGCTGGAACGGGCCCGCATCGAGATGGAGGCTGCGCGGCGTGCCGGCGACCTGCAGCGCATGTCTGAGTTGCAGTACGGCCGAATCCCGGAACTGGAGCGCCAGCTTGATATGGCGGCCCAGGCGGAGATGCAGGAGATGACCCTGCTGCGCAACAAGGTCACCGATGAAGAGATTGCGTCAGTGGTCTCCAAATGGACCGGCATCCCGGTCTCCAAGATGCTGGAGGGAGAAAAGGAAAAGCTGTTGAAGATGGAGCAGGAGATCAGCCAGCGTGTGGTCGGGCAGGACGAGGCGGTGCGGGCGGTATCCAACGCCATTCGCCGCTCCCGGGCCGGGCTGGCGGATCCGGATCGTCCCAACGGATCGTTCCTGTTTCTTGGTCCCACCGGTGTCGGCAAGACCGAGCTGTGTAAGGCGTTGGCCGATTTCCTGTTCGATACCGAAGAGGCGATGGTGCGCATCGACATGTCGGAGTTCATGGAGAAACACTCGGTCGCTCGGCTGATCGGCGCGCCTCCCGGCTATGTGGGATATGAAGAGGGCGGGTACCTTACCGAGGCGGTACGGCGGCGTCCCTACAGCGTAATCCTGATGGACGAGGTGGAGAAGGCCCATCCGGACGTGTTCAATGTGCTGTTGCAGGTGCTCGACGATGGGCGCCTCACCGATGGTCAGGGGCGGACGGTGGATTTCCGCAACACGGTGATCGTGATGACCTCCAACCTGGGCTCACAGCTGATCCAGGAGATGGCCAAGACCGGCGATTACGAGGCGATGAAGACCGCAGTGATGGAGGTGGTTGGACAGCACTTCCGTCCCGAGTTCATCAACCGGGTGGACGAGACAGTGGTATTCCATCCGCTGGGGCGTGAGCAGATCCGTAAGATCACCGACATTCAGATCGGATATCTGCGCCAGCGTCTGGCCGAGCGGGATA
Source organism: uncultured Sedimenticola sp. (assembly GCA_964544655.1). GTDB lineage: Bacteria > Pseudomonadota > Gammaproteobacteria > Chromatiales > Chromatiaceae > HyVt-443. Next base: position 41,143 of record CAZJCM010000001.1, on the reverse strand, counting down.
TGGACCTCAAGGTCACAGAAGCGGCGCTGGATCGTCTTGGCGAGGCGGGCTTCGACCCGGTGTATGGTGCAAGGCCGTTGAAGCGGGCGATTCAGCATCAGCTGGAGAACCCGTTGGCCCAGGAGATCCTGGCAGGACACTTCATTCCCGGCGACACCATCCAGGTGGATGTGGCAGGCGATGGACTGACCTTCAGCAAGGGATAAGCCGGGGCGGCGGAAAAAGGGGGGGCAGATGCAAATCTGACCCCCCTTTTTTATCGCTTCTTTTCAGTCGGATTTGCGCTCCGCTGTTTCGCTGTTATCCTCGGTGCAATATATTTATCGATCTGCCCCGTGTGGGCGTTGCCGGCAGCGTGAGTGACCATGTCCGATTCCGTATCCCTGTTCCAACTGGATGACTCTCTTTCACTGGATCAACTCCTGGCTGCCTTGCATGAGCGGTTGCGGCTGGAGGAACAACCTCAGCTGCAGTCGACGCGGCGCTATTACGACAGTTTCGACTGGCGTCTGTATCAGGGCGATGCACTGCTGTACCGGGAAGATGACGGGTCTGGTCCACGCCTGATCTGGAGTGGACGCGACGGTCTGCATATCCGGGAGACGGTGCGCCTGAAAGGGGAGGTGCCAAGGTTCGCCTGGGATTGTCCGCCGGGGCTGATGCGTGATGGCCTGGCGCCGCTACTGGAGATGCGGGCGTTGTTGCCACAGCTGGAGTTGCGCAGCCAGCTGCGAACACTGCGGCTGTTGGATGGTGAAGAGAAGACGGTGCTGCGGATTCGTCTGGAACAGTATCAGGCGCGGACGCCCGGTACGGCTGAATTCAATTCACTGCCGGGACGGGTAAGGCTGCAGCCGGTACGCGGTTACGATAAATGGCTGAAGCGGGTGCAGCAGCTGCTGGCCGGCCAGGAGGGGCTGTCGCCGGTGCAACAAGGGGTGTTCGAGCAGGGCTTGCAGGCGATCGGCCGCCGTCCGCTCGACTACTCATCTAAACTCGATTTCAGATTCGAGCCGGAGCTGCCGGCGCAGACGGCGGCACGGCAGATCCATCTGCATCTGCTCGACACCCTGGAGCGCAACCTGCCGGGCACCCGGAAAGATCTGGACTCGGAGTTTCTCCATGACCTGCGGGTGGCGGTGCGCCGTACCCGTTCTGCACTCACCCAGATCAAAGGGGTGTTTCCCCCTGCGGAGATCGAACGGTTCAAGTCACGCCTGGCCTGGATCGGCCAGATCACCGGGCCGACCCGGGACCTGGACGTCTATCTGCTCGGTTTCGATCGCTATCGCAACAGCCTGCCGGCCCAATTTCGGTCTGATCTGGATCCGCTGCACCAGTTTCTTCAGGAACACCAGAAGCAGGCACAGCAGGCGATGGTCAAACGCCTCAACTCTCCCCATTTTCATGGTTTGCTGAAGGAGTGGCGGGCCTTTCTGGAACAGCCGCTGCAGCCCGCGGACGATGCGCCCAATGCCCTGCGTCCTATCAAGCGGGTGGCAGACAAACGCATCTATCGCACCTTTCGGCGGGTGATCGACGAGGGGCAGGCGATTCACCGCGGCACCCATCCCGATGCCCTGCATGAACTGCGCAAACAGTGCAAGAAACTGCGTTATCTGATCGAGTTTTTTCAGTGCCTCTATCCAAGGCAGCAGATACGCCAGCTGATCAAGGCGTTGAAGCTGTTGCTGGGCAACCTGGGTGATTTTCAGGATCTGGAAGTCCAGGCATTGACGCTGCGCGAGTTTGCCCACCAGATGGTGCAGGAGAAGGTGGCGCCGGCAGATACGTTGCTGGCCATGGGGATGCTGGTGGATGGGCTGCTGCGGCGACAGCAGCAGGCACGGGAGACGTTCGACCAGCGGTTCGCTGCCTTTTCCACCCCCCGGAACCAGCAGCTGTTCCAGCAGCTGTTCGATGGAAAAAAGAACACAGGAAAAAAAGAATGAGGATCTACGGCGTCTACAATATCAAAGGCGGTGTAGGTAAGACCGCAACTGCGGTCAACCTGGCCTGGCTTTCGGCGCAAGAGGGGGCGCGCACCCTGATCTGGGACCTGGACCCGCAGGCGGCAGCGACCTATTATTTTCGCATCAGGCCTCGGATAAAGGGCGGCGGGCGCAAGATGCTGCAGCAGAAAAAGGCTCTGGACGGCCTGATAAAGGGAACCGATTTCGACAATCTGGACCTGCTGCCGGCAGATTTCTCCTATCGCAACATGGACCTGATGCTGGGTGAGGCGAAAAAGCCGGCCAAGCAGCTGCTGCGTCTGTTGCGGCCGCTGTCCGAAGAGTTCGATCGCATATTCCTGGACTGTCCGCCCAGTATCTCCCTGGTGTCAGAGAATATTTTTCGTGCCGCCGATGGATTGCTGGTCCCCACCATTCCAACCACCCTTTCCATTCGCACCTATCAGCAGCTGCTGGATTTTCTCCAGGGCCACAAGGTGCGGGGGGTGGATCTGATGCCTTTTTTCTCCATGGTCGACCGGCGCAAACGGATGCATCTGGAGATCATGGCGCAGATGCCGCAGCAGCACCCCGAGTCCCTTGCCACGGCCATTCCCTATGCCAGTGATGTGGAGCGTATGGGAATACACCGGGCGCCGGTGGGCAGCTATGCTCCGAACAGTCCGGCCGCCCGTGCCTACGAGGCGCTGTGGGCCGAGGTGAAGCGGCGGGTGGGTTGAACCGGTGCTGTCTGGATTGCCGCTGGCCGGAGGTGTTTCTGCAGGAAACGTCGGCGGCAGGGATGCCGCCGTCGAGCGTACAGGGATGTATTCACAGCGATTTCCGGAAGAATCACCTCCGGTCAGCGGCTTGCGCCGAGAGCGCAATATAGCAGAATAGCTCCGCGCCTCAGGGGGTATAGACCAAGCGCACGTTTTGCGCCACCAGCCCTTCGTTGACTTCGCTCTCCTGGACATAGAATTCGACGATGGTCTCACGGCTCATCAGGTCATCGATCGAGACATCCTCGGCCAGTTCATTGGCATGACAGAAAACGCTCTCATAGGGGGATTCAGGATCCCGTGGATCGGTGATCCACAGGTTGGGTGAGATCTCACGGATGAAACGCAGGAAGCCGTAGCCCTTGTCAGGGAACCATTTGCTGCAGACGCCGCGCACGCAGGAGCCGGGTTTGCCCCACTCGTTGCGGGGTTCGTAGGAGATGGGCAGCAGGTCAGGGATCAGGTAGCCCCGGTAGAATGCATCCACCTGGCGCTGCAACTGTTTGGATACGTTCTTGAACGCCAGCAACTCCACCCGGCAGCCCTTGTTCTGCAATGCGGTCACCACCTGCAGAAAGTCTCCGTCTCCGGTCACCAGCAGGATCAGGTCCAGGTTCTCCACCTGCAGCATGGCATCCACCGCCAGGTCCAGATCGGCGTTGGCTTTGGTGGTGACATTGCCTTCGTCATCGGTGAAGCGACGTACGTGCTTGACGATGATCTTCCAGCCGTAGTCGCGCACCATCTGCTGGTAGCTGCGGGATTTTTTGGCATACTCCTGGTCGTCACGTGCCCGCTCCTGGTCATAGGCCAGGTAGGTGTTGAGGCGCAGCAGGGTTCCGCCGTAGCGGGCAGCGAAACGGCGCAGGATGTCGTAGCGCAGCTGATAGCCGCCATTGAACTTGATGTTTTCGGCATCGACGAAGACGCCGACTTTCAGATCACTCAATAGTATGTACCTTACTTTTTTATGGAAGGGGCGGCTGTTGTGCCGCAACAAAATAAGTTTCGGTGTTCAAACCAACCTGGAGCGGCAAACGGCGTTGACCCTCGCCGATCAACGCCACTAACTCCGAAACTTGAGAAAATAACATACCGTTCGCGGCGGGGGCGCTGCTCCTGCACAAGCATCCAGGGATGCAGGAGCGGCGCCCCCGCCGCGAATGGCCCTGCCCTGAGCCGCCTATTTGTTGACTCGGTTCTCCACCAGGTCGTCCACCACGCTGGGATCGGCCAGGGTGGAGGTGTCGCCCAGGCTGTCCAGTTCGTTGCTGGCCACTTTGCGCAGGATGCGGCGCATGATCTTGCCGGAACGGGTCTTGGGCAGGCCGGGGGCCCACTGAATGACGTCGATGGTGGCGATGGGGCCGATCTCCTGGCGCACCAGGTTTACCAGCTCCTTCTTCAGTTCGTCGCTGTATGCCTCGCCGGCCATCAGGGTGACATAGGCGTAGATCCCCTGGCCCTTGATGTCATGGGGGAAGCCGACCACGGCCGCCTCGGCCACCTTGTCGTGCAGCACCAGGGCGGACTCGATCTCTGCGGTACCCAGGCGGTGACCGGAGACGTTGAGCACGTCGTCGATGCGGCCGGTGATCCAGTAGTAGCCATCCTCGTCCCGGCGTGCGCCGTCGCCGGTGAAATAGTTGCCGGGATACTGGGCGAAGTAGGTGTTGAAGAAGCGTTCATGATCGCCGTACACGGTGCGCATCATGGCCGGCCAGGGGCGGGTGATGACCAGGGCGCCGGAGCAGGCCCCTTCCAGCACTTCGCCGGTACCGGCGTCGACGATGGCCGGCGCCACGCCGAAGAAGGGTTTGCTGGCCGAGCCGGGTTTCATGTCCGTGGCGCCGGGTAGCGGAGTGATCAGGTGGCCGCCGGTCTCGGTCTGCCACCAGGTGTCGACGATGGGACAGCGCTCGTCGCCCACCACCCGGTAGTACCACTCCCAGGCCTCTGGGTTGATCGGCTCGCCTACGGTGCCCAGGATGCGCAGGGACTTGCGTGAGGTCTTCTTTACCGGCTCGTCACCGGAACGCATCAGGGCGCGGATGGCGGTGGGTGCGGTATAGAAGATGGCCACGTTGTGCTTGTCCACCACCTGCCAGAAGCGGGAGACGTCAGGATAGTTGGGGATGCCCTCGAACATCAGGCTGATGGCGCCGTTGGCCAGGGGGCCATAGACGATATAGGTATGGCCGGTGACCCAGCCGACGTCGGCGGTGCACCAGTAGACCTCACCATCCTTGTAGTCGAAGGTGTACTTGTGGGTCATGGCGGCGAACACCAGGTAGCCCCCGGTGGTGTGCAGCACGCCCTTGGGTTTGCCGGTGGAACCGGAGGTGTAGAGGATGAACAGGGGATCTTCCGCGTCCATCGGCTCCGGCGGGCAGTCGCTGGAGGCGTCGGCCATGGCCTCGCCGTACCAGACATCACGGCCCTCGGTCCAGCCGATGTCGCCGCCGGTGTGTTTCACCACCAGGCAGGTATGCACGTTGGGACACTCGCTCAGGGCGGTGTCGGCATTGGCCTTCAGCGCCACACTGCGTCCACCGCGCAGCCCTTCATCGGCGGTGATCAGGGTCTGGCAGTCGGAGTCCAGGATGCGGTCACGCAGGGAGTCGGGGGAGAAGCCGCCGAACACCACCGAGTGGACGGCGCCGATGCGGGCGCAGGCGAGCATGGCCACTGCCGCTTCCGGGATCATCGGCATGTAGATGCAGACCCGGTCGCCCTTCTTCACCCCGCGGGACTTGAGTACGTTACCCAGCTTGCACACCTGCTCATGCAGTTCCCGGTAGCTGATCTTCTTGTCCACCGAGGGGTCGTCGCTCTCCCAGATGATAGCGGTCTGGTCGCCACGGCTCTCCAGGTGCCGGTCGAGGCAGTTATAGGCCACGTTCAGCTGGGCGCCTTCGAACCATTTGATATGCAGGTCACTGGCGTCGAAACTGTAGTCCATCACCTTGTCCCAGGGTTTGCTCCAGGTGACGAATTCGTTGGCCATGTCGGCCCAGAAACCATCGGGGTCGTCGATCGAGCGCTGATACATCTCCGCATATTTTTCGGCATTGATATAGGCATTGGCCGCCATATCGGCGGGGACCGGATGGACCTTTTCTTCGGACATAGGATGTCTCCTTATGGTTATGAATTAAGGGCTGGCTGCAACCAGCGCTAAAAGTGCCCCAGTTCGAACTGTCTATCGATAAGCCGCTGAACCGGATTATCGTACTCGGCGAGCCGACTGGCCAGCTTTTTGAATATCTGGGCAGTGGCCATGGCGTCGCCATATGCAGTGTGGCGACGCCGGATCTCCACCTGATTGTGCGCTGCCACCTGTTCCAGTGTGTAATGGCCGACCCGGCCGCTGCTGGCCAGGAACAGCAGCATGGTATCCAGCCAGGGGTGTCGCAGACGGCACAGCAGCGCCTTCTGCAGGGTCTTGTTGAGAAACCGGATGTCGAACCCCACATGATGGCCGACGATCACGCTCTCACCGATGAATTCGGTGATCGCCGGAAGCGCCTGTTCGATCACCGGTGCATCCTTCACCGTCTCATCGGTGAGCCGGTGGATGCGGCTAGACCGTTCACTGATCCGTCGCCCTGGATTGATCAGGCTGTTGAATTCACGGCCGGTCAGTTCGAGCCCCTGCATCTCGAGCAGGGCGATGGAACAGATCTCATCACCGGCATAGGCATGCAGGCCGGTGGTCTCGGTGTCGATGATCACGAAGCGGGTGGCGGCAATGGTACGGCGGGTCAACCGTTTTGGCTCCAGCTGACGCAACCGCTGATGCAGCGCCAGCATGGTGGGGTCGGCAAGCAGTGCGCCCTTCTTCAGGCTGCGCCGCAGACCGGCCTGGATACGTCCGAAAAGCTCCCCTAACTGTTCGCTGGTCATGCCGGATCCCGCCGCTGTGCTGAACTGATGCCGTTGCCGCCGTCATTCAGGCAGCCCATGGTTCTTTGGGCTGGAAGCCGGAAGTGCCCCGCAGGCCGGTTCATCACCGGTGTGTGAGAGGCGGCTTGATGCCGAAGCTCAGAAGATTTCGCTTGCATAGTCATCCATCAGGCGTGCCTGGAAGCGTTTCACTGCGCGCATCGCCATGCGCAAGGTGCCGCGGCTCCGGGGTGTAAGCCGTTCCGGGTCGATCAGTTTGTTCAACGCGTCGCCGCTCCGGGCCTGGGCGATCTGGTGCTGTAGCAGCAGATCGAGCAGCTCTTCATAGGCCTCATGTACCGTATCGACGAAATCATCGGACAGTTTGCCTATGCGTGCCAGGCTCTTCAAACGATCGCTGGTGTTCTGCACCGCCACGCCATTCTGCAGGGCGAATATGCGGGCGGCGTCGGTGATGATGCGCAGGCCATTGCGCTTGATGTCGATCCATTCCCCGTGGTTGTCCCGGGTCGTTATCAGCCGGTTGAAGAGGCCGATCGCGGGGCGTCCCTCAGCGTCGTGATCGGCCATGATTTTCAATAGCCGGGGGTGTCGCTGGAATTCGGCCAGGGCGTGGCGACGCAGCTCTGAGGTGAGCAGATCGTTACCGTACAGAGTGTCGAAATCGAGCATCACATTCGCCCAGCGTGCGGCCTTGTCGGTGGGTTTTCCGGCAATGTGCGTGATCTGCCTTTTCCATTGGCTCAGAGTCTTACGGTAGGCCGGGTTGCATGCCATGACTTCTCCCGGACAGAGCATATAGCCCACCTTGTCCAGATTCCGGTTCACCCGCTTGCTGAAGCGCCCGAACCATTCGTTCACGTCGTCCATCTCGCCGGGCGGCGGGTCGTCGATGATGAGACCATTGTCCTGATCCGGGTTGAGCAGCATCTCTTTACGTCCGCCCGAGCCCATGATGATCAGGGCGTAGTCCACCGGTGCCGGGCCGTAGCCCTTGTTCTGCATCCAGTCGAGGGTAAGCTCGATCGCCCGGCGCTGAATCATCAGATGGGTTTCGCTCAGCAACCGAACCGCCGCGCTGGGTCGATGGTTGGTCTCACGGGCGTCATCGGCCACGTCTGCCAGCTCACCGCTGTGGTCGGCCAGCTGCTTCAGGCTGGTGGAGTGCTTGATCCGGTTGCTCAGGGTGCTGGGACGAAAGATCAGGCTGCGCAGTATGTCGGTCTGGGAAAGGATGCCGATCGCCGTCTGCGCCTCCACCACAATAAGATATTTTGCGGTATAGCGCTGCATCAGCTCTTCTGCTTCCCATAACGGGGTATCGGGATCGACCAACCGGGGCGTTTCGCAAACGGCCTGCATGATGCTGTCAGTCGCGCTGGCGCCATCCAGCAGGGCAGCCCTGGCCAGGCCGGAGAAGGTGAGCACGCCCAACAGCCTCTCTTTCTCGTCCTTTACCACCATGCAGCCGATCTTGCGTGCCTGCATCATCGTCAACACCTGCTGCAGGCTGGCGTCGGGGCTGCAGGATACCACGGGAGATTTCATGACCCTGGTCACCGGCTGGGCCAGGGCACCGGAGGTGATGCTGCGATCGCGCAACTTGGCGGCGATTATCCGGTTGAGGGCGTTGAACAGATCCGGCAGTTGCCGCTCCAGTCGATGCAGGCTGTCGGCATCTAGCTCCAGTACCGTCGATCGGGTAACGGCGATGGCGGTGGTGGTGTAGTCGTTGTTGTCCAGGTAGTTGGCCAGGCCGATGAAATCTCCTGGCCGCAGATTGTCGATCCGGCCCGAGGGGCGATGCATGGTGATCTCGCCTTCCAGCAGGATATAGACCTTGCCCTGGTAGCTGTCCCCGGGTCGGAACAGGTGGTCGCCTGCCTGCAGCGTGCGTGGCCTGGCCGGTGTCACCAGTTTATTCAGGGAATCCGCTGACATCTCCCTGAACGTGGGGGTGCCACGGAGGATTCGGCCGGCACACAGGTGCCTGCTGCTGGCCGCTTCGCTGTCTTCGGAGAGATGCTCAGTCCAGTCTGTATGCACGTTGTTTCATATCCTCTTCCGGCCGTTGCAATACCCTTTCGGCTGCCGGTTTTTCCAGTTGTTGCCGGAGATAGCGCGCCCGGTCAGCGACAGAGGGAGGAGGCTCCGCCTGGTTACGCATGAACCGGGTGAGAAACCCCGGCCCCTCGGACAGCTCCGGTGCCAGCTGCAGCGACTTCTCGTAATCTGACAGTGCACCCCGATAATCCCCCATCCGGTCTTTCAGGATGCCACGATTGGCATAGGTCACCCCCTGGATGCGGCGTTCGTTGGCCGTGTCGTCACCGATGGCCTGCCGGCGAATGGCCTTGTCGTAACCGGCCAGGGCCTGCCGGTAGCGGTCGCGGGCCCGGGACTGCAGGGCATCCGCCGCCTGGGTCTGGCCCTTTTGTCGCAGCTCGTGGGCATCGTAGGCATCTCTGGCTGCCAGTTGCATCAGCGCCTGGGCCTGTCCGCGCAGGGCCCCCAGGTCGTTGCCGTCCAGGCTCAGGATGTAGGCGTAACCGGCCAGGGCCTGTTCATACTGGCCATCCTCCAATTGCCGCATTGCCGCGGCCAGTTCCCGCGTCCGGGTATCAGTCTGTAACAGGCTGGAGCCGTACAGGGTCCAACCGATCCAGGCGATGGTCATCGCCCCGGCCAGCCGCAGCAGGATGCGATAGCGCCGTTCATCCATACAGGCGATTGAGCAGTTGGATGTTGAACAGCCAGGAAAAAGGGAATACCAGCAATAGGGCAATGAGACGGGCGCGGCTACGCTGCCCGGCGATCTCCCCGGCAGCCAGCTTTCTGTTCAGTCTGCCTTCTGCACGCCGTACACTCAGGACCCAGATCATCCTGCTGGTGGGGAAGAACAGCAGCAGTGCGAGCAGAATGACGGATAAGAGAAAATAGCTATTCATGGCCAAGTGGTAATAAATCGGGGAGGCAGGCCTCCCCAAAGGCTACAGAGCAAAAGGGATCAACCTGGTCTGTCCAGGCCGAATTCGATATCGCCGATGTCCTCATGCAGTGCCTCGACCTCTTTGTTGGGTACCCTGGACAGCTCCATTTTGTAGGCCAGGAACCACATCATGAAGACCCCCAGGGCCCACCACAACAGTTGCCAGGCCCAGATCGAGGGGATGCCGAATATCCAGCTTGTGGCATCGGTGGGTTCGCCGAAGATCCAGTTGCCGATCACCGCACCGGGTCCAATGCCGAAGAAGAACCAGAGCAGGGTGATGATCCAGGCTGTAGGGATCAGTCCGCGTTTGCCGGCCGGCAGTGCAGCGTGTTCACGGAGGAAGTCGTGGAAGGTCATGCGGTGTTCCCGTTCGGCCCTGTTCTGGGTCAGTGCGGAGACCAGGATGGCCAACCCCAGATTGAACAGGATGCCCCAGAAGGCCGAGTGCAGGGTCATCGGCCAACGCCCCCAGGGCATATATTGGGCCCCGATATTCTCCGTCAGAGTGACGGCAACCAGGCCGGCGACAAGACCGACGACGATGCCCTGGCGGGTAAGGAAGGGCCACCAGCAGGTGGCGATCAGCGCCGGCCACATCTGGAATCCATAGGCTACCGCCAGCCCGCCCAGCAGCACCAACGCATCAGTGGCGTGGGTCGCTACCAATAGTGCCGCCAGCACGATGACGATGACGCCGAGGCGGCCGTACAGCTTCTGCTGGGCATGGGTTGCGCGGGGCATGATGAAGCGTTTCAACAGATCGCGGGTGAGCATGCCGCCGGCGGTGGACATATAGGCGGCGCCCGTGGACTGCATGGCGGCCAGTGCACAGACCGCCAGCAGTCCCACCAGCCAGGGGACGGCATCGCTGAGCAGATAGATCAGCTGAGGCACCAGCATCCCCTGCTTGCCGGCGGAGGCCATCAGGTCGCTGCCGCCCAGGCCGGCGGCCATGACATTGTTCACCAGCTCTGGATGGGCGGCCATGAAGGTGCCATCGGCACCGAGGAAGTGGGCGCCGATGCCCTGCATGGCGGTGAACAGGATCAGGATCAAACCAATACCGAAGGAGGAGGCCCACACCTGTTGCGGGGCGAAAGGCCTTGGGCTCTTGTTGCCAAAGGCCCACATGGAGAAGGCGGGCGCCGACTGGATGCCCATCAGGGCGAACATGTAGGTGAGGATCATCATTCCGGTCCAGATACCGCCGACGGGGGCGGTGTCGGTGCCCAGTCCCATGCCGAACTGGATCACTCCGGGAATGGCGATGTAGGAAGAGTAGCCATCCGGTGTGGTGTCGCCGAATACCGCCTTCCCGGTGTCGGGGTCGATGGCACTGAGGGCGCCGATCAGATCGGCCCAGCTCTTGCCTTCCGGCAGGCTGCTATAGGCGATCAGCCCGATCATCACGATGCCGCAGGCGAGCAGGATGGCCTGGGCGGAGTCCACGTAGGCGACGGCGCGCAGCCCACCGGAAGCGACATAGATGATGACTACGATGGAGAGCAGCCACATGCCCACGTCCACATCGAGCATGCCATCGGTGAGGACGTTGAACAGGAAGCCGGCAGCGCGCAGTTGGATACCGAGATAGGGGACGGAGAAGATCAGGGCCACCAGCACCACCAGGATGCGTATCGTATCGGATTTGAAGTAATAGGCCATCATCTCGCCCGGCGTGATGAAGCCAAAGCGTTTGCCGATCATCCACTGGCGTTTCAGGAACAGAACCCCGGTGAAGGGAATGGTGATGGCGTAGAAAGAGGCATAGGCATACTGGAAGCCGTCCCGATAGATGAGGCCGGGATGACCCATGAATGTCCAACCGGAGAAGGAAGTGGCGGTGGCAGCAAGGATGAAGACCCAGAGCGATATCTGGCGGCCGGCAACGAAATAGTCGCTGGCGGTCTTGGCGGAAAGCGCGCCCTTGACCCCCCAGAAAATGCAGTAGGTCCAATACAGCGCAACGAAAACGAACAACCAGACAACCTTCGCGTCCATTGGTTGCGTTTCCCCCCCGTGCAGATTTCAGTGTGGCTATGGTGTCTGTGGCCCGGCCGTAACCATGTGGATGCTGGGGCCGGTGATCCAAAAAATCAGGCGAAATTCATGCCTGATATGAGATATCCAATAGATACAGTGTGTTACTGATATGTGTGCATGATCTGCAAGCCATAGGTGTTACGGTTGGTAACATTTTTTTCTGAGGAATGCATAAAAAGGTAACGCTTTTACCTGCGCTCGTCGTTTTCCTTTTTCCTGCGCGGAATGCCGAACCGCTGCCGCCGCTCCCACAATGCCTTGCGGCTGATGCCCAGGCGTTTTGCCAGCTCTGTTTCGGTCATCCGGTCCTGATGTTCCTGCACGAAGCGGCGAAAATACTCTTCCAGTGACAACTCGTCACCGACTGCATCCGTGCCACCGTTACCTGGTGCCGCCGGGGCATCGATGGCCAGCAGATCCGGGGTGACCTGATTCCCTTCACTGAGGATGATGGCCCGCTCCATGGCATTTTCCAGTTCCCGGACATTGCCCGGCCAGTCGTAGTGGGTGATCGCTTCCAGGGCCTCGGGCGTCAGGGTCATGGGTGGGCGATTGAGCTGTTGCCGTGCCTTGTCCAGGAGATATTCGGCCAGCTCGATCAGATCGTGACCGCGTTCCCGCAGTGGTGGCAGGTCCAGCTCCATCACCCGCAGGCGAAAGAACAGATCGCTGCGGAAGCTGCCTTCCTGCACCAGCAGTTTGAGGTCCCGGTGGGTGGCGGAGATGAGCCGGATGTCAACTTGATGGGACTGTCCCGACCCCACTCGGCGGATCTCGCCGTTCTGCAGTACCCGCAGCAGCCGGGCCTGCGCCGCCAGCGGCAGCTCGCCGATCTCATCCAGAAACAGGGTGCCGCCGTTGGCCGACTCGATCATGCCGGTGCGGCTGGTCACGGCACCGGTGAAGGCCCCCTTCTCGTGGCCGAACAGCTCCGATTCAATCAGGCTTTCGGGGATGGCGGCGCAGTTGACGGTGACGATCGGGGCGTCCCGGCGGTTGCTCTGCTCGTGGATTGCCCGGGCCACCAATTCCTTGCCGGTGCCGGACTCACCCTGAATCAGGACGCTGGCGTCGGTGGGGGCAACCTTGGCAATGCGCAGACAGATCTCCTTCATCGCCGGGCAGCTGCCGATCATGCCGGCCACGGGGTAGGTCTTGTCCAGTTCGGACTTCATCACTTCGCTGCGGCGTGCATGCTGTGCTTGCTTGAGAATGCGCTGCACCAGCAGCAGCAGCTCTTCATGATCGAACGGCTTGGCGATGTAGTCCACGGCGCCCTGCTTGATGGAGTCCACCGCGGAGCGGACGCTGGCATAACTGGTCATGATCAGCACCGGCACATTTTCCACCATCGCGATGATGTCGGTGCCTGGGGCTCCGGGCAGCCGCAGATCACTGAGGATCAGGTCGAAATTGTGCAGATTGTGGTTACTGCTGGCCTCTTCGATGGATGCCGCTTCCGCCACCTGGTAATGGTTGCGTTCCAAAAGGCGCCGTACGGCGCTGCGGATGACGCGTTCGTCTTCTATGATCAGTATGTTGGACATGGTCTTGTCTTTACCGCCATTTCATTGTTGCCGGTCCGGCTGCCGTGGGAGCCGTACCACTACCCGGGTGCCAACGCCGGCCGCCGAGTCTATCTCTATCTCACCGTGATGCTCCTGAATGATCTTGTGTGCCAGCGGCAGGCCCAGCCCGGTGCCTTCACCAGGCTGCTTGGTGGTAAAAAAGGGTTCGAACACCATTCGCCGGGCCTGGTCGGGTATGCCTTTGCCCTGATCCATCACCTCCAGCTGGATATGGTCACCGGTTTCGAAGGCGAAGATTTCCACCTGATCACCGGCACTGGAGGCGTCACAGGCGTTGGTCAACAGATTGACCAGCACCTGGGCCAGCCGCTGGCGGTCGCCCACTATCTCCAGTTGCGGCGGGCAGCGATTGCTGCATGACACCTGCTTGCCGGCCCTGGTGAGCCGCACCAGCTGAATCGCCTCTTCGACGATGTCGTTGAGGTTGAAGGTCTGATAATCGGTGCCGATGCTGCCGCTGCGGCTGAAGTTCATCAGCGACTGGACGATGCCGGAGATGCGCTTGGTCTGCTGCAGGATCATGGCGATGCTCTCTTCGATCACTTCAGGGTCCCGTTCGTGCCGAAGGTTCTGTGCCAGTGAAGCGATGCCGGTCACCGGGTTGCCTATCTCGTGGGCCACGCCGGCGGCCAGGCGGCCGATAGAGGCCAGGCGGTCGCTGTGGGCGAGCTCCTGCTCCAGGGTCTCCAGGTCGGTGAGATCCTCCAGCAGCATCACCAGGCCGGTGCGGCTTTCGTTATCCGGATGGCGCAGATCCGGATCCGGGATGGTGGCCTTGTGCAGATTGAACCAGCGTGGGCTGCCGTTGATCGTCAGTTCCATGTGCGGGATGTGCTCGTCCTGGGACAGGGCGAACCCGGCCAGCAGGTTACCCCATGGCTGCGGCAGCCGGTTCAGTTTGTGGCCCATGGCCTGATCACCGGGCAGGCCGCTCATGATCTCCAGGGCCAGATTCCAGATCACTACCTTATGGTCCGGGTCAACGGCACACACCCCCAGTGGCAGGTCGAGCAGGATCTGCCGGTGGTAGCGGCGCAGGCTGTCCAGATCCGCACTCAGGCCCTGCAGCCGGCTACGGGATATCTCCAACCGCTCTTCCATATGACGAATGGAGTCGGCAAGGGCGGTCTTGGCCTGGCTGTCCATGCCCAACTGCTGGTTGATGATCATGTGGGACATCTGCGGGCCGAGCAGGCCGGAGAGGTTGCGCTCGATGCGTTCGCGCAGGCGCCGCAGCTCCCGCGGGCGCTCTTCCTGGGGAGACATCCCCAGGTCCGCCAGCGCCTGTTTCACTTCGTGCTCAGCGGTCTCCCGCCCCACCATCTGGGACAGTCCTTCGGTGAACTGAGCCGGTGAGCCGGCGGCCACCACGCCTTCCAGTGGGATCGGCATGGTCATGTCGCTGCGGCAGGCGAGGGCCGCGTCACGCTCTTCCAGACTCTGCCGGGTGAGCAGGGAGAGCCCGACGAACAGCAGGCCGTTGCAGGCCAATGACCAGAAGGTGGCAAACTGCCAGTGTCCCAGTCCGCTTGCCTGGCGCAGTGCATCGAGGTGGATGTCGGTGTGGGTGAAGCCGGAACTGTCCAGCAACGGCAGCAGCAGGGTGACCGACCAGACCGCGATACCGCCGAGCAGGCCGCCGATGAAACCGATGCGGGTGGCGCGGCGCCAGTAAAGCACGCCTATGATGCCGGGGAGGAACTGGGCCACGGCGACGAACGAGATCAGCCCGAGTTGCACCAACCCCTGATTTTGCTGCAGCAGTTGATAGAAGCCGAAGCCGGCCATGATGATGATGCCGATCAGCAGCCGGCGCCCCCACAGTAACCAGCGGTAGAGGTCGACCTTGGGGTCTGGGTAGCTGGCCGGCAGCAGCAGGTGATTGAGACTCATGGAGGAGAGTGCCAGGGTGGTGACGATGACCATGGCGCTGGCGGCGGAGACGCCGCCGATGAAGGCGACGACCGGCAGCCATTCCGGGCCCTTGGCCAGGGTGATACCGAGCACGTAATAGTCCGGGTCCATCTCCAGCTCGAGGGACTTGCCGGCCCAGAGGATCGGCGGGATGGCCAGGTTGAGCAGCAGCAGGAACAGGGGGAAGGCCCAACTGGCACTGCCGATGGCGCGAAACGACAGGTTTTCGGTGAAGGTCATGTGAAACTGACGCGGCAGCAGGAAGGCGGCGCAGAAAGAGAGAAACAGCAGAGTGAACCAGGGCCCTTCCCGAGCCGGCTGGTAGAGGGCCTCGGTGGCCTCCGGATGTGCCGCCAGCCAGGCGGAGAGATTGGCCGGGCCGCTGAATACCCCAAACACCGCGAACAGCCCTACCAGCAGCAGCGCCATCAGCTTGATCAGGGATTCGAAGGCGATAGCGGCAACCAGCCCGCGGTGCTTTTCCCGCGGTGATGCATGGCGGGCGCCGAACATGATGGCGAACAGGATCAGCATGGCGCAGAAGCCCAGGGCCAGCAACTGTGGCGGCACCTCCTGGGTCAGCACCCGCAGCGAGGAGGTGACGGCACGGATCTGCAAGGCGATGTAGGGCAGGGAGCCGAGCAGCATGAACAGGGTCACCAGGGCGCCGGCCAGCTGGCTGCGATAGCGAAAGGCGAACAGATCTGCCAGGGAGGTGAGCTGGTAGTCCCGGGTCAGACGCAGGAGCGGACGCAACAACAGCGGCGTGAGGGCGAAGGCGATGGTCACCCCGAGATAGATGGTGAGGAACTGGAACCCTTCCCGGTCGGCGAAACCGACGCTGCCGTAGTAGCTCCATGAGGTGGCGTACACTCCCAGCGAGAGCACATAGACGAAGGCGTTGCTGGTCCAGCGCTCTGGAACCAGGCCACTGTCCACTGCATAGGCGATGAAAAAGAGGATCAGCAGGTAGACCAGGCTGGCCCCGAACAGGACCTCCAATTCATAGGTCATGGTGGCGCCGGCGGTATTGCAGCCATCCGCCGATCAGAATGATCAGCAGCCATAGCAGATAGGGGAGGTACCAGGAGCGCACCGCTGTTGACCACCAGATGGTCAGCGGTGATGCGAAGAGGAAGAGTGCCAGCAAGCTCAGCAGCAGATGGCTCTCCCGATCCTGGGGGTCATGTCCACTCATAGGGTAAGGGTATCACTGTTACTATTAGTAACAAACCCCGTTGATGCCCTTTCCTCCCTTGTGTTTTAGCCTTAACCCCAATATTGCACCCGGTCACACGAAAAACACCATACTATTATGATATACAAATGATTATCAGGAATATTGGCAGGCAACAAAATGTAACCACCCCCTGTTGAACGCGCCGTCGCACCAATCTGGCCGCCCTCAGCCGGTATTTTCTCAATCGTCAATAGCTCAAGCTATTCACTCAATCATAAATCCGCCTGAGAGCTACAATCTTGGTGCGATCATCGTGTTCCCGGGTGTAACATTGGGGTTAATCCTCATCCCGGGTATGATGCACATTCTGTTGCCATACGCCCAATGCTGGCTGAGGAGCCGCCCATGAATCCCGAGAAAGTCGTTTTTGGCTTCTTCATCGTCCTCTCCCTGACCCTCAATTTTGGTTTCTTCGTCGGTGAGATGGATAACCCGGCTCATCATCACGTGTATGAATTGTTTGCGGTGGTGGTGGTGAACCTGGTTGCCACTGTGCTCAAGTTTGGTGACCGCACGCAGATGGGGGCAGTGCTATTGGCCACCAGCCTGGTCGCTGTATTGCAACTGCTGGCCGCAGTGCTGGTTTGGGCGATTGCGGTCCATGCCGCCGGTGTTGGTCTCACCCCCACCGTTACCGCCAGCATCGTCTCCCTCTCCGGTGGCGCCATGCTGGCCAACGTGATCTCTGTGGTATTGCTGGTGATCGAGACGGTGATGCTGCGCCGCTGAAATCATGGAGAATATCGTATTTCTCGCCTTTCGCCGCATGCGTCGGCCGTTATTGACGCTGATCCTGACCTACGCCGTCGCCATCCTTGGATTGACTCTGATACCGGGCAGGGATGCGGCGGGCAACGTCTGGTATATGGATTTTTTCCATGCCTTCTACTTCGTCAGTTTCATGTCCACCACCATTGGTTTTGGCGAGATTCCCTACGAGTTCACCGATGCCCAGCGGCTGTGGGTGACTTTTTCACTCTATGCCTCGGTGGTGGTCTGGTTCTATGCCATCGGCAATCTGCTCTCCCTGGTCCAGGACAAGGCGTTTCAGCATGCGGTGATTGAGCGGCGCTTCACCAAGCGCATCAGGCGCCTGCGTGAGCCCTTCTACCTGATCTGTGGTTATGGGGAAACGGGCGGTGCCTTGGTGCAGTCACTGACCGACCGGCATCAGAAGGTGGTGGTGATCGATATCGACCCGGACCGGGTGAATCTGCTCAAGCTGGAAAATCTGCGTGAATATGTGCCGGCGCTGCATGGTGATACAGCACGCCCGGTCCATTTGCTGGAGGCGGGGCTGGAACACCCCATGTGTGAAGGGGTGGTGGCGCTGACCAATGTCAATGAGGTCAATCTGAAAGTGGCCATTACCAGCAAGCTGCTGCACCAGGACATCAAGGTGATCTGTCGGGCCGACTCCCATGACGTGGAGGAGAACATGAGGTCGTTCGGCACCGACTATGTGATCGATCCCTACGACACCTTTGCCAGACATCTCTCCATTGCGCTGCACGCGCCGGGACTCTATGTGCTGCAGGAGTGGCTGGCGGGAAGGCGCTATCAACGGATCACCGAGCCGGTCTATCCACCGCGGGTCGGGCATTGGCTCGTCTGCGGTTATGGCCGCTTCGGACGGGCGGTCTATGAACGGCTGCGTGAGGAAGGACTGGATCCAGTGGTGGTCGAGGCGATGCCGGAGAAGACCGGTACGCCGGAAGGCAGCTGGGTCCGGGGGCGGGGCACTGAGGCACATACCCTGGAGGAGGCGGGTATCAAAGAGGCGGTCGGCCTGGTGGCCGGTACTGATAACGATGCCAATAACCTCTCCATCATGATGACTGCACGGCAGCTGAATCCCGATCTGTTCGTGGTGGCGCGACAGAACATGCAGGAAAACGAGCGCGTGTTCGAAGCGGCACAGGCGGATATCGTGATGCATCCCAGCTCCATCATCGCCAACCGCATCCGGGTGTTGCTGGGTACCCCCATGCTGTATGAGTTCATGAGCCTGGCCATGCATCAGGATGACAGCTGGGCCTGTGGGCTGGTGAGCCGGATCACGGGGCTGTTGGATGATGAACCGCCGGCGGTGTGGGAACAGAGGATTTCCCTGGCGGAGGCGGGAGCGGTCTACAATGCAATTGGACAGGGGCGGGTGGTGACTGTGGCAGATCTGTTGCGCAATCCCAGGGAGCGTGAACGCCAGCTGCTTTGTACCCCGTTGCTGCTGCGGCGGGAAGGTCGCTGGATAACCCTGCCGGAAGAGACGCTGCAGCTGAAACAGGATGATGAATTACTGTTTTGCGGTGGCCGGTCGACGGGGCGACAGATGTCCTGGACGCTGCAGAACGAACATGCCCTGAGCTATGTCCTGACCGGTGCGCCCAGGGCCCAGGGTTGGCTCTGGCGCATGCTGCAGGGCAACCAACGTGCCGATTAGACGATTCCTGTGCCGCAATACCGGGGCCTTGCCCTTATGCCGGACCGGCTGTCAGTGGCATATTCCAGCTCAGGATGCGTTGACAGGTGAAACTGCCCCAACAGTCGCGTATGAGGTATTGTCATGCGGAATCGGATAGGATGGGCGCTGCGCGGCCGCCTGGCTGCCTCATCCCGAATCTGAATTCAGGAGGGCGATATGCACAGACTACTGGAAAAGCTGAAGCGGGATCACCGCAACCTGGAGCGAATTCTGGATTTGCTCACCCTCGAGCTGGACCGTTTCTTTGCAGGAGAGGCGTCCAATTTCGATCTCAAGATCGAGCTGATGGAATACATCGAAACCTATGCAGACCAGGTGCACCATCCCCTGGAGAATCTGATCTACGATCTGGCCCTGACAAAAGGCGGAGAACAAAACGAGCTGTTGCAGCGCCTGTGTCAGCAGCATAGCCAGCTGATCCAGCTGACCCGGACCTTTCGCCACTCCCTGGAGAACATCCTGCAGGATGGAATGATGGCGCGGGCGGAGCTGGAGGTGCAGGGGCGGGAGTATATAGCACTTCAGCATCAGCATATCGATCTGGAAGAGAATGAAGCATTTCCGTACCTGGAGCAGGCCCTGAGCGATGCAGATTGGGCGCAGATATCTGATCAGCAGAGAGGCTATGATGACCCGGTGTTCGAAACACCCGACCAGGTTCGGTTTCATACCCTGGTCGAGTATCTCGCCGCCAACGATGCCTGAAGTTGATGGGCTGTCTGACTATGGATGATTCTGCCTGGCAATTGCTTCTGCATTGCAAGGGCACTTCCTGCGGGCGCACCCATGCGGCCGTACGCCGGTGGTGATGAAATAAAATCACCTTTCCGCTGCGCGAACCTCTATGCCTGAATTGCCTGCCGATATCGAACAGATGCTTACAGCCGGCTCGCTGTTGCTGCTGCTGTTGCTTGGTGTCGGGCTTTGGTTGCGGCAGGCAAGGTTACAGCAGATGCTGCAGCGGGAGTTTCAGGAGAGCCGTTACAACCTGGAACGCCTGGAGGATCAGCTGCATGGTCTGGAGCGGGTGCTGCTGCACCAACTTAATCAGCAGGGAGAGAGTCGTCGGGCAGAGACAGAACAGCTGCAACGACATTTACTGGTCCAGATATCCCGCCTGTATCAGGCATTGGAGCGGCGCTTTGGGGAGATGCAGAAGTCACTGGTGGAGGATGCCGGTGGTCTGCGCAGTGATCTGATCGAACGTTTCGATGCCTTGCAGCAGGCCATGAACAAAACCCTCGCCGAGGCGCGGCTGGCACAGCAGGAAGGGCTGGCGCGGGGGGTCGAGGGGATCAGCCGCCAGCTGATGGAGGGGCTGGGGCGCAATGCAGAGGAGTTGGGGCGCCGGGTGGATGGCTTGACCGAGCGTACCGATCAGCGGTTGCAGGAGATCAGCGGGCAGGTGGATCGGCGGCTGAGCGAGGGCTTCGACAAGACCACGGAAACCTTCTCCCGGGTGTTGGAGCACCTCAGCCGCATCGATGAAGCACAGAAG
Organism: uncultured Sedimenticola sp.; assembly: GCA_964544655.1. Lineage (GTDB taxonomy): Bacteria > Pseudomonadota > Gammaproteobacteria > Chromatiales > Chromatiaceae > HyVt-443. Next base: position 20,745 of record CAZJCM010000001.1, on the reverse strand, counting down.
CGCATCACTGAACTCTCCGGCAGTGTACTCAACCTGCAGGAGGTGCTGTCCGACAAGCGCTCCCGGGGGGCCTTTGGTGAGGTCCAGCTCAATGCCCTGGTCCGCAACCTGATGCCTGAGCGCAGTTTTGCCCTGCAGTACACCCTGAGTAACGACACCCGGGCCGACTGCGTGCTGTTTCTGCCCGACCCCACGGGGACGATTGCCATCGATGCCAAGTTCCCGCTGGAGAGTTATCAGCGCATGACCGATCATGATCTGCCGGCATCGGACCGGCAACGGGCAGCGACGACCTTTCGCCAGGATATCCGTAAGCACATCGGTGATATCGCCAGTAAATATATCATCGAAGGCGAGACCTCGGACGGTGCAGTGATGTTTATACCGGCGGAATCCGTATTTGCCGAGATCCATGCCCACCATCCTCAGTTGGTGGAGGAGGCATGGCGGCGGCGGGTATGGCTGGTTTCACCCACCACCATGATGGCCATCCTGACCACCGCCCGGGCGGTGTTGAAAGATGCAGCCACCCGTGAGCAGGTAGACCTGATCCAGCAGCATCTGGGCCTGTTGTCGAAGGATTTCGGCCGGTTCCGTGAACGTATGGAGCGGCTGGCGAACCATATCCGCCAGGCGCACCGGGATGTGGATGAGGTGAATGTGTCGGCGCGCAAGATCAGCAGCCGCTTCGAGCAGATCGAGCAGGTGGAGCTGGATGACCTGCCAGAACCGCTGGAACGTTCGAAGTAAAAAACAGTAAAATTGCCGGCTTTCGAAAAATGCAATTGGCTTCCATGAAACGCATTGCCGTGTCACCCTATCTGTTGCTGGTTCTGACCACGCTGTTCTGGTCAGGCAATTTCGTGTTGGCCCGTTTGGTGCGGTTGGATGTGCCTCCGGTCGGGCTATCGTTCTGGCGTTGGACCTTGGCCGGTCTCCTGCTGCTGCCTTTGGTGTGGCGGGATATGCTGCGGAGCTGGCCGCTGGTGCGGCGCCATTTCTGGCTGGTGGCGGCCCTGGCGTTGCTTGGCATCACCAACTTCAATACCTTCGTCTACCTGGGCCTGCAGACCACCACTGCCACCAATGGCGTGCTGTTGCAGTCGGTGATTCCGCTGATCATCATCCTGCTCTCGTGGCTGATATTGGGTGTGCGTATCAACCGTTGGCAGGGCCTGGGCATCATCGCTTCCCTGGCCGGGGTGCTGATGATCATCACCCGTGGAGACCCGGCCAGCCTCCTGGGATTGAATCTGGTGCGGGGTGATCTCTGGATTCTGGCCGCGGTTTTTTCCTGGGGGCTCTACTCGATCCTGTTGCGCAAGTTGCCCCAGGGGTTTGGTGGACTCAGTCTGCTGGGATATACCATTTCTCTGGGGGTGCTGGGTATCGCACCTTTCTACCTGATAGAAACGGGCAGCGGCCTGGTGGTTCAGCTCAACCAAATCACCATCTTCAGCGTGCTCTATGTGGCGATCTTTCCCTCCTTGCTGGCCTACTTCTTCTGGAACCGCGCAGTGGGTGAAGTGGGACCGAACCGGGCCGGCCAGTTTATTCACCTGATTCCTGTATTCGGCAGTCTGTTGTCGGTCGTGTTGCTCGGTGAAAGGCTGTATCTGTACCACATGTGGGGCGTATTGCTGGTGGCCCTGGGTATCTTTCTGGGGGTTTTTCTGGGCTCCAGAAAACAGGCTCAGGCATGACATCTCTTTTTTCGATAGGGGGCACAAACAGCCGCCGATGATATGGAGTGCATCGATGGCTGGCCCGGGCCGGGCGTGATAAATTTGCCCCATGAATGATCTTGAGACAGACGATCCCCTGCAGCGATTGCTGGCGATCATGGCGCGCCTGCGCGACCCTGAAACCGGTTGCCCCTGGGACCGGGAGCAGACCTTCGGCACCATTGCCCCCCATACTATCGAAGAAGCCTACGAAGTGGCGGATGCCATCGCCCAGGGCGACCCGGATGAGCTGCGGGACGAACTGGGTGACCTGCTGTTCCAGGTAGTCTTCTATGCCCAGTTGGGGCGGGAGCAGGGGCTGTTCGATTTTGCCGACATCGCTCGTGCCATCGGCGACAAGATGTATCGTCGCCATCCCCATGTGTTTGGTGGGGAGCAAGTGGCCGATGCGACGGCGCAAACCGCAGCATGGGAGCGGCTGAAGGCGGAAGAACGCAGGAAAAAGGGTGGCGGTGACGTCCCTACCGGGCAGCTGGACGGAGTGGCCCGGGCGCTGCCGGCACTGGTGCGGGCGCAGAAGCTGCAAAAGCGCGCCGCCAAGGTGGATTTCGACTGGCCATCCGTGGATGGGGTGTTTGCCAAGATCGAAGAGGAGATGGCCGAGATCAGGCAGGCGCAGGTCAGTGGCGACAGTGCTGCAATGAGCCGGGAGGTAGGGGATCTGCTGTTCAGCTGCGTCAATCTGGCACGCCATCTCGAGGTGGATGGGGAGACGGCCCTGCGTGCCGCCAACGACCGTTTCGAGCGCCGCTTCCGGGCTATGGAGCAGTACTTGAACGCAGCTGGTGCCTCTTTGTCGGGGATCTCGGATGAAGCGTGGGATGAACTCTGGGAAAGGGCGAAAGCAGTCGAGGAGCGGGATGTGTCGGTTGGCCAGGATGGCATTGATCCAGCCGGATAGCGTTACCCCTCAAAGAGCATCGGTCAGTGGTATCTGAGATGAAATATATCGACTACATCCACGCCTGTAACCGGCACGATATGAGTAACTTTATTCCCATGGTGTTTCGTGGCGAGACCCTGGGTTGGCTGCGTCCGGCCTTCGCAGAGACGCTTGCCGACTGGGATGGACTGTTCCAGCGTGAACCGGACCGGGTGGTCCTTTCCCTCCCGGAAGGTGGATTGGAGCAGCGCAGCCGGCCAGTGGCGGAAGTGCTGGCGCAACTGGTGGATCAGGGCGTGCTGACTCATCTGCATGGTGAGCGGTACCCTGCCACTGCCGGTGGGAGAGAGCAGGCGCGGCTGCTGATCGACCGGGCAGCGGCTGCTGCGTTTGGTATTCGCGCATTCGGCCAGCATCTCAATGGCTATGTGCGGACCGTCAGTGGATTGAAGATGTGGGTGGGCAGGCGATCGGCCGATCGCCGCAATTACCCGGGAAAGCTGGACCAGTTGGTGGCCGGAGGGCTGCCCCATGGCATTGGCTATCGGGAAAATCTGGAAAAAGAGTGCTGGGAAGAGGCCGGGATAGATGCTGCCCTGGCCTCCCGCGCGGTACCGGTCGGGACCGTGACCTATGTCGCGGAAACCCCGCTGGGACTGAAACCGGATACCCTCTATTGCTATGATCTGGAGCTGCCTGCCGGTTTTCAGCCCCGCTGTACCGATGGCGAGGTGGAGTCTTTTCAGCTGCTGCCGATAGATGAGGTGATGGCACTGATGCGGCAGGGCGAAACGTTCAAGCTGAACTGTAATCTGGTGATCATCGACTTCCTGATTCGCCACGGTTTCCTGGGGCCGGAAGACGAAGACTATCTGGCGCTGACCGCCGGTCTTCACCCTGCATTGCCCTGAGGCGTGCTAGACTCATTCATTACGCCTTGAAACAAACCGGATTATGTCCGGTCAAAAGAGTCGATTGCAAAGACCCGAGAAAGATTTGACAGAGATGAAGCGAAGATTATCGATATTGGCTTTGGTGCTGCTGGTTGCCTGGATGTTGCCCCTGTGGGCCAAGGTGACCGAGGTTCCGCTGGATCAACTGAAGCCGACACGGGAGCAGCGGCAGGCGGCCCTGATCATCCTGCGGGTGATCGACAAATATCACTACAAGCGGCAGCATCTCGACGATGCGATGTCGCAGGCGATCCTGGATCGCTACCTGGAGTCCCTCGATCCCAACAAGAGTTACTTCACCCAGAAAGACATCGCTCGTTTTGCTGTTTACAGAGACCGGCTCGACGATGCCTTGCAGCAGGCCCGGCTGGAGCCCGCTTTCAATATTTTCAAGGTGTTTCGCCAGCGGGTGGACGAGCGGGTGGCCTATGCCTTGGACCTGCTGGACAAGAAGCTGGATTTCACTATCGATGAGGTGTACCGGTTCGATCGCACCGATGTGGAGTGGGAGAAGGATGCGCAGGCCCTGAACGAGCTCTGGCGCAAGCGGGTGAAAAACGACATCCTTGGCCTGCGTCTGAGTGGCAAGCCGGAGGACGAGATAAAAAAGACCCTGCGCAAGCGCTACCAGGGGATCAAACGGCGTACCCACCAGCTGGCTGCCAATGATGTGTTCCAGACCTTCATCAATGCCTATACCCTGAGCCTGGAGCCGCACACCGCCTACATGTCGCCCCGGGTGTCGGAGAATTTCGATATCAGCATGCGTCTCTCGCTGGAGGGGATCGGCGCGGTGCTGCGCAATGACAACGAGTACACCGAAGTGTTGCGGGTGGTGCCCGGCGGCCCTGCGGCGCAGAGCGGCGAGGTGCATGCCGGTGACCGTATCGTTGGAGTAGGGCAGGGAGAGGACGGCGAGATACTGGATGTGGTCGGTTGGCGGTTGCAGGATGTGGTGGACAAGATTCGTGGCCGCAAAGGCACGGTCGTAAGACTGCAGCTATTGCCGGAAAATGCCGGTCCCAACGGCGCAACCCGGTTGATTACACTGGTTCGTAACAAGATCAAACTGGAAGATCAGGCGGCGAAGAAGTCGATCATAGAAGGACTCGATGGCATGGGCTCGGTGAAGATCGGCGTCATCGATCTGCCAGCATTCTATCGTGATTTTCGTGGCCAGTCCGAGGGCGACGATGAGTTCCGCAGCACCACGCGGGATGTGCGCAAGCTGCTGAAAGAGCTGGAGCGCGAGGGGGTTGACGGTATTGTCATCGATCTGCGCGAAAATGGCGGTGGTTCCCTGATCGAAGCGACGGAGCTGACCGGTCTGTTCATTCCCAGCGGTCCGGTGGTGCAGGTAAAGGACTCCAGTGGTGATGTGGAGGTGGAACGGGATCCTGATCCGGCGACGGTCTATAGCGGGCCCCTGGCCGTACTGGTGGATCGCAACAGCGCCTCAGCTTCAGAGATCTTTGCCGGTGCGATACAGGACTATCGGCGTGGAATCATCATCGGTGAGCCCACGTTCGGTAAGGGCACGGTGCAGACCCTGGTAGACCTGGGGCGTTTCGTTCGGGGCGGCAATGACGGGCTGGGTCGCCTGCGTTTGACCATGGCTCAGTTCTTCCGTGTCAATGGTGGCAGTACTCAGTTCAAGGGCGTGGTGCCGGACATTACATATCCCTCGGCGCTGAGTTCAGCGGAGCATGGTGAGCGTGGCCTGGACAATGCCTTGCCGTGGGCGCGCATCGATGCCGCCGACTACCGGCCCCGGGGAATCGGCTCTGTCGAGAAATACCGCCGCGCCCATGAACAGCGGATCAAAAATGATCCCGGTTTTCAGTACCTGGCGGACGAAGAGCGTCTGATCGACGATCTGCGCAAGAAGAAAGTGGTTTCTCTGCTGGAGAGCAAGCGCAAGCAGGAGTGGGAGACACGGGAAGCGCGACGAAAGGAAGAGAAAAACCGCTTTCGCGCCGCCATGGGATTACCGCCGGTGGAGGATGAAGATGCCGAGCGGAAAAAGAAGCTGGCGGAAGGCAAAAACGAGGATGATGACGTAGGGCGGATCGGCCTCAACGAAGCAGCACGTATCCTGGCAGACTATATACAGGACAAGCACCGCGCGGTGATGGCCCAGCATTGAATATGTATTAGCCCGCTGGTAGTTTGGTGGGCACCGCGTCCCGGCTGGTGAATCCGGCCGTCAAGTCATTCGCGGCCAGGCTCCGGCCCCTTGATAACCCGCCAGCCCGCCACTGACTGTAACCTCTGTTCCTGCAACAGGGGGCGGCAGGTCACTCAGCTGCTGATCTCCTTCTCCAGCCATTTGCGGATGCGGTTCGAGTCACCGAACGGTGTCAGCTTGCCGAACGAGTTGAGCAGCACGATCACCAGCGGCTGATCGGAGATCTCGGCCTGCATCACCAGGCACCTGCCAGCCTCATTGATATAGCCCGTCTTGCTCAGCCCGATATGCCACGCCTTGTTCTTCAGCAACCGGTTGGTGTTGCTGTACTTGAGGGGGCCGCGCCGTCGATAAGGCCGGACGCTGGTGCTACGGGTGGTGGTGGCCTCGCGGATCAACGGATATTGCAGCGCGGCCTGCACCATCTTGGCCAGATCGCGGGCACTGGCCACGTTGCCGGCATCGAGACCCGTGGGGTCGCTGAAGTGACTGTTATCCATGCCCAGGGCCTTGGCCTTCTGATTCATGGCGTGGATGAATGCCTTCTTCCCGGCCGGGAAGGTGCGGGCGAGGGCACTGGCTGCACGGTTCTCAGACGCCATCAGTGCAAGTTTTAGCAGCTGTTCCCGGGTGAGTACGGCGCCATACTTGAGGCGTGACCCGGTTAGACGCAACAGATCACGGTCCTCCTTGGTGATGGTGATTTTCTGTTGTAGCGGCAGCGGTGAGTCAAGTATCACCATCGCCGTCATCAGTTTGGTGATGGAGGCGATGGGGCGGGCTTCATCCGGGTCCTTGCCGTAGAGCACATTGCCCTCCAGGTCCAGGACCAGGGCCGATTTGGAGCGGAGCTTGAGGCGTTTCGGGTTTAGCCGGGACCATTTTTCACCGGCATTGGTGCCACTCTGAGCGGCACCCACGGTCATGCTGTCCGGCTGGGGCTGGCGGGGTGTGGCAGCGGTGATTGCGCTGTTGAACAGCAGGCAGCAGATGAGTGGCAGGAGAAACTTTTTCACAGATTGGCCGGTCCTGGATTCTTACTGGACGAGTTTCCCGCACAGCGGGAGTGAATGCAATCCATTCTGCAACGGTTATAATTCAACGAAGGTGTTGGTTCAACACAGATTCCTGTGGTAGTCATTGATATGGATGGTAGGTGTTTTTTTGTATCGGACGGTTGACAAGCGGCTTGCCAGACTGGTGGCGGAGGGGGGCTCCAGCCTGTTACGGGGTGGTACCATCGGTCTGGAAAAAGAGAGTCTGCGAGTGGCGCCGGACGGCGGTATTGCGCAAACACCTCACCCTGCCGTCCTGGGTGCTGCACTGACCCACCCGGCGATTACCACGGACTATTCTGAGGCCCTGCTGGAGCTGATCACCCCTCCATTCGGTCACCTGTCTCAGGCGCTCGATTCTCTCCGGGACAGCCATAAGTTCGTCTATGACAACCTGGAGGATGAACTCCTGTGGGCGACCAGCATGCCCTGCGTCCTGGCCGGAGGTGAAAATATTCCCATCGCCCGTTACGGCCATTCCAATGAAGGCATGATGAAGACCGTCTACCGGCGGGGCCTGGGGCATCGATATGGCCGGGTGATGCAAGTGATCGCCGGGGTCCATTTCAACTATTCGGTAGCGGAGACATTCTGGCCGCTGCTGCAGTCCCTGGTGCAGAACAGGCAATCACTGCGCCAGTTCATCGACGCATCCTATATGGGCCTGATTCGCAATCTGCAGCGCTACGGCTGGATCATCCCCTATCTGTTCGGTGCCTCTCCGGCAGTGTGCAAATCCTTTCTTGGCGGCCGGGCGACCTCCCTTAGCGAGTTCGATGACACCACCTATTACGAGCCCTATGCCACCTCCCTGAGGCTTGGGGATATTGGCTACACCAACAGCAAGGAGAAGGGTGTCGGTATCAAGGCCAGCTACGACAGTCTGGAAAGCTATATCGCCAGCCTGACCCGGGCGATTGAGACCCCCTGCCCGGTGTGGCAGGAGATTGGGGTGGTGGTGAATGGCCGCTATGAACAGCTGAATGCGAATATTCTGCAGATTGAGAATGAATACTACAGTACGGTGAGGCCAAAACAGGTCCTGCGAGGGTTGGAAAAGCCGGTATTGGCCCTGAAACGCAGGGGGGTACGCTATATCGAACTGCGTTCTCTGGATATCGATGCCTTTCACCCGATGGGTGTAAGCGAGGAACAACTGCACTTCCTCGAGGCCTTCATGCTGTTCTGCCTGTTGCAGGACAGCCCACCGGTAAACCTCCAGGAGCAGCGGGAGATCGACCAGAACCTGGGTGGTGTGGCCCACCGGGGGCGGGACCCTTCCCTATATCTGTTGCATCAGGGGCGTGAGATCCACCTGCGTACTTGGGCGGGAGAGCTGTTACAAGGGATGGAAGGCATCTGTGATCTGCTGGATCAGGGTGAGCCCGATCAGGCATACCGCACATCGTTACAACGGCAGCAGGCCAAGGTGGCGGATCCGGATCTGACCCCATCCGCCAGAATGTTGCAGGCGATGCGTGATCGGGGTGAAGGTTTCTTTCACTTTGCCCAGCATCTGTCCCGTCAGCATCAGGACTATTTTCGTGGTATCTCCCCCGATTCCGGGCGGGAGGCCAGGTTCAGGGAGCAGGCCCGGCTCTCATTGGAGCGTCAGGCGGAGATGGAGGCGCGTGAGCAGCAGCCGTTCGACCAGTTTCTGCAGGCCTACTTTGCCCAACGATAAGACGCAGTCGCATGGTCTCGAGCCGGCGATCCGTATCGGCAACCGTGCGATCGATCCCTGCTCAGCCATAGGAATGGCACCGCCCTGCGAATGATCTGGCGGCCGGGTTTGCTACTGGGATGCGACCCCTACGGATCTGATGCCAGGAACCCTTTCATCCGAATCCCATCGTGATTCCCTGTGCATGACTCTGGAACGACGGGTGCGGAATCGAATCGGGATTGTAATTCCTGTATCATGGCGGCCGCATTCAGGTTCCGGGTCCTGCAGTTGAGCCTCCTGCTCCATATTTCCTGTCCACGGCCGGGTCGGTGCCGGCGGGCCGGCCCACGCTGTTGAAGCGGCGGTGCCGGGCGCAGCAATGCCTCAAGATAATGTCGCCCGTGCCGCTGTATAAGGGCAGATTCCTCCACCTTTGCAGATATGGCCAGGCAGATCGACAGGTTGAGTCCTTTACGCCTATGAATTCGCAGATTCAGATTACAGACCATCGTTGGGTAGTCATACATGTATAGAACGTTTTATGGATTAAACGCTGACCCATTTCGGCTAAGCCCCGACCATGGTTTCTGCCTCCATCATCCAACATTTTCCCGGGCACGGGCGTATATGCAGTATGCCTTGCAGCGGGGTGAAGGGTTTGTCGTCATCACGGGCAAGCCGGGTACGGGCAAGACCACACTGATAGACGATCTGCTGGACAATACCTCTACGGCCAACTTTCATGTGGCCAAGTTGGTGAGTGCCCAGGTTGAAGGGGACGATCTGCTGCGCATGGTTGCCCACGCCTTCGGAGTCTATGTTGAAGGGCGGGAAAAGTCTGAGGTGCTGCGGCGCCTGGCAGAGAAGTTCAGCGCTGGCTTCAGGCTGCAGCAGCGCTCTCTGTTGATCGTTGATGAAGCGCAGGGGCTCAGCCTGACGGCATTGGAGGAACTGCGGCTGCTGACCAATCTGCGTCTTGACGGCCAGCCGTTGTTGCAGATATTCCTGGTCGGGCAGGATGAACTACGGGACCTGATCGCCGACCCGCGTCTGGAACAGCTCAATCAACGGGTGATCGCATCCTGCCGACTAGATCCTCTTCGGCCGGCTGAGGTGGTGAGCTACGTATTGCACCGGATGCGGGTTGCCGGTTGGCAGGGACGACCACGCCTGGAAGCGGAAATCTTTCCTGATCTTTATCGCTTCAGCATGGGGATACCCCGCCGGATCAATCATATCTGCAGTCGCCTGCTGCTGCATGGATTCCTGGAAGAGCGGGAGGTACTCACACTGGACGATATCCGGCTGGTGATCACCGAACTGAAGACCGAACACTATACCGTCAAGGAGGCCTCCTCTCTGATCTCCCTGGAGGATTTCGATACGCCTGACCTGGAGACGCTGATCGCCCAGGATGCGGCTAACTCACCAAAGGCTGAATGTCAGATTGGCGAACGCCTGTTACAGGCACAGGAAGAAGGTGCGGTGAGCGCACCGGTGAAGCAAGAGGAAGCACCAGCAGCCGCATCTGCGGTTGCCCATGACATCCCTGCCGGGGCTGTGGCTTCTGTTGAGCCGACCGATGAGCTGATGATCCCGGCGGTAGAGGCGTCACTGGCGGATACGACCCGAAGCGATAGTGCTCCATCTCCTGAACTGCCTCCGCACCCTCCCTCCAGCATGCGCAGGCAGGTGCGCCGTGGCCCCGATTTTTCGCCATTGTGGGGCCTGATGGCCAGCCTGGTGCTGGTGGTCGCGCTGGCAGGTGTCAGTCTGGTCCTGGCGCCCGAGCACGAACTGAAGCAGATAGCACAAGATAAGGTTTGGTCAGGGATGGGGGTTACTCAAGCACGGCGCCTGTTGCATCAGTTGACTGGAGGGAACTGGCCAATGAGCAAGCCGACCGCCGGCCCGGCTGTTGAAAGAGAGGATAGTCGTGGCAGCCAGCGGAATGATGACTCGATCTCCGTGGCGCAGATATTGCGCGCCAGAGGGGAGTGATGAGGACTGCTCCAGGAAAGCGCTGAGCGGGTAGTTCGGGGGAAGCAGGTTGTGGGCGGATTGCCGAGTCCGGCTGTTTCCGTCATAAGCAGCACCTGCTGTTCGGGAGCCTCGCAGCCGGCGGCGCTATTTGGTATTTGGAAGAGCGGCGTACATACCGGTTATCTGGTTCATCTGCACCAGAATCTTGTCCAGCATCCGGGCCACCAGACTCGGCACGTATTCTCCTTTCTCCATGCGGTTTCCCAATTTGAACATATCCCAGTTCTGGGCCACTTTCTTCAACGCCCGGTCTATCTCTGTGGTGTTCTCTGCTGCAGCCCGTAACTCCTCCAGCGCATCTTCGAATTCCTCAACGGCCTGATCGAAATCAGCCCGGTATTGCGGGTCGTCGAAGCCCCAGCTCATCAGCATATAGAGATTACCCATGCGTTGGGAGAGCATGCGCTGGCGGCCGGCGATATTTACCAGATGCCCCTTATTGGTTCCTGACTGGGCCTCGAGCTGCAGTACCACACGATGCGCAGCCGCCAGCAGTTTTTCTGCCTGTGCCCGAAGCTGCGGTGCCTGGTCCCTGCTGACATCGGCGGTGGCGATCACCTTTACCGGAGCCCACAGGCGGGTCACCTCATCCAGTGTTTTCCGAGTGGCGGGGGCGTGGGCGAACTGTTTGAGCCGCTCCAGCTGTTGTTCGAACAGGGTGATGGCGGAATCCAAATCCTGGCTGGCCACCAGATAGCGTACGTCCTGGCCCATCTGGCAATAGGATTTTACGATACGCTGGGTCAACATACGCTGACGCCCGGCCTGGTTGATCGCTTCGCCCATGCTGTCGATGGGTTGGGCCAGGGCCTGTTGCTGGATGCCTGTCAGGATCAGTAGGACTGAGAACAGGTGAAGAATGAGCGAATGTTTTGTCATGGCGGTCGGTGGATGTGGGTATTCCATTCGTATCTCGGCGGAGTCCGAAGGATATTAACAGGTTATAAGGAGGGAGTGCATGGCAGACGTGCACTAATTAAACTGATAAAATGTTTATTTCCATGACTGTTTGGCCATCGGTTGGGGTTCAGCGCAAACCATTGTCTGCCGGTGTTCCTTCCGGAAAAGTGCCGTCACATGTTCCTGCAGGATGGAAGGGGCGATCCTGCTGTTGGTGCCCCTATCGCCGAATCGATGACGAATAGTCTCCTTGAATGACCTGAACTTGTTGATTCAGGTAGAAATCTTTAATTTTTTGTCCGGTACGGGGTAGTGGCACATGTTCAGGAAAGATATGCGAATCGAAGGCTATGACGATGAGCTTTGGCAGGCCATCCAGGATGAGGAGCGGCGGCAGGAGGAGCATATCGAGCTGATCGCCTCGGAAAACTATACCAGTCCGCGGGTCATGGAGGCCCAGGGGTCGGTGTTGACCAACAAGTACGCCGAGGGCTATCCCGGCAAGCGTTACTATGGTGGTTGTGAATTTGTCGATAAAGCGGAGCAGCTGGCCATCGATCGGGCCAAGCAGTTGTTCGGTGCCGATTACGCCAATGTCCAGCCCCATTCCGGCTCCCAGGCCAATGCACCGGTCTACATGGCGCTGTGCCAGCCCGGTGACACCATCCTGGGTATGAGCCTGGCCCACGGTGGCCACCTCACTCACGGCGCCAAGCCCAACTTCTCCGGCAAGATCTACAATGCCGTGCAGTATGGGTTGAATACTGAGACTGGTGAGATCGACTACGACGAGGTAGAGCGTCTGGCCAGAGAACACAAGCCGAAGGTGATCGTGGCTGGTTTCTCAGCTTATTCCCGGGTGGTCGACTGGCAGCGATTTCGCACTATCGCGGATGAGGTTGGTGCCTATCTGTTCGTGGATATGGCCCATGTCGCCGGCCTGGTGGCAGCGGGTCTCTATCCCAGTCCGGTGCAGATCGCCGATGTCACCACCACCACCACACACAAGACCCTGCGCGGACCGCGGGGGGGGCTGATCCTGGCCAAGGCCAATCCGGAGATCGAGAAAAAGCTCAACTCCCTGGTCTTTCCTGGCACCCAGGGCGGTCCCTTGATGCATGTGATCGCGGCCAAGGCCGTGGCCTTCAAGGAGGCGATGGAGCCCGAATTCATCGAGTATCAGAAACAGGTGCTGGTCAATGCCCGGGCCATGGCCCAGGTATTCATCGACCGGGGTTATGATGTGGTCTCGGGCGGTACCGACGATCATCTGTTCCTGGTCAGCTTCATCCAGGCCGGGCTGACCGGCAAGGACGTGGACGCATGGCTGGACGCGGCCAATATCACGGTCAACAAGAATGCGGTGCCCAATGATCCCCAGTCCCCCTTCGTCACCAGTGGCATCCGGGTTGGCACGCCGGCCCTGACCACCCGTGGCATCGGTGAGGCCGATGCCAAGGCGCTGGCTGGCTGGATGTGTGACCTGATCGATGCCCGCGGTGCGCAGGACAGTATCGATGAGGTGAAGCGGAAGGTGGTGGATCTGTGCAAGCGTCATCCGGTATACCAGTAATCACCATGCAACCGGTTGGTCGGGAAGAGCCGGCCGAAGCGGGGCGACAGCCCCGCCTGGCATAACGATAAGCGACGAACCATGCGCTGTCCCTTCTGCGGAGCACAGGACACCAAGGTGATCGATTCCCGTCTGTTCAGTGACGGGGATCAGGTTCGCCGGCGCCGTCAATGCACCCTGTGTAAAGAGCGTTTCACCACCTATGAGACGGCGGAGCTGACTCTGCCCAAGGTGATCAAGCAGGATGGCAGCCGGGTGCCGTTTGATGGCAGGAAGCTGGCATCAGGCATGGCCCGGGCGCTGGAGAAGCGCCCGGTAGGCACGGAACAGATGGAGGATGCCCTGGGCCGCATCCGCCGTCGCCTGCTGGCCACTGGAGAGCGGGAGGTGCCCTCGCGGCAGATCGGCGAATGGGTGATGGACGAACTGCGCAGCCTGGATCAGGTAGCCTATGTCCGGTTCGCCTCGGTCTATCGCAAATTCGAGGATGTGAATGCCTTCCGGGAGGAGATCGAGCGCTTGGAGGAGCAGTTGCCTCCGGACGTGCGCCGGCACCAGATGGATCTGCTCGACAGCGACGACGAGTGATGGGGGCGCAGGATCATCGATATATGGCCCGGGCCATCCGGCTGGCCCGTAAAGGCCTCTATACCACCCATCCCAATCCGCGGGTCGGCTGCGTGCTGGTGCGGGATGGGCGTATCGTGGGTGAGGGGTGGCACCGCCGGGCCGGCGAACCCCATGCCGAACGTAACGCCTTGGCACAGGCGGGGGCGGACGCCCGGGGCGCGACCGCCTATGTCACGCTGGAACCCTGCTGCCATCAGGGGCGGACTCCGCCCTGCACCATGGGCCTGATCGAGGCGGGAGTGAAACGGGTTGTGGTGGCGATGCAGGATCCCAACCCTCTGGTTGCTGGTGACGGGATGACCCTGTTGCGCCAGGCCGGGATCGAGGTGACGCTGGGTGTGCTGCAGACCGAGGCCGAGGCGCTGAATCCCGGTTTCATTCGGCGCATGACAGCAGGACGTCCCTGGGTGCGCTGCAAACTGGCCATGAGCCTGGATGGGCGTACCGCCATGGCCAGCGGCGAAAGCAAATGGATCACGGGTGAGGCGTCTCGGCTGGACGTGCAGCGGCTGCGGGCGCGCAGCGATGCCATCGTCACCGGGATAGGCACATTGCTGGCGGACGACCCGTCGATGAATGTGCGTATCGGTGCCGATCGATTGCCGGGGGTGGAGTCGCCCGAGTATCTGCTGCAGCCGTTGCGGGTGGTGCTGGACTCCCGGCTGCAGACACCGGCCGACGCCCGGATGCTGGGCCTGGCCGGCAAGACCCTGATCGTCACTACGACGGATGATCCGCAACGGACCGAAATATTGACCCATGCCGGCGCCGAGGTGCTGCGGTTGCCCGCCGGGAACGGCCGGGTCGATCTGCAGCGACTGCTGCAGCAGTTGGCCCGGCGGCAGATCAATGAAGTGCTGGTCGAGGCCGGGCCGACCCTGGCGGGTGCAGCGTTGCAGGCCGGCATCATCGACGAACTGGTGATCTATACCGCACCACACATCATGGGTGATGAGGCGCGCGGGCTGTTTCACCTGCCCGGACTGGCGCGGATGCAAGACCGCATTGCATTGCAGATCCGGGATCTACGGCAGGTGGGGGCGGATATCCGCATAATTGCTGCCCCAAGATACGGCGTTGATTCAGTAGATTAGGGGTGAGACGGCAATGTTCACAGGCATCATACAGGCGATTGGAACCCTGGTTGAACGGGAGCAGCGTGGCGGTGATGTACGATTACGGATAGATAGTGGCGCACTGGCGCTGGACGATGTGCGCCTGGGCGACAGCATCGCCACCAATGGGGTCTGCCTGACGGTGGTGGAGCTGCCTGGGAATGGGTTTTGCGCCGATGTCTCCCAGGAGAGCCTGGGGCTGACCACGCTTGGAGGGTTGCAAGTGGGGGCGCCACTCAATCTGGAGAAGGCCTTGACCCTGTCCACGCCGCTGGGCGGGCATCTGGTGAGTGGCCATGTGGATGGTGTCGGGAAGGTGCTGGAGCGCCGTGCCGATGCCCGGTCGGTTCGTTTTCGCATCGAGGCGCCAGGGGAGCTGTCCCGTTATATCGCCCTCAAGGGCTCGATTTGCGTGGATGGTGTCAGTCTGACGGTGAACGGGGTGGACGGCAACCGATTCGAGCTGAATCTCGTACCTCATAGTCTGCAGCGGACGATTATGGCCGGATATCGGGCAGATACCCTGGTCAATCTGGAGGTGGATCTGCTGGCCCGCTACCTGGAGCGATTGTTGCAGGGTGAGCAGGCGGCGGAACCGGCGGGGAATGGGGGGCTCACCCTGGAGAAGCTGGTCCGGGCAGGGTTCTCTTGAGCAGATTTTCCCCAGACCGCTCAGATTTGCTAATATGCCGGGTTTTCCGCACTGCGGAAGTAACCGAGACATCGAAGTGGCGTCCTTATGGATCTGAATACGACTGAAGAGATCATCGAAGAGCTGCGTCAGGGCCGGATGGTAATCATCATGGATGATGAGGATCGCGAGAACGAAGGCGATCTGATCATGGCGGCGGAGCACGTCACCCCGGAGGCGATCAATTTCATGGCCCGCTATGGCCGTGGCCTGATTTGCCTCACCCTGACCAAGGAACGCTGTCAGCAGCTGCGCCTGCCGCTGATGGTGGGTGTCAACGAATCAGCTCACGCGACCAATTTCACCGTCTCCATCGAGGCGGCGGAAGGGGTCACCACGGGCATTTCCGCCGCGGACCGTGCCACTACCGTGCTGGCCGCGGTGAAGCCGGATGCAAGGCCGGAGGATATCGTCCAGCCGGGCCACATCTTCCCCCTCATGGCTCAGCCCGGCGGCGTACTTGTGCGGGCTGGTCATACCGAGGCAGGTTGCGACCTGGCGCGGTTGGCCGGGTTGATGCCGGCCTCCGTGATCGTGGAGATCCTGAATGAAGATGGCACCATGGCGCGGCGCCCGGATCTGGAGCTGTTTGCCCGGGAGCATGATCTGAAGATCGGCACCATCGCCGATCTGATCCATTACCGGGTGCGTAACGAGAAGACCGTGGAGCGGGTCAGCGAATGCATCCTGCCTACGGAATATGGCGATTTTCGCATGGTTGCCTACCAGGACTGCGTGGACAACGAGTTACACCTGGCCTTGGTCATGGGAGAGGTGTCGGCTGAACAGCCGGTAATGGTTCGGGTGCATATGCAGAATACCCTGTGTGACCTGTTCTCCACGCACTATGAAGGCTGCGGTTGGCCGTTGCGCGGAGCCATGCAGCGTGTGGCCGAGGAGGGTGGTGGTATCATCGTGGTGCTGCGCAATCATGACACCACCCGGGACATCATCCAGCGCATGCGCGAGATCCAGTTTCCCGGTCAGGTCGAGGCGCACAATTCCGGTGACAACAGCCGGCAACTGCGAACGTTCGGCGTCGGTGCCCAGATCCTGTCCGATCTTGGTGTGCATAAGATGCGTGTATTGAGTGCGCCGATGAGCCTTCATGGGATCTCGGGATTCGATCTAGAGGTGGTCGAATATGTCGGCTCCCAGTGATCAATGGCATCTGCATACACTGTAGGATCGGTGCCTCGCGGCGAATGATTCGGTGGTCGGATTCGCCGCGGGGGTACGGTTCCTGCGGATCTGGTTACCGGCCAAGTTGACAATTACTTTTTTAGAAGGTTTTCGTAATGGCAATCAAAACCATAGAAGGTGCATTGACCATACAGGGCGGGCGTTTTTGCCTGGTCGTGGCGCGCTTCAACAGCTTTGTCGTGGAGAGTCTCCTGGATGGGGCGGTAGATGCCCTGAAACGCCATGGTGCAAAGGATGAGGAGATCACCATCGTCCGTGTGCCAGGCGCCTTTGAGATGCCTCTGGTGCTGGAGAAGATCGCCGACAAGGGCGGCTATGACGCCATCATTGCCCTGGGTGCGGTGATTCGTGGTGGCACCCCGCATTTCGATTATGTCGCCGGCGAATGCGTAAAAGGGATGGCCCAGGTCAGCCTCAAGCACGGGGTGCCGATCGCCTTCGGCGTGCTCACCGTTGATACTATTGAGCAGGCCATCGAGCGCGCCGGCACCAAGGCCGGAAACAAGGGTGCCGAGGCGGCCATGTCGGCGGTGGAAATGGTCAATGTGTTACGCCAGATCGACGGATGAGCAATAAAAAGAGTCAGGCCCGGCATCATGCCGTACAGGCCCTCTATCAGTGGCAGTTGACCGGCCAGGACATCCGCGACATCCAGGATCAGTTTCTCTCCGAGCAGGATCCTGGCAGTTTCGACCTGGCCTATTTCAAGACGCTGCTGCACGGCGTACCGGGGCATCTGAACCAACTGGATGAGCAGTTGAGAGGCTGCCTGGATCGCTCCATCGAAAGTGTCGACCCGGTGGAGCGGGCGATTCTCCGCCTGGGCGCGTACGAACTGCTGCAGCACCCCGAGGTGCCGTATCGGGTGGTGATCAACGAAGCGGTGGAGCTGGCCAAGGTGTTCGGCGCCGAGCAGGGCCATCGCTACGTCAACGGGGTGCTCGACAAGCTGGCACACAAGACGCGTACCGCCGAGATCAAATAGCCAAAGGTCGTCGAGGAGTGTCCCGGCCGCGGGCTGCGGTGCCATGATCGGTGCAGCACCATCTTATCCCTGCGGCGCGACGACGACTTCTGCGCTACCATCGAATCTCGCCTCAGGGCGTAACTATTCTCAGTGGCCAGTCTGTAACGATGCTGAACGGTTGCTTCCGGGCATGTTCACAGCAGCTTTCGGCGGTCGACGTTGGCAGCGATGATCCCGGTTGCAGCTGAAGCATCGCTTTCTCCCATGCTATGCTCCATCTATGGCACTCTCTGAATTCGATCTGATCCAGCGCTATTTCGTCGCTGTGGGCCCAGACCGTACCGATGTCCTGTTGGGGGTCGGTGACGATTGTGCGTTGCTGCAACCGCCGCCGGGACAGCACCTGGTGGTCAGTATGGATACCCTGGTCGAGGGTGTTCATTTTCGCCCCGGAGCAGATCCGGAATCTCTCGGTCACAAGGCGTTGGCGGTCAATCTCAGTGATCTGGCGGCCATGGGGGCGACGCCGGCCTGGGTCACCCTCGGCCTTACCCTGCCAGCAGTCGATGAGGCGTGGCTGGCCGCCTTCAGTCACGGGTTGGCCCGTCTCGCGGCCAGACACGGGGTGCAGTTGATCGGTGGCGACACCACCCGCGGGCCACTGAACCTCACCCTGCAGATCCATGGACTGCTGCCCGCTGGCCAGGCATTGCGCCGGGATGCGGCCCGGCCTGGGGACCTGATCGGTGTCACCGGCACCTTGGGTGATGCCGGTCTTGCCCTGAGGGGAGGGGTTGGATCGGCCGAAGACGATGCCTATCTGCAACGGCGTCTAGATTGCCCCGAACCCCGCATCGAGGCAGGCCGGGCCCTGCTGGGCCTGGCCCATGCGGCGATCGATGTGTCCGATGGTCTGCTGGCAGACCTGGGGCATATTTGCGAACGCAGTCGGGTCGGCGCCACGCTGGATCTGGACCGGTTGCCGCTCTCTCCGCCGGTGTCGCGCCATCTGCAGAAGAGCGCTGACTGGGCCCTGCCACTGGCGTCTGGCGATGACTATGAGCTCTGCGTTACGGTACCGGCAGAACGCCGGGAGGAGGCGCAGGCGCAGGTGGCGCGTAGCGGTGACCGGCTGACCTGGATTGGTGTTGTGGAGGCGGAGTCCGGCATTCGCTGCCGGCAGGCAAACGGCGATCTGCTGCAATTTGCTGCTGGAGGGTATACCCATTTCCAATCACCCTGATTCGGGGTTGCGCTGGTCCAATCCTCTCCACCTGCTGGCCTTTGGTCTGGGGTCCGGTGCTATGCCCATGGCGCCGGGGACCTTCGGTACATTGGCTGCCCTGCCACTCTATCTGTTACTCCGGCCACTCCCCGCAATGGCCTATCTGCTGCTGGTCGCCGGCATGTTTCTGTTTGGTGTCTGGCTGTGTGAAAAGGTGTCACAGGATCTCGGTGTGCATGACCATGGCGGGATCGTCTGGGATGAATGGGTCGGTCTGCTGATCACCCTCTGGTCGATTCCGGCAGGCTGGGGCTGGATCGTTGCCGGTTTTGTCCTGTTCCGTTTTTTCGATATCCTCAAACCCTGGCCGATCGGTTGGCTCGACAGGAAGGTTGCGGGGGGGCTCGGAATCATGCTCGATGATCTGATCGCCGGGCTGTTTGCCTGGGGGATTTTGCAGGTCTTGATACGGATAATCTGAGGGAGGGCAGGGAATGGTGTTTTGCAACAGACCCGGGCGGGCAATTCTTTCTTTGTTGCTGGTGCTGACGCTCTGTGGCCTGGAAGAAGAGGCACAAGCGGTCGGGCGTATCCGTGTGATGGCCCTTTTCTCCGGCAAGGTGATGCTGGAGATCGACGGACACCAACGTTTTCTGCGTGCCGGCGAGAAGAGCCCGGAAGGTGTGCTGTTGATCTCGGCAACCGCACGCAAGGCGTTGCTCGAGGTCGATGGCGAGCGAAGGGAGTATGAACTGGGCCATCATGTAGGTGGTAACTATGCCAAGCGGGAGCGTTTCGAGGTGAGGATCCTGCGTGACGCCGCGGGCAGTTATCGCACCGTTGGCAGCATCAACGGGCGCACCACAGACATGCTGCTGGACACTGGCGCAACCAGTATCGCGCTAACCCATATTTGTCAGCTACTGAGCAAAATCGATCCTAATATGGCTTTAACTTATTGATTTTCCGTTCAGGAAGTCTATAAATCAGAAAGTAGTGCCATAATATTTCGTATACCCCCTTGTACTCTCATTCCAATTTCGGTAGCGTCGGCCATATGTATATACGACGCACCCAAACCCGCAACACCAGCACCGGCGAACGGTATTACACCCACCGGCTGGTGCGTTCCGAACGGGTAGGTGGCAAAGTCAAGCAGATCACCCTGCTCAATCTCGGTCGCCATTTCGATGTGGAGCAGGCGCAATGGCCGACGCTGTGCGCCCGCATTGAGGAACTGCTCAGCGCACAGGCGGCCTTGGTGCCATCTTCCTGTCCAGCGGCGCTCGAACGTCACGCCCAACGCATCACGGCACAGCTGCTTGCCCGCGCCAAGCAGCCGCGCAGTGCCGTTGAAACACCCTCGTCCCCTGCCGCCGATGTGCAGTCGGTCGATGTGGATTCCATGGAACTGCTGCGCCCACGCACGGTGGGAGTAGAGGCTGCCGCACTCTGGGCGATGCGCCAGGTGGACTTCCCTGGATTGCTCGGGACGCTGGGCTTCACAGGCCCACAGCGGGCGGCCGCCTTGGGCTCGATTATCGGGCGCATGGCCGTGCCGGGCTCGGAGTTGAGCACCTACCACTGGCTCGGTGAGCGCAGTGGCCTGGGGGAGTTGTTGGATGTGGACTATGAGGCTATCAGCCTCTCCTCACTGTACCGCTGCGCCGATCGCTTGCTCTCCTCGAAAACAGCGCTGGAGACGGCCCTGTTTGAACGGGTCAGTGATCTGTTCGGGCTATCGACCACGGTGACCCTGTATGATCTGACCAACACCTATTTCGAGGGGGAGATGACAGCCAATACCAAAGCGAAACGGGGTCACTCCAAAGAGAAGCGCACGGACAGCCCCCTGCTTACCCTGGCGATGGTGCTCGATGGCAGCGGCTTTGTACGTCGCTCCGAGGT